>NZ_JBFUBO010000004.1:0-349279 GCF_056405715.1 Rhodoferax sp. P1_F3 | reverse complement strand
AAAAAATGGCATTTTTTCATATCCAGTCTGCGTGAGCTGCTCTCATAAAAATAGCGACAAACACCGCAGTCTTCACTCTCGATTTTGACCACTCAGTTGGACTCTGAATATCCCCCGTTCGGGTCATTTCTTGGATGTCGGCTTCCGCCGCATTGCAGTCTACAAGAGCTACACCGGAAGCAAAGTTCGGCTTCGACCGTTGCTGGCCCATAGCTCCACTCAAGACGTGTGTTTTGAATGCTTCTCCGCTCGATTTGCTATCAAAATAGAAGCTATTCGCGCATATTCCTTGGGGGCTAGAAGCCAATTTTGTCTAAAGCTGCGCTCGCCAACTAGGTATTCGACTGATACGCCGACACCCCATACCCCCCAAATCCCGAGCTGCTGTTGCTGGACTGCGTTGCCAGCTGTTGCATCAGCGTGGCCATGGCATTCTTCTGGGTTTTGAGCAGGGAGGCTCGCTGGTTCAGCGCGTCGATGGAGCCAGCTACGGCGCTGCCGGCGGCCAGTTCTTTGGTGGCCACCTTGTCGACCAAGCTGCTCAGTTTCTCCAGCGTGGCTTCCACGGCGGTGGGGTTTGCTTTTTGGGCCGCGTCGAACTTGGTGGCGTCCAGGGTGAGCGTGCCATCGGTCTGCTGCTTGAAACCAATCTTCTTCAATGCGTCCAGCACCGCGGGGTTGGAGGTGACGGCCCGGCCCAGGTCGTTGCTCACGCGCTTGGCGTTGCCGGATTCAGCAATGCCTGACGTGGTCTTGCCGGTGGTGATGGCGGTGTTGAAAGTGCTGACCAGCTTGTTCACCGCGGCTTTGATATCGGCCGCTGGGGACGCTGCGGTGAGGCCGCGCAAACTTTTGGCGGCCAGTTGCGCGTCTGACACGGCGGAGATGAGTTTGCCGTAGGCCGAGAGCTGTGTGGTGGTGGTGTCCAGCTGCGACTGGATGCGGCTGCCCGCCTTGGTGGCGGCTTGGGATGCCGGGCTCAGTTTGGCTGCGGCCTGGGCCGCCTTTTGCTCCGCGGTTTGGGTGCTGGTGTTGGTGCTGGTATTGACGCCAGCAGTGCTGGACTTGAGTATTTGGCTGATATCCACGGTGGTCCCCTGTGCGCAGATGGCGCGTGCGCACGAAGGTACCGGAACCCGCCCGGGCAAGACGCCCGATATGGCGGGGAAAAGGCGGGTATTTCCCCGCTAGCGCTCAGTTCAGTACTTCTTGCCGCGCAGCTCTTCCATGCGCTCGTTGAAGTACGTTTCCACCGTGTAGCGCTCGGACAGCACCACCTCGCGGCGCGGGTGCAAAAACAGCGGCAGCGAGATGCGTGACTTCTTGGCGCCTTCGCCCTTGGGGTTGAGCACGCGGTGCGAGGTGCTGGGGTAGTAGTGGCCAGAGGCCTCTTGCAGCATGTCGCCAATATTGACGATCAGGTAGCCAAAGTCGCAGGGCACGTCGTGCCAGGCGTTGTCTTTGCCTTTGACCTGCAGGCCGGGCTCGGTCGCTGCGGGCAAGATGGTCAACAGGTTAATGTCTTCATGCGCCGCAGCGCGCACGGCATCGGGGTCTTCATCGCCCTGCAGAGGTGGGTAGTGCAGCACGCGCAACAGGGTGTGGTCGCTGCCTTCAATCATCTTTGGCAGCGGCATGGAGTAACGCGCCTTGACTTCGGCCGGGGAATTGTCTTCCACCCAGCCCAGCAGCGTGGCGGCCAGCGCCGCACCCTGCGCGTAGTAGCGCTGGGCGTTGTCACTCACCTCGGCCGGGTAACGGCCCCAGGGGTAGATGTGGAAGAACTCTTTGAGGTCTTTTTTGGTATTGTTCTTGGCCGTCTCGGACACGCTGGGCGAGAAGTAACCGTCATGCTTGACCGGGTCGTGGGCGTACTGGTGCTTGGCCTCGGTTTTGAAGAAGCCCAGCCATTCGGCGTAAATGCTTTCCACCAGGTCTTGGTTCAGCGGGTGGTTCTTCAGCACGCCAAAGCCTGTTTCATGCAGGCTTTTGCAAAACTCTTGTGGAGCGGTAGGGCTGGTGAAGTCAACAACGGGTAAATGCATGGCGGTCCTCGCAGGCGTGTCTGTTGTGCGTTAAAAAATTACAGCCAGTTCGACATCAGGGTCGATTCGATCAGGTCGCGCGCTGCATCCACCTTGAGGTTCATGCAGGCGTGGGTGTCGGGCACATCGTCGCCCCAGCCGGGTTGGGGGTAGAAGATGTCCTTGCGGCGCATCATGGTTTGGCCGTTGCCGGGGCCGTCCAGTGTCACACGCACGCGGCCGGTCTGGATCTCGAAGAATTCGGGGTTGGTCAGCGCCACAAAGGCCAGCACGTCATGCCCAAAGCAACCGTGGATCTTGGCCACATGGGGGTACAGGCCGCTGTAGAAATCGGAATAGAAGCTCACAGCGTGGTGCAGCACGTCGGTGGCCACATGCTTGTGGTGGTCGGCCACGCGTTTGAACAGGGCCAGCGGCACGATGAGCTGGTGCGTTACGTCCAGGCCCACCATGGTGAGCTTCCAGCCGGCAGTGAACACAAAGTCAGCCGAGTGCGGGTCGTTCCAGATATTGGCTTCGGCCACGGGGGACACGTTACCGGGTTCGGTCACCGTGCCACCCATGATGATGACTTCTTGCAGCAGCTGGGGCAGCTTGGGTTCCAGCTTCAGCGCGGTTGCCAGATTGCCCAGCGGACCAACGGCCACCAGCGTAATTTCGCCGGGATGGGCGCGTGCCATGTCCACGATGAACTGGGCGGAAGGGCGTGGGTCCAGCACACTCTTGGTGGGTATGCGGCTGGGCAGGTTGCCCAGGCCGTCGCCACCGTGGATGAAATCCGGCGGGGTGCCGGGGGCTTTGAGCCATGGGGTCTTCACACCTTGGGTCACGGGAATTTTCTTGCCGGCGATTTCGGTCAGGTACAGACCGTTGATGGCCGCTTGCTCCACCGTCACGTTGCCAAAGGTGGTGGTGATGCCCACCACGTCAATGCCGGGATGGGCCAGCGCGTAGTACAGCGCCATGGCGTCGTCCACACCAGGATCGGTGTCATAAATTACTTTGCGTGCGGTGGTGTTGCTCATACAAACGTCTCGGTTAAAAATGGGTTTAAAAAATTAGCTCAAGCCGCAGAAGGCACGCAGCGCCTGCTCGGCTTCTGGGGATGTCTTGGGGTGCTGGGCGATGAAGGCCGTGACCTCTGCCGCCTCGGGAATGCTGGACTGGGCGCCCCAGCGGGTACAGGCAATGGCGCTGGCCGCGCTGGCAAATTGCAACGCTTCTGGCAGTGCTTTACCCTGGCTCAGGGCCGCCACCAAGCTGCCGCAAAAGGTGTCACCTGCGCCCGTGGTGTCTACCGGCGTGATGGGATAGGCGCCTTGCAGCGTGAATGCACCGTGCTGGCGCGCGCAGCTGCCGTGGTGCCCCAGTGTGACGACCACGGTGGGAACGTTGATGCGCGCTAGGCATTCGGCAATGCTGCCGGTGTGGCCGGACACGGTGGCCAGCTCGCCTTCGTTCACCACCAGCACATCGGTATGTGCCAGCAACTCTGCGGGCAGGCTTTGGGCGGGGGCGGCGTTCAGCACCACGGTCACGCCCTGGGCGCGGGCGGCCTTGGCATAGGCGGTTACCGTTTCCAGAGGCGTTTCCAGTTGCAGGAGGAGGTGGGTGAAACCTTGCAGGCTGGGCAGGTGTTCGGGGCGCAGCTGGGCGTTGGCGCCGGGGGCGACGGTGATGGCGTTTTCGGCGTCATCAGACACGCAGATAAAAGCAGTGCCAGTGGGATGGTCGGGTGTGCGGATGGTGTGCAACTGCACATCGGCGCCTTTGAGCGAGGCTTCTAGCGGCACGGCAAATGCATCATCGCCCAGGCCCACCAGCATGTGTGTGGGGGCCGCACCGGCGCGGGCACTTGCCACAGCCTGGTTGGCACCCTTGCCACCGGGGAAGGTTTTGAAATCGCGGCCCAGCACCGTTTCTCCCGGGCTGGGGATGTGATGGGCGCGGACCACAAAGTCCAGATTCGCAGAGCCAGCCACAAGTATCATCGGTCGCACTTTCTGTACACAAAGAGCGTCTATTTTGACGCCGAATTTCCCGCCCACCGATAAGCCTCGGCGTATAGACCCCAATGCCCCTGCAAATGACCAGCCCTGCCGCCGCCCGCATCACCGTGGTGGGCGGTGCCAATATGGACGTGGGCGCCCAGACCCAAACCCCCTTGCTCCCGGGCGATTCCACGCCCGGCCATATCCACTACGCGCCTGGTGGTGTGGGCCGCAACATTGCGGAAAACCTGGCCCGCTTGGGCAGTGCCGTGGCCCTGGTCTCCGTGGTGGGGGACGATGCCTTTGGGCATGACATTCTGGCCCACACGGGCAGCGTGGGGGTGGATGTGTCGGGCGTCAAAGCCCTGGCAGGGCAACGCACCGCCACCTACCTGTCCATGCACGGCCCCGATGGGGACATGGCTTTGGCGGTGAACGACATGGCGATTTTGGAAAGCCTGACGCCCGAGCTGCTGAAAGCTGAAGAGGCCATGCCCGCGCATACCGATGTGCTGGTGCTGGACTGCAACCTGAGTGCGCCTACGCTGGCCTGGTTGCTGGAGCAGGCCACGCAGCCCGTGTTTGTGGACGCCGTGTCGGTGGCCAAATGCCAGCGCCTTGTGCCCGTGCTGGGCCGGGTGCATACCCTCAAGGTCAACCGCATTGAGGCCCAGGCCCTGTGTGGCACGGTGGTCGATACGATGGCGGATGCCCAGCGTGCAGCGCTGACCCTGCATGACCTAGGTGTGCAGCGTGTGGTGCTGAGCCTGGGCGCCTTGGGCGTGGCGTGGTGCGATGCCGATGGCAGCACTGGGGTGCGCTCTGCATCAGCGGTGCCCGTAGTCAACACCACTGGGGCAGGGGATGCCTTGCTGGCCGGGTTGGTGCATGCCTATGCGCAGGGTCTGTCCCTGTCGCGCAGTGTGGAATACGCCATGGCCTGCGCCGAGATCACCCTTTCCAGTACATTCGCCAACGCCCCGGATTTGTCGCACGCTGCGGTGCAAAGCCGATTGGCCGCTGTGGCGGCCTGAGCTAACTATTTTTGGACTTTTATGACACTGAACGCTTATCTTGATATCGCCCCTGAAGTGCAGCAGGCACTGGATGCGGGCCAGCCCGTTGTGGCGCTCGAATCCACCATCATTTCCCACGGCATGCCCTACCCGCAAAACGTGGCCACGGCTCTGCAGGTGGAGCAGGAAGTGCGCAACCATGGCGCCGTGCCCGCCACCATTGCCATCGTCAACGGCCGCCTGAAGGCTGGCTTGTCGTCAGCAAAGATTGAGGCGCTGGGCAAGTCCGGCCGTGATGTGGTGAAGGTGAGTCGCCGTGATGTGCCTTTCATCGTGGCCGCGGGCGCCACGGGTGCCACCACGGTGGCGTCCACCATGATCATTGCGGCCATGGCCGGCATTCGCCTGTTTGCCACGGGTGGCATTGGCGGCGTGCACCGTGGTGCGCAGCAAAGCTTTGACGTCTCTGCCGACCTGCAGGAGCTGGCGCAAACGCCGGTGGCTGTGGTGTGTGCCGGCGCCAAATCGATCCTAGATTTGCGCCTGACGCTGGAGTATCTGGAAACCCATGGCGTGCCCGTGGTGGGCTACCAGACCAATGCGCTGCCTGCCTTCTTTACACGCGACAGCGCCTTCTCGGTGGACTACCGTCTGAACACCCCGCAAGAGATTGCGCGTGCTTTACACGTCAAGTGGGCGATGTCCCTCAAGGGTGGCATGGTCATTGCTAATCCCATCCCCGAGGCCTATGCCATGCCACGGGCCGCGATTGATGCGGCCATCGAGCAGGCACTGGCTGAGGCACAGGCCCAGAACATTGGTGGCAAAGAGTCCACGCCGTTTCTGCTGGCCCGCGTGTGTGACATCACCGGTGGCGACAGCCTTGCTGCCAACATCCAGCTGGTGCTGAACAATGCAAGGCTGGCAGCGGCGGTGGGCATTGAATTGGCCGGGATGGGCGGGCGCGCCTGAGTGACTAAAGTCGGATGCTTGTAACGATAAACAGGTTATAACGATTAACTTATATACGGATAAGCACTGATGGTGACACTACAGCGCGAAGGTATTCTTGGCTTACATTGAAAAGCCGTTTTTTTAAACCTCATAGGGAATTGCGAGACGTTATGAACATCAAAACTACTGTGCACATGAGCCTGTTGGCCGCCACATTGGCTGCCAGCTTCCAGGCAATGGCTGCCGATCCCGCTATCGTGTTCGATATGGGTGGCAAGTTCGACAAGTCCTTCAACGAAGCCGCTTACACCGGCATCGAAAAGTGGAAAAAAGAAACTGGCAAGAAATACCTCCAGTTTGAAATCACCAACGAATCCCAGCGCGAGCAAGCGATCCGCCGTATGGCTGAGCGCGGTGCCAGCCCCATCATTGGCATTGGTTTTGGCCAAGCTTCCAGCATTGAAAAAGTAGCCAAGGAATTTCCCAAGCTGCAATTCGCCATCATCGACATGGTGGTGGACCTGCCTAACGTGCAGTCCGTGGTGTTCAAGGAACAAGAAGGTAGCTTCTTGGTGGGCGCTATGGCTGCCATGGCCAGCAAGACCGGTAAGGTCGGTTTTGTGGGCGGCATGGACATCCCCCTGATCCGCAAATTTGAGTGCGGCTACAAGCAAGGCGCCATGTACGCTAACCCCAAGGCTGAAATGATTGGCAACATGACCGGCACCACTGGCGCTGCATGGAACGACCCCGCACGCGGTGGTGAGTTGGCCAAGGCCCAGTTCTCGCAAGGCGTGGACGTGGTGTTTGCTGCTGCTGGTGGCACCGGTATCGGTGTGTACCAAGCCGCCAAGGACAGCGGCAAGCTGGCCATTGGTGTGGATAGCAACCAGAACCACCTGCAACCCGGCACCATGCTGACTTCTATGCTGAAGCGCGTGGACGTGGCCGTGTACAACGTGGCCAAGGGCCACAAGCCAGGCATTTCTGTGTTGGGCCTGAAAGAAGGCGGCGTGGACTACGCTGTGGACGCCAACAACGCCAAGCTGGTGACGGCCGACATGAAGAAGAAGGTGGACGCTGCCAAGGCCGACATCATCAGCGGCAAGATCAAAGTGGCTGACTTCATGGCGGACAACGCCTGCAAGTTCTAACAAGCTGACAAGGTGGGCGCAGGACGCAGGTCCGAGCCCGCTGCACGGAAAGACAAGCCCGCGGCGCCTTCGGTGCCGTGGGCTTTTCACATCAGTGGGAGTGCCCCTGTGAGGAGCGAGATTTGAGTTCAGAGAGCGCATCGCCAGCCATGGCTGCCCCGCTGGCAGTGCACATGAGCGGCATCAACAAGCGGTTTGGCGCCGTGGTCGCCAACGCGGATGTGGAGCTGCGGGTACACAGCGGCACCGTACACGGCATCGTGGGCGAAAACGGAGCGGGCAAAAGCACGCTCATGTCCATCTTGTATGGCTTCTACCAAGCGGATAGCGGTTCTATCGCGGTGCTGGGCAAGCCAGTCACCATTCGCCATGCGGACGATGCGATTGCCCAGGGCATTGGCATGGTCCACCAGCACTTCATGCTTGTGGACACGCTGACCGCGCTGGAAAACGTGATGCTGGGCGCCGAGCCCCATTGGCTGCTGAACCAGGCCGATGCCCTGGTGCGCAGCAAGCTGGAGAGCCTGATGCAGGCCACAGGCCTGCAGGTCAAGCTGGATGCGCTGGTGACCGATCTGCCTGTGGGCGACCGTCAGCGACTGGAAATTTTGAAGGCGCTGTACCGCGGCGCCAAGGTGCTCATATTGGATGAGCCCACTGCGGTGCTGACGCCGCAGGAAACCGAGCACCTGTTCAAGGTGCTGCGCGTGCTGCGCGAGCAGGGCACCACCATTTTGTTGATCACCCACAAACTCAAGGAAGTTATGGGCCTGTGCGACCGCGTGACGGTGATGCGCGGTGGCCGCGTGGTGCAGGAACTGCCGATTGCCGAGGCTTCCATCGAAAGACTGGCTGAGGCCATGGTGGGCCGCAAGGTCCAAATGGGCCGTGTGGATCAGGACACCCGCCCGGTGGGCGATGTGCTGTTGGACCTGCGCGATGTGCTGGTGCGCGACGCCATGCAGGTGGTGCGCTTGCAGGGACTGAACTTGCAGTTGCGCGCTGGAGAAATCGTTGGCGTGGCCGGCGTGTCCGGCAACGGCCAGAGCGAGTTGCTGGATGTGTTGTCCGGCTTGTTGGCCCCACAAGAAGGCAGCCTGCAGCTGGGCGGCCAACAGTTCGCGCCGCAACGCTGGCTGGACCCGCAAAGCGCACGCGCACTGGGCCTGGCCCATGTGCCCGAAGACCGCCATGCACGCGCGATGGTGATGGACTTTGTGGCATGGGAATCGGCCGTGCTGGGTTACGACGGGCTGACCGAATACGCCACGCGCGGCTGGATGGCCCATGGCCGCATGCGCCAGGCCACGGCCCGCATGATGGAGCGCTTTGACGTGCGCCCGCGCGACCCAGAGCTGGGTAGCAGCAAGTTCTCCGGTGGCAATCAGCAAAAACTGGTGCTGGCGCGCGAGCTGGGGCAGTCGCCCAAAGTGTTGCTGGTGGGCCAGCCCACACGTGGCGTGGACATTGGGGCGATTGAGTTTATTTATTCGCAGCTGCGCGCCATGCGCGACGCGGGCTGTGCGGTGCTGGTGGTATCCAGCGAACTGGATGAAATTTTGGCGTTGTCAGACAGGGTGATTGTGATGAACCAAGGGCGGGTCACCGGAGAGCTGGCCATACAGGATTGCACCGAGGCCGGCATTGGCCTGCTGATGACCGGAGGTGGGCAATGAGCGGCACCTATCCCTTGCCCCGATGGGCGGATCTTGTTCTACTGCCAGCCGTGTGCCTGTTGGTGGCCTTGCTGGCTGCTGCTGGCGTGGTGGCCCTGGTGGGGCAGGACCCGGTGGAAGTGATCTCGGTGCTGATCCACGGTGCCTTTGGTACTCAGCGCGGCATCAGCTACACGCTGTACTACGCGACCACCTTTATCTTCACCGGCCTGGCCGTTGCGGTGGCTTTCCACGGCGGCTTGTTCAATATTGGTGGGGAAGGCCAGGCTATTTTGGGTGGGTTGGGCGTGGGCTTGGTAGCGCTGTGGCTATCCCACGCATTGCCCGCCTGGATCATGTTGCCGCTGATGGTGTTGTCGGGGGCCTTGTTTGGTGCCGCCTGGGCGGCCGTGCCAGCCTACCTGCAGGCCTACCGTGGCAGCCATGTGGTGATCACCACCATCATGTTCAACTTCATTGCCAGTAGCTTGCTGGTCTACCTGCTGGTGAACCACTTGCGTCCCGCTGGCTCCATGTCGGTGGAGAGTGCAGCGTTTGCCGATTCGGCCAAGCTGCCTGCCATGCATGTGGCGCTGGGCTGGTTGGGTCTGGAGTGGGCCGATTCGCCCTTGAACCTGAGCCTGCTGCTGGCCCTGGCTGCCGCGCTGGGCGTGTACCTGTTTTTGTGGCGCACGCGGGCCGGCTACCACCTGCGTGCTGTGGGTTCCAGCCCCAGCGCAGCAGAGTACGCGGGCATCCGCTCGCGTCACCAGATCGTCATTGCCATGTCCATCTCGGGTGGGTTGGCAGGGCTGGTGGGCATGAACGAAATTGCTGGCGTGAACGGACGCCTGCTGCTGGAGTTTGTCAGCGGCGCCGGGTTCACTGGCATTGCAGTAGCGCTGATGGGGCGCAACCACCCGGTGGGAATCATTTTTGCCAGCGTGTTGTTTGGTGCCTTGTTCCAGGGTGGGGCCGAAGTGGCCTTTGAAGTAACCGGCTTCAGCCGCGACATGGTGGTAATGCTGCAAGGTTTTATCGTGCTGTTCTCCGGTGCCATGACATACGTGATTGCGCCCATGCTGGGCTGGGTGTTGGTGAAAGTGGCCAAGGTTTTCAAAGTGGGGGTGCGCCATGGATGACACGTTGTTTGTTGCCATGCTGGCATCTACGCTGCGCGTGTCGACGCCGCTGATCTTGTGCGCGTTGGCCGGCTTGCTGTCCGAGCGATCGGGTGTGGTGGACATTGGCCTGGAGGGCAAGATGCTGGCCGCCGCGTTTGCAGCGGGAGCCATGGGCGCCACCTACGAATCCACCCTGCTGGCGCTGCTGGTGGGGGTGCTGGTGGCCACCGCCTTGTCGTGGATGCATGGCCTGGCTTGCGTGAGCCACAAGGGCGACCAGGTGGTGTCGGGCGTGGCCATCAACATCATTGCCGCTGGCATGACGGTGGTGCTGGGCATCGCCTGGTTTGAGCAGGGCGGCCAGACGCCGCCCGTGAGCGCAGCTGTTCGTATCCAGCCGCTATTCCCGGCGCTGCAAGAGGCAGCCCAGAGTATTCCGGTGGTGGGGAATTTGCTGGGCCAGGGCTTGCTGAGCTACAACGCACTGGTGTACCTGGCGTTTGCATTGGTGCCGGCCACCTGGTGGTTGCTGTTCCGCACCCGCTTTGGCTTGCGCTTGCGTGCGGTGGGTGAGAACCCCCAAATGGTGGATGCCGCGGGGGTCTCGGTCAGCCGCTTGCGGTACACCGCGCTCACGCTCAATGGCGTGTTGTGTGGTCTGGCTGGGGGCTACCTGGTGCTGGCGCAGAGCGCCAATTTCTCGGCCAATATGACGGCGGGGCGGGGCTTTATGGCCCTTGCGGCGCTGATCTTTGGTCGTTGGCATCCGGTGAACGCGTTTTGGGCTTGTCTGCTGTTTGGCTTCTTGGATGCCGCGGCCATTCGCCTGCAGGGCGTGCACGTTCCTGGCATGGGTGAGGTGCCAGTGCAGCTGATTCAGGCACTGCCGTATTTGCTGACCGTGGTACTGCTCGCAGGCTTCATCGGCAAAGCCGTGGCGCCCCAGGCCCTGGGCAAACCGTACACCAAGGAGCGATAGACTCTCGGGTGTATGGCATCTACCGTTTGGGTCAAAGTTGTAGGGTTCAGTGATGTTGAGCGGCATTCGCTCAACACGCTATTTCGTTTGTCGGTACGCGACGGTCTGCAGTATTCGCTGTGGTCGCCCGAGTCTCCGGCATCGGCCCAGGTGGCCCTGATCGATGTTGATAGCTACGAGGCCGGTCTGGAGCTGGTCTCGCCCGGATTCAACCCCCATCTGAAGATGATTTGCGTGGGTGCCAAGGCGCCTACGCTGGCATGGCGCACCGTACAGCGTCCGGTGGACTGGACCGCCATGGTGCACATGCTGGACGAGTTGTTCGTGGCTTCGCCCGATGTGGACATCGACATCTCTTTGGACGAGCCCGCTGCGCCGGCCCTGCCGCCCGGTATCCGTGTCGCCTTGCTGGCGGCGCTGCCTGCCGAGGCGCGCCTGTACCTGCGGGCGCGGCTGGCGCTGGCCGGCATCACGGCGCTGGAAGAGGTAGACACCCTGAAGCAACTGGACGCGAAACTCAAAGAGCGTTCGTTTGACGTGGTGCTGGTGCATGTGGATGCCGAGCAACTGGATGCCTGGGCCATGGTCAAGCACTTGCAGGATTTGCCATCGCCCCAGCGCACCGTGATCGCGGTGGCGCAGCAACCGAACTGGAAGACCGTCAACCTGGCCGAGCGCATGGGCTGTATCGGTGTGATGGAAATGCCGTTCAACCCCCAGCAGGTGTTCAGCCTGCTGCAGCGCGTTTAGTCGTCCGACACTGGCTTGCGGGTCGCTCCGCGGCGGCGTCCGGTGCGGGCCACGTCCAGACTGCGTGCCAGGCTGGCCTCCAGCGGCCAGGGCTCGCCACACAGGCGGGCGGCCAGCAACTGGGCTCCCAAGGCCGAAAAACTCAAGCCCCGGGCACCCATGCCCACTTGCATCCACAGAGAGGGCTGTGCGCCTTCGGTAAGTGGCCCCACCAGCGGCAGCCGGTCGTGCGTCACACAACGGGTGCCAGACCAGTGGGTGACACGCTCGTTCTCAAACTCAGGCGCTAGCTGCGTGCCCACTGCGGGCAATAGTTCACTTAGTTTTTTCGCATTCGCTTGGTGTTGGTGGGCCAGCGGCGCGATGGCTGGGCCTGCGCGTTCGGGAATGGCTTCAGGTTCAAACGTGGCACCGGCAAGCCAGCTGCGGCCCGTGTCCAGCGGCACATCAGGAATAAAACTGCCATGGCCATTGACCGGGTGGGCTGGCCAGTCAGCAGGCAGGGGGAGCGGCGTAGGGCCCTGGCTGATAGTGCCGTGCACGGCCTGCAGGCTGGCAAGTCGCTGCAGCAGGCCGGTGCTGAGCAAGGGTGCCGTGTCTTCGTGGAGCAGCAGGGGCACGCTGCCTGTGGCATTGGCGCATACCACTACATCGGCCTGTGCCAGCGTGGTGGCCGATGCATCCTGCAACCGCCAGGTGGTGCCATCCCAATGCAGTGCAGCCACATGGGAGGAGCCTTGGTAGCGGATGTTTGGGTGGTCCAACCAACGCAAGATCAGTTGGGCAGGTTGGATCCACGCGGCCTGGGCGTGCCACAGGCTGCCTCCAATATCAAGCTGTTGCTCCTGCACGCCGGTCAGTTGCCAGTCGTGGCCTTCGGCAAGCAGCGTGCGGGCATGGTGCAGCATCAGGCGCACGCCCACGCGTGACATGCGGGAGCGCGGGCTGTCGTCGGCCGACACATGTGGCACGACCAGGCCGGCGGGCAGACCGGAGGCACCACCGGCGGGCGCCGGGTGCTGGTCCAGCACGGTGACCTTCCAACCACGCAGGGCCAGGGCCTGTGCCACGCTGGCCCCGGACAGGCCCGCACCGATGACGGCGCAATGGGCTGGTGTGCGGTTGGCAGGCTCGGCATCGCGCGGGCCCAGGGACCAACCTGGGTTGAATTCGGCACTCAGGTCCGTGCTGCCTTGCACGTCTACAAAGCCAGCTTCCGCCAGCCAGGCAGGGGCCGACCCGGGAGCTGCGTGCCACTGTAGGCGAGCACCGCGTTGGCAGCAGCGTGCCAGGCCTTTGGTGGCCCATTTGTCCCAAGTCGCATCGGGCTGCACCCACACGGTGTTGGCTTTGAAGGCCAGCTCGGCCAGCACCGGTTTGGCGTCGCCCACGCACAGCGTGAGTGAGACCAGGCCACCGTCCAGCAGCAGGCGGTGAAAGCCGGTGTCCAGGCCTTTGCTCTGGTGGCCAAGGGTCAGTGCCAGGTCTGCGTGGGAGGGGGATGTGTCAGGGGTATCGCTCAGAGCCTGCAGCTGTGCCAGGCTCAGGATGCCCACGTAATGCAGGACGCGTGGGCGCTGCGGGTCGGTGCGCCAAGCCAGCCAGCAATCGAAGAAGGCCGTGCCTGCCGCAAAGTGCGTGTCCAGCACGGTCCAGGCGGCTTGGCCTGCCCAGGCACCGGGCAGGTGGCTGGGCGTGAGGGGGCTCAGGGTCAAGCCGAAGGGGGAACGTAGCCCTGTGCGGCGTCGGCGCCGTCGCCAAAGAAATGGTTTTCCATCTGGCGAGCTAGGTACTGGCGGGCGCGGGCGTCGGCCAGGTTCAGGCGGTTTTCATTCACCAGCATGGTCTGGTGCTTGAGCCAGGCGGCCCAGGCCTCTTTGCTCACGCCTTCCCAGATGCGCTTGCCCAGCTCGCCGGGGTAGGGAGGGAAATCCAGGCCTTCGGCTTCTTTGCCTAGCTTGATACATTGAACGGTGCGTGCCATGGAGATGCCTTTGGATGGTGTGAAAATCAGAAGGCTGAATTTTATGGGGTTTGGAGTGTCCTGCTGTTCGCAGGGAACTTCGGACACCGCTGCGGCACCAATACGCTGCAATCAACCCTGGAACATTGATGTTGAAACTGGTACTGGACTGGATGGACCACACGCCGCGGCGTGTGTATGGCGTGGTGGCGCTGGCCTGTGTGGGGCTGTTGGCGTTTGGCCTGTATTTGCAGCACGTGGTGGGGCTAGAGCCTTGCCCGATGTGCATCGTGCAGCGGTACGCTCTTGTTTTGGTAGCAGTCTGCGCAGCGTTGACGGGGGCTAGCGGCCGAAAAGGCTTGCATATTGTCGGTGGTGTGCTGCTGGTGATCCTGTCCGTGCTGGGCGCCTATGTGGCTGCTCGCCAGAGCTGGCTGCAGTGGTACCCGCCCGAGGTGGTGTCCTGCGGGCGCGACCTGTACGGCATGATCGAAACCTTCCCCTTGAAGCGCGCGCTGCCCATGATCTTTCGTGGCGGCGGCGACTGCAGCAAGGTGGATTGGACCTTTTTGGGCGCCACCATCGCCAACTGGTCGTTCCTGTGCTTCTGTGGTTTGGCGCTGGTGGGCTCTTTGCAGACCTGGCGCAGCCTGCGCCGGGCTTAACCCTCGGACCTGAAGGGCAATGCCAAAACCTTGCCCAGTTCGCTGCTAGCGGGGTATTGGTTGGGTGTTTGCACTCCTAGCGCGGCGGGCAGGCGCTTGGGGGCATAAACAAAGGTGCCAAACACCAAATCCCAGAACGGCGTGAGCACGCCGAAGTTCTTGGCCTCTGCCATGTCTGCGCTGTGGTGAAAACGATGCAACTCGGCCCCCACCAGCAGGTAGTTCAGGGGCCCGGCCTTGATGTCCACATTGAAGTGGGACACCAGCCCCTGCAATCCCATCAGGGCATTGAACAAAAAGATGGACTCGGGACGCGCGCCCAGCGCCACCAGCGGCCACTGCACCAGCGCCAGCGAGATCAGCAGGTTCAACGGATGGCCGACCGGGTGCATCAGCAAATACACCTTGTCTGGCAGATGGTGGGCCACGTGGGCCTTCCACAGCCAGGCACCCCAGCGGCCCGTGCCGACATGGCTCAGGCGGTGGTACCAGTACTGGAAAAACTCGAATGCCAACAGCAGTGCCAGAAACTCCACCAGGACCGAGGTGTTGGCGACGATGCCCGTGTTGAGGCGGCTCATGTCCAGCGCCAGCCAGCCCAGGCCGAATTTCAGCAGCCCCATGAGGCCACCGTTGACGGCCATGTACTTCAGGTCACGCCTGAAGCTGGCCCAGGTCATCTTCCATTCAGACCTGGCCGGATAGGCAAACTCCACTGCCAGCATCAATGCCATGCGCGCACCGCCCATCCAGGCAAACACGGTGGCCAGATTCCAGCCGTGGGCCGATGCGCCGAAGTACAGCGCCAGCGTGCTGCCCAGCAGCAGGGGGTAGAAAAGGGTGGAGACCAAGGTGCCCATGGCGCCATGCGTTGGGGTGAGTGCCGGGTCCGGCGAGGCCGCGGAGGGAGAAGGGTGCATACAATTCCTTGCGAAGATAGCGGACACTGTGTCCAATAAAGGGCTTCGTGGCCGCTATCTTCCGGGCACTGGCAAATGCCTCCAAGCACCTTGCGCAGCCCTCCGGCCACTACCAGACACAACGCGATCTCGTGTTCAGGAGACCTCTATGAAAACCCGTTTACCTGCACCTGCAGAGGTAGTGGACCGCCGCATCCAGCGCACCCGGGACGCGCTGCGTGAGGCATTGATGCAGCTGATGGTGGAGTGCGGCTGGGACGCTATCGACGTGCTGACGTTGTGTGACCGCGCCAATATTGGCCGCTCGACCTTCTACCAGCACTATCCCAACAAGGAGGAGCTGCTCAAGGCCAACTTTGCCGGGCTGCGCGACGCCTTGTTGGCGCAGGCGCTTGCAGGCCCTGCGCAGCCAGGGCAACTGGCTTTTGTGTCGGGCTTGATTGCCCATGTGCACGAGGCACAGGATGTGTTCCGTGCCCTACTCGGGCGCCGCTCTGGCCACTACGTGCAAGACAGATTCCGGGAGCTGTTGATTGAGCTGGTGGTGGCCGGCACGCCGGGTAAGGCACGCGGTTGGCAGGCCGCTGCCCAGGCGCACTACCTGGGCGGGGCGCTGTTTGAACTATTGGCCTGGTGGCTGGGCAGTAACCGCCCCCACAAGCCTGCTGAAATTGAGGCACTGTTTGACCAATGGAGCCAGCCCGTGCTGGCCATGTCCGCGTCCTGACACAGGCCTAAACTGCTAAGGGTTTGGGCTCGACGGTCAGCCCAGCGGCTTGCCAGGCGTCAATGCCACCTGTCAGGTAGCGCGCCTTCAGGCCCGCGGCGTGCAGGCGCAGGGCGGTGACCCGGCCCACCTCGTGGCCATAGACGCAATAGACAACGATCTCTTTACCAGTGGGTAAATCCCGCGCCCAATTGCCCACGGTTGCGGGATCGTTCCACTGCGAGCCGGCCAGTTTGGTGGGCGCTTTCTCAAACACGCCAGCGCGGCGTACGTCCAACACCACAGCGCCTGCGATATCGGCGTGCCCGGCGCCCAGGGATTCAGTGGCGTCATGCACGGCGGTCTGATAGCGTTCATAGACTTGGCCCCATGGAAGGCTGCACATGAAATCGTCTGCGTCGCCAATGGCTGCAGCGGAGAGCGCCTCTTGGCCCAGTGCCAGCAAAACGACCTCATCGTCCCCAGCTGGGCTGGCGGTGGGGGACCACTGGTGTACCAGCGCCCCCGTCAGCGGCTGAAACACCAGCAACGCCGATCCTTTTGGGGTGGTCGCTGCTGCGGTGGACAGAAACGCGGCCAGCCAGGCCTCTTTGCTGCCGAAGTTGCTGGCGAGTGCCAGCTCCATGGCCGGTGTCATGGTGGTGGGAGTTTGCATGGGGAGCCTTAGACGGAGAGGGGTTGCAGAAAGGTCAGTGCCAGCCCGGCCAAGCCGGATGCCAGGACCACGGGAATCACGCCAACTTTGAAGCGGAACAGGGCGAGCGCCGCGGCAGCGCCAATGAGTAGCGACGCCCATTCAAAGTGCCCGCCCGGCCCTTGGGGCCAGAGCACGTGGTACGCAAAGAACACGGCCAGGTTGACGATGACTCCCACCACTGCGGCGGTGATGCCGCTCAGCGGTGCAGTGAACTTCAAGTTGCCATGGGTGGACTCGATGAAGGGCGCGCCCAGCAGGATGAGCATGAACGACGGCAAAAAGGTGAAGAAGGTGACCACGCTGGCGGCGATGGCACCCGAGAGCAGCAGCGAGTCAGCGCCAAAAATCGCCTTGGTCCAGCCACCCACAAAGCCCACGAACGACACCACCATGATGAGCGGGCCCGGCGTGGTTTCGCCCAATGCCAGGCCGTCAATCATTTGCGGCGCGGTAAGCCACTGGAAGTGCTCCACCGCGCCCTGGAACACATAGGGCAGCACGGCATAGGCGCCGCCAAACGTCATCAGCGCGGCCTTGGTGAAGAACCAGCCCATTTGCACCAACACCGAGTCCCAGCCGTAGGCGGCTACCAGCAGCCCCATACCGACCAGCCAGATGGCCAGGCTCACTATCAGCACGCGGGCAAAGCGCGCCCAGGTGAACAGGGCGTGGGGTGGGGTAGGCGTGTCATCGTCGATCAAGGCTGGGCCCAAAGACTTTGCTTTAGAGCCGTGGCCACCGCTCACCTTGAACTTGGCAGGTGCCAAGCGCCCACCCAGGTAGCCAATGGCGCCCGCGGCCAGCACGATGAGGGGGAAAGGCAGTTGCAAGGCAAAGATGGACACAAATGCCGCAACGGCAATGCCCCAGAGCCAGGCGTTCTTCAAGGACCGTGAACCCACGCGGTAGGCCGCATGCACCACCAGCGCGGTCACCGCGGGCTTGATGCCGTAGAACACGCCCGCAATGGCTGGCACATGGCCGTACGCCATATAGACCCACGACAGGCCCACCAGGATGAACAGCGAGGGCAGCACAAACAGCACGCCAGCCACGATACCGCCCCAGGTGCGGTGCAGCAGCCAGCCGATGTAGATGGCCAACTGCTGCGCCTCGGGGCCGGGCAGCAGCATGCAGTAGTTCAGCGCATGCAGAAAGCGGTTTTCCGAGATCCAGCGGCGCCGCTCTACTAGGTCCTCATGCATGATGGCAATTTGTCCTGCAGGGCCGCCAAAGCTAATGAAACCGAGTTTGAGCCAGTAGACAAAGGCCTCGCCAAAGCTCAGGCGGGCTGGCGGTGTTGCGGTGGTGGGTGCAGTCATGGTCGGGCCGCCAGGGCGGCGGCGTACAAGGCGTCAAAAAGAGGCAGGGCGGCGGTCAGCAGGGCGTCGTCCTTGGGGTGTTGGGTTTGCAGGCCGCGCACCAGGGTCTCGATGCCCGCGGCTTCGTCCACTGGAATGCCGCCCACATCGATGTAGTGCACCAACTGGCCCACGCGCTGCAGAGCGGGGTCAGCATCCAGCCCAAAGCTGCGTGCCACTACTTCAAACGTCACCAGCGCGCCCACGTGGGTAAAGCGGGCACCGTCGAAGTCAAAGCCCAGCGCAGTTTTGGGGCATTTTTTGGGATCGTCTAGCCACACGAAACGGGGCGCTTTGTCGACAAAGCGGGTGATGAGCCAAGCGGTGGCAATGCGGTCCACCCAGGGGCGCTTGCGCGTGGCCCAGGCTTTTCCCTGAAAGTCCGCCAAGGCCAGGTGTGGGATGGTCTCAGTGCGGGCATTGGGCTCACCGGGGGACAGCTTTTGTGCGACTTCCTGGCGCAGGGTAAGCAAGGCTGCACCGGTTTTTTCACCGGCTTTGCCAGGGAAGAAGTCACTGGCCTGAATGGCGTGGAGTTGCTGCTCCAGCCCGCGCAGGGTTTTGTGCAGCTCGCCCTCGGTGGCGGTCTTGATCTGCTTGCGGGCCTCTTTGATGGACTGCAGCAGCTCGGCATACAGCTCGCTGCGGTCAAACAGTGCCTGGAAGGCCGATTCCTGCGCAGCGTCTCGCGGGCTTACTTCCAGCATGTGTGCATCTGCCTCACTGTCGTGGATAAGTCTTTCAATGTCCCACAGCGCCTGAGCTGTGGGGGCGGTAGTGGGCAACAAGTACACCCCTTCGCGCAAGGTGCCGGCCCCTGTGGCCTTGAGTGCTCGCCACACCCGCACGCGCAGGGCGCTGGGGTGGGTGGGCAGGGTGGCGGTGAGCAATAGCCATGTGTTCATGTAGCAAATATCTCATATTGTGATGATTGACACAATACATTTTTGAACTTGTTTGGATTTGTTTTTGCATATCGGTATGCGGCTGTGTTTTACTTTCGCCATGTCCATTCGTTCCGCCTCACCCGCGCTGGCCGCGGCCCTGCTGTTTGGCGCCAGTACGCCATTTGCCAAGTTGTTGGTGGGCGACGTTCCGCCCTTGCTGCTGGCGGGACTGCTCTACCTGGGCAGCGGGTTGGGTTTGTGCCTGCTATTGCTTGTGCGGTATGTCCGGCAGCGCGTCCGAGACCAAGTCTTTGAGGGTTTGGAAATTCCTCGTACTGAGTTGCCGTGGCTGCTGGGTGCGATCTTGTTCGGTGGCGTCCTGGGGCCCGCCTTGTTGATGTGGGGGCTGACGCAAACCGACGCCGCCACTGCGTCCTTGTTGCTCAACGTGGAAGGTGTGCTGACGGCGTTGATCGCCTGGCTGGTGTTCAAGGAAAACGCGGACCGCCAGTTGGTTCTGGGCATGGTGGTCATTGTGGTCGGTTGCTTGCTGCTGTCTTGGCAGCCTGCAGGCGCCACGTTCTCTTCCGGAGCTCTGCTGATCGTTGGCGCTTGCTTGTGCTGGGCAGTGGACAACAACCTAACCCGCAAGGTGTCTACGCATGATGCGATGCTGGTGGCAGGACTCAAGGGCTTGCTGGCGGGCATCAGCAACATGGCACTGGCGCTGGTCGGCGGCGCGGTGCTTCCGTCGGTGGACACCGTGGGGGCCAGTCTGGTGGTGGGTTTCTTTGGGTATGGACTGAGCCTGACGCTGTTTGTGGTGGCCCTGCGCACCTTGGGCACCGCGCGCACAGGGGCTTATTTTTCGGTGGCCCCATTGTTTGGGGTGGCTATTTCTCTGCTGTTGTGGCCCGCGTTGCCCGGTGCGCTGTTCTGGTGTGCGGCCGCCTTGATGGCACTGGGCATCTGGCTGCATGTGCGTGAGCGGCATGCGCACCTGCACGCGCATGAGCCGCTGGCGCACAACCACCGGCACCGCCACGACGAACACCACCAGCACGCGCATGCATTTCCCTGGGACATGGCGAAACCGCACGCCCATCCCCATGCACATGCGCCGCTTACGCACGAGCACCCGCACTACCCGGATATCCACCACCGGCATCTGCACCCGCACTGATGCGGTCAGGCTCAGGGTTTGATGGGTGGCTTGAACATGGCCCGCGCGGCCAATGCGCGGTCGCGTGCGCCGCAGCCTTCCAAGTGGTCATTCATCAGGCCCATGGCCTGCATCAGGGCGTACATGGTGGTGGGCCCCACGAAGCTCCAGCCGCGTTTGCGCAGGTCTTTGGACAAGGCAATCGATTCGGGCGAGGTGGTCACGCCGCTCAGCGTCTGCTGCGTGATGGTGCCGGGGCGGCTGGCGGATTCGGGTTCAAACTGCCAAAAGTAGGCGGCCAGCGAACCAAACTCCTTTCGCAGTTCCTGGGCGCGCTGGGCGTTGTTGATGGTGGAGGCAATCTTGCCGCGGTGGCGCACGATGCCGGCGTCCAGCACCAGGCGCTTCACATCGGACTCGTCAAACGCAGCCACCTTGTCCATGTCAAAGCCTGCAAACGCCTGGCGAAAAGCCTCGCGCTTGTTCAGGATGGTGAGCCAGCTCAGGCCCGCCTGAAAACCTTCCAGGCAAATCTTCTCGAACAGGCGGATGTCGTCACTGGCGGGCAGGCCCCATTCGTGGTCGTGGTAGTGCTGATAGTGGGGGGTGGCGCGGCACCACACGCAGCGCAAAGTCTGGCTGTCGTCGGCAAAAAGGCCCGCTGGCGCCGTGGTCTCGTCAAGCATGGAAAGCTCCCGTATCTGAAATACTGTTGTTATTACCAGTATACGGGGTTCTGCGGCCCCTATACTTTCAAAGCTTTTTCACGAGCACTTGGCTCTTGCGGTCCCAGTTGTACTTGCGCTTGCGCGCTTCGGGCAACCACTCGGGGTCTACCTGCACAAAGCCGCGCTTGATGAACCAGTGCATGGTGCGGGTGGTCAGCACAAAGATGCTGTCCAGCCCGGCGGCCTTGGCGCGCTGCTCCACACGCTTCAAGACGCGCTCGCCGTCACCTTGGCCCTGCACATCGGGCGATACGGTCAGCGCCGCCATCTCCGCCGTCTTGGCTTCGGGGTAGGGGTAGAGCGCCGCGCAGGCGAAGATCACGCCGTCGTGCTCGATGATGGTGTAGTTGCCCGCGTCGCGTTCGATCTCGGTGCGACTGCGCTTCACCAGCGTGCCATCTTTCTCGAACGGCTCGATCAGCTGCAGGATGCCGCCCACGTCTTCCTCGGTGGCTTCGCGCAGCTCTTCGAGCTTCTCGTCCACCACCATGGTGCCTATGCCGTCATGCACATACACCTCCAGCAGGATGGCGCCATCCACCGAGAAGGGAATGATGTGGCTGCGCTCCACGCCGCCCTTGCAGGCCTTCACGCAGTGCTGCAGGTAAAAGGCCGTATCGGTGGGCTGGTGGTTGGCTGCGGGCAGGGCTTTGAGCAATTTTTCGGCGGCGGCCAGCGGCAGCTCGGTGTCGATGGGGTTGTCATCGCTGGCGGGCTGTGTCGGGTCCATGCGGATACCCGGTATCTCTGTCAAAAATATCAGCTTGTCGGCCTGCAGCGCGGTGGCCACGCTGGTGGCTACCTCTTCCATGGCCAGATTAAACGCCTCACCGGTGGGCGAAAAGCCAAACGGGGATAGCAGCACCATGGCGCCCATGTCCAGCGTCTTGGTGATGCCAGCAATGTCCACCTTGCGCACCAGGCCGCTGTGCTGAAAATCCACGCCATCCACAATGCCCACAGGGCGCGCGGTGATGAAGTTGCCGGAAATGACGCGCACCGTGGAGTCCGCCATGGGCGTGTTGGGCAGGCCCTGGCTGAAAGCGGCCTCAATCTCATAGCGCAGTTGGCCTGCGGCCTCCTGCGCACAGTCCAGCGCCACTTCATCGGTGATGCGGATGCCGTGGCTGTACTTGGGCGTGTGGCCCTTGGCCTTGAGCTGCTCGTTCACCTGTGGGCGAAAGCCGTGCACCAGCACGATTTTGACGCCCATGCTCTGGATCATCGCCAAGTCTTGTGCCAAGTGTGGCAGCTTGCCGGCCGCGATGGCTTCCCCCGCAATGCCCACCACAAAGGTCTGGTTGCGGAACTTGTGGATGTAGGGCGCGACCGACCGGAACCAAGGGACAAAGGTGAAGTTGAAGACAGAGGTCATTGCGGCGTGTGGCGGTCGGGTAAGGGGGTATCAGGGCGGGGATAATCTGCGATTCTCTACGAAGACCATCCTTTGACAGCCAGTACGTTAAAAATCGAATTCCCAGAGTCGCTCCCGGTGTCGGGCAAACGCGACGAAATCATGGATGCCATTGCGGCGCACCAGGTGGTCATCGTCTGTGGGGAAACCGGTTCGGGCAAGACCACGCAGCTGCCCAAAATCGCGCTGGCCATGGGCCGAGGCAAGCTCAACTACCCGGAAGGGGAGCGCGGCAAGCTGATTGGGCATACCCAGCCACGCCGTATTGCCGCCTCCAGCGTGGCCAAGCGCATTGCCGAAGAGCTGAAGACGCCGCTGGGCGATGTGGTGGGCTTCAAGGTGCGGTTTCAGGACCGGCTCTCTCGGGATGCATCGGTGAAGTTAATGACCGACGGCATCTTGCTGGCCGAGACACAGACAGACCCGTTGCTGAACGCCTACGACACCATCATCATTGACGAGGCGCATGAGCGCTCGTTGAACATCGACTTTTTGCTGGGCTACCTGCGCCAAATCCTGCCGCGCCGCCCGGACCTGAAGATCATCGTCACTTCGGCCACGATCGACGCGCAGCGTTTTGCGGACCATTTCAAGTCCAGCAAGGGGCCTGCGCCAGTGATCATGGTGTCCGGGCGCATGTTTCCTGTGGAGCAGCGCTACCGGCCGTTTGAAGAGAGCCGCGAATACGACCTGAACAACGCGATTGCCGATGGCGTGGATGAGCTGTGGCGTGATCCGCACAACCAGGGTGATATTTTGGTCTTCCTGCCCGGCGAGCGCGAGATTCGAGAAGCGGCGGACCACCTGCGCAAGCATCTGAGCCACAGCCCGGTGATGCGCAACGCGGAGGTATTGCCGCTGTTTGCGCGCCTGAGCCCCGCCGAGCAGGACCGCATTTTTGACGGACACTCCGGCCGGCGCATTGTGCTGGCGACCAACGTGGCAGAAACATCGCTCACTGTTCCAGGCACCAGATACGTCATTGATGCAGGTACGGCGCGCATCAAACGCTACAGTTTTCGTAGCAAAGTGGAGCAGTTGCTGGTGGAGCCCATCAGCCAAAGCTCGGCCAACCAGCGCGCCGGACGTTGCGGCCGCGTGGCCAACGGCATCTGCATTCGCCTGTATGATCAGAAGGATTTTGACGGCAGGCCGCGCTTTACCGACCCGGAAATCTTGCGGTCTTCACTGGCCGGCGTGATCCTGCGGATGAAGTCGCTGCACCTGGGCATCGTCGAAGATTTCCCATTCCTGGAGCGCCCCAGTGGCCGGGCGATCGCCGATGGCTACCAGTTGCTCAATGAGCTGGGTGCCGTGGACGATGCCAACGAGCTGACACCGCTGGGTACTGAGCTGTCACGCCTGCCACTGGACCCGCGGGTGGGGCGTATGTTGCTCGAAGCGCGATCGCGTGAGGCGTTGGACGAGGCACTGGTGATCGCTTCGGCACTGAGCGTGCAGGACGTGCGCGACCGGCCCATGGAAGCGCAGCAGCAGGCGGATGCGGCGCACCAGAAGTTTGATGACGAGAAGAGCGAGTTCACGGGCTATCTGAAGCTGTGGAAGTGGATTCACGATGCGCGGGGCGAAAAGTCTGTGACTGCCACTACGGGCACCACGGGCCAGCACAAGCTGACCAATCGCCAGTATGAGCAGCTCATGCGCCAGAACTTCGTCAATATGCGCCGTGTGCGGGAATGGAAGGACATCCATTCGCAGCTCCACACCGTAGTGGCCGAGCACAAATGGCGCTTGAACACCAAACCCGCCAGCTACGAGCAGTTGCACCTGTCCATGCTGTCCGGCCTGTTGGGCAATATTGGCTGCAAGCTGGAGGAGGGCCAAAACGGCGAATACCTGGGCGCGCGCAGCATCAAGTTCTTCGCCCACCCCGGCGCCCACCTGACCAAAAAGCCGGGCAAGTGGATCGTGGCGTCCGAGCTGGTAGAAACCACGCGGCTGTTTGGGCGCGGCATTGCCCATATCGAACCGCAGTGGCTGGAAAACGTGGGCGGGCATTTGCTCAAGAAGCAGCTCCTGGACCCGCATTGGGAAAAGAAGGCCGCCGAGGTGGTGGCGCTGGAGCGGGCCACGCTGTATGGCATCGTGGTCTACAGCGGGCGCAAGGTGAACTATGGTCGCGTGGACCTGCACGGCGCGCGGGAAATTTTTATTCGTGAAGCGCTGGTCGGCAAGGAGTGGGAGACCACCTTGCCATTTCTGGCCGCCAACCAAAAGCTCATCAAACAGGTGGAAGACCTGGAACACAAGGCGCGCCGGCAAGACGTGTTGGTGGACGACGAGCTGATTTACGCGTTTTACGACCAGCAGTTGCCGTCGGACGTGTGCAGCGGCTACAGCTTTGAGCGCTGGTACCGCGAGGAGGTGAAGAAGCAGCCCGACTTGCTGAAACTGACCCGCGAAGAGTTGATGCGCCACGAGGCGGCGGGTATCACCACCGCGTCCTTCCCGAAAACCATCCGCTTGGGCGGCGTGGACTGTGCCGCAACCTACCTGCACGAACCCGGCGACGCGCGCGATGGCCTGACCGTGACCGTGCCGCTGTTTGTGTTGAACCAGGTCAACGACGAGCGCTGTGAATGGCTGGTGCCCGGCATGCTGAAAGACAAGGTACAGGCCTTGATCAA
Source organism: Rhodoferax sp. P1_F3 (assembly GCF_056405715.1). Taxonomy (NCBI): domain Bacteria; kingdom Pseudomonadati; phylum Pseudomonadota; class Betaproteobacteria; order Burkholderiales; family Comamonadaceae; genus Rhodoferax; species Rhodoferax sp. P1_F3. The sequence continues at coordinate 324,439 of NZ_JBFUBO010000004.1, read as the reverse complement.
GACACTGCACCAGCGCCCGCGCAGCCGCTTGGTGCCGCTGCCGGACACGGCCACCAAGTTTGCCGAGGCGCTGAATGCGCCCGAGAAGTTTGGCACCGGCGGGCTGGTAGAGGCGGTGTTGAAGCTCGTGCGCGACGCGACCAGCTTGGACATCGTCAAGGCCGACATCAAGGTCGACATGCTCAGCCCGCACTTCTTCATGAACTTCCGCGTCGTGGACGAGCATGGTCGCCAGATGGGGCAGGGGCGCAATCTGGGTGCGCTGAAGGCCGAGTTGGGCAGCCAGGCGCGTGGGGCCTTTCAGGCGCTGGCGTCCATGAAGCTGGCGCAGAACCAGACAGCGAACCAGGAGAACACAAGCCCTCGGGGCGCTGGGGCCGCTGAGCGCTTTGCGCAGGTCAAGGAGGAGCCCGCAAAGCGGGCGGGGGACACGGAGCAAAACGCTCAGCGGTTTCAGCGCCCAGCCCCCGCCAACACTGCGCTACCAGCTACAAAAAATGTAGCACCTTCCGGCCCAAGCATCCTCGACGGCCGCTTTACCGCCTGGACCTTTGGCGAGCTGCCCGAGCTGCTGGAGATCCGCAAGGGCGGGCAGACGCTGATTGGCTTTCCGGCGCTGATCGACGCGGGTGATGCCGTGACAGTGGAGGTGTTTGACGAACCCGAAGTAGCAGCCGCCAAACACCGCGCCGGCCTGCGCCGCCTGTTTGCCATCCAGATCAAGGACGCGCTCAAGTACCTGGAAAAGAACATTCCTGACCTGCAGAAAATGGCGGTGAGCTACATGAACGTGGGCAAGGCCGACAACGGCAGTGGTGGGGGTACGGTGGAAGAGCTGCGCGAACAGATCATCGCCGTGGCGCTGGACCGCGCCTTTCTGCTGGACCCACTGCCCACCGACGAGTTTGCCTTCAAGCGCCGCATTGAAGAAGGGCGCGGGCGCCTGACCTTGATCGCCAATGAGGTGGCGCGCATGGCCAGCGTCATCCTGCTGGAGTACGCGGCTGCAGCGCGCAAGATCAAAGACACCAAAAATGCGCCCGATGCCACGGCTGATGCCCAGCAGCAGCTCAACCGCCTGATCCCCAAAAAGTTTTTGCAGGCTACGCCCTGGGACCGGTTGCAGCACCTGGCGCGCTACCTGAAGGCCATCACGCTTCGCTTGGATAAATACCGCGCCGACCCCGCGCGTGACACCGCCCGCTTGACCGAGCTGCGCCCACAGGAGCAGCGCTACTGGCGCCTGGTGGCGGAGCGCAAGGGCGCGGTGGATGAGCGCATGGCCGAATTTCGCTGGCTGCTAGAAGAGCTGCGCGTGAGCTTCTTTGCCCAAGAGCTGCGCACGCCGCAGCCCGTGAGCGTGAAGCGGCTGGACAAGGCCTGGGCACAAATCGGCAATTGAACAAGGGAGCCCCATGAACCCCACCCCCGACGCGACGGAACTGCCGGACGCTCCAGATACCGAGCCCACCACGCTGGTTCCTCTGGAGTTTCGGGCGGCGGAGTCTGCACCTGCTGGCGATGCCGCTCCAACAGGGTGGCAATGGCTCGTCCAAGGTCTGCGCGCCGCAGCGTTGCACCCGGTGCGCGAGCTGCCCGAAGGGCCTACCGCTTGGCAAATGTTGCTGATTGCGGGCCTGACGACCGCGCTGATCACCGGCGCGGGATGGTTGGAGATTGCGGGCCCGGCCGATTTTCTGGTGCGCAACTGGCTGTTCAGCTGGGCGTCTACGGCGCTGCTGATATTTGCTGCATGGCTGGTGCTGAACTGGGGCCGCGCACAGGCGGCACATGCCGCGCCGGTGGCAGCTTGGCTACTGTTGTATTGGGTGGCGACCACGCCCATCAGCTTGGTGGCACTGGCCTTGGCCGCCGCGGCCGGACGGGAATGGTTGCCAGGCTGGTGGCTGGAATCGGTCTGGTGGGGCTGGGTGCTGTTTGGCGTGTTTTGGCTGTGGATGGCGCTGGCTGCGCTGCGTATCACCGCTGCGGTAAACCGCTCACGCCGGGTTTGGACGGCGCTGGTGCTGTGCGTTCTGGCGCTGCAGGGGCTGGACACCTGGGCCTTGCAGGTGCGCGCCTGGCAGCCCACCTACACCGCAGGTGATGCTGCAGAGCCCGTGACCCTACAACTGAGCCAGGAAGTATTCGAAGCCCAGCAAGACCTGCTGGATGACGCGCTGGATGCTTTGCGTCCCGCTACGCCGGGCCCGATTCAGGTGTTTGGTCTGGTCTACGCGCCCTATGCGCAGGACGTGTTTTTGCGCGAAAGCACCATGGTGCAGGACGTGCTGGAGCAGCGCTTTGGCGCCGAGGGCCGGGTGCTGCGGATGGTGAACCACGCCACCACAGCCACCGATATTCCCTGGGCCACCAACCGCAACCTGGAGCGCGGCTTGGCGGCGCTGGCGCAGGCGATGGACAAGGAGCGTGATGTGCTGGTGGTCTACCTCACCTCGCATGGCGGTGCGGACTTCCGGCTGGCCGCCCAGCACTGGCCGCTGGAGGTGGAAGACCTGACTGCCGCACAGTTACGGGAGGCGCTGGACCGCTTGGGCATCCGCAACCGGGTGGTGGCCGTGTCGGCCTGCTATTCGGGTGGCTGGGTAGAGCCACTGCAGGGCGACACCACGCTGGTGATGACGGCGGCCGACAAGGACCATACGTCCTATGGCTGTGGCAGCAAGTCCGAATTGACCTTCTTTGGCCGCGCGGTGTTTGACGAGCAGCTGCGCAAGACGCTGTCGTTTGAAGAGGCGTTCAAGGCGGCGGTGCCAGTGATTCGGCAGCGCGAGATCGAAGGCCGCAAGAGCGATGGGTTTTCCAATCCGCAAATAGCGGAGGGTGAAGGCATTCGCAAGGTGCTGCAGGCCTGGACGGCAGAGCGTTTGGCAGGCGCACCAACCAAACCTTAGGACCCTGCAGCCAGCGGGCAGGACAGTGTCAGCGCCTGTAGCGGCGCCTGGCTTTGCGCGTCGGACACCACCAGGTTGATGTGTTGCGCATGCCCCGGCGTGGGCGCAATGGCGGCCAGGCGCAGCGTTTGCGCGCCCTGGTAGCGGCCAAGCGGTACGTACTGGCGCACCACAAAGTCATGTTGCAGCAACTCGCCCGCGTTTTCACCGGCCTTGACCTTGGAGCTGTGGCCGTCTTCCGTCACGGTCCAGTAGGCGCTCCATTGCGCCACACCGGCTGCGGGTGCCACTTGGGCTGTCACGCTGCCGTCCGCGGCGCGTTGCACGGCAATGCTGGCGCGTGCGGCCTGGGTGTTGTCGGTCAGCGGGCGGCGCCAGTCGCGCCAGTCCTGGCCGTTGCGCACCAGCTGCGGGGTGTAGATGCTGCTCAGGTGGTTGGTTTGCGCCACTTCGCGCTGGCGTTGGGTGTGGGCGGCGTTGGCAAAGCGGTCCACCCATCCGATGTAGTCCCAGTAGCCCACATGGAAGGCCTGGGCCACCACCGGCTTGCCCTTCAGCGTGGACAGCCATTGGTCTGCAGGCGGGCAGGAGCTGCAGCCTTCCGAGGTGTACAGCTCGATGACGGGCGTGAGCCGCTCGCCCGAGCGTGCTTCGCACACGGGTGTGGCGGCCAATGCTGCCGTGGTCAGGCTGGTGAGCAGAGGGAACAGAACGGTGGTGAAGGCGGTGCGCATGGTGGGCTGGAGATTGGCTTCGGTGCCAGTTAGTCGCGCAGGCCACAGTTGTTCTTACATCAGCGCGGCAACATGCGCAGCAGCCGGCCGTTGGGACTGTCGGTCAGCAGGTAGAGCAGGCCGTCCGGACCCTGGCGCACATCGCGCACGCGCTCGCCCAGGTCGGGCAACAGCTTGGTTTCGCGCGCCACCTTGCCACTGAATGGCGCGGAGAGTTCCAGCCGCGCCAGGTAGCCAAACTTCAGCGAACCCACGACCAGATTGCCCACCCAAGCCTTGCCATAACGCTCGCTGGTGATAAAGGCCATGCCCGAAGGCGCGATGGACGGTACCCAGTAATGCAGCGGCTGTTCCATGCCGACCTGCGCGGTGATGCCCGCGCCAATCTTGCCGCCGCCATAGTTCTCGCCATAGGTGATCACGGGCCAGCCGTAGTTGCGGCCGCGCTGTATGAGGTTGACCTCGTCACCGCCCTGCGGGCCATGTTCGTGTTCCCACAGCGTGCCATCGGGCGCCAGCAGCAGGCCCTGCGGGTTGCGGTGGCCGTAGCTCCAGATCTCGGGCAGCGCACCGTCGCGCCGCGCGGCGGGCGTGTTGAAGGGGTTGTCGGCAGGCACGTTGCCGTCTTTGCCGATGCGGATGAGCTTGCCCAGGTGGTTGTCCAGGCGTTGCGCGTCTTCCTTGCGGCTAAAGCGCTCACCCAAGGTCAAAAACAGCGTGCCATCTGGTTGGCCGGCTTTGCGGCCCTCCGCAATGCGGCAGCCAAAGTGGGCGCTGCTGGCCACCTTGGGTTGCTGGCTGAACAGTACCTTCACGTCTTGCAGGCTGCCACGGTCGTCGGACAGGGTGGCGCGCGCCAGCGCCGTGCTGTTGCCGCCGGTGCCGGGCTCGGCGTAGCAAAAGTACAGCGTCCGGTTCTTGGCAAAGTCGCTGTCCAGCAGCACGTCGAGCAGGCCGCCCTGGCCACCGGCGGCAACTGCAGGCACGCCAGCCAAAGGCGCTGACACGGCACCCGAGGGTTCCACCACGCGCAGCGTGCCAGGGCGCTCGGTGACCAGAAAGCGGCCTTCGGGCAGAAAGGCGACCGCCCAGGGGCTTTGTAGCTGGGTGGCGACCACTTCCACGCGTAGGGKGGGGGCGGCGGGTGTGGTTTGCGCCAGCGCGGCGCTGCCACTCAGGGCGGCGAGCCAGAGGCCAAGCCCGTGCCAGACAAGGTACTTCCGAATCATCGTTGCCCTCCTTTTGAAGACAAATAGGCCTCTAGCCTCCGTGGAATATGCGCGAGCAGCTCCTGAATCAATAGCAGATCAGAGTTTTTGCAACCGCTCCAGCGCGGCGTTCAGCGTCGCGTCCTGCTTGGCGAAGCAGAAGCGCACCACACGCTGGTCAAAGCCATCGCCATAAAAAGCCGACAGCGGAATCGCCGCCACGCCCACCTCGCGCGTGAGCCACTGGCAGAAGTCGGCTTCGTTCAGGTCGCTCACTGCCGAGATGTCCACACACTGGAAATAGCTGCCCTGGCTGGGCAGCAGTTTGAATTTGGTCTGGGCCAGGCCGGCGCGGAAGAGGTCGCGCTTGCGCTGGTAAAACGCGGGCAGCTCCAGGTAGGGCGCGGGGCTGACCAGGTAGGCGGCCAGCGCGTGCTGCACCGGGGTGTTCACGGTGAACACATTGAACTGGTGCACCTTGCGGAACTCGGCCATCAGGGGCGCGGGCGCCACCACGGTGCCGACTTTCCAGCCGGTGACGTGAAAGGTCTTGCCAAAGCTGGACACAACGAACGCACGCGCTGCCAAGCCGGGGTAGCGCGACACGCTTTCGTGCGGCTGGTCGTCAAACACCATGTGCTCGTAAACCTCGTCGCTGATCAGCAGCACGTCGGTGGGAGCCAGAAGTTCCTGCAGGGCCAGCATGTCCTCTTTGGACCAGACGGTGGCGCTGGGGTTGTGCGGGGTGTTGATGAGCAGGGCGCGCGTTTTGGGTGTGATGGCGGCGCTGATCTTGGCAAAGTCGGGCCGAAAGGTGCCGGGTGTGAGCGGCACGCGCACCACCACGCCACCGGCCAGCTCGATGTTGGGCACATAGCTGTCGTAGCAGGGCTCCAGCACGATGACTTCGTCCCCCGGGTGCACCACGGCCAGGATGGCGGTGATGATGGCCTGGGTGGCGCCAGCGGTGATGGTGATCTCGGTGTCCGGGTGGTACTGCTTGCCATGCAGCGCCGCAATCTTGGCGGCCACGGCCTGGCGCAGCACGGGTACGCCAGTCATGGGCGGGTACTGGTTGTGGCCGGCTTGCATGGCGGTGGTCACGGCGTTCACCAGCGCGGGGTCGCAGGCAAAGTCAGGAAAGCCCTGGCCCAGGTTCACCGCCTTGTGCTCGGCGGCCAGCGCCGACATGACGGTGAAGATGGTGGTGCCCACCTTGGGCAGGCGGGAGGTGAGGGCTGGCGTGCGGGCTAGTACTTCAGAGTTCATAGTCGTTCACATGGCCTTCCATGGCCTTGGCGATGAGGGCGCGGTCCAGACGGCTGCTGAGCAGCTCGGCAAACGTGTAGACAAAGTTGCGCAAATACGCGCTGCGCTTGAAGGCCACGCGGGTCACGTTCTGGCCAAACAGGTAACCTGCCGGGCGCACCACCAGGCCACCCTTGCTGTCGTTCTTTTCCATGTCCTCCACCACATCGGTGACCGCCATTTCGGCGGCAATGCCAATGCCCAGGCCCAGGCGCACATAGGTCTTGATCACGTCCGAATCGATGGCTTCCAGCGAAATGCGTGGCTCCAGCTTGCGGGCCGCAAAGGCTTGGTCGATCTTGGTACGGCCGGTGAACGAGGGGTGGTAGGTGATCAGTGGCTCGGCGGCCACTTCTTCCAGCGTGACACGCTCTTTCTGCGCCAGCGGGTGGTCGGTGGGCAGCACCAGCACGTGCTGCCATTCGTAGCAGGGCAGGGTCACCAGCTCGGAGTAGTTGGCCAGTGATTCTGTGGCAATGCCAATTTCGGCCACATCGTCGATCAGCATGCGCGCCACCTGGTCGGGCGCACCCTGGTGCAGGCTCACGTTCACTTTGGGGAACGCGGTGCGCAGCTTGGCCACTTTTTCGGGCAGCACGTAGCGGGCCTGGGTGTGGGTGGTGGCAATGGAAAGCGTGCCACTGTCCTGCGAGCTGTATTGCTCGCCAATGCGCTTGAGGTTGCCCACCTCGCGCAGGATCAGCTCAATGCTTTTGAGGACATGCTGACCCGGCTCAGTGATGCGCTTGAGGCGCTTGCCATGGCGGGCAAAGATGTCAATGCCCAGCTCTTCTTCCAGCTCGATGATGGCCTTGGACACGCCGGGCTGCGAGGTGTGCAGCGCCTTGGCGGCTTCGGTCAGATTGAGGTTGCGGCGTGCGGCTTCTTGGACGAAGCGGAATTGGTGCAGGTTCATATCAAATTCCACCTAAAGATGAAATTTATTATGCATCAAAACATCTATCGTTAGACGCTGTCCAGGGCAATATGAGCCAGCAGCTCCACCATGCGGGGGTTCTCGCCCACGGCGTCCTGCAGCAGGATGGGAATGTGGTGGTACTGCACGCGCAGGCTGTGCACCAGGGCCGGCAGGTCTTCGCGGGCATGGCGGCCTACACCCAGAAACATGGGCACGATGCGCACGGCGCGCGCACCTTGCGCCACCAAGTCGGCCACCGCGGCGGGCAGGTCAGGCGTGCTGAGCTCCAGGTAGGCGCAGACCACCAGGGTCTGGGGCGCAAGCTGGCGCATGTGTGCGGCCACCGCCTCGATGGGGCGATGCCACAGTGGGTCGCGCGAGCCATGGGCAAACAAAACAATACCGGTGGGGTGTGGGGTTGTCATCGTCGCAGTACCAGCCATGCAAAAGCAGTGAGTGAGATCACCGAATAAATCAGCCCCGGCAGCGCCGCAGTAAACCAGGGCTGCCAGCCCTGCAGGTTGCCCAGGTCGTTCATCACGTTGTTGAGCAGCACAAAGCTGATGCCCGCCATGACGCCGCCAAAGGTGTAGCTGGCAATGCCGCCGGAGCGGAAGTGCAGGTAGGCAAAGGGCAGGGCCAGCACCACCATCACCAAGCAGCTCAGCGGGTAAAACACTTTTTTCCAAAACTGGATTTCGTACTTTTGCGCGGACTGGCCGTTGGCGCTCAGGTGGCGCATGTATTGGAACAAATCAATGGTGCCCATGCGCTCGGGGCGCAGCACGGCGGCGGCCACCATTTCGGCGCTGATCTGCGTGGGCCAGCGGAAGGTTTCAAATTGCGCGCGGTCGATATGGGCGGCCTTGGCCTCGGGCGTGTCGAACTCGGTGCGCTCCACGTCGCTCAGCTCCCAGGAATCGTGTTCGCTGAACTGCCCGGTCTTGCTTTGGGTTAGCGAGACCAGGCTACCCTGGTTGTTGAACTCGAAAATGCGGATGTCTTTCATGCTGGCATCCGGTGCCAGTGCCCCTACGTTGACCGCGTAGTGGCCATAGGCTTGCTTTTCTTTCAGCCAGGCACCGGTCTTGCCCACGGTAATCTTGCCCTGGAAGCGGGACTTGAGCAGTTGCGCGGTCTTGTCGGCCAAGGGGGCTACATAGTCCCCCACGGCAAAGGTGAAAAACACGAAGCCCATACCCAGCAGCAGCAGCGTGCGCAGCGCCCGCCACGGGCCCAGGCCGCTGGTGCGCAAGATGGTGAATTCTGAGCTGCGGGCCAGCCGCGCCATCACAAAAATGGTGCCGATGAGCACGGTGATGGGAAACAGCTCGTACACATGACTGGGCACCATCAGCGCCACATAAATCAGCGCCTGCGGCACCTGGTAGCCCAGGGCCTTGATACGGCCCACCGACTGCAGCTCTTCCACCACATCAAAGAAAAAGAACAGTGCGATAAAGCCCAGGGTGACCAGAAACACGGCCATCACCACTTCGCCGTAGAGCAGGCGGCGCAAGGTCTTCATGCTGCGTCTCCGGAGGGCAAAGTCGCAGCCGCAGGGCGGCGGCGCAGGCGAACGGTCCAGTGGTTATGCCTTTTGGCTAGCCATAGGAGCGCCACCAGCAGTGCCCCGCCGTGCAAGGCGAGCAGGAACAGCCCTAGGCTGACCTGGCCACTCTGGATCCAGCTTTTGCCCAGCACCAGCATATTGAAATAGACCACAAAGGCCAGAAAGGCGAACGCCAAGTTGCCAGTGCGTCCGGCCCGCGGGTTGACCCCGGCGGCGGCCAGCCCAATCACCACGAAGTTCAGCGCCGCCAAAATCAGTCCGGCGCGCCAGGCGATCTCGGCCAAGTGCAGCGGGATCGGGTTGCGAATCAGATCCAGTGTGGTCATGGCGCTGGTGGGGGCGTAGTCGCGTGTGGATTGGTCGTCGGCCCCTACGCGTGCGCCATAGCGCTGAAACACGCTGATGGTGATGTCCTGCTTGCCATGGGTTTTTTCCAGGCGCTGACCGTTGTCCAACACCAAAAACTTGTCGGGGCCAATCACTTCCACGGTGCCGGTGCGTGCCGAAGTGACGGTTTCCTTGCCCGCTTCGTTGGTGGCAATGAAGACGTTGTTGCCGGTTTGCTGGCCTTTGGCATCTTTCTCGATGAAGAACACCCGGTCTCCATTGCTGGACTCCTGAAATTGGCCGGGCTCGATGCGGGCGATATCGCCACGCTTGTCGTAGCGGTAGCGCAGGTCTTCAATACGGCCAAACGCCCACGGCAGAATGAAAAATGCCAACGCCAGAATCACCACCAAAATGGGCCAGGCAAAGCGAAACAAGGGGGGGAGCAAGGACGCCAGCCCCCGGCCGCTGCCAAACCAGATCACCATCTCGCTGTCCTGGTACATCCGCGTCAGCACGCTGAGCACGGCAATGAACAGGCTCATGGACAAAATGGTGGGCATGTCCGAGAGCACGGTGTAGCCCATGATGATGAGCACGTCCGACGGATTGAAGGTGCCGCGCGATGCCTCGCCCAGCGTGCGGATCAGCGTCATGGTCATCACCACGGTCACCAGTACCACCAGGGTGGCACCGAAGCTGCGTGCAAGCTCTCTGCGGATGGAGGAATGGAATAACATGGCGGCGAAGGAAAGACCGAATTATGAACTTTGAACTCAAGGCCTTGAGCCTGGTGGCTGTAGCCAACGAAAAATGTGACCTAGCCGTGCTATTGGTGCCGGTTGACTTCAAGGCCGGCAAGGACGAGCTGTCCCTGTTGATCGCGCAGGCCGTCAAGGCGGGGGACTTTACCGGCAAACCTGGACAGGTGCTGTCGCTGTACCGGCCAGGCCAGGCGAATGCCACGCGCTTGGTGCTGGCTGGCGTAGGTGAGGGCGGTGCCAAGCAGGTGCGTGGCGCAGTTGTCGCGGCCCTGGGCGCGGCAAAGTCTCCTTCGAACAAAAAGCTGGTGCTGGCCTTTGCCGCACCCGCGCAGGAAAGCGCGGTACGCGCGGCTGTCGTAGCCGTGGCCGATGCCACCTACGCCTATGTGCACACCAAATCCAAGCCCGAGCCCCGTGTCTTGCAGAAATGCCTGGTGGTGGCCAGCAACGCGTCGGAGGTCAAGGCCTCGTTTGACCGCGCGACAGGAACCGTGTTGGGCATGGAAATGGCCAAGGAATGGGCCAACCGCCCGGCCAACCACGCAACACCCACGCTGCTGGGGCAGGCCGCCCAAAGCCTGGCCAAGTTCGCCAAGATCTCCTGCGAGGTGTTGGGCCCCAAAGAGGTGGCCAAGCTAGGCATGGGCTCGTTCATGGCGGTGGCCCAGGGCTCGGACGAGCCGCTGCGGTTCATCGTGTTGCGCTATGACGGTGCGGCCAAGTCCCAGGCGCCCACGGTGTTGGTGGGCAAGGGCATCACTTTTGACAGTGGTGGCGTCTCCATCAAGCCTGCGGCCGAGATGGACGAAATGAAGTTCGACATGTGCGGTGCGGCCAGCGTGCTGGGCGTGTTCCGCGCGCTGGCCCAGCTCAAGCCGGCCATCAACGTGGTGGGGCTTATTCCCTCCTGCGAAAACCTGATCAATGGCCATGCCGTCAAGCCGGGCGACGTGGTGACCAGCATGAGTGGTCAGACCATCGAAATCCTGAACACCGACGCCGAAGGCCGCCTGGTGCTGTGCGACGCACTGACCTATGCCGAGCGCTTCAAGCCCACGGCCGTGGTGGACATTGCCACCCTGACCGGAGCCTGTGTGGTGGCGCTGGGGGGTGTGCGCAGTGGCTTGTTTTCCACCAATGACGCGCTGGGCGATGCCCTGTTCGCTGCAGGCGAAGCGAGTGCTGATCTGTGCTGGAAGCTGCCGCTGGACGAAGACTATGCCGAGGGGCTGAAGACCAATTTCGCCGATGTGGCCAACGTGGCGGGGCGTGCCGGTGGCGCCATCACTGCGGCCAAGTTCCTGCAGCGCTTCACCGAGAAATTCCCCTGGGCGCATCTGGACATTGCCGGCACCGCATGGAAGAGCGGTGGGGCCAAGGGCGCCACCGGGCGCCCCGTGGGTTTGCTGGTGGAGTTTTTACTGGCCAAGGCTGCGTCCAAGTGACAGAGGTTGCCTTCCACTTTGGTGCCCCAGACAAGCTGGACTATGTGTGCCGCTTGTTGCGCAAGGCCACGGGCCGGGGAGCCAAGGTGGTGGTGTTGGGCCCGCAAAGCCATATGCAGCAGCTGGATGCCAAACTCTGGGCCCTGTCACCCACCGATTTTCTGGTGCACAGCCTGGATGGTGGCGCCTTGCAGGCGCGCAGCCCGGTGGTATTGACCACGGCACTGCATGCGGGGCTGGCGCAGCACGGTGTGCTGGTGAACCTGACCGACGCCGTGCCCGAAGGTTTTGCGCAGTTTGAGCGGGTGATTGAGGTGGTGAGCACCGATGAAGCCGACCGCAGCGTGGCCCGCGGCCGCTGGCGCCAGTATGCCCAGCAGGGCATCAACATTCAGAAACATGACCTGAACCTCAAAGGAGCGGGTTGATGGGGTCGCCCAAGACCACGCCACGCTTTTTGCCCACGCTTACCGAGGTGGTGCAGCCGCGCCATGCCCAGGCCGCACCGCCACGCGCAGAGCCGCTGTCCATTGACGTGGATGCACTGGTCGACCGGGTGATGCTGTCCGTAGCCCCCCACATTGAGAACCAGTTGCGCGAACTGGTGACTGATGTGGTACAGGAGCAGCTGCGTGAACTGACGCCGCGCATCCAGCATGATCTGGAAGTGGTGGTTCGCACCGCCGTGACCGGTGCGTTGGCGGACCTGTCGTCTTCGGGTACCTAAGCCTGCGCCGCAGCGCGCGTGAATTTTTCGGGAGTTTGTATGTATTTCAGAATGAAAAGTACGTTGACCGTGGTCGCTGCTGCGGTCCTGCTGGTTGCTTGTGGCAAGAAGGAAGAGGCTGCTGCACCATCGGCTCCTGCAGCTGCGTCTGCAGATGCTGGCGCCGTGGTGAAGATTGGCCACGTGGGCCCCACCAGCGGCGCGATCGCCCACTTGGGCAAAGACAATGAAAATGGCGCTCGCCTCGCCATTGAAGAACTCAACGATGCGGGCGTGACTATTGGTGGCCAGAAGGTCACCCTAGAATTGGTCGCCGAAGACGATGCCGCGGACCCCAAGCAGGGCACCGCAGTGGCACAAAAGCTGGTCGACTCCAAAGTTTCAGGCGTGGTTGGCCACCTGAATTCGGGTACCACCATCCCTGCGTCCAAGATTTACAGCGATGCTGGCATTCCCCAGATATCTCCCTCGGCCACCAATCCCAAGTACACGCGCCAGGGTTTCAAGACGGCGTTCCGTGTGGTGGCCGACGATACCCAGTTGGGTGGCACCCTGGGCAAATATGCCGTGGGCTCGCTGAAGGGTAAATCCATCGCGGTGATAGATGACCGCACGGCCTACGGCCAGGGCGTGGCAGAGGAGTTTGCCAAGGCCGTGGCGGGGGCAGGCGGCAAGGTGGTGGCCAAGGAATTCACCACCGACAAAGCCACGGACTTCAGCACCATCCTGACCACCATCAAAGGCAAAAAGCCCGATGTGGTGTTCTTCGGGGGCATGGATGCGGTGGCCGGCCCCATGCTCAAGCAAATGAAGTCCTTAGGGCTTAATGCCAAGTTCATGGGTGGTGACGGCATCTGCTCCACCGAACTGGTGAAGCTGGCTGGCGACGCCATTGCCGACGACCAGGTCTTCTGTGCCGAAGCCGGTGGTGTGGAAGGCGAGGCCAAGGTCGCCATGGAAGCGTTCAAGACCAAATTCAAAGCCAAGTTCAACGCCGATGTGCAGGTGTACGCGCCCTATGTGTACGACTCGGTGAAGCTCATGGTCGCTGCCATGGTCAAGGCAGGTTCTTCAGACCCTGCCAAGTACCTGCCGGTGCTGGCAGCAACAACCGACTACCAAGGCGTGACGGGCCCCATTTCGTTTGACGCAAAGGGCGACATCAAGAACGGGGCCCTGACGCTAAAGACCGTGCGCGCTGGCAAGCTGGAAACTCTTGTTGTGATTCGCTAAATTCGCAAACGGCAGTTTTTTGCGCAGTTTGTAGGCTGCGAGCCAAAACAGCTCCAAAAGGCAGGTTAGAATACGAGGCTCTGGAGCGGTGGATGAGCGGTTTAAGTCACACGCCTGGAAAGCGTGCGTGGGGTTAAACCCACCGCGGGTTCGAATCCCGCCTGCTCCGCCAGTAAGTAAGTAAAAACGGCCCTTCGGGGCCGTTTTTCATTTCTTTCTACCATTGTTTCTACCAATATCCGATGCGCTTAAACAGACGCAGTTGGATGCACCTTGAAGATTTTTTGAGTCATATATATTTTTCCTGACCTTCAGCAGGGAATAGCCGCAAACAGGCCTTGAGCCTGTCCATCTCTCACATTCAGCCCTTCCGAGGTGCCTGAATTACAGATCCGCGTTCTGCAGATCTGATTCCTCCATTACCTCGCTGTAGTCACTCCAGACCGTCCAATCTCGTTGGGCGGCACTGGGCTTTGTGCCGCACTTCTCTATGCCTGTCCCTTTTGGGATGGCAGGGAGAGGTGCGTCTGTCATTTCTTCTCTACAGAAAGCATTCACATGAGCATTCAATGTCCCCAATGTGGTTCCACACACATCACAACGAGAGATCTCGGCCGCCGGACCTGTGGCGCAGTTGGCACCTTGGCGGGTGGCCTCACCGGCATCAGCGGAGCCCTGGCCGGTGGCCGACTCGGTATGACCGTCGGAATTGTTGCTGGTCCCGCAGGTTCTGCTATCGGCTGCGTTGCGGGCGCAATTCTCGGAGGCCTCATTGGCGCTGCAACTGTCGGTGTCGCCGGAGCCAAACTGGGTGAAGTGATTGATGCGCGTGTCCTGGACAACCACCTTTGCATTCGCTGCGAACACACCTTCAGCACTCCGGAATAAGCCGGTTCACATCACTTTCGGTATCCGTTCTCCCATTTGAACCTTTTCCCACATTCAAGGAGCCCTCCATGGCCCATCAAGTTCAAACCATGGCCTACTCCGGCCAAACCCCCTGGCATAGCCTTGGCAACGCACTCCCTCCCAAACAGTCCATCGATGTCTGGGCCAAAGAAGCCGGTATGGACTGGCAGATCTGCTCCAGCCCGGTGCGCTACATGACCGAACAAGCTGGCAGCCTGGGCAGCATTATGTCCTTCGATGAGCAAAAGGTGCTCTACCGCAGCGATACCAAGGCCGCACTCTCCGTTGTCTCTGACCGCTACCAAGTCGTCCAACCCCGTGAAGTCCTGGAGTTCTACCGCGATCTGACTGAGGTGTCTGGCTTCGAGCTGGAAACAGCCGGTGTCCTGAAGGCAGGCAAGAAGTTCTGGGCATTGGCCAAGACCGGCAAGGAAACCGCACTGAAGGGCAAAGATGTTGTCGGCGGCTACCTGCTGCTGGCCACGTCCTGCGATGGAACCCTGGCCACCACGGCAACCCTGACCTCGATCCGGGTGGTCTGCAACAACACCCTGACCGTGGCGCTCAATGGTGCAGCTAGTGCTGTCAAAGTTCCGCATTCCACCGTGTTTGATGGTCAAGCGGTCAAGAAGCAGTTGGGTGTCGCTGTATCGCATTGGGGCAGCTTTATGGTCCGCATGAAGACCCTCTCAGAGCGCAAGGTGAAGTCCCACGAGTCCATGAACTTCTTCCTCAACGTCCTGTGTCACTCCGACCGGCAACCCAGCTCCAACAAGTCGGGTCTGGTCAATGAGCGTGCCTTGAAAAGGGTGCAGGAGCTTTACGACGGCGCAGGGAAGGGCTCAGACATGGCATCCGCATCCGGAACCGCCTGGGGCCTGCTCAATGCGGTCACCGAGTACGTCGACCACGAACGCCGTGCCCGCAGCCAGGAATACCGCCTGGACAGCGCCTGGTTTGGACAAGGTGCAGCCCTGAAACAGCGTGCCCTGGACCAAGCCATGCAGCTGGTGGCCTAAGGCCGGTGCATGGTCCCATCCAACTCTCAACCCAAGGAAACACCATGGCCCATGCCAACCCCGTGGATCGGGCCGCCCGACCACGCCCAGCCTTGAAGCTGGTGAAGACCAATGACCTCAGTCGGGAAGACTGGCTGTCGGTACGCAGAAACGGTATCGGCAGCTCAGACGCAGCAGCTGCGGTGGGCTTGAGTCCCTACAAGTCGCAGCTCCAACTCTGGATGGAGAAAACCGGTCGTGATGACCTCTTTGCCCCCATCGACGTCAACGATGAATCCACACCGCTGTACTGGGGAACCCTGCTGGAGCCCATCGTAGCCGCCCACTACACCAAGCGTTCGGGAAACCGGGTGCGGCGTGTCAACGCGGTCCTGCAGCATCCAGACTACCCCTGGATGCTGGCCAACCTGGACCGAGAAGTGGTGGGTGTCCCGGAAGTCCAGATCCTGGAGTGCAAGACGGCAGGGATTCAGGGGGCCTGGCTTTGGAAGGACGGAGTGCCTGAGTACGTCCAACTGCAGGTGCAGCACCAACTGGCCGTCACCGGCAAGCGGGCGGCAGACGTAGCAGTGCTGATAGGAGGCCAGGAACTGCAGATCCACCGCATCAAGCGGGATGCCCTGTTGATCGAACGCCTGATCCAGCTGGAAGAGGTCTTCTGGGGCTACGTGCAATCGGATGTAGCCCCACCGGTGGATGGTTCTGACTCTGCGGACAAGGCACTTCGGTGCCTGTATCCCAACGACGTTGGTTCTACCCTGGACCTCAGTCACGATCTGGAAATGTCGGCTGTGTTCTCCGACCTGATGGCAGTACGCCAACAATTGGAAACCCAGTTGCAACTGGAAGCGCTCTTGAAACAGCGTATCCAGCAGCGCATGGAGGATGCCTCCAAAGCGGTGTTCGAGACCGGCAACGTGACCTGGCGGCGCAGCAAGGACGGTGTGGATGTCGATCTGCCCAAGCTCCTGGAAGACCACCCGGACTACCAGCAGACCTATGCCATCCCCCGACCGGGGAGCCGACGGTTCTTGGTGAATGGATGACAGACAGCCTCCAACACCCAGCACCAAGCCTTCGATTCACTTCAACCCACAAGCCCCACCCCGGAACTGCCGGTGTGGGGCTTCTTTTTTTTACCAACCAAGGAGAGCAGCATGCTCAAAGGACTCGCAATTACACCGCCCATCGTGGGGCGCATCTCTATCGGCAAGGTGGTCGAGAAAAACGGCAAGCGTCTGCCCGAGAAAGACGACGAATTCACCATCACCACGCAGGTGCAGACCAAGGAGGGCTGGATGCTGCATCCGCTGAGCCAAAGCCTGCGCAAGGACGCCAATGCCAAGCTACAGTCTATCCCGGTGCGGGTCATGTTCAACGATCCAGACCTGAATCTGCGGGCCAGTTACCACTACTTTGATCGGCAGACGGGACGGCCGCTGTGTGTGGGCAATGGAGAGACCTGCAAGCGCTCTACGGTGGATGGAATCAAGGAACTGCCTTGTCCTGGACCGGATGGCTGTCAGATGGGGCAGGGCGGACTGTGCAAACCGTATGGGCGGCTCAATGTGCTGATTGGGGATGAAGATGAGCTGGGTTCATTCATCTTCCGCACGACGGGGCACAACTCGATCCGGACGCTGGCTGCACGGTTGAAATACTTCCATGCGGTGTCGGGTGGTCATCTGGCCACACTGCTTATGGAGCTGAGGCTCAGAGGGAAATCGACGACCCAATCACACCGTGCACCGATCTATTACGTCGATCTGACCATCCGGACGGGTATGACGATGGCAGAGGCGGTGACTGAAGCGCGCAGGCTGGACAGTGAACGCAAGGCTGCAGGGATTGACCAGGTTGGGTTGGATGCTGCGGCCAGTCAGGGCTTTATGGCTGGGGCGTTTGAAGAGTCTGCAGACGATGGCGGGGCAGTGGTCGAAGAGTTCTACACCGCTACTGACAAAGTAGTCGACCAAGTTGCCGGAACTCTTCCTGTCCGTGGCTCGCTTCACCAAAAGCTGAACTTAAAGCTGCAGAACAACTCCGTCTAAATGTGGAAATAGCACTGTCGGACGCATTGCTTCAGGGCTGAAGCATGCGCCACAACTCAGATCCGACGGTCTCAGCCAACTTTTCATTGTTGACTTCCGAGAAATTGCGTTCCCCGCGCACGAGCTGACCAATATAAGTCCGGTCCAACCCCGCAAGCTCGGCTATGGTCGCTTGTGTTTTCACGAAGTGGGGCGGGCGAGAGTCGGTCAAAGCCCTGCACGTTTGTACATGGGTAAACTGTTACCCATTGTCTGTACTAAATTTAAGACCTAACAAGGGACAGTAGATGGCCACCAAAAAATCAGTCAAGGCACCCTACATTGAAACAAAGCAAGGAGACCGGAAATTTCTGCTCACAAAGCTACCTGCATCAACCGTTACTGCAATTAGCTACGCTGCGATTCGGGGGCAAGACAATGAGGAAGGCGCTGTACAGCGCGTATTAAACCAGGGGCGCATAAACAGCATTAAGGCCTTTACCCTTCAAGGCGGTGACTACCCAAATGCAGTGGTCCTCAATTGGGTGAGCAAGACGAACAAAATAACCATCAAAGATGGAATGCTGGAGTTCACTATTGGCGAGGGACTTGCGCAACTCATTGATGGGCAGCACCGCATTGCGGGAATCAAAGCTGCTATTGAGGAAAACAAGGCCCTCGGAAAGCAACTCGAACTTCCAGTTGTGATTTACCCCAACCTTTCCACTAAAGAATGCGCGGACATCTTTCTCTCCATCAATACTGAACAAAAGCCCGTTCCGCGAAGTTTGGTCTTTGATCTTTACGGTGTCGCGAGTGACAGTATTGTTGACCACGCAGCAGTGCGTGCGCGAGACATTGCCATGTTTCTACATGAATTTGAATCACCGTACGAGGGTGAAATCAAAATGCCAGGTTCAGCAAAGCGCCAAGGTGGGATTCCGCTCTCGTCAGCTGTTACTGGTATCAAGCCCCTTGTCGAAGACAATGGGGTATTCGAGCAGATCGCAGTCAAAGAGTTGGAACTTCAGAAGCAGATTATTTTGAATTGGCTTATTGCACTTAAAAATACTTACGGTGAAGCCTGGGATGATAAAGACAACGTTTTTCAGTATGCATCTGGTTTCCTCGCGGCGATGGAGTTTCTCAGGCTCCAACTGATCCCCTTCTGCAATACTCAGGAATCTTTCGAGGTTAAGACAATTCAGTCAGCATTGAAGTTATCAGGTTCCCTGATCTATCAATCAGAAGTCAAAGGGCAAGGTGGAGCAGGGGCGCAGAAGAGGATTTACGCTCGACTACAGGAAGCGTTCAAGCCCTCGAAAGTGAAGGCGTCCACCAAGTTCAAATTTTAAGTCGTATGCACCGCGCGCAAGGCGTTGCTAATCGCTTTTTGGCAGGAATACCATCTAACAATATCTCGTCACGTGCACTTACTGCCAGTGAGGCGGCGACACTTGCAGCATCGCTGAACGACGATGCGCGAGATGCCGTCTATTCCGGAAGTCTTTCCATTGCGGAAGCGGTACAAGGTCTCGACAAAAAGCTCTTTACTTGGACTACGGTGAAGCTGTACTACAGCGTCTTTTACTTGGCTCGTGCTGCACTTGCCTTACATGGCGTTGGAATCATCTATCCAGACAGGACGCCCTACACATGGCGGGCTTCCGCTGGTGAAACCCCCACAAAACGTTCCGGTACAACGCATAAGGCTGTGTTAAGCGCATTTAGTCTTTATCGACAGAGCAGTATCCTATTATCTCAACAGATAGGTACAGATGACCCCTTTGCTTGGTTGATGGCAAAGCGAGAAGCTGCCAATTACAAGCATCCGAAATTCTGTGAACCGGGTGCGCCACCTCACTTTAAATTCATTGAACGACATGGTGTGCGGCGCTTGGTCAATGACTACATTGCGGACAACAGTCATCTCTTTACATTCGATCCAGACCACGCGATGCTTGCTTTTCCGATTGCCGGATTGAAGCTACTACTTAGCGACCTAAAGATGTCTCCGGCAGGAGGGATGCCTCCTGAGGATGGAGCATTTCTAGCCTCACAGGTTTTCGACAGCCAAGGGCCGCTTGCGGAGTTTCGAAAGCTGTTTCTCTCGTAGCTGGCCAAATTGCACCTGCGTATGCAATGAGCAGATGGGGAGATTGGCGATTACGCTGTAACGACATAACCAATCTTCGTTTTACGCCGCATACCCAGTTGGTCAGAGTTCGACGGAGTTCAACAGCATCCTTCTTGCATTTAAGGAGCTGCACTAGACCAATCTTGCCGATTTCAAGTCATACACGACGTCCACGATAGATCCACTCTGAATTCTCTGAACAGCCTCGTCAATCACGCTCAACGGCACCAAGAACCACTCGCGTGGCTTCACAGGGTTACCAAAGCGGTCTTCGATTGTTATGTCAATTTGAGCAGCGCCGAAGAGACGATGAAAAATGCCTTCGAGCTTGGTGCGATTCAAGTTGTGCAGTTTGTAGGTCGCAACGATCTCCACATCTGCCAATAGGTAGGTGGAATCCTTGGCAGCTCCCGCAATTCGGGTCTCGACTTTGCCGCCAGTCACCCCAATTTTGTGAATCAGTTCGCGGTGTCCAGACACAAATGGGTGTTTGGACTGGCTACGCAACACGTAGATGGTTCCAGACTCGATATCGTCAGGCTCTGGTGCATCCCCAAACAGTGGCCCCATATCTGGATCAGTCAAGCGACGGCCAGTATCGTCCTTATAAAGCGCCCGTTGCAGAGACCGACGCAGCAAGTTGCTCTCAGTTCCATTTGCATAAACAACACGCAGGCGCGCATCGCTCTCCCCGTTTGGTGCTTTGATGGCTTCACCCACTTCGGCCACATACGCAAGCTGCCCACCGAGAATGAAGAAATTTCCAAAGGCAATGCTGGCGTCACGCCCAAAGCGCAACGATTTGCGCACGTGGGATTTCAACTCTCGTTCGACCTGCTCAAACAAGGGTTGGAACTGATCGAAGTCTGTGCAACGTGTACGGTCGGCAACTTCTTCAGCGGCACGCTTCTCGGTATTTGAACGTACATGCCGCAGTACCGTGATGTCGCTCTGGTCAGAGGGCTCATCTCCAATGCCAAGTTCGGCAAGCAAGGCGTCCTCATCGAGGTCATCCACATTCGTTTGAACTATGGTTGCACCAGACAACAGGCCCGGACTATCGAGTTCGGCCAACAGCGTCTGCGCTTCTGGCAATTTGCGAAGCTGATCCAAGCGCACCGCATACAGGCGCTCAAAGATGTCGCGTTCCTCGCCATGCAGCGGCGCACGACCATGCGTCTGGTGAAAGCGCAAGATGTCCTCAAAACCCGCGATGATGCGTTCCTCGCGCGGTGTACGGCTGGAGACTTTGAGCGGGGCGACATCAACGCCCAACGCGTCAAGTAGTTCGTCGTCGTCCAAATCAGCCATTGCTAGGCTCCCCTTGCATTTGTGCAGCCTTGGCTTGAGCACGGTAACGGGCAAAGGCTGCAACGCCTTCGGCCATGCGTTTTTCCCAAGCGTCGGCAGAATTGATGTCTGGCAAACGGCCACGTTCGTTCTTGAACTGCAAGGCCCGCTTAGACAGATCACGCGCTTCTTCTTCGGGAATGCTCACCTTTTTGGCTGCAATGGCGGCCTGCACCTGGCGCAGCGATTTTTCATCCATGGCCTTTGCCAACACCGCATAAGCGGCATCGAACGGATTGATGCGGTCAATCAGGTCAATATCTAGGTCACGTACGTTGACAAACCTGCGTACACCATCAATCAAAGCTGTGCTGCCCTGTGCCATGTCTCCGCCATTGGCATCCGCCATAGACAGCGCCAATTTTGCCTGTTGGGTGATGTTCATGGCCGCAATGGCGTGTTGCCTAATGGCTTCCTGATCGGTGTCGCTCAGGTCGGGATAACGCTCACGAACAATCTTGCCCATGCGCAACTGGGTCAGTTCTTCCGGTAGGGTGTTTTCCTTGTCAAACAGACCTCGTTCCAAAGTGGTCTTGTCTTGCAGGAAACTGGTGACGACTTCGTTCAAATCCTCTTTGCAGATGCGTGTGGCTTCCGGGGTCTGCGGCGTTGTCAGGCCGTTGATTTCCACGTGAATCTGGCCCGTGTCCTTATTCACACCAATGTTGTGCCCGCCATCCTTGTAGCCATCGTCGCCATAATCGAAACCGTCTTTCGGCCCCATGTTCTTAGGAGTGAACTCATAGCGGGGGGCAAGTACCTGCTCCATGAGCAAGCTCGCGGAAATGGCTTTGAGCATGTCATTTACCGCTTCCGCTACTGCGGTCTGGTCTGCGGTGGGTTCGGCAATCAGATTGGTGAAGCGTGAGCGTTCTTTGCCCTCCGCATCACGGGTGGCACGGCCAATGATCTGAACGATTTCAGTCAGGCTGCTGCGGTAGCCAATGGTCAGCGCGTGTTCGCACCAAATCCAGTCAAAACCTTCTTTCGCCATGCCCAGAGCGATGATCACGTCAACGTGGTCGCGGTTGTTCTTCTGCGCCGGGTCTTTCAATGCGGTCAGAATACGCGAACGTTTGGCCTGGTCGCTGTCGTCCACCAAGTCCGCCACCTTCAAGGTACGGCCATCACGGGCCAATACCAAGTGAAAACCTGTGGCGGGGTCAATGCCCTTCCATTCGCCCATGCCGTGCATGATTTCATCAACCTCGCGCTGCTTGTCTTTCAAGCTTTCGCGGGCGTTCACGTTGGGGATATGGACAATGGTTTTCAGTGCCGGGTCCAGCACTTTGCCAACGGCATCGACGTATGGGCCGGTGTAAAAGAAGTAGCCAATGTCTAGCGACTTGAGCCATTGGTAGCCATTGAGCTGCTCGTAATAAGTGTAGGTGACCGTTTCGAACCGTGCCTCATCAGCCGGAGCCAACACCGCTTCGCTGTCTCCACGGAAGTACGATCCAGTCATGGCCACCATGTGTACCTTGTCGCGCGTGATGAATGCACCCAACTGACTGCCCAGCTTGTTGTCGGGGTTGCTGGATACGTGGTGAAACTCGTCGATGGCGATCAACCGGTTGTCAAAGGCCTGAATACCCAGCTCTTCCACCGCAAAGCGGAACGTGGCATGGGTGCAGACCAGCACTTTGTCGGTACTAGCCAAGAACTCTCCCACAGCCTTGACCTTGGATTTGTCTACTTTGACATCGTCCGCACCGGGGGCATTGCACAGGTTCCACTGCGGAGCCACTTTCCAATTCCAAGTGAAACCGAACTGACTCAGAGGTTCATCGGCAAAGCTGCTGCCAATGGAGCGCTCAGGCACCACCACAATCGCCTGCTTCAAACCCTGATTGTTCAGCTTGTCCAATGCGATAAACATTAACGCGCGGGACTTGCCCGATGCGGGTGGTGATTTGATCAATAGGTATTGCTCGCCACGCATGGCATAAGCGCGTTCTTGCATAGCGCGCATGCCAAGTGCATTGGCTTTGCTGGAAACACCAGTGCGCGCCGTGGTGATGGACACCGATGGGACGGTGTAAGAATTGGTTGGGTTGGCGGTTTGATCGCTCATGATGTTATTTTCCCCTTTGTTGCTTTTGCTGCTGGCTTGGCCTTGGTGGGTGTCGCAGTCATTTTTGTGTATAGCTCAAACAGTTTTTCCAACCGCTCAGTATCATTTTTGAAACGGCGGCCAATGTAAATGCGCTCAAGGACCTCGTCGTTGCGCTCGTGGGCGTGGCGCAGGTTTTCCGGCATGGTGTCCGGTTCGTACAAATCGGCAATGGTGGCTGGAAAATGCGCTTCTCGTGCCTGCAGAATATTTCTGGCGCAAACTGAAAGGTCTGCCTTGTTCTGTTCTGTTAGAAGTGGCACGGGGAAAGTGTTCCAACCCAAGGTATTTGAGTAGCGGTAATGAATGCGCATTTTTCCGCAAACTGTGGCAACCCAAACTCGATGCAAGCTGGAAGCAATAAGAGCCAAGCACCACAGAGGCGCATCGTATAGGGCGAAAGCTAGATTACTTATAGTGGCCCTATTGTCGATGAGACCAACCGGCAAGTACTTTCTTGACTCAGTTGATACGCTGGGAACAATTATGGTACTCATGGAGCCAATATTCATTTCCCTCATTTGATGCGGACGCATCGCCAAATCATTGGTTCCGGAATCACTACTAGCTAATCGCATCTCGCGAACTTTTTGTATCCGCTCGTTAATAGCGGGTATTTCTAGAGCCTTTGGCAAATTATGAGACTCAATCCAAAGACAGAATCTAGAGAGGCCCCGAGTAAATTCTGCTGAACCATATATGCGACGGATAAAGAGTGAGTGTTGTTCTTGAGTTAAGCCCAGTCCAACAACTTCCTCAGAAGAGAGCAACAAATGCCCTCCATCAACTGGCATATTTCCAAATGACATGTCAGGAAGGCCAGCAATGCTTACACGTTGCCCTTTTACGACGACGTTTTCCCCAATCGTTAAATATGGTGTGATATTTGACGCCTCACGTACGGTGGTTTCACCGTCCCGCGACAAGTCATAGAGCATTCGTCTTTTGTCTACTTGCGTTGAGAGGCCAACAATCGCGACAGTTACTCCAGCATTGCTACTTGCCAGATTTGCCCAAGTGAACGATGTGTGGCCGAACCGAATGACAGATCCAAGTTTGAAAATTTCGGGCCATAGTAAAGGCACGATTCGGCCTTGACAAATTGAGTTCGTACTTACAAAAGCTGACTCCGCTGTAGTTGCTTTTGCATAGGCGGCAGCTTTAATGAACCAGCCACCCACATAGTCAATTTGCTTAGGGGAAATACCGTAAGGCGAAAAAACTGAACTGAGATCGGCTTTTTGTTCCAGCGACTGTGTTTGGCTACCTTTGTACGGCGGATTTCCACAGATATATGTCTCCCCGCCTTCGTTCACAAAATCAATCTCAGATTGATCCAACGGAGTATCAAACAAGTCATCAGCTACTAATTTCACACCTGTGCCGGTAGGAGGACAGATACTTAACCAATCCAGCCGGAGCGAGTTACCACAAACAATCCAGTTCTGCGCATCCAACGGCAAAAACTCGGCTAATGCATCCTTTTGTCCACGATACAGCACGTCGCACTGGAATTCGGCAATGATGAGAGCCAATCGAGCTATTTCTGCAGGAAAGTCGCGTAACTCGATACCTCTGAAGTTGGTAAGCGGAATTTCACTACCCAAGTGTTCCTCATCCCGGCGGCGATTTATTTCTGACTCGATTTCTCGCATTTGCTTGTAGGCAATGACCAAGAAGTTTCCGGAGCCACAAGCAGGGTCAAAAACGCGGATGCGCGCCATGCGTTTGCGCAGGTTTAGCAGTTTTGCTTTGTTGTCACCTGCCGCTTCCAGTTGCGTGCGGAGGTCGTCCAAAAACAAGGGATTCAACACCTTCAGGATGTTTGGCACGCTGGTGTAGTGCATACCCAGTGCGCCGCGCTCCTCGTCGTCGGCAACGGCTTGGATCATGCTGCCGAAAATGTCGGGGTTGATTTCACGCCATTTCAGACTCCCAGCATGCAACAGGTAAGTTCGGGCCATGCGCGTAAAGCGTGGCACCTCTGTGCTGCCGGAGAAAAGTCCTCCGTTCACATATGGAAAGCTGTTGACCCATTTTGGCAAACGGGGCTGCGCATTGGCGCGGTCTGCAACCTTGATGTTCATGGCACGGAAGATTGCTTCCAGCACCTCACCAGTATTTGAGCCATCCCGCTCGCTCATCTGCTCCACTGTTTTGGTGAACAGGCCCTCGCCATTGAAGATGTCGGTGTCTTCGGCAAAGAAGCAAAACACTAGCCGCGCCATGAAGTGATTCATGTCGGCGCGGCGCTCTTCTTTTGCCCAATCGGGGTTTTCATTCAACAGTTCGACGTATAGCTTGTTAAGCCGCCCAGTGGCGCGCACGTCGATGGGGTTGTCTTTGATTTCCTTGATCGTGGAAATGCCCGCCAAGGGTAGGAAAAATCCAAAGTGATCCGGGAAGTCCGTGTAGGCACAATTTATGGTTTCGCCACCGATCAGTTCCTCAGCTTCAAGGGTCTGACCGTCCGTGGCCAGGATAAATTTGGCCTTGGCTTTTGTAGTGGCTGGGCTGGCACGCAGCGATTTGAGGACTTCACCCACAGTACCGCTTTCGCATACGGCCATGTGAATGTTGTTGCGTAGTAGAACCCCACCGGGCACATCGGACGCATTGTTGTTGCCGGTGCGCAAGCGCTTGAGGGTGGTGTCCTTATTGCCGAATGCTGCCAGAAAAGCGAACGCGAATTCCGCAGAGTCGAAGCGCTCAAGGGCGAGATCCGATATTGCTTGTTCTATTTCTACCGCGTTCATACAGTTACGCGTCCGAGCAAAATCTTCACAGACGTACGCTTTCTGCGGGTCTTTCGCTCAGCTTTTCCGTTTTCGGCATGAATTTGGTCCATTGGGTTCATTGACCCTAGTTTATCGGCACAGGCATTCATCCTTCGCACTACAGGGCACAACTCAATACGGACCTTGGCTGCACGGCAGAAGTACTTCCATGCCGTGTTGGTGTGATTGATTTTTTACTGGAACATGGGACGGCTGATCGGGTATTAGCGCTTGCCGCCCTCGCGCACCGCATTCAGCCAGTTCTTGACGTGGGTGCCATGCTCATTGAACCGATCCTGGAACAGGATTCGTCGAACGTTGACAATGTCGCCCCACAAACGATGTGACTGCTCCAGAAACTGCTCAGCCGCATCCGGCTTGCCATGCCAGGAAGCTTTTGCATTGCTCATCCAGCGGAGATACTGGAGCCAGGATTCCTTTAGGAGTCCACACTTAACTCTCTTCAGATGTAACCTGACAGATGCCTGCCAGGTATTTTTTTGCCTAAGTCGGATCACTTGCGCGTTTGATGTACCAAAAGCTCCGCAATGCCCAGTAGTAGTGTTCTGTCAGTAGTCTTAAGCACGCCCATGAGCTCTGCCAAGCGTCTCATCTGATCGCCGTGAATCTGACTGGACTGACCTAACAGCTCAGCAATACCAATGTCTAAGGACTTGGCCAATTGATCCAGGCGACTCAATGAGGGCAGGGTGACGCCTCGCTCTATGCGGGAAATGGTCTCAGCATCTACGCCAACCTTTTCGGCCAATTCATCTTGGGTGAACTCGCACTTCTTGCGCTGTCGAGCAATCGCTCTGCCCAGCGCAAGGCCCAATTCTTGGCTGTCAACTGTCTCTGTTCGTTTCCGCATTCACTTGCTACCTTTGTTGCAGCAAGTGTTGACAGACAACAGTTTTAGTTGAATGATTTAATATGTTGACTGTCAACTAAATATGTTGATATTTGACAAAAACTATCAACGCACATCAGGTATGGGAGGACTTGTGTGCATCCGAGAACGCCAGTCCTATGGCTGTTCATGACCGTTTATTCAACCAATTTCAGGACTTCTAGACCATGGACTACTCCGTCTATTCCATTGACCGCATTTCAAACGACGAGATTGAGGAACTGATTGCCTCACGCGCCTCCTTTGTGCTGGGGGGCATCGCACGCCTCAACATGCCGGAAGCCGTCGCATCAGTCGAAAAAGCCATCGAAGGCCATGGCCTGAAGTGCCGTGTCTACACCAAGGGAAGAGCCGCAGCGCTGGCCGGTGAGTTGGCTGTACCTCTTGTGGGATGGGCCGCTGCCGCTGCCATGGGGATTCACAACGTGCTGACTTGGGACCCGGACTACGAGATCGCCAAAAACCTGATCACCGGGACCCTGACCGTGGAATGCAAGCGGAAACCCGAGTCCAAGACCGCAGTGCCTGCCGGTCAGGACAAGGAGCCACAGCCAATCCGCACGTTCACTTTCAAGAGGTAAAAATGAAGAAAATTTAGATCAGCGGTGTTGTCGCCGCATTCGCCCTAACGGGGTGCTTTGAAGCGGGGGACATGGCCCGCGTTAAGGACGGCGTGATGGACTTTGACAAGTCCCTCAAAGTTGGCGATGCATTTGAGAATTGGAGTGAGTGCACGCAAAAGCGCTGGAGCGAATTCAAGAGCTCCAACGGAAAGAAGATTGTGCAATTCGAGTGCAAATCGTCCCACGTAGTCGCCAGCTGGCGGCCATTCGTGAGACTAATGCGCACCTTCAACTTCGTTGCCTGGCGCAAACCAAAGTGGTCTATGCGTACTGCCAGCACGCTTCCTATGCCAACCCCAGTATTCATCGGTTTCACCTGCGCCGCGGTTGTCCCAATCCACCAGTAATCGGCATTCGTAGTCCCCATCGGGCAAGTCACGCAAAGCCTCTTCCATTGCCACAAAACGCGCCTCCACCCAGACATTACCCCATTCACTCATCTCGTAGTAGTAGGTCAGCGTTTCCTCTGTGACGTTTGGGTCTTCAAGGTCATCGTGTTTCTGAAGTGACAGAAGAAAGTTCGAGCAATACGCGACATAAGCGCTTACGCCGTTTTGCTCAAACACTGGGAGCGCCGCTTCCAAGCCGCGTTGCAGGGCATCCCCCGCTACTGGGACCTTGGTATGCAGGTCTCGAATGTCAATCACCAAGCGCGTGTCAGGGCGCGTAAGTAGCGGGCTCTCAGGAAGGTCCGGGTAGAACTCGTCCATAACAACCTCCTTTGATAAGGCAAGACGCCCCGTTTTCCCTGCATGCCGAAGGGGCGTAACGTACAGGTTGTACATGCGTGCATGGTAGCCCACCAGTGGGCGACATATCGTCGTTCTCTGGTAGCGGGCATTGCGACATTGCATAGTGCGGCTTCGATGGTTAAACTGTATTTATGTACAGTATATTGCCAGCCGGCCCCCCGAAACCCATTTCCGCCTTTCCGTGCCTGATTGACTCGGTGCCAAACGCCGTGTGCGCAGGCTTTCCTAGCCCAGCAGAGGATGAAGGTGAGGAACGTATTGATCTGACCAAAGTCCTGATCATCCATCCCCAAGCCACCTATGTGCAGCGCGTCGCCGGTCACTCCATGCGGGATATTGGAATCTTTGACAATGACATTTTGGTGATCGACAAAGCCATCAAGCCTAGGCACAACATGATTGTCGTAGCGGTCGTGGACGGAGAGTTCACCGTCAAGCAGCTCTACCAGCGTGCGGGGCGGGTCAAGCTCATGGCAGCTAACCCCACGTTCCCGGACATAGTTCCCAAAGATGGACAGACCATCCAAATCTGGGGTGTGGTCACCAGTTGCATCAAGCAGTTTGGAGCCTGACCTATGCAGCTCCCACGCCGCCGCCGTCCTGAGTTCGATGAGACGCGCATTTACGAATACCCACAACACCTCCGAGAAGCCATTGAGGACCTTCCCGCCGCACCGGGTGTCTATGTCTTTCATGGGGAAGAAGGTGACCTGCCGCTGTACATCGGGAAGAGCGTGAACCTGCGCAACCGAGTGTTGTCGCACCTGCGCAATGCGGAGGAAGCCCGCTTGTTGCGGCAAACCAAACGAATCAGCCACATCCGCACCGCTGGTGAGATTGGAGCCCTGTTGCTGGAGGCCGCCATGATCAAGCAGCAGAACCCGTTGATGAACCAGAAGCTCCGGCGCAGTCGCCAGCTCTGCTCGCTCCGACTGGTCCAGGGCAAACCGGAAGTGGTCTATTCCAAGGACGTGAATTTTGCGACGGAGCCAGACCTACATGGTTTGTTCTCCAGCAAGCATGCGGCGCTGCAGGCCCTGCGCGATCTCGCGGATCAACACAAGCTCTGCTACGGCTCCCTTGGCCTGGAGAAGCTGGTGAAGGGGAAGCCCTGCTTTCGGGCCATGATTCACCACTGCGCTGGGGCGTGCCGGGGCGATGAAAGCCTGGAGGCACACCAGGCACGGCTACAGGATGCCCTGGACGGTCTGCGCGTGGCCTGTTGGCCGTTTTCTGGAGCGGTGGGCTTGGTGGAGCGCCATGGGGATGATTGCCAGGTGCACGTGGTTCTTAACTGGACCTACCTGGGCAGTGTCAGTGATGTGAGCCAGGCCAAGACGCTGGACACCATGGCGGCAGGGTTTGATGCGGACGGCTACAAGATCCTGTGCAAGCCCATCCTGACGAGCGGCGTCGAGATTGTTGTGCTGTGAATGCCAAGCCCCTTTACGCGCTGGTGGACGGCAACAACTTCTATGTGAGCTGTGAGCGTGTCTTCCGGCCCAGCCTGAACGGCATTCCGGTGGTCGTGCTGTCCAACAATGACGGCTGTGCCATCGCCCGCAGCAATGAGGCCAAGGCACTGGGAGTCGCCATGGGCGCCCCCTGGTTCCAAATCAGGCACCTTGCCGAAGATGCGGGCCTGGTTGCACTCTCGGCCAACTTCGCCCTGTACGGCGACATGTCCGACCGCATGATGAGCCTGGCGGCGGGCCTAGGGCCGGTGCAGGAGATTTACAGCATCGACGAGTCCTTTATCGAACTCACGGGGGTGCGTGGTGACCTGGTAGCCCGGAGCCACAAAATCCGGGACCGCATCCTGCAGTGGGTGGGCATTCCCTGCGGGATAGGTATCGGCTCCACCAAGACCCTAGCCAAGCTGGCCAACCACATCGCCAAGACTGCCGAACGCAAGCCGGGCAGCTACCCCGAGAAGCTGGCCCAGGTTTGCAACCTTGATGCGTTGAACCCGGAGGAGCGGGATGCCATACTTGCTGCCACGGCCGTGAATGAGGTTTGGGGTGTTGGGCGGCAGATCACCAAGCAGCTCAATGCGGACGGCATTCACACCGCCCTGGACCTTGCCCGGTTGGACGCCGCCACGGTGCGGGGCAAGTGGTCTGTGGTGTTGGAGCGTACGGTCCGCGAATTACAGGGAACACCCTGCGTCGACCTGGAGCACACCCCTGCCGCCAAGAAGGAAATCGCCTGTACCCGGTCGTTTGGCCACTATGTACTGGAGCAGCATCACCTCGCCGAAGCGATCACCGAGTTCGCATCACGGGCGGCCGAAAAGCTTCGTAAGCAAAACAGCCTTGCTGGTCGGATACTGGTGTTCATTCGGACCAGTCCATTTCGCCCGGAGGCACAGTACAGCCGCACCACTGTCGTGCCACTTCGATGCCCCACGGCAGACACTGCAGCGTTCGTGAGCGCCGCCCTCGCGGGTCTACGGCAGATATACAGACCTGGCTTCAAATACGCCAAGGCGGGTGTGATATTGCTGGAACTACAGCCTGACTCGCAGCACCAGTGCGAGCTGGACCTTGAGGATGATCATGGGGAGGATCGTGGCAAGCTCATGTCCGCCTTGGATGGTCTGAATCAACGGTATGGCAAGGGGACGGTGTTGATGGCCAGCGCGGGGGCAGAAGGCAAGCGCCGGGTCTGGTCTATGAAGCAGGAGCGTCGGACTCCTGGTTACACCACAAGGTGGGCAGACATGCCTGTGGCTAGGGCGTGACCGGCACCATTCCAAATGGTCAACGAGGTTACAGTAAATGGCACACGTTTAACCGCAGAAACTGAAAGAAGAGTGCAGGTCACCACAACAACATCTGGCGTTGGTGTGTATGGTGTCGGAAAGATGAGGGCTTTCAGTGCCCGTTACTAAAATCTCAGCGGGAGCACTGGAGGCCGTCCTCTACGCGCTATATGTGGATAGATAGGGGGAGGCATTCTGGTTTTTCCAAAGGTATGAAATTCACCCGAATCCGTGATGTCAGAATGCACTTCAAACATACCATTCTTTTTTAGCAGGTAAGCTACCACGCGCTCAATGAGATTAACTCGCAACTGAAAATCAGTCCGATGGATATGACCAATACCACATTGACCAAGAGCCGTAAACTTGGCTTCATCTCTATTTGACAGGAAGCACTTTCCCATGCCTTGGGTGATACGGTAGCTCCAGAGGTCGTCCACCTGATTCGAGATTGCCATGCCGCTTGATCTCACCTTTGCATCGTAAATCAGCAGTAAATGGTAATGATATCCCGTACCACTTTCTCCGTATTCGAGAACCCAAATATAGGCGATGAATCCATGAAAAAGCTGAGGATGGTTTCTCCTATCTGAAAGAAGCTGCTCCCTATGTCGTTGTACTTCTTCGAGGGAATGGTAGTTGATATATTCCTGCTTGTAAGACAGGTCAACGCGAACGAAGAGAAGATCAGAGTGATAATAAAAATGTCGATTGATGAACTCAATCGTATCTTCCAACAGATACCTGGCTTTATAGAGGTAATGCGGATGCGTCAGATGCGAGTAGTTGTCCAGTTTGTAGGGGTAGTTGCAGAAGTATTCATATTGACTGATTAAGTCGTGCATGGTGAATCCTTTTCATTTGAATGATGAGAATGAGTCTTCCATGCAATAGCTGTACTCGGTATTAATTTCCTGGTAGCCTTGATTTGATAGGTTGTGTAACGCAACAATCACTCATAATCAATTAATGATGATGTAGTCCCTAGAATACTTATTAGGCATCTCTAATTGCGCGACATCAATTTCACAGGAATGCCAATACGCATTCATTATGGATATCGATTTTTTACTAGATTTTCAATCGATTTTTGAGCTGATTGAATTACAGAGTTTCGGAAAAGTATTAATGCGTTGATCAACACTCAAAACACATGCCAAAAATGAAAAATGCCAAAGGCACTACGAATCCTCTCGATAAGAGTGAATATCGTGTAACCTTGTCAGTGCTAATAGATGCGCTCACGGTGGAGTCCAGAATCAACCAACTGAACAAGGTCTTCTGCGCTTCCGAGGATGAACTTCTCAAGCGTCAAATATGGAGTGTCTTGGAGATGCTCAGGTATATTGTTTTGAATATGCCAAAGAGTATCCAACCAAAAGTGTTGGATTTGTCTGATTCCCGTGTCGGAAATCTGCTTCACTATTGTGCCAACGGACTTACTTCTGCAAAGCCGCAATGGCAGATCATTGCCGAGTCCAGTGGCTGGCGACCGCACTGACCAGTATTCATTCCCGGTGATCTGTTGGTCACCCAGTACGTATGATTAAATGTGGTGCAAAAAAAGAAACCTGAAAACACCCGTTTTAGACAAGGATGGCACCCTCCGCTACATCCACATAGTGGAACAAGACCTGATACTTTTAGGTTTTAGATTTTGTACGAGTGCTTCTAGGTTTTTCTTTTTGTTGAGCCTGCCAAGTTTGAATGGCATTGAGACTCCAACGAGACGCCGAAGACCCTGGTCGCTTCGGCAAGTCTTTTGGAAAGCTTGGATCGTAGGCGGGGTCTTTTTCATTCATCATTCCGAAGACGGTTGTCCTTTTATAGCCAACTAAATCCGTTACCTCCGCTATGCCGATAAACCTGTCTGGAACATTGGATGCAGCTTTACCTTGATTGTCATTTGCAGGTGCTGGGAGCTTTGACTCTAAGTCTTCGAGATCAGCGTTGACGGTTTCAACAACTTGATTAGCCACTTTCTGATGATGCTTTTTGAGATTTAGTTGGTCCGCATGTAATGTTGATTTAACTTCTGATTGAATCTCTGTAGTATCTGCAACTAGGCTCTCAGCGGAGAAAGTATTACTTTTCTGTGCCAAATTTGATACTACGTGATTGTGATCACCAGTTAATGTTGCTGGTTCTGCGTTTGAAGCTTCTCTGTTTGTTGCTTCAGCTTTGGAGTGAAATTTTCTGACCTCGCCAGTACTTTGGAGAACGTGCCCGCTGTCCTCCAAGTATCTAACGGCTTCCTTATAGGGAATGAAGGCGCCTACGCTGAGTACCTTGCACCTTATATGGCCCCCATTCACTGCAATAAGCTTTGATTCATCAACGCTGCGTTTGAGATCAAGTAAATACTCTCTGTGAAAATACTCTCGCCTTTCTTTGCGGGTAAGTCGAGCATCTTCATTCACTATGCTTGGTATCCAATTGCACATTGGTGCCAGTTTTTTGAATGCTTCTAAAAACGTCTCAATTTCAACGTCATGCATTTTCCCGTGTAGGGTAGGGAGCTGCGGCAGCCGTTTGACTATCTCCTCTCTTTGCGCTTCAGTGATTGCTACCGGCAGTGAAATTCCTGCCATGAGAACTCTGGTGCCAATGACGCAATCCATTCCATGCAACAGCTCGTATTCGGGATACTTTGCATCTACGATTGCTTGGGCAATAACCTCAGGCTCAAGAAGTGGCTTGTCGGGCAGTCGAACGATAGGTACTTTCATTGTGGGTCTTGGGCATTTTCTTTGAAACAGAATATAGCCCAGTCCTCCATCATCTGCCGTCGCTTTTCCAGGGCATCACCGCGGCG
Source organism: Rhodoferax sp. P1_F3 (assembly GCF_056405715.1). Classification (NCBI taxonomy): domain Bacteria; kingdom Pseudomonadati; phylum Pseudomonadota; class Betaproteobacteria; order Burkholderiales; family Comamonadaceae; genus Rhodoferax; species Rhodoferax sp. P1_F3. The sequence goes on along the minus strand of NZ_JBFUBO010000004.1, from coordinate 291,087 downwards.
GTATGCGGCTTCAACTTTGCTTTCAATCGCATGCGCCAACGCTTGTTCCGCAAGATCTCTGGGGTAGTGTGTGCATTCGCTGCACCAGTCTCTGAATGTGGATCGAAAGCCGTGGGGTACTGCATTCACCTGCATTCGCCGCATAACCGCCGTCAATGTCATATCCGATAGTGTTCCCCCTCTAGGCGCCGGGAAAACCAAGGCGTCGCCAGAGCTTTTCGGCTGAGTTAAAAGAACTTCCATGGCAGCTTCAGACAGGGGAACCCGGTGTTCCCGGCCAGCTTTCATCCGGTCTGCGGGTATGGTCCAGATGGCATTGGTCAAATCCATTTCTTGCCAAAGTGCGCCTCTTACCTCGCCAGAACGCGCGGCTGTGAGTACGGCAAACTCCAATGCCTCTGAAGCGATGCCGTTTTGGGTGCGCAGAGATCGCATAAACGTACTGAGTGCATCCAGCGCAAGCGCTTTGTGATGCTCGACCTTTTGAATCTTTCCTGGCGCTGGCAAGAGCTTGTCCAGGTGTCCTTTCCATCTGGCAGGGTTGTCTCCACTGCGGTATTTGCGGACCGTGGCCCAGTCCAGCACGCTTTCGATTCGCCCCCTTAGCCGGGTGGCCGTCTCCGTTTTGATCTTCCAGATGGGCTCCAGGGCGTTGAGTACGTGCTCCTGCGATACATCTCTTACTAACAGCTTGCCCATTGCCGGGTAGGCATATGTGGAAAGCGTGCTTAGCCATTGCGCTCTATGTTTCGGATTTTTCCAGACATCTCCGTGGGCTTCAATATAGGACTCTGCCGCTTGCTCGAAAGTCACTTCCGTGGCCTGTTGCGCTCGCAGGGCACTGGCGGCAAGGGTTCGTTGATGAATCGGATCATTTCCGGCGGATACATCTCCCCGTGCGTTTCTGGCTTTTTCTCGTGCTTGCGCTAGTGACACGTCTGGAAAACCTCCAAGCCCCATGTGGCGTCTTTTTGATCCCACCATCACACGCAGCACCCATGAGCGAGCCGAGGTTTCGTTCACATAAAGATACAGCCCAGCCACCCCGCCGACGGCGTGGTGTCCAGGTTTGGTGAGTCGTCCAACTTCGAGAGCTGAGAGTTCTTTGGCTTTGCGAGACATGGCGGAGGGTAGTTGATTTCTACCATCCTTTCTACCATAGATTACCGGATTGGGGCGAACGCTGGCGAACGGCTACGAACGCCCCATGAGGTGACTTCCTAGCAATATCAATGGGTTACAGGTTGGTTCGAACGGTGGCGAACGGTCAGGAGCCAAAAATAGGCAGACGCCTGCTCCGCCAGAACCAAGTCCGATCTGCCCTTTCCAGGCGGGTCGGCACCGAAAACCCCGTAGTGTTCGCACTGCGGGGTTTTTTATTGCCTGGGCGCAGCCGAAGCTGCGCTTGCTTTCTACTTGTTGGCCTGCACCATCTTCATCGCGGTGGCGATGAGTGTGGAGACTTCGCTCATATTGGCGGGAATGATGAGAGTGGTGGTCGCATCGGCAGCCACCTGGCTGTAGGCCTCGACGGCTTTCTCGGCCACCTTGAGCTGCACGGCCTGTTCGCCACCAGGCTGGCGGATGGCGGCCGCAATGCGTTCAATGGCGGAAGCCGTGGCATCGGCCACCGCCGTGATGGATGCGGCCTCGCCTTGGGCCTTGTTGATCACGGCCTGCTTTTCACCTTCGGAGCGGGCAATAAATGCTTCGCGCTCACCGGTGGCGATGTTGATTTGCTCCTGGCGGCGGCCTTCGGACGCGGCAATCAGCGCGCGCTTCTCACGCTCGGCGGTAATCTGGGCCTGCATGGCATGCAAGATTTCTTTCGGAGGCGTCAGGTCCTTGATCTCGTAGCGCAGCACCTTCACACCCCAGTTCAACGCGGCTTCGTCAATCGCAGCTACCACCTGGGCGTTGATGATGTCGCGCTCTTCAAAGGTCTTGTCCAGCTCCAGCTTGCCAATGACGGAGCGCAGCGAGGTTTGGGCTAGCTGCGAGATGGCGACGATGTAGTTGCTGGAGCCGTAGCTGGCGCGCATGGCGTCGGTCACCTGGAAGTACAAAATGCCGTCCACCTGCAGCTGGGTGTTGTCGCGCGTGATGCAGACCTGGCTGGCAATGTCCAGTGGGATTTCTTTCAATACATGCTTGTAGGCCACGCGGTCGACAAACGGCACCAGGATGTTGAGCCCTGGTGTCAGTGTGCCGTGGTATTTGCCCAGGCGCTCGATCACCCAGGCGTGCTGCTGGGGCACCACCTTGAGGGATTTGAAAACGAAAATGACGGCGATGAAGAGCAGCGCAATTGCAATTTGCATAAGGGTTCCTGTTTAAGCTTTGTCGACCAAAAGGCGGTTGCCCACGACTTCTGACACCCGGTGTGCACCGGCACTGGGCGTGATGCCGGTGCGGTGCATGGCGGTCCAGTTGGCACCCCGGTACTGCACGCTGGCAGTGCCGTCCGGATTCCAGGCGGCGATCTGCACAGATTCGCCGATGTCCATATTGACATTGGGGTTGGCTTGGGCGGGCAACTCGGCCCGGCCAGACGGGCGTTTGAGGTGCCAGGCCACCACGGATCCGCCACCCACCAGGGCCGCGACCATGATTTGTACGGTAGTGCTGGCGCCACCGTGGGCGGCCAGGGCCGCCGCGGCGGTACCAAGGGCCAGCATCAGCAGGTAAAACGTACCGGTCAGCAGCTCGGCCGCGACGATGGCGCCTGTGACCAGCCACCAGAGGGTGGGTTCCGACATGGGGGAGGCCTCCTTTGTATTGATGACGCCACATTGTGGGCCAAATGCGCGACGGCGCCACGACGTTGTCGCCAGAAGTCCTTACACTTCGCGCCTGTTTTGCATTTTTAGCCTGTCCGCTGGAGCCATTCGATGAAGTTTCGCTTTCCCATCATCATCATTGACGAAGATTTCCGCTCGGAAAACACGTCAGGGCTGGGCATCCGCGCCCTGGCCCAGGCCATCGAAACGGAAGGCTTTGAGGTACTGGGCGTTACCAGCTATGGCGATCTCTCGCAATTTGCCCAGCAGCAATCGCGTGCCAGTGCTTTCATCCTGTCCATTGACGACGAGGAATTCACCCCCGGCCCGGACCTGGACCCCGCGGTGCTGAACCTGCGCCATTTCATTGAAGAAGTGCGCCGCAAGAATTTGGATGTGCCTATCTATGTGTACGGCGAGACCAAGACCAGTCGCCACATCCCCAACGACATCCTGCGCGAGCTGCACGGCTTCATTCATATGTTTGAGGACACGCCGGAATTCGTGGCGCGCCACATCATCCGTGAGGCCAAGGGCTACCTGGAAGGCGTGCAACCACCTTTCTTCAAGGCGCTGCTGGACTATGCCGAAGACGGCTCTTACAGCTGGCACTGCCCGGGCCACTCCGGTGGCGTGGCGTTTCTGAAGAGCCCCGTGGGCCAGATGTACCACCAGTTTTATGGTGAAAACATGCTGCGCGCCGACGTGTGCAACGCGGTGGAAGAACTGGGTCAGCTGCTGGACCACAACGGCGCCATTGGCGCGTCGGAGCGCAATGCAGCGCGCATTTTCAATGCCGACCACTGCTTCTTTGTGACCAACGGCACCTCCACTTCCAACAAGATGGTCTGGCACCACACGGTGGCGCCGGGCGACGTGGTGATCGTGGACCGCAATTGCCACAAGTCCAACCTGCACGCCATCATCATGACCGGGGCCATCCCCGTGTTTCTGAAACCCACGCGCAACCACTTCGGCATCATCGGCCCGATCCCGCAAAGCGAGTTTGAGCCCGCCACCATCCAGGCCAAGATCAAGGCCAACCCCTTGCTCAAAGGTGTGAATGCCAAAACCGTGAAGCCGCGCATTCTGACGCTGACGCAAAGCACCTACGACGGCGTGCTCTACAACACCGAGACCATCAAGAGCATGCTCGATGGGTATGTGGAAAACATCCACTTCGACGAGGCCTGGTTGCCACACGCGGCTTTCCACCCGTTCTATGGCACCTACCACGCCATGGGCAAGAACCGTGCGCGCCCCAAAGAGGCCGTGGTCTACAGCACGCAGTCCATCCACAAGCTGTTGGCCGGTATCAGCCAGGCCAGCCATGTGTTGGTGCAGGACTCGCAAACCGTCAAGCTGGACAAGCACTTGTTCAACGAGGCCTACCTGATGCACACCAGCACCAGCCCGCAGTACAGCATCATCGCCAGCTGTGACGTGGCCGCTGCGATGATGGAGCCGCCCGGTGGCACCGCGCTGGTGGAAGAAAGCATTGCAGAGGCGCTGGACTTCCGCCGCGCCATGCGCAAGGTGGACGAAGAGTACGGCGACGACTGGTGGTTCAAGGTCTGGGGCCCCGACCACCTGGCCGACGAGGGCATTGGCAAGGCTGCGGACTGGATCATCAAGGGCGAGAGCAAGAGCGCCAAAGCCAACTGGCACGGCTTCGGTAAGCTGGCCAGCGGCTTCAACATGCTGGACCCGATCAAGTCCACCATCGTGACGCCCGGCCTGGACCTGAACGGCAAGTTTGCCAAGACCGGCATTCCCGCTTCCATCGTGACCAAGTTCTTGTCCGAACACGGCGTGGTGGTGGAGAAGACGGGCCTGTACAGCTTCTTCATTATGTTCACCATCGGCATTACCAAGGGCCGCTGGAACAGCATGTTGACCGCGCTGCAACAGTTCAAGGACGACTATGCCAAGAACCAGCCCATGTGGCGCGTGCTGCCCGAGTTTGTGCAAAAGTACCCCCGCTACGAGAAGATGGGTCTAGCCGACCTGTGCCAGCACATCCACCAGCTGTACGCCAAGTTCGACATTGCCCGCCTGACGACTGAGGTGTACTTGAGCGACCTGACCCCGGCCATGAAGCCCAGCGATGCCTACGCCCACATCGCCCTGCGCAAGACCGAGCGCGTGGAGATCGACCACCTGGAAGGCCGCGTGTCGGTCGGCATGGTCACACCGTACCCACCCGGCATTCCCTTGTTGATTCCGGGCGAGGTGTTCAACAAGAAGGTGGTGGACTACCTGAAGTTCTCGCGCGAGTTCAACGCGCAGTGCCCCGGCTTTGAGACCGATGTGCACGGCCTGGTGGACGAGGTGGGCGAGGACGGCAAGGTGCACTACTACGCCGACTGCGTGAAGGCCTAAGCCAACACGGGCCGGCACATGTCGGCAGAACCAAAAATAGCGCCAGTGCGGTCTGCACTGGCGCTATTCTTTTAGGAGCTTCTCGCGCAGCCTCTACGCGGGCTAGAGGCCTATTTGGCTTGAAATCAGGCCAGGTCGGTGGTCACGCCCATGGTCTGGCTGTAGCCGCCGTCCACATAGGTGATCTCGGCGGTTACGCCACCGGCCAGGTCGCTCAGCAGGAAGGCGGCCACGTTGCCCACGTCTTCGATGGTCACGTTACGGCGGATGGGCGACGCGTCGGCTACTGTGTGCAGCAACTTGCCGAAGTCCTTGATCCCGCTGGCGGCCAGGGTCTTGATGGGGCCGGCGCTGATGCCGTTGACACGAATCCCCTTGGGACCCACGGCTTCGGCCAAGTAGCGCACGCTGGCCTCCAGGCTGGCCTTGGCCAGGCCCATGGTGTTGTAGTTGGGGATGATGCGCTCGGCACCCAGGTAGGTCAGGGTCAGCAGCGCGGCCTTGTCGCTCAGGTAGGGCAGGGCGGCCTTGGCCATGGCGGGGAAGCTGTAGGCGCTGATGTCGTGCGCGATCTTGAAGTTTTCGCGCGTCAGGCCATCCAGAAAGTTGCCAGCAATCGCTTCACGCGGCGCAAAGCCGATGCTGTGCACGAAGCCGTCAAAGCTGGGCCAGTGGGCGGAGAGGTCCTTGAACAACTGGTCGATCTGTTCGTCATTGCCAACGTCGCAGTCGAACACCAGCTTGGAATCAAAGTCGGCCGCGAACTCGGTGATGCGGTCCTTAAAGCGCTCACCCACGTAGCTGAATGCGAGGTCTGCGCCTTGCTCCTTGCAGGCCTTGGCGATGCCGTACGCAATAGAGCGGTTCGACAACACACCTGTGATCAACAATTTCTTGCCAGCTAAAAAGCCCATAGTGTCCTCGTGAAAAAAATGCTTGGTCTAGTGCAGAATTGTCGCATGCGAATTTTGGTGGCCTGGTTGTTGGCGTTAGGCAGTGTATGGACCTCGGGTGCGTGGGCAGCGCATGGCTATGCGCTTTGGGGTGACCTCAAGTACCCGGCCGGTTTTGCCCAGTTCGATTACGCCAATGGCAACGCGCCCAAAGGTGGCGAACTGCGCTTGGTGAGCAACCTGCGCGTTTCCACCTTTGACAAGTACAACCCCTTCACCATCAAAGGCACGGCACCGGCCTATTTGAGTGGCCTGATGTTCGACACACTGCTCGTCGGCTCGCTGGACGAAACGGCTGCCGGCTACGGCCTGCTGGCCGAAGACGTGAGTGTGGCCGCCGATGGCCTGAGCGCCACCTTTCGCTTGCGCAAGGAAGCTCGCTTCCACAATGGTGATCCGGTGCTGGCGCGTGATGTCAAGCACAGCTACGACACGCTGATTGGCCCCTTCACCTCACCCGCCTACAAGAGTCTGTTGGAGGATGTGGCGGGCGTGGATGTGGTGGATGCCACCACCGTGCGTTACCGCTTCAAGAAGCCCAACCGCGAGCTGCCGCTGACCGTGGGCGGCCTGCCGGTGTTCAGCCACCGTTGGGGTGAGGAAGGGGGCAAAGCCAAACCGTTCGACCAAGTGGTGATGGACATTCCGATTGGCAGTGGGCCGTACAAGATCGGCCCTGTGGTGTTTGGCAAGGACATCACCTATGTGCGTGACGCCAGCTACTGGGCCCGTGACCTCAATGTGCGCCGCGGTAGCGCCAACTTTGACCGCATCGTCGTCAAGATCTACAAGGACAACACCGCGCGCCTGGAAGCACTGAAGGCGGGTGAGTTTGACCTCATGCGCTTCTTCTCCGCGGGCGACTGGGCGCGCCGCGTCAACGGCCGCAAGTTTGACAGTGGCGAACTGGTCAAGGCCGAATTCAAGCACCGCTTGCCCACCGGCTTCCAAAGCTATGTGCTCAACACCCGCCGCGACAAACTGAAAGACGTGCGCGTGCGCCAGGCACTGGGTTTGGCGCTGGACTACGAGTGGATGAACCGCCAGATGTTTTACGGCGGCTACCAGCGTGTGCAGGACCTGTTTGGCAACACCGATTGCCAGGCCACCGGTGAGCCCTCGGCGGAGGAACTGGCGCTGCTGGAGCCCTGGCGCACCAAGGTACCCGCGGCCGTGTTTGGCCCCATGGCCGTACCGCCGCGCACCGATGGCGACAACTCTTTGCGCAACAACCTGCGCCTGGCACAAAAGCTGCTGAAAGACGCGGGCTGGGAATACCGTGACGGTGCGCTGCGCAACGCCAAGGGCGAAGCCTTTGAGCTGGAGTACCTGGACAGCGCGGAAACCGGTGTCCGCACCGTCGCGCCCTGGGTACGTAACCTGGAGAAGATTGGCGTCAAACTCAACTTCCGCCCGGTGGACTTTGCGCTCTACCAGCAGCGCCTGCAGAAGTTTGAGTTCGACATCACCTCCATCGCCTACGGTGGCACGCACAACCCTGGGCAGGAATACGCCGACATGTTTGGCAGCAAGGCTGCGGACACCGAAGACTCGGGCAACCTGGCGGGTATCAAGAGCCCTGCGGTGGATGCCCTGGTTGCTGGTATCACCAGCGCAAAGCGCAAGCAAGACCTGCTGCCCGCCTGCCGCGCACTGGACCGCGTCATCATGCACAGCTACATCCTGGTGCCGCAATGGTCCGCAGGCACCCACCGGCTGGCCTACAACGCCTGGCGCCTGGACAAGCCCGCCCAAATGCCGCCCTACGCCCAGGGTGAGGGCTGGGCCATTGACCTGTGGTGGGCCAAATAATGTTTCTCTATTCGCTTAAGCGTCTCGCCCTCATGCTGCCCACGTTGTTGGGCGTGCTGCTGCTGACTTTTGTCGTGATCCAGTTTGTGCCCGGCGGTCCCGTGGAGCAGTACTTGGCCGAGGCGAAGGCCGGTGCCGGTACGGGCACCGATGGTGGTGGTCTGGTCTACCGTGGCAGCCAGGGTGTGGACCCCAAACGCATTGCGCAGGCGCGGGCCCTGTATGGTTTTGACAAGCCCGCGCCCGAGCGTTTTTGGCAGATGCTGGTGCAGTTCGCCAAGTTCGACCTGGGCAAGAGCTTTTTCCACAACAAGGATGTGTCCACGCTGGTTTCGGAAAAGCTGCCCGTGTCCATGAGCCTGGGTCTGTGGACCTTCTTCATCAGCTATCTGATCGCCGTGCCGCTCGGCGTGGCCAAGGCCGTGCGTGCGGGCTCGCGGTTTGACTTGATCACCTCGTTGCTGGTGCTGGTGGGCTACGCGATTCCGGGCTTTGTGCTGGGCGTGGCGCTGCTGGTGATTTTTGGCGGGCAGTTGCAATGGTTCCCGCTGCGTGGCCTCACTTCGGCCAACTGGGAGACGATGTCCTGGGGCGCCCGCATCACCGATTACCTCTGGCACATCACGCTGCCAGTCACGGCCATGGTGCTGGGCAGCTTTGCCGTCACTGCCATGCTGACCAAGAACGCATTTCTGGAAGAAATCCGCAAGCAGTACGTGGTAACCGCCCGCGCTAAGGGCCTGTCGGAAGGCCAGGTGCTGTGGAAACATGTGTTCCGCAACGCTCTGATTCCCATCATCACGGGCTTCCCGGCCGCCTTTGTGGGCGCGTTCTTCACCGGGGCATTGCTCATAGAAACCCAGTTTTCCCTGGATGGCATGGGCCTGCTCAGCTATGAAAGCGTGATTCGCCGCGACTATCCCGTGGTCATGGGCACGCTGTATCTGTTCACGCTGATCGGCCTAGTCACCAAGCTGGTATCCGACCTCTGCTACGCCTGGGTGGACCCCCGTGTCACCTTTGACTAAACCCATGCCCGCCAACCCTGCCCACAGCCTGAGCCCCAGCCGCCGCGCCTGGCTGCGCTTCCGTCGCAACCGCTTGGGCTTTGCGAGCCTGATTGTTTTTTGTGCTTTGGTGCTGGTCAGTCTGGCAGCCGAACTGGTCTCCAGTGACCGGCCGCTGGTGGTGGTCTACCAGGGCCAGACCTACTGGCCCATGGTGCGCGACTACCCCGAAACCACGTTTGGCGGCGACTTTGCCACGCCCACCGACTACCTGGACCCTTTTATCCAACAGCGCCTGGCCGAGCCCGGCAACTGGGCGCTGTTCGCGCCCAATCCCTACGGTGCCAAAACGCTGAATTACTTTGCCCCCGCACCCAACCCGGCGCCGCCCAGCCGCGCCAACTGGCTGGGTACCGACGACCGCGGGCGTGACCTGCTGGCCCAACTGATCTACGGCTTCCGTGTGAGCGTGCTGTTTGCGTTGGCGCTGACCTTTACCGGCGTGGTGCTGGGCGTGGTCACGGGTGCCATCCAGGGTTTTTTCGGTGGCAAGACCGATTTGGCGTTTCAGCGTTTCATCGAAGTATGGGGCGCCATGCCCGAACTGTATTTGCTCATCATCTTCAGCGCGGTGTTCGCGCCCAGCATTGCGCTGTTGCTGGTGCTGCTGAGTCTGTTTGGCTGGATGGGCCTGTCCGACTATGTGCGCGCCGAGTTCCTGCGCAATCGCCAGCTTGACTACGTGCGCGCCGCGCGGGCCCTGGGCGTGTCCAACTGGAAAATCATCACACGCCATGTGCTGCCCAACAGCCTGACGCCCGTGGTTACCTTTTTGCCGTTCCGCATGAGTGGCGCGATTCTGGCGCTCACCTCGCTGGACTTTCTCGGCCTGGGCGTGCCACCGGGCACGCCGTCGCTGGGCGAATTGCTCGCGCAGGGCAAAAACAACATAGACGCCTGGTGGATTTCGCTCTCCACCTTTGGCGTGCTGGTCGTCACCTTGCTGCTACTGACCATGATGGGCGACGCCCTGCGCGATGCGCTGGACCCTCGAAAGCAGAACACGTGAGCGCCTCCACCCCCCTCTTGGATGTGCGTGGCCTGCGCATCGCCTTTGACGGTCGTGAGGTGGTGCACGGCGTGGACTTCCAAATCCAGCCCGGCGAAAAGCTGGCACTGGTGGGTGAATCCGGTTCGGGTAAAACCGTCACCGCGCTGAGCCTGCTGGGCCTGGCCCAAGGCGCGCGGGTGCAGGGCAGTGCCCGGTTTGGCATGGTCGAGCCAGTGAATTTGTTGGGCCTGCCTGAGCGCCAGCTGCGTGCCATCCGGGGCCAGGACATCGCCATGATCTTCCAGGAGCCCATGACGGCCCTGAACCCGGTGTTGACGATTGGCGAGCAGATTGCTGAGATATTGCAACTAAAACAGGGTCTAGCCCCCGCAGAATCTGCGCGAGCAGCTATTGAATTGATAGCGGATACCGGCATTGCCGAGCCTGCAAGGCGCTTCAAGGCCTATCCGCACCAGCTATCTGGCGGTCAGCGCCAGCGCGCCATGATCGCCATGGCGCTGGCCTGCAAGCCCAAGTTGCTCTTGGCCGACGAGCCCACCACCGCGCTGGATGTGACGGTGCGTCGCCAGATTCTCGATTTGCTGGACCAGTTGCAGCACAAATACGGCATGGCCGTGCTGCTGATCACCCACGACCTGAACCTGGTGCGCCAGTTTGCCGACCGTGTGGCGGTGATGGAAGCGGGCCACATCGTGGAACACGGCGCCGTGGCCGAGGTGTTTGCCCAGCCGCAGCACGCCTACACGCGTCGCTTGCTGGACAGCCGCCCCAGCCGCCACGTGCTGCCGGCTCAGCCAGATGCCGAGGTGCTGCTGCAGGGCGACGGCGTGCGCGTGGGCTACCCGGTGCCGCTGGGTGGCGTGAAGGGCTGGTTCCGGTCGGGCGAGTTTGTGGCGGTACAGGGCGCTGACTTTGCCGTGCCTGCGGGTCAAACGCTGGGCGTGGTGGGCGAATCGGGGTCCGGCAAGTCCACCCTGGCGCTTGCCGCCCTGGGGCTGCAGCGGTTTTCGGGCCATTTGTCGGTGCTGGGCCAGGCCTGGGGGCAGGGCGCCGCTGCGGACCAGGCATTGCGCAAAGGCCTGCAGGTGGTGTTCCAGGACCCCTTTTCGTCGCTGTCGCCCCGCTTGACGGTGGAGGAAGTCGTGGGGGAGGGACTGCTGGTGCACGCACCACATCTGGACACCGCCGCCCGCCGCAGCCAGGTGATCGAGGCGCTGGAGGCCGTGGGCCTGACGGATGCGCAGTTCCCTGGCCTGCTGGAGCGCTACCCGCACCAGTTTTCCGGCGGCCAACGCCAGCGCCTGGCGATTGCGCGGGCGCTGATCGTGCAACCCCGGGTGCTGGTGCTGGATGAGCCTACCAGTGCGCTGGATGTAACGATGGCGCAACAGATCCTGCAACTGCTGCAGCGCCTGCAGGCCGAACGCGGCCTGGCCTACCTGCTGATCACCCACGATGTGGCCGTTATCCGAGCCATGGCGCACCATGTGGTGGTCATGCAAGGCGGGCATATTGTGGAAAGTGGCGGCGTGGAACAGGTGCTGGACGCGCCCCAGCACGGCTACACCCGCACGCTGCTGGCGGCAGCCGAATAATTCCTTACGGATCAAGGGTCTTCGCACGGCTTTGTGGGTATAATCCAAAGCTCACGACCAAACGGGCGGGTAACTACCGCCCGTTTTTTTTGGTCGATTGTTTTTCACTCACGCATTCAGGCAGGCTTTACAGACGTGGCATTACAGGAAATCGTTGAACAAACCGTAGCAGGACTTGGATATGACCTGGTGGAGATTGAACGCTCCGCCGGAGGCTTGCTGCGCATCACCATCGATTTGCCCTGGACCGCGCCCGTGGAAGGGCAAGTTTCTGTCGAGCAGTTTGTCAACGTGGAAGACTGCGAAAAAGTTACACGACAGTTGCAGTTCGCTTTGGAAGTGGACGGCGCGGAATACAAGCGGCTCGAGGTGTCCTCGCCCGGTATTGACCGCCCACTGCGTCACACACAAGATTTTGAGCGTTTTGCGGGGCAGATCATTGACATCACCCTCAAGGCGCCCATGGGGGCAGCGGCCAATGGCCAGGTCAATGCCAACCGCAAGAAATTTCGCGGCACGCTGGAGCGTGTGGTGGTGGCCGACGGCACCGTGGGCTGGCAAATCGTCTGGAGCGATGCGCCCGAGCCCAAGCCCGGCCAAAAGGTCAGCAAAAAACGGATACCCCCGCCGATGCAGGCGCTGGGTTTCACGTTGGACGAGCTGCGCGACGCGCGGCTGGCACCGATTGTGAGTTTCAAGGGCCGCGGCAACGCCGGTCTGGTCGAGTGAGTGGCCGGGCCCAGCGGCTGCAGGCACCCATCCGAATTTTGGTTTTGTATTGATTAGAGTGTTCAGGAGAGTCATGGCATGAATCGCGAACTGTTAATGCTGGTGGAAGCAATTTCCCGAGAGAAAAACGTGGAACGTGACGTGGTGTTGGGCGCTGTGGAAGCAGCCCTGGCCCAAGCCACCAAAAAGCTGTACCCCGGCGAAGTGGATATCCGCGTCGCGCTGGACCGTGACAGCGGCAACTACGAGACCTTCCGCCGCTGGCATGTGGTCCCCGATGAAGCCGGCCTGCAACTGCCTGACCAAGAAATCCTGCTGTTCGAAGCCAAAGAACAAATCGCGGACATCGAGGTGGACGAGTACATCGAAGAGTCCGTGGCCTCTGTGCCTATCGGTCGTATCGGTGCCATGGCCGCCAAACAGGTCATCCTGCAAAAGATCCGTGACGCCGAGCGCGAAATGCTGCTCAACGACTTCATGTCGCGCGGCGAAAAGATCTTTGTGGGCACCGTCAAGCGCATGGATAAGGGCGACATCATTGTCGAGTCCGGTCGTGTCGAAGGTCGCCTGCGCCGCAGCGAGATGATCGCCAAGGAAAACCTGCGTACCGGCGACCGTGTGCGCGCCATGATCATGGAAGTGGACCTGACCCTGCGCGGCGCACCCATCGTGCTGTCGCGCTCGGCGCCCGAGTTCATGATTGAGCTGTTCCGCCAGGAAGTGCCCGAAATCGAACAAGGCCTGCTGGAGATCAAGTCCTGCGCCCGTGATTCCGGTTCGCGCGCCAAGATCGCCGTGCTGTCGCATGACAAGCGCGTGGACCCCATCGGCACCTGCGTGGGTGTGCGTGGTACCCGCGTGAATGCGGTCACCAACGAGCTGGCCGGCGAGCGCGTAGACATCGTGCTGTGGAGCGAAGATCCTGCCCAGTTCGTGATTGGTGCCTTGGCGCCTGCCAACGTGTCGTCCATCGTGGTGGACGAGGAGCGCCATGCCATGGACGTGGTGGTGGACGAGGAAAACCTGGCCATCGCCATTGGTCGTGGCGGCCAGAACGTGCGCCTGGCCTCCGAGCTGACCGGCTGGAAGATCAACATCATGGACGCGGCCGAATCGGCGCAAAAGCAAGCCAACGAGACCGACTCGGGCCGCAAGCTGTTCATGGAAAAACTGGACGTGGACGAGGAAATCGCCGACATCCTGATCGCCGAAGGTTTCACCAGCCTGGAAGAAGTGGCTTATGTGCCGCTGCAGGAGATGTTGGAAATCGAGAGCTTCGACGAAGACACCGTGCACGAGCTGCGCAACCGCGCCAAGGATGCGCTGTTGACTATGGAAATCGCCCACGAAGAGAGCGTGGACGAAGTGTCCCAAGACTTGCGCGACCTCGATGGACTCACTTCCGAATTGATCGGCAAACTGGCAGACGGCGGTGTTCACACCCGCGATGAATTGGCCGACCTTGCCGTGGATGAACTTACAGATATTACTGGCCAGTCCGCGGACGAAGCCAAGGCCCTGATCATGAAGGCACGCGCACATTGGTTTACCAATGACGCTGCTTCTCACGAGTAATGGTCATGAAAGGTTACACAAAATATGTCCAGTACGACCGTTGCCGAGTTTGCCAATGAACTCAAAAAATCGACCGACACCCTGCTTGAGCAATTGAAATCGGCAGGCGTCGCCAAGGCTTCGGCCTCTGACGTCCTGACCGACTCTGACAAGCACAGCCTGTTGAACTTCCTACAAAACAGCCACGGCACTGCCAGCCCTGAGCGCAAAAAGATTACCTTGGTGAAGAAGCAGACCACCGAGATCAAGCAGGCCGACGCCACCGGCAAGGCGCGCACCATCCAGGTTGAAGTGCGCAAGAAGCGCACCTTTGTTCGCCGTGAAGACGGTGTGGATGTGCCGGCGGAAGCGTCTGAGCAGGAGCTCGAAACGCCGGAATCTGTCGCTCCTGCGATTGACCACGCCGAACTGACCCGTCGCGAGGAAGAAGCACGCCGCCAGGCCGAGCTGATCCGCCGCCAGGAAGAAGATTTGGCTGAAAAACGCCGTGTACGTGAAGACGCTGAAAAACGAGAACGCGAAGCAGAAGAACGTGCCGCCAGTTACGCCGCCGCCGAAGCCCTGAAGAAAAGCCAGGCCTCCGCGACTGTGGCCGTGGCGTCGGACGAAGTTGCGCAGGCTGCTGCAGCGCGTGCTGCCGCGCAAGTGGAAGCTCGCGAAACCGCCGCTGCCGAATCCAAGGCACGTGCAGAAGAAGAGTCTGCCCGCGCTGTGGACCTGGGCGATCGCCGCCGCAAGGCCGAAGCTGAAGCCGCTGCCATTCGCATGATGATGTCGGCACCCAAGAAGGTGCTGGTCGCGAAGAAGCCTGAAGAAGTCAAGCCTGCCGCTGCTGGCGTCAAAGGCACGCTGCACAAGCCTGCCGTTGGCTCTGCCGTGGCCAAGCCAGTCAAACCTGCCGCCGGTGCGCCTGCGGGCGGTGGAGCGGCCGGTGCTGGCAAGGAAGTCAAATCAGCCAAGCTGTCGAGCAGCTGGGCCGGTGACCCTGCCAAAAAGAAGGAACTTAAGACCCGTGGTGACACCGGTGCCGGTGCTGGACGCTCCAGCAACTGGCGCAGTGGCCCGCGTGGCCGCCGTGGTAGCAACGACCGCGACCGCGACGACCACACGCAAGCCGTGCCGGTGGAAGCCCGCGTCATTGAAGTGCACGTGCCTGAAACTATCACCGTGGCCGAACTGGCCCACAAGATGGCCATCAAGGCATCGGAAGTGATCAAGTCGCTGATGAAGATGGGCCAGATGGTCACCATCAACCAGCCGCTGGACCAGGACACCGCGATGATCGTGGTGGAAGAAATGGGCCACAAGGCAGTGGTTGCTGCGCTGGACGATCCAGAAGCGTTCACCGACGACGATGTGGCGCAACAGGACGTCGTGTCCTTGCCACGCGCGCCTGTGGTGACCGTCATGGGCCACGTCGACCACGGCAAGACGTCGTTGCTGGATTACATTCGCCGCGCCAAAGTGGCCGCAGGCGAAGCCGGTGGCATTACCCAGCACATTGGTGCCTACCACGTGGAAACCCCACGCGGCATGGTGTCCTTCCTGGATACCCCGGGTCACGAGGCGTTTACCGCCATGCGTGCCCGCGGTGCGCAGGCTACCGACATTGTGATTCTGGTGGTGGCGGCCGACGACGGTGTGATGCCCCAAACCAAGGAAGCCATCAAGCACGCGAAAGCGGCCGGCGTTCCGCTGGTGGTGGCCATCACCAAGTCTGACAAACCCGATGCCAACCCTGAGCGCGTGAAGCAGGAACTGGTGGTCGAAGAAGTGGTGCCCGAAGAATACGGCGGTGATTCTCCGTTCGTGTCCGTGTCCTCCAAGACCGGTATGGGCATCGACGCCTTGCTGGAGCAGGTGCTGCTGCAGGCCGAAGTGCTGGAACTGAAGGCGCCGGTAGATGCCATGGCCAAGGGCCTGGTCATTGAAGCCAAGCTGGACAAGGGCCGCGGCCCTGTGGCCACGGTGCTGGTGCAGTCCGGTACGCTGAAGGCGGGTGACGTGGTGCTGGCCGGTCAGACCTATGGCCGTGTGCGCGCCATGCTGGACGAAAACGGTCGCAAGATCGAAACCGCTGGACCATCCATTCCTGTGGAAATCCAGGGCCTGACCGAAGTGCCGCAAGCCGGTGACGAGTTCATGGTGATGTCGGACGAGCGACGTGCGCGTGAAATTTCCACGTACCGCGCTGGCAAGTTCCGCAATACCAAGCTGGCCAAGCAGCAGGCAGCCAAGCTGGAGAACATGTTCTCTGACATTGGTGGCGGCGACGTCAAGATGCTGCCCATCATCGTCAAGGCCGATGTTCAAGGTTCGCAAGAAGCGTTGGCGCAATCGTTGCTCAAGCTCTCGACCGACGAAGTCAAAGTGCAAATGGTGTACTCCGCCGTGGGCGGTATCAGCGAGTCCGACATCAACCTGGCGATTGCATCCAAGGCCATCGTCATCGGCTTCAACGTGCGTGCCGATGCCGGTGCGCGCAAGCTGGCCGAAGGCAATGGCGTGGACATTCGCTACTACAACATCATTTATGACGCTGTGGATGAGCTCAAAGCCGCCATGTCCGGCATGTTGGCCCCCGAGAAGCGCGAAGAGATCATCGGTATGGCCGAGATCCGCACCGTGTTCGTGGCCTCCAAGATCGGTACCGTTGCGGGCTGTATGGTTACCGCTGGTTTTGTCAACCGCAACGCGCACTTCCGCCTGCTGCGCGACAACGTGGTGATCTACACCGGCGAGCTGGACTCCTTGAAGCGTATGAAGGACGATGTGCGCGAAGTCAAAGAAGGCTTCGAGTGCGGTATCAAGCTCAAGAACTACAACGACATCAAAGAAAACGACCAGTTGGAGTTCTTCGAGGTCAAGGAAATCGCCCGTACGCTGTAAGCGAAAGACCCCATGGTGCGCAAAAAGTCTTCCACCCCCAACCGCAGCTTTCAGGTTGCCGACCAGATCCAGCGGGATCTGGCCGAGCTGATCGCGCGCGAACTCAAAGACCCACGGGTGGGCATGGTGACCATCCAGGGCGTCGAAGTGACGCCGGACTATGCCCACGCCAAGGTGTTTTTCAGCTTGC
Source organism: Rhodoferax sp. P1_F3 (assembly GCF_056405715.1). NCBI lineage: Bacteria > Pseudomonadati > Pseudomonadota > Betaproteobacteria > Burkholderiales > Comamonadaceae > Rhodoferax > Rhodoferax sp. P1_F3. Next base: position 274,103 of record NZ_JBFUBO010000004.1, on the reverse strand, counting down.
TCCAAGGCAACCCGGTGGAAACCGGCGAAGGCCTGAACCAGGCGGCGGGCTTTTTGCGCGCCGGCTTGTTCAAGCGCTTGCACATCCATACGGTGCCCACGCTGCATTTCATCTTTGACCAGACCACGGAACGTGCTGCTGACATGAATGCGCTGATTGCGCGTGCAGTGTCGTCGCGCGCGAAAGAGGACTGAAACTATGAACGCGCCACGTGCACGGGTTGCAAGGCGCCCCGTGCATGGGGTGCTGTTACTGGACAAACCTATCGGGCTGTCCAGCAACCAGGCCTTGCAGAAAGCCAAATGGCTGCTGCGGGCGGAAAAAGCGGGCCACACCGGCACGCTGGACCCCCTGGCCACTGGCGTGTTGCCGCTGTGCTTTGGCGCGGCGACCAAGTTCAGCCAGATGCATCTGGATGCCGACAAGGCCTACGAAACCGTGGTGTGCCTGGGCGTGAAGACCAGTACGGCAGATGCCGAGGGCGAAGTGATCAGCGAGCGGCCGGTGTCGGTGACGCCCGCGCAATTGGATGCCGTGGTACAGCAGTTCACGGGGCCGATTGCCCAGGTGCCGCCCATGCACAGTGCCTTGAAGAAAGACGGCAAGGCCCTGTACGAGTACGCCAGGGCCGGGATTGAAGTAGAGCGCGCTGCGCGCCATGTGACGATTTATGCACTAAAAGTGCTGGAAGCCCGCGTAGATACTGCGCAACCAGCTATCAAAATGGTAGTGGATTGCAGCAAGGGAACCTACATCCGCACGTTGGGTGAAGACATTGGAGAGGCCTTGGGCTGTGGAGCCCACCTGAGCGCGCTGCGCCGGGTGCGCACCGGCGGGTTTAGCGAGGGCCAGTGCATCACGCTGGAGGCGCTGGAGGCCATGAGCGAGACCGAGCGGATGGCCTGTTTGCTGCCGGTGGATGCGCTGCTGCCAGAGCATGTGCTTGTCACACTGGACAGCGAGAATGCGGCACGATTTTTGAGTGGAATGCGCAGGCGTGGCCCTTGGCCCGATGCGGACCACGTGGCGGTGTATGCGGCAAGCCCCAGGGCTTTGCTGGGCACTGCGCGCGTGTTGGCGGGTGAGTTGATTCCGGTGCGGCTGCTAAGCCCGCAGGAAATCAATGAATCCCAGGCCCAGCAAGGGGCCATGGAACAGAGTTTGAATCGAGTTAATGAAACCTTGGCCCTCGGGGCGTAAGCAGAAAGTGAACCATGAGTAAACAAATCCGTAACATCGCCATCATCGCCCACGTCGATCATGGCAAGACCACCATGGTCGACCAATTGCTGCGCCAGTCTGGCACCTTTGCCGAACACGAAAAAGTGGTCGATACGGTGATGGACAACAACGCGATTGAAAAAGAGCGCGGCATCACGATTCTGGCCAAGAACTGTGCCGTGACTTGGGAAGGCACCCACATCAATATCGTGGACACTCCTGGACACGCGGACTTCGGCGGCGAAGTGGAACGTGCTCTGTCCATGGTGGACGGTGTGGTGCTGCTGATCGATGCCCAAGAAGGCCCCATGCCCCAAACCCGCTTTGTGACCAAGAAGGCCTTGGCCCTGGGCCTGAAGCCGATTTTGGTGGTGAACAAGGTGGACAAGCCAGGTGCGCGTCCCCAGCACGTGGTGAACGCCGCTTTCGACCTGTTCGACAAGCTGGGCGCGACCGACGAACAACTGGACTTCCCTGTGGTGTACGCCTCGGGTATCAACGGCTGGACTTCGCTGGAAGAAGGCGAAGCCGGTGAACAGTGGGGCCCCGACATGTCGGCCCTGTTCAACACCGTGCTCAAGCATGTGCCCTCGCAAAAGGGTGACCCCGCTGCCCCGCTGCAATTGCAAATCTCCGCGCTGGACTTCTCTACCTTCGTGGGCCGTATCGGCGTAGGCCGTATCAGCCAGGGCACCATCAAGCCCAACATGGACGTGGTCGTGATGGAAGGGCCAGATGGCAAATCTGTCAAGGGCCGTATCAACCAGGTGTTGACATTCCAAGGTCTGGATCGCGTGCAGGCACTTGAAGCCGGCCCCGGCGAAATCGTGCTGATCAACGGTATTGGCGACATTGGTATCGGCGTGACAGTGACCGACCCGCTGAACCCCGCACCACTGCCCATGCTGAAGGTGGACGAACCCACGCTGACCATGAACTTCTGCGTGAACACCAGCCCCTTGGCCGGCCGCGAAGGCAAGTACGTCACCAGCCGCCAGATTTGGGACCGCCTGCAAAAAGAACTGCAACACAACGTGGCGCTGCGCGTCAACGAAACTGACGAAGAAGGTATCTTCGAAGTGCTGGGCCGTGGCGAACTGCACCTGACCATCCTGCTGGAAAACATGCGCCGTGAAGGCTATGAAATGGCTGTATCCAAGCCCCGCGTGATGTTCCGCGAAATCAATGGCGAGAAGCATGAGCCCATCGAGCTGGTGACGGCCGACGTGGAAGAAATCCACCAAGGCGGCGTGATGCAAGCCCTGGGCGAGCGCAAGGGCGAGCTGGTGAACATGGAGCCGGACGGCCGTGGTCGTGTGCGCTTGGAATACCGCATTCCCGCACGTGGCCTGATTGGTTTCTCCAACGAATTCCTGAACTTGACCCGGGGTTCCGGCCTGATCTCCAACATCTTTGACAGCTATGAGCCGCACAAGGGTGACATCGGTGGCCGCAAGAACGGCGTGCTGATCTCCATGGACGCCGGTGAAATTTTCACCTACGCCCTGGGCAAGCTGGACGACCGCGGTCGTATGTTCGTGAAGCCTAACGACCCCGTGTACGAAGGCATGATTGTGGGCATCCACAGCCGTGACAACGATCTGGTGGTGAACGCCACGCGTACCAAGCAGCTGACCAACTTCCGCGTGTCCGGCAAGGAAGACGCGATCAAGATCACGCCGCCGATTGAGTGCACGCTGGAATACGGTGTGGAATTCATCGAGGACGACGAACTGGTTGAAATCACGCCCAAGTCCATCCGTCTGCGCAAGCGTCACCTGTCCGAAAGCGACCGCAAGCGCGCTGGCCGCTCCTGATGGCTTGCGGACGGCGCTTGCGCGTCGTCCTTGTCTGTTCGTGACTGGGGCCATGTGCCCCAGTTCTATTTGTTGCTTATGAAACTCACCCACACGCGTGCCGTGTTTCTGATGGTGGCAGTGACCCTGATGTGGTCCACCGCTGGTGTCATCACACGCCATCTGGAATTCGCCCGCAGCTTTGAAGTCACATTCTGGCGGGCTTTTTTCACCGTGCTCAGCCTGATGGTGATCCTGCCCTTTGCCAAAGGGCGGGACGTTTTCTACAAGATCCGCCACGCCGGCCTGCCGTTCTGGTTGTCCGGCCTGTGCTGGAGCGTGATGTTCACCGCCTTCATGGTGGCGCTCACGTTGACCAGCGTAGGCAATGTGCTGGTCACCATGTCCCTGGGGCCGCTGCTCACCGCGTTGATTGCGCGCATCTTCATTGGCCACCGGGTGCCGCTGCGTACCTGGGTGGCCATCGTGGTGGCCGGGGCGGGAATCGTCTACATGTATGCGTCCCAGCTGGACTCGGTGACCTTGCTGGGCACCCTGGTTGCGCTGTGCGTACCGATTGCAGGCGCCACCAACTGGACTGTGACCCAGCATTCGCATGACCAAGGCCACGATGTGGACCTGATGCCTGCCGTGTGGGTCGGTGCCGTCATCTCTGCGGTGGTGACGTTGCCACTGGCTTTCCCGTTGCAGGCCAGCGCGCACGACATCGCCTTGCTGGGCTTTCTGGGCGTGTTCCAGCTGGCTGTACCTTGTGTGTTTGCCGTACGCTGCGCCCAGATTCTCAAAGCCCCAGAAATTTCCCTTTTGCAGCTGCTGGAAGTGATTTTTGGCATTCTGCTGGCTTGGTTGGGCGCGAACGAAGTGCCCAGTAGCTCCGTGCTGTGGGGCGGGGCGTTGGTGATTGGTGCCCTGGTGGTGAATGAAGTGATTGGATGGAGAGAACGCGCATGACAGCCCAAATGCTCAACGATGATGTGATCACCGAAGTCCGTGGTCAGGTGGGTTTCATCACCCTGAACCGCGCCAAGGCGCTCAACGCGCTGAGCCTGGGCATGGTGCGCAGCCTGACGGCAACGCTCTTGGCCTGGAAGGATGACGCGACCGTGAAGGCGGTGGCGATCCGTGGCAGCACCAAGACGGGTGTGTTTGGTGGCTTTTGCGCCGGTGGTGATATCCGTTTCTTCCACCAGGCAGCCATGGCGGGCAATCCGGCGCTGGAAGACTTCTTCACCGAGGAGTACGCGCTCAACCACCTGATCCACCATTACCCCAAGCCTTACATCGCCTTCATGGACGGCATCGTTATGGGCGGTGGCATGGGAATCAGCCAGGGTGCGTCGCACCGCCTGGTGACCGAGCACACCAAGATGGCGATGCCCGAGACGAACATTGGCTTGTTCCCCGACGTGGGGGGCGGCTACTTTTTGAGCCGCTGCCCGGGGCGCACAGGTGAGTGGTTGGCGCTGACGGGCGATGTGATCGACGGCAGCACAGCCGTGGCCCTGGGTCTGGCCGATCAACTGCTTGAGTCCGCCCGTTTGCCTGAAGCTTGGGAGGCGTTGGCCGCCTTGGATTGGACGGCCCCAGCCCCACTGGATACCTGGGTCGCTATGGTTTCAGGAGCTGCTCGCGCAGATTCTGCGGGGGCTAGAGGCCAAATTGACCACTATTTCGCCATGGACAGCGTGCCGGCGATCGTACTGGCGTTGGAAGCCGATAGCAGCGAGTGGGCACAGCACACAGCCGCCACCTTGCGCAAGCGCTCGCCACTGATGCTGCATGTGGTGCTGGAGCAGGTGCGTCGCGCGCGCAGCATGACGCTGGCAGACGACTTGCGCATGGAGCGCGACATGGTGCGCCATTGCTTCTTTACGCAGCACCTGGGCCGATCCGGCGCTATGAGCGAAACCGTGGAGGGCATACGCGCTCTGGCGGTGGATAAAGACCACACCCCTCGCTGGAGCCCGGCGCGCATCGAAGAGGTGACCGCGGAGATGGTGGCGCCGTTCTTTGACAGCCCGTGGCCAGCACACCTGCATCCTCTGCGCGACCTGGCCTGACGCGAGTGCCTATAGCTGCTGGTACACCGACTGGGCCAGCTGCATCAGCCGGTCCCGTGGCACGGGGCCGGTAAGGGCGTAGCCAAAGCCTTGGTCCACCCAGTAGAAGCTGGAGATGGTGCCTTCGTTGGCAAAACGGAATGCAGACTCCTGTGCGTTCACACCAGCGCCGTCTCCCTGCACCGCGCCCAGGTACAGCGTCAGGCGTTCGCCCGCCGTGTTTTGGAACATGAACTGGGCTCTCACCGCAGTCACTCCGGCGTCGCCCGGTAGCAGGCGGCCACCCACCAACTCATAGCCCTGGCCCGTCAGATCGGGCACTTTCAGTGGGCGTCCCAGGCGCTTGGACAGCCATTTCACCAAGTGCTCCTGCTCGGCGCTGCCCACTTCCACCGGGTGGCGTACCTCGGGGGCATAGACCGCGTGGGCCAGGCTAGCCTGGCGCACAAAGTCGGCCGTGGGTTTACGCGGGGTTTGTTGGGCTAGTTGCTCGGCGGTGCGCCATTGGCCGTGAGCAAACCAGCCCACCGCGAACGACAGCAGCACGCTGGCCGCCAAGCCGCCCCAGCGCCAGACGGCGTTCGCCCGTGGGTCTCCTACTGCACCCAAAGCCGCCTGGGTCAGGTGTGTAGGCGGCGCTTCGTGGAGCAGTTCGGCGTGTAGGCCCTGCAGCAACGTGCGCTGCTGGCGCCATCTTGCCACGCTGGCTTGGGCCTCGGGGTCTTGCGCCAAGAGTGCCTCTACGGTTATCCGTTGGTTCACGTTCAGGCGGCCGTCGACCAGGGCATGCAGCGTGTCTTCAGACGGGGCAGAGGAGGGCGGCGGGGTGGTCATATCGGGTTCCATCAGCGGACAACGTGCAGGTTCAGCACTTCAGCGCCTGCGTGCGGTGTCGGGGTGGTGGCAGGGGCGTCCAGCAGCGCCTGCAGCCGGGCACGCCCGCGGGACAGGCGCGACATCACCGTGCCGATAGGCGTACCGGTGATGCGGGCCACGTCGGCATAGTTCATGTCTTCCAACGCCACCAGCAGCAGTACACAGCGCTGCTCTTCGGGCAGTTGCATCAGGCAGCGTTGCAGGTCCACGGCAGTGTCCACGCCTGAGTGGGGCGCCGCCACACTGTGCAAGGCGTCTTCGGCATCCACCAAGGGGGCGGCCTGCTGCTGGCGCACTACGCGGCGGATGTCATTGGCGTGGATGTTGTGCATCAGCGTGAACAGCCAGGCCCGCAGGTCGGTACCTAGCAGCCAGAGCCGCCACTTGGAACAAGCGCGTTCCAGCGTGTCCTGCACCAGGTCATCCGCCGCCCAGGCGTTGCCCGTCAGGGCGCGCGCATAACGGCGCAGCCCGGGAATGTGCAACACGAGAGCGGAACGGTCCATGCCTGGTTTTAGTCAGCCGGTCAGTAGGCAGAGCCAGCGGCCGGAGCGGGCATGGGCGTCGGCATTTTGACCACGTGCCATACGTTCATGAAGCCGTCTCCGGTGGTGTCGCCGGCCTTGGTGTCCTTGATCCAAAAATACAGTGGCTTGCCCTGGAAGGCCCATTGCTTATTCCCGTCGTCGCGGGTCACGAGGGAGTAGTTGCCCTGGGGTTTGTCGGTTTCTGTGGCCATGAGGGGCGGCCAATTCGTGGCGCAGGGGCCGTTGCAAACCGATTTGCCGCTGCCGGCGACATCCTTGTCAAAGGTATAGAGCGTCATGCCGTTGGCGCCGCTCAGCAGGCCATTGCTCACTTTGACAGCGGCAGGGTCGGCCATGGTGGCGCAGGCGCCCAGCAGGGCGGTGGCAAGGGTCAGTGCGGCGATGAGTTTCATGGGGTGCTCCAGTAAATGGGTTGGGCAAACGGTTGCTTGCTCCCCGGATAAACACCCACGGGGCCGGGTTTATTCCCTGCCCTTGAAAAAATTAGCGGTTGCGGTCTTTCATGGCCCGCTCGACTTCGCGCTTACCTTCCCGGTCCTTGATGGTGTCGCGCTTGTCGTGCTCGGCCTTGCCCTTGGCCAGCGCAATGTCACACTTCACCTTGCCGCTTTTCCAGTGCAGGTTGATAGGTACCAAGGTATAGCCCTTTTGCTCCACCTTGCCAATGAGGCGCTTGATCTCTGTCTTGTGCATCAGCAGCTTCTTGGTGCGCACCTTGTCCGGGCTCACATGGCTGGAGGCGGTGTGCAGCGGGTTGATCTGCAGGCCGATAATGAACAGTTCGCCATTGCGGACCACCACATAGCCGTCGGTCAGTTGCACCTTGCCCTCGCGCAAGGATTTGACCTCCCAGCCTTCCAGCACCAGGCCCGCCTCAAAGCGCTCCTCAAAGAAGTAATTGAACGCGGCCTTTTTGTTGTCGGCGATGCGGGTTGCGGTTTCGGGTTTTTTGGCCATTGCACTCAGATGGGGATGACAGACGGGAAAGAAAGAGACGCTAGTGGGCTTGTCTACAATCCCGCGCAGACCGCCATTCTATGAAAACTGTTCACAAGTCCGTTCTGATCTGGTACAGCCCGCAAGAGATGTATGCCCTGGTGACCGATGTTGCCCACTATCCCGAGTTCCTCCCTTGGTGTGACCACGCGGTGGTTTTGGAGCAGAACGCCGATGGCATGACAGCCGAAGTGGGCATCTCATTCGGCGGTATCCACCAGACCTTTACCACCCGCAACACCCATACCGAGCCCAGCCAGGTGGGCATGCAATTGGTCAAAGGGCCTTTTTCTAAGCTGGATGGCCAGTGGAATTTCCATCCCCTGGGCGATGGTTCGCAGCGCGCCTGCAAGGTGGAACTGTCGCTGAACTACGGTTTTGACAATGCCACGCTGGGCAAGCTGGTCGGCCCGGTGTTCGACAAAATCGCTGCCAGCATGGTGGACGCGTTTGTGAAGCGTGCGCAGCAGGTGTATGGCGAATAGTCACTTGCTGTCCATCACCGTGGTCTATTGCCCGCGGCCGCGGGAGGTGCGTGAGCAGGCGTTGCAGGTCGAGCCAGGGTGTACCGCGGGCTCGGCCGTTCAGCAAAGTGACCTGTTACGCGACACGCCGCAGACAGAGGTGGACGGGTTAACTCTGGGAGTGTGGGGGCGTCGCGTCAGCGGCAGCCACCCTCTGCGCCAGGGCGACAGGGTGGAGTTGTATCGACCTTTGTTGGTGGATCCCAAGGTGGCACGCAGGGAGCGGTTTGCCAAGCAAGGGGCCAAGTCGGCCGGCCTGTTTGCCAAGCGCAGGGCGGGCGCCAAGGCTGGTTACTGAAGTCTGCTTACCTGCAGTCCGCGTCGATGATGCCCTGAATGCGCTTGGCTTCCGCGGCGCGGGCTGCGTCGTCCATGACTTCGCGTTCGCCAGCGGCGTTGGTGCGTACCACGCGTGGGCTTGCATCAAAAGTGTTTTTTGCTTGCTTGGCACGTGCGCAGTTTTCGATTTTCGCTTTGGTCATGCGCTCTTCTTCGACCTTCTTTTTGGCCGCATCCGCATCTGCTGCCTGTTTCTTCTTGGTTTCCAGCTCCTTGTCGATGCCCACTCCCTTGGCGGCGCTCGCAGGTAGCGCAGGCGCTGCAGGGGCACTCGTTGCGCCAGGATCCTCGGTATTTCCAACCTGTGCTGCGGGAGCGACACGCTGGCCTGCTGGGCGTTTCAAAATATTTTTATCGGGAATATCCGCACCGGGTGCGCGGTCACTGAAGACCTTGCGCCCGTCCTTGTCTAACCACTGCCATTGGGCCCAGGCGCCTGCGGCAGAGAAGGCCAAAACGGCTGCCAAGAATGCGTGAAACGGTTTCATGATGTCAAGTGTAGCGCGCGGACCAGAGCAAGGCCAAATTGACACGGGTACAATCTGATTTTTGGAGCTTTGACATGCGCCTTCTCGGCAAAGCGCTGACCTTCGACGATGTGTTGTTGGTGCCAGCGTTCTCCCAAGTCCTTCCCAAGGACACCAGCCTCGCCACCCGTTTTTCTCGCAACATCGCACTGAACTTGCCGCTCGTTTCAGCGGCCATGGACACTGTGACGGAAGCCCGTTTGGCCATCGCCATCGCGCAAGAGGGCGGTATGGGGATTGTTCACAAAAACCTGACCGCTGCGGAGCAAGCTGCGCAAGTATCCAAGGTCAAACGCTACGAGTCGGGCCTGCTGCGCGACCCCGTGGTCATTACGCCCGATACCACCGTGCGCCAAGTGATTGCGCTCTCCGAGCAACTCGGTGTGTCCGGTTTTCCGGTCTGCGACGGTGGCAAAGTGGTGGGTATCGTGACTGGGCGTGACTTGCGGTTTGAAACCCGTTACGACCAAACCGTGCGCGAGATCATGACGCCCCGTGAGCGTCTGATCACCGTACCCGACGGCACGACGCCAGAAGCGGCCAAGGCGTTGCTGAACAAGCACAAGCTGGAGCGTCTGCTGGTGGTCAATGACGCCTTTGAGCTTAAGGGCCTGATCACCGTCAAAGACATTACCAAGCAACTCAACTTCCCCAACGCCGCTCGCGACGCTACAGGTCGTTTGCGCGTAGGTGCAGCAGTGGGCGTTGGCGAGGGCACTGAGGCTCGCGTGGAAGCGCTGGTGGCTGCTGGCGTAGACGCCATCGTGGTGGACACTGCGCACGGCCATAGCAAGGGCGTGATTGATCGCGTGCGCTGGGTCAAACAGAACTTCCCTCAGGTAGATGTCGTGGGCGGTAACATCGCTACGGGTGCTGCAGCTTTGGCACTGGTTGAAGCTGGTGCCGACGCTGTCAAGGTTGGTATTGGCCCTGGCTCCATCTGTACCACGCGCATCGTGGCGGGTGTTGGTGTTCCCCAGATCATGGCCGTAGACAGCGTGGCCACGGCTTTGCGCGGTACGGGTGTTCCCCTGATTGCTGACGGCGGTATCCGTTACAGCGGTGACATCGCTAAAGCGATTGCCGCAGGCGCCGGTACTGTGATGATGGGCGGCATGTTTGCCGGCACTGAAGAAGCGCCGGGCGAAGTGATCCTGTACCAGGGTCGTAGCTACAAGAGCTACCGTGGCATGGGCAGCATTGGCGCCATGCAGCAAGGCAGTGCAGACCGTTACTTCCAGGAGTCCAGCACCGGCAATCCCAATGCCGACAAGCTGGTGCCTGAAGGCATTGAAGGCCGCGTGCCCTACAAGGGTTCCATGGTCTCCATCGTGTTCCAGATGGCCGGCGGCATTCGCGCCAGCATGGGCTACTGCGGTTGCGCCACGATTGAAGACATGCAGAACAAGGCCGAGTTTGTGGAAATCACCACGGCGGGTATTCGTGAAAGCCATGTCCATGACGTGCAAATCACCAAAGAAGCCCCTAACTACCGCGCTGATTGACCGGACTCCCGCCCATGCACCAGAAAATACTGATTCTTGATTTCGGTTCTCAGGTCACCCAACTGATCGCCCGCCGCGTGCGCGAAGCCCATGTGTTTTGCGAAGTCCATCCCTGCGATGTGAGCGATGAATGGATCCGCAACTACGCGGCTGACGGCAATCTGAAGGGCATCATTCTGTCCGGCAGCCACGCCAGCGTGACCGAAGAAAGCACTGACCGCGCGCCCCAGGTTGTGTTCGAACTCGGCCTGCCGGTGCTGGGCATCTGCTACGGCATGCAGACCATGGCCCAGCAGTTGGGTGGCAAGGTGGAAACCGGCCATACCCGCGAATTTGGCTTTGCCGCCGTGCGCGCCCGCGGCCACACCGCACTGTTGAAAGACATCGCCGACTTCACCACTGCGGACGGCGAAGGCATGCTGAACGTATGGATGAGCCACGGTGACAAGGTCACCGAGCTGCCACCCGGCTTCAAGTTGATGGCCAGCACCGACGGCTGCCCTATCGCCGGCATGGCCGACGAAGCGCGCAAGTTCTATGCTGTGCAGTTCCACCCCGAAGTCACCCACACCGTGCAAGGCCAGGCGCTGCTGAACCGCTTTGTGCTGGGCATCTGCGCCACCAAGCCTGACTGGGTGATGGGCGACTACATCAGCGAAGCCGTCGCGCGTATCCGCGAGCAGGTGGGTGATGAAGAAGTGATCCTGGGCCTGTCCGGCGGCGTCGACTCGTCGGTGGCCGCGGCCCTGATCCACCGCGCGATCGGCGACCAACTGACCTGCGTCTTCGTCGACCACGGCCTGCTGCGCCTGAACGAGGGCGACATGGTGATGGACATGTTCGTCGGCAAGCTGCACGCCAAGGTGATACGCGCCGATGCTTCCGATCTGTTCCTGGGCAAGCTGGCTGGCGTCAGCGACCCGGAAGCCAAGCGCAAGATCATCGGCGGCGAGTTCGTCACCGTGTTCAAACAAGAGGCTGCCAAGCTCAAAGGCGAGGGCGCCAAGGGCGCCAAATGGCTGGCCCAGGGCACGATTTACCCCGACGTGATCGAGTCCGGCGGGGCCAAGAGCAAGAAGGCCGTCACCATCAAGAGCCACCACAACGTGGGTGGCCTGCCTGAACAATTAGGGCTGAAGCTGCTGGAGCCGCTGCGCGAATTGTTCAAGGACGAAGTGCGCGAACTCGGCGTGGCCCTGGGCCTGCCACACAACATGGTGTACCGCCATCCGTTCCCCGGTCCCGGCCTGGGTGTGCGTATTCTGGGCGAGGTCAAAAAGGAATATGCCGACCTGCTGCGCCGCGCCGACGCGATCTTCATCGAAGAGCTGCACAACTTCACGGACGAAGCCACGGGAAAAACTTGGTACCAGCTGACCAGCCAAGCCTTCACCGTATTTCTGCCAGTGAAAAGTGTGGGCGTGATGGGCGACGGCCGCACCTACGACTATGTGGTGGCTTTGCGTGCCGTGCAGACCAGCGACTTCATGACTGCCGATTGGGCCGAGCTGCCCTACGCGCTGCTGAAGAAGGTGTCGGGCCGCATCATCAACGAGGTGCGTGGAATCAACCGTGTCACCTATGACGTGAGCAGCAAGCCACCTGCAACGATCGAGTGGGAATGAGTCCTTGCTATTCCTGCCCTTAGCTTGAGGGTTATCCCGGGTGTGGCTCTCATTTCAATGCTTTGGGCCTAAAAAATGAAGTCAGCGCCCTCTGTGGCGCTGACTTTTTATGGAAGCTTGGTGCACAATGTTTCCATGAATACCGAGAATCTGCTGGGCCTCCACACAGACTCCGACTCCCTTCATTTTTTGGAGGATGAGGTCGTTGACGGTGGTGTGAAAGAGGCAGTCTGGCGTTTGTTGGTTGTTGACGATGAGCCCGATGTACACCGGGCGACAACATTTGCTTTGGCCGGGGTGAAGATACTGGGGCGTCCCCTGCAGTTTCTCCATGCCTACTCCGCATCCGAAGCCACGCAGATACTGCACACCGAACGCGATGTGGCGGTGGTTCTGCTGGATGTGGTGATGGAACGTGAAGACGCCGGCTTGGCCTTGGTCAAAACCATCCGCCAAGAGCTCAAACTCACGGAGTTGCGCATCATCTTGCGCACCGGCCAGCCCGGCTATGCCCCCGAAATTGAGACCATCCACGATTTCGACATCAACGACTACAAAACCAAGTCGGAACTGACGAGAACCAAGCTTTATGCGACAGTGACCGCGGCATTGCGGGCCTACGAACAAATCCGAAAATTGGATGAGCTGGCTTTTTACGACCGACTGTCCTGCCTTCCCAACAGAAACAAGTTCATCGACCTGAGTGAGATGCGCTTGGCATCCGGCGGATGCTCGGACGATGTGATTGCGATTCTGGATATTGACGATTTCTCGGAGATCAACGATGCCCTGGGTCACCAGCAAGGCGATCGTCTGCTGCAGGCGGTGGCCGATCGCCTGAAGGCTGAGTTGGGTTCAGAGGTGGTGTTGGCACGCATTGGCAGCGATACCTTTGGTTTGATGGGCGGTACACAGCTGGTGAACCCGTTGCGGGTGCTGGCCATGTTCCGTGAACCCTTCTTGGTACAGGATGACTCCATGGTCGTTACCGCGACCATGGGACTGACCAACCATCTATCCGAGGGGGTCTCCGGACGCGATGCCTTGAAGGACGCCAACATCGCGCTCAAGCGGGCGAAGAAAAGTCGCCGTGGCAGCTTTGTCATGTTTTCCTCGGAAATGGGATCAGACATCCGTGAGCGGGTGCGACTTTTGCAAAGCTTGCGTAGCGCAGTAGAGAGTGAACGCCTGTTCATTGTCTACCAGCCACAAATCAACTTGAATAGCGGCAAAGTAGTCGGCATGGAGGCCTTGATCCGTTGGCGCAATGAGGATGGCACCTTTGTGCCGCCCGACCGTTTCATTCCATTGGCAGAAGCGTCGGGCATGATCGTGGCGATTGGCGATTGGGTTCTGCGCATGGCCTGCCACGAGCTGGTGCGCCTGCAGGCATTGGGGCTTGCGGACCTGAGAATGTCGGTAAACGTTTCACAGATCCAATTCCGCCACCCCGAGTTCTTGGACAAACTGAACGCAGCTTTGTTGGACACTGGTATCAGTCCCCGTTGCCTGGAGCTGGAAATCACGGAATCAGTGGCCATGGAGGACGCAGACTTCATGCTGGAGACCCTGCATTTGGTACGAGAGCTGGGGATCTCCATTGCGATTGACGACTTTGGCACCGGTTACTCGTCACTGAGCCAGCTGCGCCAGTTGCCCATTGACCGGCTGAAAATTGATCGTGCATTTGTGTCTGAGATTCAAGATGGCGCCTCCGGTGGCCATATCGCCTCCATGGTGATTGAGTTGGGACGGAATTTGAACCTGACAGTGATCGCTGAAGGCATTGAAGACGAAAAACAGGCGCAGCGGCTGCGTGAGCTCGGTTGCCATGAAGGCCAAGGCTACCTGTATGCGCGGCCCATGACGCCCCCACTTCTCAAGGAGTGGTTGCAGGCGAGAGACCACCCACCTTGATCGAGGCGGATTCGATGAGCAATGACCTCCACTTCATGCGGATGGCCATTGAACAGGCACAGCATGCCGGTGCTGCAGGTGAAGTTCCTGTTGGGGCTGTGGTGGTGAAAGACGGAGTGGTGCTGGGAGTAGGGTGCAACGCACCGATTCGCACCCACGATCCATCTGCCCATGCGGAAATCGTGGCGCTGCGTGCCGCGGCTGCCGCGCTGGGCAACTACCGACTTGATGGATGTGACCTATACGTGACCTTGGAGCCCTGTGCCATGTGTGCCGGCGCCATGCTGCATGCACGCATACGACGAGTGGTGTTTGGTGCGATGGATCCGAAAACGGGTGCGGCCGGTTCTGTGATCAATATGTTTGCTAACAACGACCTGAACCACCATGCCCGGGCGGAGGGGGGCGTACTAGCGTCTTCTTGTGCTTCGTTGCTGCATGACTTCTTTGCACAGAAGCGAGCCGAAAAAGCGCGTTTAGCCTATCCATTGAGAGAGGATGCGTTGCGTACCCCGGACCGATGTTTTGATGGTGTGCCCGATTACCCTTGGGCTCCGCACTATGTTAATGATCTGCCGATATTGGGTGGGTTGAGAATGCATTACCTAGACGAGGGGCTGTCCGGTTCCAATCGCACCATTCTTTGCCTACACGGGTATCCGACGTGGAGTTTTTTGTTTCGAAAAATGGTGCCGAGTCTGGTGGTTGCGGGCTACCGTGTGATTGCACCAGACTTGGTAGGTTTCGGGAAAAGTGATAAACCCAAGAAGCCGGAATTCCACACGATGGTGTTCCACCGCGATTCGCTGGTGGCGTTGATTCAGTCATTGGACTTGTACGGTATTGTCATAGTGGGGCAGGGCGAAGGGAGCGAGCTGGCCAAGGCGTTGGCGCAGGCATTGCCGGGCCATATTGGTGGCGTTGTCGCCCTTCAGCCCCAACAGAAAAACCGTTCCCCCGGTGTGCCGAACCGGCCGCAAGACGCGGGCGCGGTGGTCGCCGAGCAAGTGCCTCATCTCAGCGAAGTCGAGCGTTTTGCTTACCAAGCACCGTTTGTAGATGCCGGATATTGCGCGGCCCTCAGGGCTTTGCATCCTGGTTCTAAAACCGCTTGGCCGAAGGCGTCCCATCTGGATACAACGCATAGCGCTACCGCATTGACGGTCGCTACTTCGGCCCAGGTAGGAGATTTTTTGCCTGAGGCCGGTGATGAAGTTGTTCAGAAGTTGCTGGCCCATATTCAAGCCTGATAATCACCTTGTGAAAAAGCGAATTTATATCTACTCCCCTTCGGGCGCTGTGCGCGACAAAGTGGCTTTTAAACGTGGCGTCAAACGCCTGAACACTTTGGGCTATGACGTGGACGTGGACAACGATGCGTTGGCCAGCTTCACACGATTCGCGGGGGATGACAGTACGCGCCTTGCCGCCATCCATCGTGCAGCGGCCAGTGGTGCCGATGTTGCTTTGATCTCCCGTGGCGGTTATGGGCTGACCAGAATCCTGCAAGGCATACGCTACAAAGCGGTGGCCAAGGCCATTGAACGTGGAACCCAGTTTGTCGGGATCAGTGACTTCACCGCGTTTCAACTGGCTCTGTTTGCAAAGACCGGCGCCGAGACTTGGGCTGGTCCCGCGCTGTGTGAGGGGTTCGGTGTTGGAGGAGAATCCGACCTAATGCCCGACGACATCATGGAGGACTGCTTCCATGATCTGGTATCGGGGCAGGGGGAGGGCACCGGCTGGCGTCAGGACAAAACACCCGGCGCCGTAGAAGCTTTGAATGTGCATGAAGCCATGGTCTGGGGCGGTAATCTCACGGTGCTGGCCTCCATGTTGGGTACGCCTTTTTTTCCAGAGATCAAGGGCGGCATCCTCTTTTTGGAAGATATTGGCGAACACCCCTACCGCATAGAGCGCACCCTGACGCAGCTATTAAACGCCGGAGTCATCGGTCAGCAAAAGGCGATACTTTTAGGCCAATTTACAGGCTACAAACTCACGCCGCATGACCGGGGCTACAAGCTGCAATCAGTGGTGGATTGGTTGCGAGGCCAAACCAAGGTGCCGGTATTAACCAATTTGCCCTATGGCCATGTCCAGACCAAGGTGCTTTTGCCTGTGGGGAAAAAAGCAGATTTGGTAGTGGAAGGGCGCGACGCGCTGTTGTTCTGGGGACATTGACCCAGACACCCGTAGCGCGGTCAGTGTTCCAAGGGGCTGAGGCGTGACGTTAACCCACGGGGTAACAGACCGGAGAACATGGTGCTGATGGAGGCAAGCGCTCGGCGTGCCTCCAGTTCGCCGTCCAGATCTGCGACTGCAGCCATCACGTCGCCGCGAAGGTACCAGAGGTCCTGCACGTCATCCGCATAGGTGACCCGCAGTTGAATCACTGGATAGGCCTGTGCACCACGCTCGCCCAATACATTCAGCATCGCCTCACGAATTTCCGTGAGGGATGCCGCCTGTTTTCTCGGGCCACCGGTGCCAGCCTTGATGAGGCTGTTCATTAAGTTTGATGGAGTCCAACGCATATCTTTATTTTTGAGTTACTCGCCCGCTACCTTAAGCAAAGGCAATGCCAGCCACAATAGGGACAGACTCGCGTTTTGCGGCGGATACAACAGGGTTTCCATGGGGATGGCTTTTTCAAAGTGAAATATTGACAGCTTGGCAAGTCGACTTTGTGACAGCTTAGGTAGCTTTCTTGGTCGTCAGCGCCCCAAAGTGCGAGGCGAAGTTGGGCTATTTCCTGTTCTATGGGTATGTCTGACTTTGTTCATTCTCAATACGCCCGCTATGCCCTAAACTCAGGCACCACATAAGACCGGAACAATTGGGAATGGGTGTTCAAGCGACCGTTGTATTCACAGACCTGCATGGCAGCACGGCTGTGTTTGAGGCATTGGGTAATGCCCGCGCCACAGAGACCGTTACCCAAATCACCACCTGGATCACCCAGCAATGCACCCGGCATGGCGGGCGTCTGATCAAGACCCTCGGCGACGGCGTGATGGTCATTTTTTCGGATAACCAAAGTGCGGTGTCCGCTGCCGTAGAAATTCAACGACTGCACCATAAGCGGACGATGCGCCTGCCCACGGACATTCGCTTGCCCATTCGCATCGGGTTGTCAACCGGTGAAGTAGAGATGGTGGCTGGGGATTGCTATGGTGATGCCGTCAACGTGGCTGCGCGCTTGTGTGATCTTTGCGGCCCCCATCAGATATGGGCTGCAGCGAGCGCTCTCGATACGGTGCGCGAGGTGCGTGGCACCAACTTTCGGATGCTGGGGCCCATCCATATTCGCGGCCGAGCCGAGCCATGCAATGTGCACCAGATCGAGTGGCGTGAGGAAGAGCCCTCGGACTTCCTCACTATGCAGGCGCAACTTGATCCAGTCGATTTACTCAATGCACCAGATGCTTTGGGTCGCGAGGTGGAATTGCAGTGGATGGATGTCAAGAAAACGTTCAAGTCCTTTGAGCTACCCGCCCACATTGGGCGCGTTAAAAACGTGGAGTTCGTGGTAAATGACCCCCGAGTGTCACGTACGCACGCCCGATTGGAATGGCGCAATGGCAGTGTAATTTTGGTGGATGTCAGCAGCTATGGAAGCTGGGTCCGGTTCTCTGATGCTGGTGGTGCTGAAGTGTTGCTTCGGCGTGAAGAATGCGTCCTGCATGGCAAAGGGGAGCTGGCGTTAGGAGCATCCTTTGCAGATGCCAGTGTTCCTACGGTGTCATTCACAGTGCGATAAAGGCTTTTCTTTATACATGTACTTATAAACACTAAGTATAGTTAAGCTAATAAATCATTGAATTAAAAATAAATAACTTGTTTTAATTCAATGACTTATTTGATTTTTCGGACTTTTTGTAGTTAAGTTAGTAGATAAGTTGGCGAAAATCTTTACTCTTACGGACACAAAGAGTTTCTCCCTAGAAATTTTTAGCCCATCTCAGGCCAATCGCGTTCGAATTTGGCAATGGTATGGATAACCGCTTGTAGAGTGCTGATAGCATCGCAGACAAAGGGCGATGACAAAATCACATTGTGTTCGGTTGCTCCATCGGTGACCGGCTTCAACTCCAGCCCTTTAAGGGCTCTCAACATCTCAGCGGACCTTGGGTCGATTGCTTCATCAATGCGCCCTTGAGCGTGAGAAATCAAGTTTCGGATCTTGCCGAGCTGCATGGCGCGCTGCCAGTTGGCGTTGTTGAAGACTTGATTTGCATCTACGCCGCCTACTTTTATGAGGTAGACCTTCGCTCTTTCAAGCCCTAAACCTGTGATGTCCTTGAAGGAAAGATTGGACTTGAGGCGACGCTGCACCACGTTGCAAAGGCTATTTAGACTCGCTTCGAAGGTGGCATAGACCACGAGAAATTGGGCCTGCCACTGAACCAAGGGAAAGGTCTCGTCGAGCAACTGAATATCATCTACCATGTATTCGGCGTAATCTTCCCTATCGTACTTATCCAGTGCGGAATAAGTCTTTTCGAATTCCGCTTTGAGGCGGGTTCGAGCAGCCTCGAAGTGCTCATCAATGAACTTCCGGTGCAATTCAAGCTGCTGAAATTCAATCTCATAGAGCCGATCCAACCATGTTGCGAGCGGCCGGCTCATTGCCTTCTTAAGCGCATCAATATCCGGTCTGCCTGTAGTCGGCATATTGTTTCTCCCTTGAAATCGTTGTCGCGCCGTTGGCAACGCGCCGGGTCATAATCTGCCACACCACCTGTGACAGCAGTGGCGGCCCCTTCAACCGTGTCTGGTTGGAGGGGCTTTTTCCATTCTAGGCTTGGCCAGAAGCAGTTAATCGCATGCGCGGATTGTTCATTTGCTCAGGCGTTTCAAGCTGCGCCAGACGACCCTTTTCGTTTGGACCATCATTTATTTGGGCTAGAGTCCAACGGATGAGAGGGAGTTTTTGTGTTTAATTTTCTTGTGACAGCCGATGAAAGTGCTTGGGAAGGTGCTCCATGTACCTTCCCAATAAGCCGAAGCGTACGTGAGTACACAGACGAAGCGATCACCACGCGATATGGTGGACTCGATACTGCAAGCGTTGCGGCATTGATCCGACTACCGGCCATCTTTGCTTACGAAAAATCGGTCGAGAAAGATCCGAAGTTCGGTCGGCTGACCCAAATCAGCAAACGACCGAATCGCTTGGAGGTCCGCGTGGACTACGAGCTTATTGCGCTTCCCAAATTCTTGACAAATGAAGAACTGTGGGCGATGGACACCGAATTCGACCTTGGTGGCTGGGAATCGTTGCGCACCCACTGGGCGGTCAAAGACGTTGACCTCTTGCGAGAACTGATTCCGAAAGGAATCATTCTGCCGCCTCAGTTTGCAACACCACTTCCCGCGCCAGCAGCGCTGGCTAGGATTGATGTTACGACTCATGTGTTCGATGTCGGATTTTCTTTTCCTGGCGAGTACCGTGACGTGGTCGAGGCGGTTGCAAAAGAGACTACTGCACTGCTGGGCGCACATGCCTGCTTTTACGATGTGAACTATCAAGCGCAGCTTGCGCGTCCGTCGCTTGACCTCCTCCTCCAGGATATCTACGCCAAGCGATCTAGACTTCTTGTGACGTTCATCGGGGCGGATTACGAACGAAAAATGTGGCCCGGTATCGAGTGGACCGCGATTCGTTCGGTCATGACGACGGCGAAGGATAACGGGCGCATCATGTACGTCCGGATGGACGACGGTGAGGTTGGCGGCGTCTTCCCGCATGATGGGTACATTGATGCGCGCCGGTTCAGTCCCGCACAGATTGCTGCATTCATTGCCGAGCGCGTTGAGTTCACACCGCCGCTGTCAACAGCCTAGAGCATCACTGACAGGTACGACCAACTGCGGAATTGCAGCGAGCAACCAACACACGATTGTCAGTCACGCCGGAATATGCACTGAAGGGGCTTTTTTCATTCTAGGCTTGTCCAGGTAGATCCAATACACATCACCACAGTGTCACCACGATCACGCAGAACTGCGACGACAGTCCGCTACTGAATCAGATGCACAAGCCGGATCCGACGCTGCCGTCCATTAGCATGCGGTGGGCTTGACATTGTCGGTGGCTCAGTCTCAAAATTCGTCCAGGCGTTCGGACTACGCCCGCTGCCCACCTCGGCAAACCCTCACGGGACGTCAATTCAACCATCCATTTTTTGATTCCCTTTGCAGGCGAATCCTGGCAGTGGGCACCTGTGATTTGCGTGCAGAAGGAATCTGTCATGCAATACATACCTACGTCCGACGAGACCGTCGAACAACTCCGTAAACAAGCCAAGCAGCTTCAGCGCAAGCACGGTGGAAAACACACCGAACTCTTGGACAAGGTCGCCAAGCAGGCGAACTACGATCATTGGCACCACGTCGTCCAATGCAACGGCCGGGGAAAGGCCGCTGCTAGTCTGACTGCACTGCGACGTGAGTGCGAAGCGATCATTGCCGCCGAACTCAAAAAAGAGATCAAGATCGTGTTGACCGGCCCCGAGGTCGATGCGGGTGCTTTCATTCTCTTCTCTACCGGCATCGGAGACGCTTGGCTTTTGGACCCCAGTGACCAGCATGCCATGTGTTTGGTACTGCGTCACGAGCGCATTGAGCCAGCCATCAACGAAAATCCCCTCCGCTTAGGGATAGGTTTTCACGGAATGTATGAACTGAGAGGCGATTTCTTCTACATCGAAAGCAAAATAGATGAGATTGGTGCCAGAGCGATCGGAGGGTATCCGCTCTCCAAGCTGCGCCCTCTCTTGGAGAAAATCAAACCGGTCGACATACGGATGGCAGAGACCATCGGCCAATTTGATACCGTCGAGATGACGCCCGAAGTAATCCACCAGATGACAAAGAAGGGGTACAGCGAAGAACACCTCCTGCAATTGAAAACGGAGGGGTACCGCTATTCGCCAAGCAGAGACTCGCTGCTGGGTCCCATCATTTCCAGCGACGATGAGGACTTCCTGGACTCCTAACCAACTTGCCCAAGTAGGTCAGCTACCAGATGATGCGCCCAATTGGCTAAAATTGCTGCTAAGACGTTCGAGAGCGAGTGAAATACGAACGTGCTGCCTGGAGCAATTCAGGTCTTGCGGTTAGCAAGGGCAACAGAACCTCGCAAGGTGAGCACCATGGCGCTTACCAAGAAGAGGCCCTACGGGGCCTTTTTCTTTTGCGGTCGAGACCCGATATAAAACAGGCCGCCAAGCGGCCTGTTTTTAAATGGATTAGCCAAGGCCCAACGCACCGCAATCGACCTCGCTCCTGACTTGCAATGGCTTGTATTGTTGCCCCTAAAAAAATGACATAGTCAGGATTACAGTCGATACCACTTCAAATAGACGTTTGAAGAACGGCCAGAGGTTTTCACGTCTGGGAGTTCATTTCTTGGGGCGGTTGGAGTACGCCCTACGCAACGCCTGAAAGAGGCGCATATCGCCTCCAAAATAGCGGCCCGATTGTTCTTCATCCGTGGGTGGATTGAGCGCTGTGTCTTGTCCAATCATTTTTTGCGCCATCCACGAACCAGTCGCGGCAATGCGCAAAAGGGCGGTGTGGTGATTTGCCTTGACATAGTTTGTCCACTTTTCGCTGCGCTCCAGCAGGCAAACCACATGATGTCCCAGACTATCGTGATCTACCCAGCTTCGCTCAGTCGGATTGATTTCACCGTCGAAACCCCTACCTTCAAGCGAGACCCAGTAGTCGCGACCATCCTGCAGAAGCATCATCTCAGTTGCCCATGCATCTTTGAGTGCAGTTTCCGCCCGGGCAAAGCTGAAGTTTCCTCGGTCATCCTTGCACACGCGCAGGAACTGCATCGTCGCAAGATCCTGGAACTGACTTAGCGCTCTTAGACCTTGCCCCTCTGGGCTGGACATGAATTGGGCTCCATGCAGCTCGTCTAATACGTGGCGCAACTGCTGATGTCGCACGCTGCCGAGCTTGGCGACCAGCGGAATCAATGCCATAGCAATCTTGGCCGTACGCCGCGCGCATGCTGAATACTGCAGAACAATTTTTCGCTCAGGCTCAGCATCGAATGTGTTGACACCTAAGGCGATGATTCGTTTTATCGCCCCTTCCACGTCCGCTGGTTGACTGGGCGAGACAAGCCAAGACGGCAACCAGGTGACCTGAGCTCCACTGTTCTCGAACTCAATAAGCGTCCACAGCGCAAGTGCGACGAAGTTGTCGTTCATGTCACGCGGAAGGTCAGGAAAGATGCGATGCAGTACATGGAAGCCGTCACGGCCGCCCTTATTCACTAGCGCCTTAGCAATCGCATCAACATCGGCGCCATTTTGGCCCATGAACATTTCGCCATCCACCAAATCTTCGATGCTGCTCGTCTCAATGTTCTGCAATCGCTGCGCCCTCTCGATCTGCATCGAGCTGACCTTGCGCCAGTTATCCATGACCTTCGCTCGCTTCTGGTCCAGACTGGCATCGAGCTCCACACGGAACTCACGCAAGCGCCCTAGGTTAATTTCGTGGTCAAGGACTTTGTCAAACATGCGTAGCACACGTCGCTTTTGGAAGAACCATGACTGCCAAGGTGAGAGCAGCGCCTGTAAGACATGAAATTCGTCGGCTAGGTCTTTGACCTCGACTCGCGCAACAGGATTGACAAGGCTTTCCTCTCGGTCATAGACCTCGAATACGCGCCCGTCGCACAGGACTAGCAACGCTGCATTGATGTCTGGATGCGCTGCATACCGGAGGGCCTGCTCGAGTTCTGCTGCAATGAACCTCAATTCGTCGCGCTTAACCTTCTTCGCTTCAATGATCCAAAACGCTTCAGACCAAAGCGTCATGTTGTAGTCAATGAACAAGTTTCCATCGAGAAGTTTGAGGTGTTTTTCACGCACGAGCGAGAAATGCGTCTCCTTCTTATAGCCAAGGATGCGAACCACGGGGTCAATTATTTCTGCTCGAACGTCCGCTTCGGAGTAAGACGACACATCCAGCTTGGAAAGGCGGCGCAGCTCGTCGACGTCTTCTTTCGATGGCGGTGTCACCGCCTTGTGTTGCAACAGGAGCGTTCTGATATCTGCTGCCTGATGGATGGGTGGGCGGCTCGCGAATTGACTAGCAGTTGAATTCATCACGTAACTTTATCAACTAAGAACGCTCCAGCCTCAACGCGGGTAAATTCGTTGACACAAATGGCACCGAGATCCGTGCAGGTTGAAGTCCTGGGACGTAAGTGCAGTATTCGGTCATCTTGCTGAATCACTGATTGGTGGCCTAGTTCCATATCAGCTCATGACCCTAAGCCACAATCGACCTGTAGCGAGCACTCCTTGGCACACTGAATTCGTCGCATCAGGTCCGCAGCATCAGACGCGTGCGTTCGAGTTCTTCGTCCCCTATTGCATTCATCCAAATTTGCTCTGAGGACCGCGTTGACAGCGCAATACCGAAAGACCAAAGCACCCGCTCGATGTGGCTGCCAAGGAGAATCAAATCGTTGTCTTCTGCGAGACTCTCGCGGGAATCGAAAAAGCGCTCAAGGTCGAGGGCAAACAGTGCAAACCATTCGCCTAGACTGACAGTCTTCAGTTCCTGGATACTCTTGCTTGCCCCCCAGCGGCTGACCTTTCCGCCGGTGGTCGTGTAGGCCTTCACTGTGGCGCATAGCAACTGCTCCGCATACCCAAGCACCGCACTCAATGCCGTGTTTGCATCGTTATTTTCAATGAAGTTAAGGCGCACACTAGCAATCCCCTTCACACAATCACTCAGCGTTTGGCAGTAAAGATCGTCGGCGTCAGCGAAATCCTCGTCTGAAACCGGCCCAATCCCCGATAGCCGGCCACCGAAGTAGTGAGAGCAGAAAAAGTGCGCTATGCGCATTCCGGTCGCCTCGAGTAACGGCCTCTGACGGCGCAATGTCTCCTTGGGAATCTTGGAGACCACGGTGGCGTAGTATGTCGCCCGGCCGGCTTGATAACGAATCGATGCAGTTGCAGCGCGCGCAAGCGAATCGCCTTTGGCTGCAAGTTTGGCTGCTTCCGTCGTGAGAAAGAGTTGGCAAGATACCCCTTCCTGGGTTTCTAGCGTGTGGCAGGCCCCCCGCTTTACGTCTTGAGCGGCGTGGTCATTCAGCGCAACCCCGCGCTGTCGCAATGAGCGCACTATGTCGTCAGTAACAACAATGGCCTCCACGACACGTAAACCCACCTCCAGCTCCGATGCACTCATCAGATGACGAATGGCGGCTTGCGCCTTGCCACTCTTGCGGCTAGAGGGTTCAAACCGTATAGGAACCTTAATCCGATTCTGCGCGTTGCCCCCAAATTCCATCGATTCACGGCTGCGGTCAGTCCTGTCGGGTGCGGTGAACTTTTGTTGCTCCATCAAACGGTCAACATACTTGGAGACAGTACTCCCAATGAATTGAGCGGTTTCGGTTGTTTGCGGGTCAGCCTGCGAACTAATGAAGAACTCAAGCGAGCATTCTGCAAAGGAGCGATTCAATGAAGCTGCATCTAGTTCTACGTTGCCGAAACAACCTACCAAAACTTTGCTGGAACACACGGGCATTACAACCCCGGCGAGCTCATCGTCGCCCAGGAGTGAATACGGCTCCATTTTCAGGAAGTCTGACGTCTTCGTTCCCACCGCGAGACAGTCAGGAAGCACGAAATGGATCGGAGGTTCGGCCGCAATAATTTGCCAGTTCATTGCCTTCAAACGTTCAACACGAAGCGCGGGAGCCATATCGCTGGCCAGTGCTTTACTGTGTCCGTCAACGATCAACTCCGGAATTTTCTCAAGAAGCATTCCTAGCTGTTGCTGAAGCCCTGCGGCAAGCTCCGGAAACATCTGCGGAAATTTCTCTCGAGCTCGGAAATGCATTAGCTTTGCCAGTGCATTCCTGTCACTCTCCGGGACAGTCCCAAACTGCGAAAGCATCTCTTCTCCAATCGACTTGACCAGGATTGACTCCGCATCAAGCGAGTCAACGTCAAACAAGTATCGTGCGGTCTGGTCGCTGTGCATTGCTCCTGCAAAATGGTCCAGCATTTCGGTTGCGGCAGCCGAGAAGCTGCCTCTGAGAAACGCAGAGCGGATTGACAGATGAACCACCACCGCCGCCGCAACGTGTGAGTCGATATGTCCGGCCGAGGCCTCACGCAGTGCGGCAACTGCAGGTGCCAGGACCGTACGCTCATAGGTC
This sequence comes from Rhodoferax sp. P1_F3, assembly GCF_056405715.1. Lineage (NCBI taxonomy): Bacteria > Pseudomonadati > Pseudomonadota > Betaproteobacteria > Burkholderiales > Comamonadaceae > Rhodoferax > Rhodoferax sp. P1_F3. Next base: position 248,933 of record NZ_JBFUBO010000004.1, on the reverse strand, counting down.
GTAATTTTGTCGTCGAGCGACTCTTCGTCGGATGGCTCCGAATAGAAGTCCCGCTGTGCGGCTACCCCCTCGATCGAGGAATAGTATGGCTCCTGCCCCTTTTTAAAGACGTGTACCTGAGTCTTTTTTCCCTTAGCCACCCCAAAGCCCCTTTGCAGGGCCTGTGGGATGAAATGCTGCTTTCGACCTGCCATTGCGCTCTTCCTTCTCTGACGAAAACCTCGATTGCCAATGATCAGCAACCGACTGCAATTGTTCGCTCACAACTAGACGTCGAACTCCCACGGATCTCCCAATGAGACAACTTTGATCTTCTGCTCCTGTTTATTCCATGCGTAAAAAACACCTGCCAGCAGGGCGCTAAGCCGGCCACTAGTTCGCTCGATCACCAAGCGCAAGCATGGTGATCCACTGATGCCTCGCAGACTAGGCGTGCTAGTCATATCGGACCGCCATGCCTCAGGAACAGTCTTCCCGGTAAAAGGAAAGTAGCGGATGCCTGTCTGCGGATCAAACGTTGACTCATGCAGCGCGAGACCAATTAGGGAGCGGTCGGGATTCTTGCCGGGGCGATAGTCGATAGAGCCATTTTGGGAGCTGGGATAGCCCATCACAACAAATGAACTCATGGGTTCAAACCGCTGCATGGCATCCGTGGCCGACAGGATGGGCAAGGCCGGCACGGAGTGCAGGCCCCGTCTGATCAGTTCGCTAGCGGGGATAGTCCACTGAGCGAAATCCACATCTCGGGCTGTTTCAATCATGCCGACTTTGCCGAGCCGAAAACCGTGGGTGTCTACCGTGATCCTGCCAGTTTCGACATTGAAGTCATCAAAAACGTGCTTGGCCGTGAGAACTGTAACCTTCGACGGGTCGTCCGAAAGCACAAAGAATCCTGATCCCACTGAGCAGTCTTTCCCCTCGTGATAAGGCTTAGGCATCAGGAACGAGACAAGGCAGTTTTTGTGGATTTCCAGAATGTTTCGAATCGTGTTTTGCTCGATGGCGTTGGGAAAGTGTTCAAGAAGCGATTTCATGGACTGACACTTTAAGGCCCGATTCGCTCAGATATTGCACTACGTGCACCCCTCAAAGAAAATAGGCCGCAATGCGCGGCCTCTTTGGAGATGGATTAGCCAAGTGGAGCAAACGTCCAACGCACGGTTATCGACAGTACTCCCGACCCGGACTGGATATATCGATGCCCCTAGACAAAAAGGGCTGAGTCAAGATTCCAGCCCTTCCCACTTTCGTATTTCAGCATCAACCAAGTCTCTTCACGTGGTGCTACAAAGTGCCGTCGAACTACAACGACTCCTGACCAGGCACTTTTGGGGATCAACTGTCTAACCAGCAGGGCCGTTTCTTCATCGGCATACTTCTTGGCGGCTACGGCCACGTCCGCAGCCCGATCTGGTGTAAATCCCAAATCTCTGAGGTTCGTGATGACGTGCTCATTGCCGAAATTGAGCGCCACCTGCAGTGCGCGGCCACGTAGTGGGAATTTCATATTCTTCCGCCAAGGTCAATTTGCTGGACAACTGGGGTTCTGCGTCTTAACCGATTTTCGCATATTCGATTTTCGCATTGATTCTGCTGGTTTTAAAGACCAGCAGAATGCCCGACTCCTTCCACTCAGAGCAGTACAAAATATTCATCACCTTGCTGCGAGAAACGAGGGAAACCCTGCAGGTGTCTCAGGCGGCGTTGGCATCCAAGTTGGAGCAGCCCCAGACATTTGTCAGCAAATGCGAAACGGGTATCCGTCGACTGGACGTGGTCGAGCTTCATGCCTGGCTAACGGCGCTGAATGTGGATATCCCTAAGTTCCTGGCCGCGCTCACAAAGCAGTGGGACGCTCATAGCACTCGCACACGTCTGCCTAGGGGAACAGGTAATAGGTAGTAGAACTCGCCGCAATTAGCGGACAGTACTGCCTCAATATGAGGCGGCCTCGCCAGCGGTCATCGCCAGGTGACACCGTTAACAGCAAATTCGGATTCTGGATTCAGCGTGAAGCGAGCGCCTTTCAGGTCGCCTTTTCCCACAACCCAGAGACTGCGAGCCGATCGCTTGCCAGCCGCCACTTCTTCGGCAGCTTTGCGGTGATGCTCCTTGAGCATCGTTAAACCGCCGTCTGTCTCTGTGGCTACCTTCCCCACGGCTACATCGACGAGCTCATCGGCCTCGACGCCTTTGTCAAGAAGATCCGTCGCCATCTCAGTTGAGATCCCAGCTGCATCAAGTGTTGCGCCCAATCTTGCCCGGTATTCCATATGCTGAGTTCGCGGACGATCGATGACCAGGCTCACGTTCTGAGCCTTGAAATACAGAGCGCCTGAAATGCGAACTGGCTTGACCATAACTTCATTTTATGTGGCAAATTGCCACATGCAAATTTGTATCGGTGAGCATACTCCCGTGGGCCGTCCTTGAAAATTTCGTATACCGGTTGACTTGGCCATCTGTTTCGGAAGAGGCTAATCATCTTGAAGGTCAGCCAACAGCGCAAGGACATTTGGCATAACAAGCTGGGCGAGATTTCGCGTTGCGTCTTTCGTGCCTGAGTAGCCGAAAGATAGGGGATGGTGATCAGCTCCGCAGCACGAAAGTGGTGGCCGACACCCTGTGCGCAAAAACGCAGTTGACTGGGGCAGCACCAAATCTTCCACGGGCGGCGTAAAAGGGAATATATGGTTCAGAACGGACAGTCACTGTCCGAGGGGGTACTTGGGAGACCTCTTCAGTTAAGGTAGCATCGCTAAAAATAAGTCGAGAGCTTTGGCTCAACGACCAGATATTGACCCGGAAAAATATAAGTCTCACTCAGAGGGAGGGCGGTCAAGCCATGACTCAACCTAGCGTTTCCACCTTTGGAGCCGGTGCTTCGATGGTGGGTTATCTCTACCAGGTTCGAATTGCATTGCTTTGGGCGATCCGCCGCAGTCGTGTCGGTGACTTCTCAGTCAGCATAGAGGTTCTCGACGATGTGAGCTTCGAAGAAGGCGGTGAGCCTGTGGCCGTACTGCAGGCCAAGCACTCCCTCAATGCTGTGGCTACGTTGACCGACCTCAGTCCTGAATTGTGGAAAACTTTGCGCGTCTGGATGGTCGGTCTGGCCAGCGGCGAGGTTCCTCTCGACACGGCTCGCTTCCTGATCGCCACGGCCGAAGCACAGCCGGGGAGCGCCTGTGCCGCGCTGGGCATTGATGCCCCTGGGCGCGACATCGCTGAGGCCGCCAAGCGGCTCAAGCACGCGGCAACGACCTCGAGCAACAACGACCTCAAAAATGCATTCGAAGCATACTTGGCTTTAGATGAGACGGAGCGGGAACAGTTGTTGTCACGCATCTACGTTGTGCCCGCACAACCCGACGCATCCTCTATCCTAGAGCAGTTACAGGTCGAGCTGTACCACGTCTCTCTTCACCATCAAGACCTTTCGGTGCAAATGCTGGAAGGCTGGTGGTTTAAGCGCGTACTGAACGAATTGGTCCATCCAGACGGGGGAATTCCGCGTGCTGAGATCGACGCTCAAATCTCTGAAATTCAGGAGTCCCTCAAACCGGATTCATTGCCGATTGACGAGGATATTGATGCGCTGATGGTTGCTCTCGACCAATTGCCTGAGTTTGCGAGTCGTCCTTTTTACAAGCAAGTAGAGCTTGTCGGTGGAAGTCAGCTACGCATTCGTAACGCTATCACCAGCTACTTGCAGGCCTTCCGGCAACGTTCCGCATGGACACGCAATGACCTATTGTTCGATGCCGATCTACAAAAATACGACAAACGCCTGCATGCAGAGTGGGAACTGCAGTACGCCCAAGTCTGCGATGAACTCGGCCCCAATGCGACCGAGTCTGAGATGGCGCAAGCCGGACGTGCAATCCTGAAGTGGGCAGAGGACGCGCACCTCCCCATTCGATCGGGTGTCAACGTTCCCTGGGTATGTCGTGGCTCGTTGCATATGCTTGCGGAGGATCACCGTCTCGGCTGGCACCCGGACTTCAAAACCCGGCTTGGCGCAATATTTGACGCGCCGGTTGAAGGGGGGGGCGCATGACGGCTTGGCAAGAACGCACCATTGAGCAGCGCAATCTACTTAACCCTGCTTTCTGTGCAATTGCGGCATGGCACCTCACCCGCGGATACCGCACCGAATCGATTGCGCTTACCGCTACGTCCACGAATTTGCCTCTTGAGCTCGCGTTCGTTGGCGCCAGTTTCGTGTTACGCGGTCAGACACGGGATCAGTTACCTCGGACGATTACCACGTCGCTCGCTACATGGGTACACGATCACCCACTGGAGCGTTCGGCCGTGGCCAAAGGTGTAGTCATGCTGCGCAACACTGTGCGAGAGGCCTTGCTCTTCGGGGTTCTGCATGGAGTGTTGTCGGTTGACGGGCGTGCCCTGCACGCCAACGAAGAGCAAACGAAAAAGATTAATGCCTACCTTCGTACATCCAGTGATGAAGTGAGGGAGTGCATGCGCCAGGCCGTGTTCGTCGGCCGTTGGCTGTGCAAAGCGGGAGCGCCCCCGACTGTGTTGGCGTTGTTGGGAGTACAAGCATGATTCAGATACGCGCTATCGTGACCTATAGCCACGATGGACGTCAGCGTGTTGTTCCGTTCGAGCCGGGCCGCGTCAACATCATCTCGGGTGACTCGCGCACGGGCAAGTCGGCCATCCTCGGTATCATTGAGTACTGTTTCGGCGCCTCGGAAATCGATGTTCCCGAAGGAAAGGTTCGGCGCAACGTTGCTTGGTTCGGCCTGTTGTTGCAGACTCGCCGAGGTCAAGCTTTCGTCGCCCGGCAGTTGCCGGCAGGCGATGGCAAATCCAACGAAGCGGTATATGTCGAAACCAACACTGAGGTAGTGATTCCGCCGGCAAGCGTGCTGCGCCAAACCACCAATCGCGAAGGGTTACGTTCGCTGCTAGCCTCGTGGGTCGGACTTTCCGACTATCTGCATGAGCCGCCAACGGGTCAAACACGAGTTCCGCTAGCGGCCACCATCAGCCATGCGCTCACATTCTGTCTGCAGTCTCAAAACGAGATCGCGCAACGGCGGAATTTATTCCACGGTTCGAGTGACCGCTTCATTGCGCAGGCAATCAAGGACACCTTGCCGTACTTTCTCGGCGCTGTCTCCGACGACTATGTAGCGCAGCAGCAGGAACTCAAGCGCTTGCGTACCGAGATCCGGCAAATTGAGCGCAGGCTTGCCGAAGCCACCGCGATCCGCGGCGAGGGCGTCGGACGGGCGGACACGCTTCTTGCTGAGGCCAAAGCCGTCGGGCTGTCGACACTCGACGACAGCACCCCATGGCAGGAAAAGATCGGCGCGCTGCGCACTATCCAAAACACACCCGTACCTTCTGCTGCAGACGCTGCTGAGGACGCTGAGTTCCGACGCCTCTCCACCGTGCGTAGTGAACTCGTGCAGGAGCAGCGCGCGCTCCAATCGACGTTGGAGCGCGCGCGTAGCTTCGAGGGAAATTCCAAGGGCTATTCGGCCGAAGCCCGCGAGCACACCGCACGTCTCAAGGCTGTCACGGTCTTTGAACACGATGCCCCCGAACACTCCTGCCCGCTGTGCCTGCAGGGTTTGCCCGAAGCCTCACAAGTTCCGTCTATCGGCGATCTTCGCGCGGCGCAGGACTACATCGGTGAACGCAGTGGTGCAATAGATTCTGCGACGCCGCGCATCACCACCGCGATCCAGGACGTCGAAACCAAGCTTGCCGACGTGCGGCGCCGCATCGACGACAACCGCGTCATGCTCACGGCCGTCAAGCGCGCCAACCAGCGCCTGCAACTAGCCACAGACACTGAGGCTCGGCGCGCAATGGTTCTCGGACGCATTAGCCTGTACATGGAGAATATTCCGCAGATGCCGGATATCAGCGAACAACAGAACCGGCTAAAGGAGCTGCAGACGCGGGAGTCGGAACTCAACGCAGCAGTCAGCACCGACGCCATCCAGGCGAAGATGGAATCGTGCCTATCCAACGTCAATCGCTATCTGTCGGACTACGCAGGACGGATTGATCTGGAGTACTCCGATTCCCCGCTGCGCCTTGATCCCCGGGATTTAACAATTGTCGCGGACACATTGGAACGGCGAGTACCGATGAAGGAGATAGGTAGCGGTGAGAACCATGTCGGTTACCACATCGTTGCGCATCTGGCGTTGCACACTTGGTTCGCGAACCGTGATCGCCCTGTGCCTGCTTTTTTGCTGCTCGATCAGTTGTCGCAGGCGCACTTCTCACCGGACGCCGTGCTGGGCGATGGGGTAACGCAGGAGAAGATTGATGCGGACCGCAAAGCTGTTAAGCGGCTCTTTGGACTGATCTTCGACGTGGTTGACAGCCTCAAGGGTAAGTTTCAGGTGATCATCACCGACCATCCTGACTTCAGTGACGATGCCCGGTTCCAGAAGGCAGTTCGGGAGCGATGGCGTGACGGACTCAAGCTAGTGCCCGCAGATTGGCCACGCGAACCCTGACCTCGCGATCTTCTTGATCTCGCCCAACAGAATCGCCCACAAGCCCCGCTCGCAGGTTCACTCCGGAGCCAGGCTGTCTCATACGTTTACCGTAAAGAGTCTGTTCATGTCAGACCAGTTGATTGAGGACCAGCACGATGGACTTTAAAGTTACTGAGCTGATCTCGCTTGTATTCTCGTCAGTCGCATTGTTTTTTACCTTTCGGAAAGACGCACATCGAGTCAGATTGGAAGTTACGCCACTATGGGAACATTGGATTGATGTCCTTGGAGTAGGGAACGACAGCTCTTTCGCTGTCGGCATATTGTCCATCGGCTACTTCAATGAAAGCGGCGAAATTACTTGGCTGTCCGTCGGTGATTTCAAGGTCAATCAATCTGCTCCCTATCCAATTCGAGTTGAACCGAGGTCTCTAAGTGCACTGCAAGTAATGGTCGTTAGGCATTTCAGCAACCATATGGCCCCACATGGGTATTGCGTTCAATTGGAATCGGGACGTATCTATGCAATACGACACACAGCCCCGCTCCTGGTTAGCATGAAGTTTCATATCTCGTCTGTGTTGTCTCGTCTAACGGCTGGACGTTGTGCTCCTTGGCTTACCCGCCCGCGTCTGCCCGGCCAGTAAATGGGTATGGCTTGAAAATGACCGGCCGAATTGCCTTAAGCAACGCATTCTTCCTGAGGGAGGTCTGCTACGCAGGCGATATTGGACTTTTTGGCAAAAAATAGCCTACGGCCACGGTAGCCTGTAGGCGGCATTCACATTTCAACGTCTGGGAGGACATTTATGAAGATTAGCGGAGTCGCCATTCGAAATTTTCGGCGGTTGGAGAATGTTCATATCGATATCGAAGAGCGTGAGTCAATCTTTGTTGGGCCCAACAACAGCGGAAAGACATCTGCCACGGCAATCTTCCGCTGCTTTTTAGGCGGCCGCGATTTCAAGATTCACGATTTTTCAGTCGCCCGCATGGTAGATTTTGACGCCTTTGCTACCACCGGTGACGCGGAACGACTTCCAAAGATTAGTCTCGATGTGTGGTTTACCATCGATCCTGAAAGCATCGCATTTGGTCGGGTTTTCACGTTATTGCCCAAGCTTTCGGACTTCACCCGCGTAGGAATTCGACTGTCGTATGAGATAGAGGACGCAAAGAAGTTGCGCGAGCAATATGAAGCAGCCTACCCCGCACAGGAAGATGGAACACGCACGAAGGCGTTGTCGCAATATCTTTCACTGGACGGGAATCTTGGTCGCCATTTTGATGTTTGCTATTTTTCGCTTGACAGCAAATCAATAGAAGGAGCTGTACCCGATATCATTGCCAGCGAGCTCGGGCCTGACGAAGGCAAGCGACTCCTGAAGCATCTTATTCGGGTTGAGTTCGTTGACGCACAGCGCAACATCAACGATGACGACAGCAGCCGCAGCAACCGACTTTCTTCGGCCTTTGCCGCCTTTTATCGAAAGAATCTCGAGCAAGTGGGCCACGCCGCCGATGCTCACAGTGTGATCGATGCAAACAACAAACAGCTAACAGAGCATTACGCCAAGCAATTCGATCCATTGATCAAGCTCATCAAGCATCTTGGGGTGCCCTCGATTAACGATCGAGAACTGCGAATCATCTCGTCGCTTAGTCCAGAAACCGCGTTACGCGGGAGCACCGAATTGCTTTACGTTGATCCCAGCCGACAGCATGAACTGCCCGAGCTTTATAACGGTCTTGGTTTCAAAAACCTCATCTACATGGCTATTCAGGCCCGGCATTTCCATTCTCAGTGGGTGATGACCACTGAGGACAGACCACTATGCTTGATGATCTTTATCGAGGAGCCAGAGGTCCATCTTCACGCTCAAGTGCAGCAGACCTTTATTTCGAACATTTGGGAGGTGATCAATCAGTCTGCGGAGGAATCAGGTGAACCTGGTCTAGTCCCGCAGCTCGTTGTCACCACACATTCCTCGCACATCATGGAAGCCGTCGCTTTCGAGAAAGTTCGATATTTCCAGCGATGCCACCTTGAGGGTGAGATGGCGGCGCCGGGCATACGCAATGCATCTGTGGTTCGCAGCCTTCGAGCCTTCCAGCCAGAAGCGGAGGCAATTGAAGGCAAGCTCATATCGCCCTCGGAATCGCTGGCCTTTCTCAAACGCTATTTACGGCTGACACACTGCGATCTATTTTTTGCTGATGCAGCCATTCTTGTGGAAGGCGCCGCTGAAAAGCTTCTTATGCCAACCATGATCGAGAATGCTGCGAAGCGGCTCCAGGCCACATACCTCACGATCCTGGAAGTGGGTGGCGCCTATGCCCATCGTTTCGAAGGCCTGCTCAGCTTCCTGCACATTCCTTATCTCGTCATTACGGATCTCGATTCGGTGGTACCCACTGGATACCCAACAGCTTGTCGGGCGGACGTCATTGGAGCACGAACTTCCAATGCCTCCCTCAAAAAGCTGTGTGCGCAAACTACGATCGCCGGTTTGATTGCACTAACCCCGGTGGACAAGCAACACGCTGCCAAGGATCGCTGCATCGCGTTCCAAACCGACATTCTGGTGGTCGATGGCGCTGTAAATACGAAACTCCGCCCACGCACCTTAGAAGAAGCAATCGTTTACGAGAATTTCGGATTACTTCGGTCCGGCGCGCTCTCGATCGGTATTGACATCCCAGAACAACTCCAAGACGCTTATCAAAGTGTCTACGACCGAGTTCGGTCCGACAGTTTTAAAAAGACCGACTTCGCCATGGATATCTTGGCCTGCGCTGAGAAAGTGATTGTCCCAAACTACATTGCCGAAGGATTGCTTTGGCTTGAAGCTCGCCTGTGTCCACAGCCTCCCTCTGAAACGCCTGCGGCGGTCGCTGCTGCGATTGCGGTGGTCTAGTATGGTTTCCAGAGTTGAAAGCGCAGCGGATGCGCAAGTTCAAAAATGCTTAGAAGAGCATCGCAGTTTCGCATTGATTGCTGGCGCAGGTTCGGGTAAGACAAGCTCACTAGTCGATGCCCTCGGCCGAATCCGCGATCGCGAAGGGCAAGTCCTTAAAAGACAAGGTCAGCGGATCGCCTGCATCACCTTTACCAAACGAGCAGTCGAGGTAATCAAGGCACGGCTGGGGTTTGACGACCTCTACTTGGTTTCAACGCTTCACAGCTTTCTATGGGGACAAATCAGCCGCTTCCATGATGATATTCGGGAGGCGCTGAGCGAGAGCCGCATCCCAGCTCTTATAGAAAAGGCCAAGGAAGATGACAACGGGGGTAAGAGTAAAAAGGCACTGAAAGCTCGCGCCAAGATCGAGCGGCTTACGGCAGAACATGCAGCTATCGCGACAGTCAAAATTTTTGGATATTCCGACACGAACTTTAGCGATTACGGCAAAGGCCAGATCAGTCATGATGATGTCATTGAGATCGCAACCTACCTGTTTGCAAACAATGCCACATTCAGGCGGATCACTGGCCTACGGTTCCCATATATTTTTGTCGACGAGGCGCAAGACACATTTGAGGGCATCGTTGCCGGTCTCAATCTTGTAGGTGCCGGCACGGGACTTCCGGTGATCGGCTATTTTGGTGATCCATGGCAGCAGATTTATGACCGGAGCGCGGGGAACTTTGCGCCACCTGAAGGTGGTGAGGTCATCACGAAAACTGAAAATTTCCGCTGTTCGCAGAGTGTTATCAGGCTTCTGAACGCCTATCGTGAGGACGTTGAGCAGTATGCTGCTGGCGAGAATAAGACGTGTGAAGGCAGCGTCGAATTCCTGCTAGTTCAGGCGGAGGAGCCGACGGAACCTCGCAAGCGCTATTCTGAGGAACAGGTAGAGCGCGCACTTACGCGTATGGATGCTGCGGTTGCAGATTGGGGTTGGACCGGAAACGACGACGTCATGAGACTTTTCCTCGCGCGTCAAATGATCGCGCGGCGACTGGGCTTTGCCGATCTCAACCGGCTCTTTACTGGAGAATATGCATCCTCGCGCGCGCAAGATGCGTTCGAGGCTGGTGAGCATTTCCTTCTCATGCCTTTTCTATCGACAATTTGCCCGTTGATCAATGCCAAAAAGCAGGGCGATGCTCGAAAGATCATCTATTTGCTGCGGAGTGAAAGCCCCGCTTTCGCCGTTAATGGATTGAATGCCGGAAAGTCGCTGAAGTTGATGATCGAGACCGCGAACGCATTGGTTGAGCAATTGCAAGTTTTGTGGGACACCGAGACGATCGGCACCATCCTTCGTTTTTGTATTGAAAAGCAGATCGTCCAGCCTTCCGAGAGGCTGTGGGAGCATCTCGATCGCGCACCTCGTGCCGAGGCATTCGATGAGGATCTTCACAGTCTCGACAAAGGAGATTGGCTGGCGGACTCGCTATTCCAAATGCGGTCCGGACCAGTGGCTCGCTATGCTGAATATGTTGACAACAACACTGCCTACAGCACCCAGCACGGAGTAAAGGGCGAGGAGTATGAAAAGGTCATGGTTGTCTACGACGATGTTGAGGCCGCGTGGAACAATTACAGCTTTAACAAGGTCCTGACACCGCTTACGGCCGGCGAGCCCACGGACCGGCAACGCTCAATAACTCAGAAGCTCGCCTATGTATCGTTCTCGCGCGCAAAGGAAGATCTGCGTGTCCTGATGTTTACCGCCAACCCGGAAGGGGCACGATCAGAACTCATCAATAGCAAGCTGCTAAGTTCAGATCAAATTCGCATTGCGGCGTGAGACTCTCGGCCTTCTTATCTAAACCCATTCGGAATGGGCAAGTCTCTTTCAATCGTTTTGACCAGATAGATCGTGGAATCAAATGAACATCTGCATTTACAAAAAAATTAGTTTTGAGGAATCAGACGGGGAGCACGTTCTGCAAAACTTTCTTGGCGCGAGATGGGTTTCATCAAAAATTACGTGTAACGAAGCACAGTCTCAATTTGGTGCATCCATTGATGTTGCACTGGAGAGGGGTTTGCAAGAGGTGAGGAACTTACTCGGAACAAAGGGAGGAAGAGGAGGGGAGGGGCCCACTCTGAAAGGGATATCTGATACAGAGGGTGTCAAATTTAATCTTAAGCCCGGCGGTGTTCCTGAAATCTCCGCACCTGCCATCAAGTCTCAAAGCCTTGCGGATGGAACAAAGGTCATAGAAGGAAAGATCGGGAATAAAAAACAGCTTGACTGGCTGATTCATGAACTTAGAGCGACGCACCCCGACATCAATATAGGTATCAACCAACTTCGGGCGCTGGCGACTGCTCAAACTGGCTATTTAGATAGCCCTTTGCAACTTCATCCTCGCATTGGCGGTGCGGACTATTTTCGTGGCCTCCTGAAATCTGCATTTAATCTGCTTGGGGTCAATGCTAGTCACATTGCCCTTTTGGCTTGCTTCGATTGCCTAAGAAATTTTGTCTTGAATGGCGCTGGATCAGAAGATAAATTTATCCGCTGGTACTCTGCTTCATCGACTACATCAGGAATCCCTGCCATAGGAAAATTCGATCATTTCGTTTGTGTCTATTCAAATGGAAGTAACGTAGATGGCTTGGTGCAATTCTTTGGGGGAATCGGCCACATCATCCGGTTGGGAAGTGGCTATGAGGGAGAGGCGTTCAAGTTCGGCTATCTAGTGAATCCGCTAAGAGACTCTGATCCGGCCGAAACGAGAGATCCCACTTTCAATGTAGATCTTCTCCCAAACTTTGACGAGGGGCACTTAAAGCCAGGTCCGGCGGTGTGGCCGGTATACAAGCTGATTTACGAAACGCTCTTGACCAACTACATGGAACGTTCTTTGGATATGGAAATTTCAAGAATTGTTGAAGATGTAATGCATTCGAGCGATCCGGACGCAAGCTCGGTGCAAATAGTCGAAGAGATTACTAAAAAAATGGCACTATCCACCTTCGGTAATATCACTATAGAGTGATCTGGCTTGCTATTCGCCGCTGGCACAACGGCAGTATGGGATTGCGGCTCTGTTTAGTGTTGAGCGCCTCTTGGCGTTCTGAGACTTTTCGCAACACATCGATTACTGTAGGGCAACAGCCTAGGCAATAGGCGAACGACTGACCTATTGCCGGTTTCTCGGACTGACTCCTTGAACCTTTATTCGGTCAATATCTGGAAGTGGCGTGTCTAATTGCTCGATCGTTACATTCCGGATGCTCGCGTTGTATTGCCAGCGCACGAAACGAGCTTCATATTCAGTTCTCAGTAACTTGAGCGTAGCTATTTCAGCATCACGGGCTGCAATGATTTTGGATGCCTGCTGACGACTGTTTGGAAGTTGAGGTGCCGGAGTGGCTTCCTTGAGTCCACTCTTTCTAGATTGGAAAGATGCAGTGATCATCTCGTGAGCACTTAAACCTGAGCGACTGGGTACGTATCCAAGCACCGATCGAGCCGCTCCACAAACAGCCGCCCAACTAAGTTTAGGCTCGTCCCACCCGTGAATAATGTTGCAAATAGCTTGTACATGCTCTGGGCGAATGTGTTTATTTTTTGCCATGAGTTACTACTGCTCGACTTTAAAGGCGACGTCCCATATCTAATGGAGGGAGTGCGACCGCGGGTCTGCGATGCACTGTGATCGGCATACCACCCGACTCTGCACGCGAATCCACTGCATTCAACATCATCTGAATCACTTCCGGCGTCTCCAGACTATCTTGCTGCGCACGGACTGCAATGGCGCGCATTGCCCGATGTAAGTGCGATGGGGCAGGGGAGTTAGCCATACGTATAACTGCATCCTGGCCATCGTCAATAAGTTGGCGCAGGATTGAGATCAGTTGAGCCAATTTTTGCTGGTAGCGGATTTGTACGTTAAGCCACTCTTCAGCGCCCCAATCGCCTTCAGCTTTTGCTGTTTGGGCTTTGAGAACTTCACCCTGCACAATTTCATGCAACTTTTCAATGCGCTGTAGGCGTAGCTTAGATTCATGTGGGTCATCGCCTGTTATGCAACGATGGTCGCTGCATTCCAAGCATTCGACAAATCCTTCGCATGGGGAAGCAGCCCAGTCATGGACGCACTGACCGTACTCTGTTTTTAAGCCAGTGAGCTGTGGTTGAATATCGTGAAGCCCCTGGTTTTCCAATGCCTGGGGCGCAATAAAAGTTTGGACAATCCATGGGCCAGATCGCTGCACATGACTGTCCGAACTCTTGGCGCCGATGCCGGTTAGGGCGCGCTCTTGGGCTTCAACAACAGGACGAATAGAATCCACCACCTCTTGCGCAGGACGGTTGTCATATGCCTGATTTTGGGCGATGTCGGCCCGGCCCGACCATGCTGCGATTAGCACATCAGTCATTTCACCGCGCTGAGCCTCCGTGTTTAGCAGATGACGCAATTGGTGAGATCTGAGCGCTAACGGAGACCCATCATCATCCTTGTAGCCATATCTATCAAAGATATTGATGTTTGTTCGCGAGGAGTGCGTGACATCTGGATGCCATGACGTTCCTAACGCGGGGCACCAAAGCATCACGGGACTGGTATTCATCAGGGTGTGGAGTTGATGGGCTCGCATACAAAATAAGGCTTCACTGAATTTCAGCCTAGCGGCCTCAGGCTTATTTAACTCGGAGGGGCCGACAAAGGGGAAGTCGGGACAATTGGCGCGGTGCCGGGGCAATACCCATTCATTCCACAAAGTGGCCAAAGAGTGCGTGTAAAGTCTGCTGCTTAGCTTCGCAGAAAGAAGGGAGCCGCGCGGATCTTTCATGGAAAACCCAAGGGCTTGGCATGCCTGCTCTGCGGTTAGAGGCTCATCCTCGGCTACGTCGGGACAGTTAGTGTGACGATAGAAAAGTCCGGACGTTTCTGGATTTTCATAGTGCCTAGCCAAACGCCTAGCTTCCTCCGTAATGGCCTTGATGCGATCAATCGCAATGTGGACCGCTGGAACCATGTCCTTCCACACCCATTTGATAAACGATCCGTAGCCCTTGCTTCCTTCCCATCGCAGGCCAAGTTGCTCATCTCCAAAGCTATCTGTGGCTTGAAATATCAAGTCCACTGGCAGACGATGCACCTCCTGGCCTCGACTTGGCGCCGAGCAGAGTAGGGTGGCCACCCCCGTTGTGTAAATGTCCCGATGGCATCGTTCATCTGAAGGGTCTAGCGTTCGATTGAAAATTTCCGCCAATGCTGAAACCGCGGCGAAGTTTGGTAGTTTTTTTGCACGGTGTTTGTCCCCAGAAGAACCGACAACGCGTCCTGTATAGCGTTGAAAATCAATAGGACTTTTCCATTGACCGACAAGAGACGGCACAAATCCCTGTTTAGCCATGAATCTTCCGAATTGCTCAATAAACTGCCCTACGTAGTAGGGCGTAGCACCCGTAAAGGATTTCCGTGCAAGTTCGGCTGCAGCATCTAGAACCATGATGTCGACGAATGCTGGATTAGCTGATCTCTTAATATCGAGCAGTGATGCCTCGACGAGGCGCAAAGTTCGGAGGCGGTGCGCTGTGTTGTTTGTGGTTTGTTGAGGATTTAGGCTGTATTGTTCACGAACGTAGGCCTTCGCAAAGTTAATGAACTCCGCATTTAGCAGGTAGCTGGAATCCAATTGCTTAAGGGATTGATCACGTTTGCCATTCGCAATTTTGGTAAAAACTGCTATACCGGGCCAACGGTTTTCTTCCCACCGAATATCGAGAACCTTTAGTTGGTCACGCGCACGTCCGACGTACTGCGCAATAAGAGTCTCGCGCGCATGTTGACTCATTTTTGACTCCGGGTGCAGGAGTTGTTCACTCTGCTCGACAATCGGTACTGCGTATGGCTTAGTCATTTGAACTGTTGTCATACGACGCTCTCATTGGCGTGTGCATTTTGGTCATGTTGTCGAATCTCTTCACAACGCTGCAGGACGTTAATGACCGCCACTATGGTTTTATCCTGGTGGGTAGTCAAAGGGTGCGTATCGCCCAGCGCTCGAGCCTTTTCGCGGCGTTGCTGAAGTAAATAGCTCAAAACACTTTCGTGAGGGCCATCAAGCCAAGGTTGAAAGTTGTTGCAGGTATAGCAGGCCAGTGGGATTCCGCCGCCAAGACCGCATGCCTTATTGACACCGCATGTAGCTGCTCCAGTCCCTTGAAAGTGAATGCGGCTTGCACGTGGATTTTCACCACAGACCGCGCTGTCCTCAGATTGAACCACTTGCCCACGAAACATTCGAGCGATCAATTGCAGGCGCCAAGAACCCTTGAGAGCTTCATTGATTGCCGTCGCATGCTCGGGCAAATTGTCGGTATAAACATTGACGGTCTGTATGCCGGAATGATCCAACAGCCAGGCAATGACCTCTACCGATGCACCGAGTCTGGCGAGATTGGTGCCTTTGGTATACCTCAATCGTCTTGGATTGAGGTTTAGCGGATTTCCTTCACGCCCTTTGGCATTGACCACTTTAGCAATGTCGTGCAGTCTTCTCTGGATGTCTTCTGCCGTAGAGTGCCACTGACGGGATTGTGCATGTTGAATCAACATCGCCATTCCTGCGGGCACGGGAAGATCTGTAGATGCCCCATTTTTTAACAACCTTGGGGCGGCGCTGAGGCTTTGATCGACGAGTTTCCAATTCGGAAATAGAGGCAATTGCGACAACAATGTGTTGACAAACTCCTCGGGAAGAATGATGCCGTGGCGGTTCATTTCCTCCCGAAATTTTGCTTCGACACTTAACCGTTGGGCGTGAAGAAAGTTAAACTGCGGGCCGGGCAAAGTGATGTCCCGAAATGAAGCACGCCAGTCAGCGCCATGCTGCTTCGCCCGTGGTACCGACACACGATGGATGGGTACATTAGCGAACTGCGCTCCGTTTTCATCGGGTACAGCCAAGTGGTTTGGATCAATGTCTAAGCATTTGAGGCTGCATGTTTGTTCGCCTCTTCGACCAGAGTACGCATGAAGGATATGCAGGCACAGGTCAGTTAGATTTACATTCCCAGTTTCGGCGCCACGAACGACCTGAGCATTCAAATCTGCGTACTCCTGCGGTAGCAATGGACCCGAATCAGGGTCCATTCGTCGTACTGCACGACCTATTTCGCGGTCTTTCAATCTCCAAGTCTCAACGGCCTCAATAAGCTCAAGATCAACTCCCGGAAGTCGGAGATCGCACCATGTTTTTAGTGTCGCTCTGAGCTTAATTAAGTTACCTTCATGCCCAGCCTCTTTGACCATCTTGTAGCGATAATTAGTCAAGTCGTCGATATGCCACCTGGTTATTGGCGCCACCCCAAATACAGCCTTGCGATAGTGGCGAATGATGCTGAGATAGGTTGAGAGTGTCCCAACTGCCAACCTCGATACATAGTGGCGAAGTAGCGGTTCAAGGCCAGCGTGTAAGGAGGACGCGACATCTTGTCTCGTGGCTGCGATATTTATTTTTCTTTTCCCGTCTGGGGCCCAGATAGGCTGCCGCGTATCAACCCAGATGTTTGAGTATCTGGTCTTAATATGGTGTTCAGTAGTCTCCTGCCCAATTGCTGTTGACGTTGCTACAGGTCGTTCTGACGTTGTCGCGTCAAATTCATCGAGATTGAACTTCACGCTTTAGCTTCCCTGTGCGCCCTAATTTTTAGGCAGACGGGGAGGGGATGACAGTGGTTCGTCAGAGAGAGTCGAGGCATCAGAATTTCCAAGGGTTGATTGAACCTTGAGGGCCATCGTGATGGCCTCCCGTTCGATGGCACGTTTTGTATAAATAGCATCAACCACGGAATCTGGACGACGCCCGGCCAGTTCGTTTCGGACTCGACGATCTGTTTCGCGCGATTCTGAAGTTGTTGGTTGGCTTAGTTGTTCTTCCGCAAGTTGCGTATGAAAAAAATGTCGGAGCAGGTGCGGATGCAGCATTGGGATGCCTAGCACTGCATTATTAATAGTCTTAAATACTTGGTTGAGTCCTGGGATAGTCATTGGCTTTCCAAGGGTAGGTCCAGACTTGTGAGTGACTAGCAAGTAGGGATGTTTGCGTGCGGAGGGCATGCTCCTACGCAAGTCCAAATACTGGCGCAACAAGTCCATCAATACGGGCCCAACCGGAAGCGTGTGTTCCCGTGTCTTAACTCGAGGTTGCTGTATCCGTGGGTCTTCTTTGCTATCCGCTCTGCGTACGATATTAATTTGTGACTTGCCAAAATTGATATCGCCGACGCGTAAATTGAGTATTCCCCCTCGTCGCTCACCGAGATGCGCCATGAGCTTCACGATAAGTTGATTGCGGAGTTGTACTCCAGAATTGAAGGGGTTGTGCCCATTGCCAGGCGTTATTGCATTCGCTAGCACCGCGTAATGCGCACGAGTGAATTCCGGTTTGGTCACATTACTGCCCATAGTTGCGACCATCGGGCGCAGTGCCAGGATATTGCGCACCATGCGTTCTAGTTCGTGCGCCGCCAGGGTGATCTTTTCGTTTGATTCAGTGCTGGGCAGATACCGCCATAGCCACTGCAAATAGCTGGCGATATGGGCGAACCGTGAATGTTGCTGGGCTGGTTTAACGGTAATGCCTCTGTAAATGTGCCCGTTCTTCCCACCTTTGATGCTCAGTACATTGAACTGGGACTTGGCCGCTGGACCGCGATGTTGCTGGACTGAAAGCCGGAGTGCCTCGCACTCCATGGCATTCAAAAAGGAGTGGTTTTTAAAACGCTCGTACAGTGCCAGCCGATGATCTTCTGCATGCATGAGCAGAATATTGATGGAATTGAGGTGAGCCTCTTGTGTTGACACCGACTTGCCCGCATTGCGTAAACGCATCGTGACATACAGGGTGCTGTAGGGCTCAGGAACTCCGTGCTCATCTACTAGAAACGCCCGACGTTCCCCATCACTAAAAATTGAGGTTTTAAGTCGATAGCGGGAGGCTTTGGTTACGGACATTGATCAAGTGTGTCATATATGCTGCTTTTCATAATATGACGGACAATGAATTTTCATCCCTTGCTGAGGCGTATGCGGGTGAAACGAGCGCTTATGGACAACCTAATGCTCAGCTTCACTTTGTTAACATAATATACATCGTATGAAGTATTTATAGTGATGCAGCGCCTGAGCTGTGCACCGATCTACCAGCTACCCTTGGCCCGTCTTGCCCTGATAAAGGCCGCAAGAATCTCCACAGACTCGGTTTTCTTCACCCGGTTGGCAAAGTCAATTGCAGTGAGCCCGATGCCATTCTTCAGAGTCGGGTCAGCGCCGGCTTCCAGCAGCATCTTGACGGCCGAAGCGTTGCCATACATGGCCGCCATCATCAGCGGCGTGGATCCATTGGGAGATGCCGCGTCTATGTAGGCATGGTTGTCCAGCAGCAGTTGCATGATCGCGATGTGGCTGTTGGTGGCTGCGTAATGCAATGGCGCCCAGCCGGGCTTGTTGACGTCGGCATCACGCTCGATCAGCTTGGCACACAGTTCGGTGTAGCCGCGCAGCGCGGCCAACATCAATGGACTTTCGTCCTGCGCGGTGCGTACCTCCACCTCGAGATCCGGGTGCTCCAGCAAAACGGCCGCCACCTTGGGCGATGGCTCCTGCAAGGCAATCAGTAATCCAGGTACGCCTTTAGGGTTCACGGTATTGGGATCAAAACCCCGGGCCAGCAGCTGGGTGATGCCATCGACATTGTCCCGTGCAATGGCCTGAAAAAAGTCTTCATAAGATCCTGCCTTGGATGCAGAAAATCCAATAAAAACAACAAGGTATAGCACTAACTTAAACCAATGCTTCATATGCTCTTGCCTCACGTGGGTTTGAACAAGGTCGTGAAATTGGCACTGGAAATCTGGGCCATTTCTTCTAAAGAGCAACCTTTTATCTCAGCCAACTGCTTCGCGATATAGGGCACGTACGACGGGTTGTTGGTCTTGCCGCGGTATGGCACGGGCGCCAAATACGGGCTGTCCGTCTCTATCAGCAGCCGGTCCATGGGCACCATGGCGGCCACATCCCGGATGTCCTGGGCGCTTTTGAAGGTCAGGATGCCCGAGAACGAGATGTAAAAACCCAGGTCCAATGCAGCCTGGGCGATCGTTTGATCTTCGGTGAAGCAATGAAAAACACCACCGGCGGATCCGGGGCTGCTGTCTTCACCCTCTTCCCGCAGAATGGCCAACGTGTCTTCCGACGCGCTGCGAGTGTGGATGACTAGGGGTTTTTGAAGCTGGCGTGCGGCGCGGATATGAACCCGAAAGCGCTCGCGCTGCCATTCCATGTCAGCCACGGTGCGTTCGCCCAGACGATAGTAGTCCAGCCCGGTCTCGCCAATCGCCACCACTTTAGGCAAAGTTCCCCGACGCAGTAAGTCGTCCAGAGACGGTTCCGTCACACCTTCGTTGTCCGGGTGCACGCCAGCGCTGGCCCAGATATGGGCGTTTTCCATGGCCAAGCGGTGCACATCGCCAAACTCCTCCAAGGTGGTACAAATGCACAGGGCGCGGTCTACCTGGGCCGCGGCCATGGCGTCGCGAATGGCTGGCCAGGACGCAGCCAGGTCAGGGTAAGTCAGGTGGCAGTGGGAGTCGGTAAACATGATGAAGAAGGTTCAGGGGCTGCATTGTGATGAAAACAATGCGGGCCATAAGCGCATTCGCGCTGCGGTGTCACACCGTCTGGGTGGGGCGCTCGGACGCCATGTGGGCACCCAGAATTTCTTCGATCTTGAGCTTGAGCGCGTGCGACTTTTCGTCTTTGGGAAACAGGATGCCCACGCCTTGCGTGCGGCCACCAGAGGCTTTGGGCGGGGTGACCCACGCCACTTTGCCAGCCACCGGGTAGCGTTGCACGTCGTCGGGCAAGGACAGCAGCACATATACGTCATCGCCCAAAGCGTATTCCCGGGTGGTGGGAATGAACACGCCGCCCTCGGTGAACATGGGGATGTAGGCCGCATACAGCGCCGCCTTCTCCTTGATCGAGAGCTGGATGACGCTGGGGCGGGCGGTGGCGGAAGGTGTGGCGCTCATGGTGGTGTGCTAATGGCCCGAGTTTAGAGTGGTTTGGGCTTGTCCGACAAGCGCTTCCAGCATGAGCCCGGCATTGAAGGGGTGGTCCATGGACCTCATAGCCTGCGACAAGGCCTTGCTCCAGGCTGCCAAAGCGGTGGCGGACGCATTCAAACCTGTGACTTCTTTGGTCGGAAAAAAGCGTGGCGTGGCACCGGCTTGTACCGCCATCAGGTCATGACACAGCTTGTGTTGGGCATCAATGACCTGGGGTGCGGTCCAGTCTTTGACGGCAAACACGTCGCCGCGCGCCATGGCTTTGGGGAAAGCCGCCCAGCTTCCGGGGTCTCGGCCCGATTGGGCAAACAGCAGCGCGTCTTCGGGCCGGCCGCCGGTGGCCTGCAGCAAACCATCGACCTGGTTGGCTGGCACCTCCATGCTGCGCAGCCAAGCTTTGGCTTGGTCTGCTTCCGGCCAGGCCATCGTGTGGCCAATGCAACGGCTGCGGATAGTAGGCAGCAATTGGTGGGCCGATTCGCTGGCCAGTACAAATTTCACGTCACCGACAGGTTCTTCCAGAGTCTTGAGCAAGGCATTGGCCGTGATGTTGTTCATGTTTTCCGCAGGAAACACCACCACCACTTTGCCGCGCCCACGTGCACTCGTGCGCTGGGCAAACTCCACAGCGTCTCGCATGGCATCGACGCGGATTTCCTTGCTGGCCTTGCGCTTTTTGTCATCAATCTCGCCTTGGGCCTTTTCGCTCAGGGGCCATCCCAGTTCCAGCATGGTGGTTTCTGGCATCAGCATGCACAGGTCTGCATGGGTGCGCACATCAATGGCGTGGCAGCTGCCGCACTGGCCGCATGCCCCTGCGGGCGTGGCATGTTCGCATAACCACGCCCTGGCCAGCGCCAGCGCCAGGCTGTATTGGCCCAAACCCGATGGGCCCTGTAACAGCCATGCGTGGCCGCGCTGGGCCAGCAGCAAGGTGGTTTGCGCCTGGATCCAGGGTGCGGTTGCCGGGGGCAAGGCGTCTGTCATGCGTGCAAGTGCCCTGCCTGGCGTAACGCGGCTTGCACGTCGCGCCACACGGCGTCTGGTGTCTGGTGGGCATTGACGCGGGCGAAACGCTGCGGGTCTTCGGCCTGGCGACGGGCATAGCCTGTGGCCACATTTTCAAAGAAGGCGATGGGCTGGGACTCGAACTTGTCGGGAATACGGGCGCCGGCCAGGCGCGTGGCGGCTACCGCAGGCGGCAGGTCAAACCATACGGTCACCTCGGGCTTGACCAAGGCCTGCGCCTCACCCAGTCCAGAACCTTGCACCCATTGCTCCAGCACCTGCAACACCTGCCAGTCAAAGCCGCGCCCACCGCCCTGGTAGGCAAAGGTGGCATCGGAAAACCGGTCGCACAGCACCACATCGCCACGGGCCAGGGCCGGAACAATCACTTGCTGCACATGGTCGCGCCGTGCGGCAAACACCAGCAGGGCTTCGGTCATCGCGTCCATGCTGTCGTTGAGCACCATCTGGCGCAGCCGCTCGGCCAGGGGCGTGCCACCGGGTTCGCGGGTGAGGGTGACCACCCTGCCCTGCGCCTGAAAGGCCTTGGCTGTTGCATCGATGTGGGTGGATTTGCCCGCCCCGTCGATGCCTTCAAAACTGATGAAAAGTCCGCTCATGCCGTCCCTGGTGGTGCGTTCATTGGCCGCGCTGGTATTTGTCGACCGCCCTATTGTGCTCGTCCAGTGAATTGCTGAACTGGCTGGTGCCGTCGCCCCGCGCCACAAAATACAGGGCCTTACTGGACGCCGGTTGTACGGCCGCCAGCAGCGCCGCCTTGCCCGGCATGGCGATGGGCGTGGGCGGCAGGCCGGTGCGGATGTAGGTGTTGTAGGGGTTGTCTGTCTGCAGGTCGATGCGGCGCAGGTTGCCATCAAAGGCATCGCCCAGGCCGTAAATGACGGTAGGGTCGGTTTGCAGGCGCATACCAATCACCAGGCGGTTGTTAAACACCGCCGAGATCAGCGGCTGGTCGCTGGTTTTTCCGGTTTCTTTTTCCACAATGCTGGCCAGCGTCAGGGCTTGGTCCGGCGTCTGCAGTGGCGATTTTGGATTGCGCTGGGACCAGGCGGCGTCCAGCTTCTTGTCCATGGCGTGCAGGGCGCGCAGCAGCACGGCCAGGTCGCTGGAGCCTTTGGAATAGGTATAGGTATCGGGGAAGAACCGCCCCTCGGGGTGCACGCCGGGACGACCCAGTTGCTCCATGATCTGCTCTGGGCTCAGGGCTTGGCTGTTGGGTTTGAGCTGGTCGGCTTTGCGTAACGCCTCACGTACCTGTTTGAAGGTCCAGCCTTCCACCAAGGTGACACTGCGCAAGGCTTCGTCGCCCTGCACCAGTTTTTGCAACAGGCTGCGTGGCGTGGTGCCTGCGGGCAACTCGTAACTGCCAGCCTTGATGTTGCGGGCCTTGCCGGAGAGGCGAAACCACCAGTACAGCAAAGACGGCTGGACCCGTACGCCCGCCTGGGCTACGTCAACGGCCACTTCGCGGGCACTGGAGCCGGGCTCAATCGACAGATCCACCGAAGCGCCGGGAATATCCAGCGGCGACTGGACCCAGGCGTAACCCGCCCCCAGCAGCCCCAGCACGGCCATGCACACCACAACAATGAAAAAGCGCACAGCCCTACTTCCCGTCAGTCATAAGAGGGGGAATGATAATTCAGCCCATGAACACCGAGACCCTTCCCGCCACCTCTTTGCCCACCCTGAACGGCGTGGCCCGCCTGGACCATCTGGGCGTGATCCAAATTGAGGGCGAAGACGCCGCCAAATTCCTCCATGGCCAGTTGACGCAGGACTTTGCGCTGCTGGATTTGAACAATGCACGGCTGGCCGCGTTTTGTTCGGCCAAGGGCCGCATGCAGGCCAGCTTTATCGGCTTCAAGCGCCCGGCGGGTGACATCTTGCTGGTGTGCAGCAAAGACCTGTTGGCTCCCACGCTCAAGCGCCTGTCCATGTTCGTCATGCGTGCAAAAGCCCGCCTGAGCGACGCCAGCGAGCGCTTTGCCGTCTATGGCCTGGCTGGAAATGCTATCAAAAATATAGCTGCTGGCGCAGATTCTGCGTGGGCCAAGGCCGACTTTGGCACTGAAACGGTGGTCAACCTCTACCCTGCCGACGGCACCCCCCGGCAACTGTGGGTGGCGCCGGCCGACGTGGCCGTACCGCAGGGCGATGCGCTGGCGCTGGGCACCTGGCTGTGGAGCGAGGTGCGCAGCGGTGTTGCCACCCTCAGCCAACCCGTGTTCGAGGCCTTTGTGCCGCAGATGCTGAACTACGAGTCGGTGGGGGGGGTGAACTTCAAGAAAGGCTGTTACCCCGGCCAGGAGGTGGTGGCGCGCAGCCAGTTCCGCGGCACGCTTAAGCGCCGCGCTTTTGTCGTGCAGGCCAGCGGCCCCGTGGCCGCGGGGCAAGAAATCTTTGCTCCCGGGGATGACGAACAACCCGTAGGCACCGTGGTCCAGGCTGCCTCTTCTCCAGAGGGGGTGGTGCAGGCCATCGTGTCGCTGCAGTTGTCAGCGGTATCGGTGGGCGGATTGCATGTGGGGGCTGTGGAGTTGCAAGTCCAACCCCTGCCCTATCCATTGCTGGAAGACATATAAGTAGAGGCGGATTGTGGGCCTCAGATATTTGCGGCGGGACCAGTGTTCAGGCGCTGGGTGGACTCATAATTGAGACGCCGTAACATGCAGTAACACGCTCACAAGCCGGGAAGGGATTGAATCAGCCTATGTCAACGCCGCTATCAAAAGAAGAAGCTTTTGCCCGCCTGGGGGCCATCACGCGCGAGATGCATGAAGCCTTGGCGGTGATTGGCGGCAGCCAGCTGCACGACGTGGTCCAGGAAATCCCCAACGCCCGTGACCGCCTGGCCCATGTGGGCAAGATGACCGAAGATGCAGCCAACAAGGTGCTGAATTTGGTGGATCTGGCAAAACCGGAGTGTGACGATCTCTCCTCCCGCGGTTTGGAGCTGGGCGAATCGCTGGCTCGCTTGGCTGCGGCCCCTGATTTGAGTGTGGACAAGGCCCGCGGTCTGATGGTCGTGTGCGGAAAATTTGCCCAAAGCACGGCCAAATTTGCCGAAGGGCAAGGGGCCGTCCTCAGTGACATCATGATGGCGCAGGACTTTCAGGATTTGTCCGGGCAGGTGATCAAAAAAGTCATCGACATCATCACCCGCACCGAGATGCAGATGGTGCAACTGCTGATCGACAGCTCCCCCGAAGGGACCGTTGCCGTTGCCAAGTCGGAAAACAACGAACCCGTGACCGTGGACAACCATGTGCTGGAAGGCCCGCAAACGGCGGAGAGCGCCCTCAAGCAGGACGACGTGGACGATTTGTTGGCGTCTCTGGGTTTTTAAGCGGCCAGCACCAGCGCCATTTCCTGGTGGGCGATGCCCGCCTCTACAAATACCTCGCCCCGTCGGGCAAAGCCTTCTCCTAGGTAAAAACCTTCAGCGCTGCATTGGGCGTGCAGCATCACCTCGGTATCACCGCGCTGGCGTGCCGCCTGTACCAAGGCGCGCAGCACCAACAGGCCCAGGCCGCCGCCGCGCAGCATCTGGTGCGTGGCCATGCGGCCTATGCGTGCCACACCGGTTGCCTCCACCACCATGCGGCCGCTGGCCACCACCTGCCCCAGGGCGTTGTGCACCACCGCGTGCACGGCGCTGGCATCGGCCTCATCCCACACCAGAACTTCGGAAATCGCCTGCTCATCAACAAACACCGCACGGCGCAAAGGCGTGATCTGCGTGCCCCAGTCTTCCCAGTTGCCCACCGCCGTATGTGTGATGGGCTGGCGGGCTTCAAACTGGGCAAACACTTGGCGCAAAGCATCAGGCACCGGGCGCGAGGTCTGGCTGGTGGGGTCTGCAAACACATATAGCAGCTCGCCCGACACCAAGAGCGTGTCGCCCCGGAAGATGCCGCCTTCAAACACCATGGACGAATTGCCCACGCGTGCGCAGCGCAGGCCGATGTGCAACGTGTCGTCGTAGCGGGCCGAGGCGTGGTACTCCAGCGTGGACTTCTTGACGTACATGTCGCCGTCCAGCAGCAGCATGCTCTCCTGGTAAGGCAAAGCCAGTGCGCGCCAGTAGTCGCCCATGGCCGTATCAAGGTACATCAGATAGTGGGCGTTGAACACGATGTGCTGCATGTCCACCTCGGCCCAGCGTACGCGCAGGCGGTGAAAAAAACGAAAATCAGAACGTTGCAGGGTCATGTTGGTGTCTTTAAAAATCAAAGGCTAAAGGCGTTGCGCAGGGCCCGGGCCGCATCTGCGTGGGCGGTGGCGGCTTCGGGGATGGCGCGGCCCATCTTGATGAACTCGTGCACCACGCCACGGTAAATCTCCAGGTCCACCGCCACACCGGCCAGGCGCAGCCGGTCGGCATAGGCCACGCCCTCGTCCACCAGGGGGTCGCACTCGGCCAGGCCCACCCAGGCGGGGGCCACGCCTCCCAGATCCACCTCGTGTCCATTGGTGTCCTTGCCGTCCAGCGGCGCAAAGCGCCAATCGTCCCGGTCGGCCGCGCTGCGGATGTAGTGTTCAAAAAAGAAGGTGATCTGCCGTTCTTCGAGCAGAAAACCGCTGGCAAAGGTGCTGTGCGAGAGCGTGTCCTGGTGGCCTGCGCAGCCCGGGTAAAACAACAGCTGCAGGGCCAGTGGCAAGCCCGCGTTGCGCGCCTCAATGGCGCAGGCTGCAGCCAGCGTGCCACCAGCACTGTCGCCGCCCAATGCGATACGGGACGTATCCAGACCTCGGTTTTTGCCCTCTTGGGCCACCCATTGCACCACGTCCCAGGCGTCCTCATGCGCGGTGGGGAACTTGAATTCGGGTGCCAACCGGTAGTCCACCGACAGCACTGCGCAACCGGCCAGGTGCGCCAGGCGGCGGCACAGGCCATCATGCGTGGCCACACTGCCCACGGTAAAACCGCCGCCATGGAAGTACACCAATACCGGCAGCCCAGTGCCACTGGGCGCGTAGTGGCGCACAGGAATGGCGTAACCGTCGCGCGCGGTCACCGTGAAGTCCTCCACACGGTGCATCTTCTGGGTGGGCAGTTCCAGTACATCGGAGCCTGCTGCATAGGCGGTGCGAGCCTGCTGGGCGCTCAGCATGTGCATGGGGGCGTGGCCGGCCCGCGCGATGCGGTCCAGCACCCCGCGCATGGCAGGGTTGAGCAGGCTGCGCGGGTTGCCGCGGCGGTCATGGTGGTGACTCATGGGTTTGACGCTTCTTGGTACATTGGCTTTTTTCCATCCTACACGTCTAGCACCATGTCCTTCATCTACTACGTGACCCAGATCCAGTTTGAATGCGGTGCCGTGCGCCTGCTCAAGCAAGAGTGCGAGCGTGTGGGCATCACCCGCCCGCTGGTCGTGACCGACCCGGGCGTGAAGGCCGCCGGCATTCTGCAAAAGGCGCTGGATGCCCTGCCAGGCATCACCGTGGCTGTGTTTGACCAGACCCCGTCCAACCCCACTGAGGCCGCGGTACGCGCCGCGGCTGCCATGTACCAGGCCCAGGGCTGCGACGGGCTGATTGCCGTGGGTGGCGGCTCGGCGATCGACTGTGCCAAGGGCGTGGCGATAGCCGCCACGCACGAAGGCCCGCTGACCCACTACGCCACCATCGAAGGCGGCTCGGTGCGCATCACCGACCGCGTGGCGCCCATCATCGCCGTGCCCACCACCAGCGGCACCGGTAGCGAGGTGGCGCGCGGCGCCATTCTCATCGTGGACGACCATCGCAAGCTGGGCTTTCACAGTTGGCATCTGGTGCCCAAAACCGCCATTTGCGACCCCGAGCTCACCCTGGGCCTGCCGCCCAAGCTGACCGCCGCCACCGGCATGGATGCCATTGCACACTGCATGGAAACCTTCATGGCGCCTTCGTTCAACCCCCCAGCCGATGGCATTGCGTTGGACGGACTGGAGCGCGCCTGGGCCCACATTGCCCGTGCCACGCAAAACGGCAGCGATGTGGAAGCCCGCACCAACCTGATGAGCGCCAGCATGCAGGGCGCCATGGCGTTCCAGAAGGGGTTGGGCTGCGTGCACAGCCTGAGCCACAGCCTGGGCGGGGTGGACCCGCGCCTGCACCACGGTACATTGAACGCCATGTTTTTGCCGGCCGTGGTGGCGTTCAATGCGCAGGCCGAATCGGTGCAAAAGGACAAGCGCCTGCAACGCATGGCCCACGCCATGGGCCTGGGCTCGGCCAGTGACATTGGCGAGGCCATCAAGGACATGAATGCCCGCCTCGGCCTGCCCACGGGTCTGGCACAGATGGGCGTGTCGACCACTCAGTTTGACCAGATCATCACTGGTGCGCTGGCGGACCATTGCCACAAAACCAATCCGCGCATCGCCACGGCAGACGAATACCGCCAGATGCTCGAACTGTCGTTGTAGCGCCAGCGCAGTGATCTTGTAAGTGCGCGTATAGAGGTCGCGGCTAAACTGCCATCGGAATTAAAAAAAACGATTGCAGGGGTGCCCCTTAGCGCCCTAGGGACCACGATAAAAATGCGCCACTATTCCATCAAGACTTGGTTGACGCGGGGAACCTACCCGCGCCTGTTTCTGCCCATTCTGGGCATCATTGTGGTGGTGACGCTGGTGCGTTACCACCTGATGTTCAACGCCGAAGTGCAGGAAGCGATGGAGCACCAACAGGCGCAGGTGCAGGTCACCGGGCACTACCTGTTGCCCCTGCTGGTGCGCGCCAGTGCCAACGGCACACAAGCCGAGTTGCAGGCCATGCTGGACGCCGAACTGGGCTTTAACCCCGAGATTCAAAGCCTGCAATGG
This sequence comes from Rhodoferax sp. P1_F3, assembly GCF_056405715.1. Taxonomy (NCBI): domain Bacteria; kingdom Pseudomonadati; phylum Pseudomonadota; class Betaproteobacteria; order Burkholderiales; family Comamonadaceae; genus Rhodoferax; species Rhodoferax sp. P1_F3. The sequence goes on along the minus strand of NZ_JBFUBO010000004.1, from coordinate 220,546 downwards.
AGCCGACGGGGCCAGGCGCTGCAAGCGGGCACTTCCGGCTTTGCGCGTGCGCAGGTGCCTTTGTGGTTTGAGCAGTTTGCGGCCCTGAAACCCCTGAGCGGAGATTTCGCGCAGCAGTTGCCCGATGGCACAGATGTGCAACTGGTGGTCGTGGTGGGCAACACCCAGGTGCTGGAGCAGGTCTGGCGCACCATTGGTGCGCAGATGCACATCTCGGCGATGAACATCTTCACCATCCTGTTTCTGCTCACCCTGCTGCTGCGGGCCAATGCCCGAATGCTCAGCCGCTTGAATACCGCCACCGAGGCATTTCGTGCCGGCGAGCTGCGCGCTCGCATGGTAGAAAAAGGTACGCTGGAGATGCGGGCCGTGGCACAGGCCTTCAACAGCATGGCGCAACAGATCCAGGGCCTGGTGCAGTCACTGCAAACCACCCAGGCCGAACTGGAAGAGCAACTGCACTTCACCCGCCAGTTGATCAACGCCCTGCCCCTTCCCGTGTTTGTGCGTGGCAGTGACGGCACCTGCCTGGGGGTCAACCAAGCCTGGGAAACGTTTTTTAATACACCCGCCCAGGCCGTGGTCGGTGCACAGTTGCCCAGCGACTTTGTGGCCCTTCCGCACGAGCGTGCAGGCCGGGAGCGTCGGGTGCTGAGCCGCCATGACAACGAGGTGCTGGTCAAGGCCGGAACCTACGACCTGCGCGAGATGGTGTACTTCAAAGCACCCTTCACCCTGACGGATGGCAGTGTGGGCGGCAGCATTGGTGCGCTGGTGGACATCACCGAGCGCAAGCTGGCACAGGAAGCCCTGCTGGAAGAAAAAGAACGCGCCGTGGTCACCCTGTCGTCGATTGCCGATGGTGTCATCACCACCGACTTGCATGGGCACATTGACAGCCTCAACGAGGCCGCCCAGTTTTTGACCGGGCATACCGAACAGCAGGCGCTGGGGCGCCGCTTGAGCGAAGTATTTCAACTGGACACCAAGTCACAGGTCCTGCCCCGCGGCGTGCGTGTGGACCAACTGCACCAGACCCAAACCGCAGTACATGCCATCAACCAGTTACTGCTGCACCATTCGGGCGAGCGCTATGCGATCGAATTCACCGCCGCCCCTATCCGCCAAAGCCATGGCACCGTGAGAGGCTGTGTGCTGGTGTTTCGCGATGTGACCGAAACCCGCGATCTGCAACAAAAAATCTCTTGGCAGGCACGCCACGACGCACTCACCGGGCTGAACAACCGCGACGCACTGGCCGAACGCCTGACCCATGCCCTGTACCAGGCTCGCCAGGATGGTGGCACGCTGAGCGTGTGTCTGCTGGACCTGGACCATTTTCAAGACGTCAACGATCGCCATGGCAACTGGGCCGGTGACCGCTTGCTGAAAGAAGTGGCGCTGCGCCTGCTGGGCTTTGTGCAAGACCCGGCAGACGCAGCCCGCCTGGGCGGGGATGAATTTGTGGTGCTGCTGCGCGGGCCCAGTGGCGAAGCGGAGGTACAGAGCCAAACCCTGGCCCTGCTGGAGTGTCTGGCCCAGCCCTATGCGATTGACGACCTACTGATCCACTCCAGCGCCAGCGCCGGTGTGGTGCTGTTCCCGCAAGACAACGTCAGCCCGGACACCCTGCTGCGCCATGCTGACCAGGCCATGTACCAGGCCAAGCAGGCAGGACGGGGATTCCATATCTTTGACGCCCAGCAAGACCAGGAAGTGCAAACCCACTACACGCAGCTAGCCCGCCTGGCCATTGCCGTGCACCAAGGGGAATTCCGGCTGCACTACCAGCCCAAGGTGCACATGCGCACTGGCGAGATTGTGGGTGTGGAAGCCCTGCTGCGCTGGCAGCACCCTGAGCAGGGACTGCTGGCCCCCGGCGGGTTTTTGCCACTGATGGAACATACCGACCTGGTTGTAGAAACTGGCGAATGGGTGCTCCACCAAGCGTTGGCGCAGCTGCAAACCTGGGTGTCGCAAGGCCAGCGCTGGGTGGTCAGCGTGAACATTGCGGCGCGACATTTCCACCGCGCCGACTTTGTGGACCGCCTGCGTGCGCTGCTGGCCTGCTACCCCCAGGGCCCTGCCCATCTGCTGGAGCTGGAGATTCTGGAATCTGTCGTGCTACAGGACATTCAGCACATGCGCCAGGTGATGCAAGGCTGCCAGGCGTTGGGAGTGTGCTTTGCGCTGGACGACTTTGGCACCGGGTTCTCTTCGCTGTCCTACCTCAAGCGCCTGCCGGCCGAAACCATCAAGATCGACCGCATGTTTGTGGAAGGCCTGCTGGACGACCCCGAGGACCGCACGCTGGTGGGCGCCATCGTCGCACTTGCCAAGGCCTTTGACCGCGCTGTGATTGCCGAAGGCGTGGAAACCTCGGCCCAAGCCAGCAAGCTGCTGGAGTTGGGTTGCGAACTAGGCCAGGGTTATGGCATTGCGCGGCCCATGCCGGCTGCTGACATGGTGCCCTGGGCGTTGGCCTACAGCGCCTTGCACCAGGTTTCGGCAGAAACTTGAAACATTGCGTCGCCCTGCTCGCCGGCCTACAAACCGCGCTGAAGCGCGGCCGCCACCGGGGTGGATAGGCTGGCCATAAAGCTTTCCACCGCCTGCGTATAGGCCGTGCCCAGGCCGAGTTCTTTGTTGATTTCGCTGTGCGTCATATCCTGAGGCAGGACCTGCACGCGTACACCTATCGAGGTAGCTCGGGCAGCAAAGGCACGTGCCTGGCCGCAGGATTCATCGCGCCGCACTGAGCACACCGTCAACAGCGGCTTGGCGCCGGATTGCAGCTGCTGCTGTGGCGACACGGCTTTCCAGAACGTGGGGTCGGTGCCAAATGCAGGGTCGTACAGCTTGTAGTGCTTGGTCTGCATGATGGGAGCCACATCCAGCGCCGCACTGTCCAGCGCCACCGTGCCCAGCCAGGGTTGGGCTCCGGCCTGGCTGGCCAGACTGGCGGAAGACGCCAGCAGCGCCACCAGATGCGCACCTGCCGAATGGCCCATGAGGATGAACTGCTTGGGGTCTGCGCCCCAACCCGCGGCCTTGGACTGGGCGCTGGCCAGCGCCTGGGCGACATCGCGTACCTGGTCCAGCGGATCGGCCTCGGGCAGCAGGCGGTTGTTCACCGAGATGAACACAAAACCCTTGGGCACCCAGCGCGCCACCTTGTTGTCCACCACATTGCCCATGCGTTTGTCGCCCATACGCCAGGCGCCGCCATGCACCATGAAGATGACCGGGGCCAGGGCTGCGCCCTTGGCGGGCAGGTACACGTCCATGCGCTGCTTGGGGTCGGTGCCATAGGCCACGTCACGCACCACATTGCGGGCGACGGTGGACGGTGCGTTGTCGCCGCCGTTCGGGTCTTCCAGGGTCTGTTCGGCACTGGGCTCGGTGGTGGGGGCCTTCTCCTCCGCCTTGCTTTCGGCGCGGGCCGCGCGGCGTTCCTTGATGCGGTCCAGCAAGGGGCCGGCCGATGCCGCACCGGCCGTGAAGGCCAAGGCCATGCACAGAGCCGTTGCGCGGGGGAAAGAGAGCGTGGGCAGCAGTTTGGGCAGATTCATAGCGGGCGTACCAGGTTCATGTCGGGCTTGTCCAGCCAGGCGATGAACTCGTCCACCAACTGCTGGCTGGCACGGGTGGCGGTCGTCCACGCCTTCACCCGTCCAGCCAGATCATTGCCAAAGTGCGTAAAGTCTGTACGGTCTGGAAGTTTGCTGTTTGGTAAAGTTTTCACCCACTCGGGGTTGGGCGCCAGCAGCACCATGGTGTCCAGGAATGCCGTGGAGCGGTGCCGCCACTTCAGTCCCTTGTCCAGCCAGCCCGGCACCACGCTCTTCTGGAAATGCGGGTACAGCACCAGACCTTGGTGCTCAGATAGGCCACCAGCCCCCGTGGAATATGCGCTAGCAGCTCCTGAATTTATAGCGTCTTGGCGCTGCTGGGCACCCGGGTAGTTCAGGTGCAGGTGGTAGTCGGTGATGCCGCCATCCCAGTACGCGCCCGCTGGCGCACCAGGAATGTTGTGAATGGCCTGCAGCACAAAGGGGATGGAGCAACTGGCCTGCAGCGCGGGCGTGAAGTTGGCCTCGCTCAGCGCCACGTGGCGTGTGCGGTAGTCGCCCGTGGCAAACGGTAGCGCCGCAGCGCCCTGCCCCGCTACCGGGCAGGAGAACACCACCCGTTCCAGCCAGGCACCCATGGCCTTGCGGTGCAGCGTGTTGGTCAAAAACGCTCCCAGGTAGCCCAGCGGGGTGCGCAGGCCGTGCTCGGTGCGCAGCAGGTGCCGCCCGCGTGAGGTAACGATGTGCAGCCGGTAGCGGGGGTGTTGCAGCACCTCGGGCACGCGGCCGCCATAAAACGCTTGCAGGTTTTCACCGAAAGTCTCGCTCACCTGGGCCGCACTGATGCGCTTTTGCCCCGGGGCCAACTCGTAATGCTGGTGGATGTAGTCATGCTCCAGCCGCTCGAATGCCGCCACGGGGTCGTTCAGGCAGGCCGTGGCCATGCGCCATGCGCCGATGGAGGCGCCCACCAAGTCCACCGGCTGCTGCGAACGTGGCAACCAGTCACCAAAGATAAAGCGGTCCAGCGCGCCCAGGATCAGGCCTTTGGGCCCGCCGGCGGCACCGGGGATGGTGGCAATGTGTTGGGGTTCCAGTCCGTTGGCGGCAAGTGCCGCCCGGGCCTTGGGGCCCGCGTAGATATGAAGTGCTTGCATCAGGGAGAAGAAAAATCAGGTGTAAGCGGCCCAGTCGAAAGGGTCTTGCTGCAGCACCATGTCGATGTCCAGGCCCAGGGTCACACCCACCGAACCCGGGAAGGTAACGGCCAGGCCACGCTGGGTCAGTTTGGCCTCTTTGCCTCGGGCGCGCCAGGCCGCCAGGTGGATCACTCCGGCCAGCGGCTCGTACACATGGTTCTCAAACGGAGCGTACTGGTGTTCCAGCGCATCCACCATGGGTTGGGGGAAATGCCACATGCGCGCATAGCCCGCGCCCACGCTGGCGTAGCAGTAGCCCAGCACCTTGCGCTCCAGCGCTGCGCGGTTCATGCCCAGCGGGTGCACGTCTTCGTCCAGCACGGCGGTGATATCGGACATGGCCAGGTGCATGGCCAGCTCGCCCACCGCGTGGATCAGCCCGCAGGTAAACGCCGCCTGCTGGTTCAGCCGTACCAGCCCGGCCAGCGAGCGGGACACACGGGCCACGTTGAGGCTGTAGTCCCAAAACTGTTGCAGCTGGATGCCGGGTACCGCCTTGAGCGAAGCGCCGGTGGCTGCGGCTTGGGCCATGGTGCGCACGTGGTTCAGGTCCAGCAGGGCCAGGGCCTCAGACACGCTGCTGATCTTGCCCGAGAGCTGGAAAAAACTGGAGTTGGCCAGCTGCAAGAGCCGGGTGGTCAGCGCCGGGTCAGTGCTGATAAGTTGGGTGACCTTTTTGAGGTCAATTTCGGGACGGTCCAGCTCATTGAGCAGCAGTGCTACCACTTTGGGAATGCTGGGCAGGATGAACTGCTGCTCCAGCAAGGCACTGAGTTTCATGGCGACGGTCTCCTCAACCAACTTTTGGGGATGCGGGGATTATCCATCCGTGCCAGTCCCTAGAAGCAAAAAAACCGCCATGGCGGGATTGGCTGGGTAGTGGTGCGGGCTCAGACGCCGACCTTGCCGCCCCGGAAACGCTTCAGGGCCGAATCCACCATGCCCTCTACCCCGCCTCGTTCCGCCCCCTCCTGGCGCAAATAGTTGGCGTCACCACCTTCATGGGCGGCTTGGTAGATGTGGTCCAGCGCAGGCACGCAGCCCAGCGCCTCCGCCTGGGGCCAGATGTGGCGCACCGTCGTCAGGATGTCTTCACGCAGCGAGCGTTTTTCGTAGGTCTTGGGGTGCGCCACCGTGCCGTCCAGCCCGAAGCGGCAGGCCTGGAAGCGGTTGTAGTTGTAGACCAGGTAGTCGTCTTCGGCAGGCGGCGGCTCGTTGCGCTCCAGCAGGTAGCGGCACAGGGCTTGCAGGTAACAAGCCAGAGCCGCCGCGCGCTCCACGCTCAGCGGTGTATCGCACACCCGCAGTTCGATGGTGCCGTATTCAGGCTTGGGGCGGATGTCCCAGTAAAAGTCCTTCATGCTTTTGACGACACCGGTGAGCTCCATCTTGGCGAAGTACTGCTCCTCAAAGTCTTGCCAGCGAAGCAAAAACGGCGCCCGCCCGCTCAGCGGAAACGCGAACACCGAGTTCAGCCGTGCCGAATGGAACAGCGTGTCGTTGCCCTGCACAAACGGGGACGATGCAGATAGCGCAATGAAGTGCGGCACATAGCGGTTCAGGGCATGCAGCAAAAACATGGCTTCATCGCCGCTGGGGCAGCCCACGTGCACATGCTGGCCAAAAATCGTGAACTGTTTGGTCAGGTAGCCATACAGCATGGAGACTTCAAGAAATCGCGGCTTGTTGAAGATGCGCCGCTCGGACCAGAGCTGGAACGGGTGCGTGCCACCACCACACACGCCAATATTGAGCTGGTCGCCAGCCCGCACCAGGGTGTCGCGCATTTCCCGCAGCTGTGCCTGCAGCGTGGCGTATTCGGTGTGCACGTCGGTGGCGACTTCGATCATGCTTTCGGTGACCTCCGGCGTCACCGTACCCGGGAACGGCTTGCGCCGCAGCAGCTCGAGCATGTCGGGGCTGGCGGCCGTCAGGTCAAAGTCACTCAGGCTGACCAACTGCAGTTCCAGCTCCACCCCCAGACTCAGTGATTGCGATTGTTTGAAGGGCTCCAAGGCCATGTCAGTCTCCCCTGCTGTCTGGCACCTCGCGCGCCCAGACCAGTGCGCGGCGGATGAAGATGGGGCCCAGCACCTCCAGGGTCAGCGCCATGGTGGCAAGCGGCGCTAGCTCGTCTACCAGATGGATGCCCAGATAGCGGGTCTGCTCCAACACCAGGATCACAAAGGCGGAAATTGGCGTGGTGGCCACCCCAATGAGCAACCCTTTGCGCCAGGAGATGCCGCTCACATGGGCGAACAGGCTGATGCCCACAGTCTTGGCCAGTTGGCGTACGCCCATGACGGCCAAGCCCAGCCCCATGCCGGCCAGCACCTGCTGCCAATCTACGGTAGAGGCAATGTACACAAACAACAGCATCGACAGCAAATCGCCCAGCGCACCAAAACCGCGCTGGGACGAGTTCAGCACAATGCGGCGATGCCGGGCCGACAGCCCAAACGTGAGCGCCACCAGCACCGGCGACAGCTTCAGGCTGTGGGCCAGTGCCACCAGGCAGATGATGGCCAGGGTGAAGGCCAGTGTGCTGTCATCACTGGTGCGCCCGGTGAACTGGAGCAAGGCCGGCACCAGGGCACCGGCCAGCATGCCCAAGATGCCGGAGGCACACAAATCGACCAAGCTGCCGTAGGTTGCGTCCCAGAGGTTGCCCGAGGTCTCGAACACCACCAGCCCCACAATGATTTTGTAGACAAACACGGCCAACACGCAGTTCAGCGCAGACAGGTGCAACACCCGCTCGGTCACCTGGCCGGAACTACGCTGCTCATTGGCCACCCGCAGGATGCTGGCGGGCGACGTGGCCATGGACAACGAGCCCAGCAGCACCGCGCTGGACTGAGACTGCCCAAACCACATCACCAGAAAGTAGACCGCGGCGAACGTGAGTGCCGTTTCGGTCACGCTGGTGGCGGCGATCCAGGGGTTGGTGCGCAACCAGCGCAGATTGATGCGGTATCCACACTCGAACAGAATCAGGCCAAACGCAATGTTGGCCAAAAGCAGCACGGTAGTCGATGGGTCTGCCGGTAACAGGCCCGCCTGCGCGGGGGCCAGAACAAAACCGACAATGGCATAGGTACTGATACGTGGCAGTTTTACCAGCCGGTGTCCTAGCTCTCCCGCAAACCATGCAATGAGAATCGTGATGGGCCAAGCTATGTCCGAAAACACAGGCCCCAAGAGCATCTGCATGCGGTGATGCTAGTGCCCGCAGATGTCTATTGCGTGCAGAGACCCTGAGGGAAGTGTTGCAAAGTGTTATCGCTTGAGCTTGGCAAATGCGCTGGCCATGGCGGAATTGCCGGCCAAACTGGTGTCTTGGCGGCTGCCCTGGTGCTGGCGTTCGCCACGGGCCGGCCCCTGGTAGCGGTTGTCCCCTGCCCTGTCACCACCTCGGGCGCCCGCGGGTGCTGCACCAATTTTCATGGTCAGCGCAATGCGCTTGCGCGCCACATCCACCTCCACCACCTGCACCTTGACGATGTCGCCTGTCTTCACCACCTCACGCGCGTCGTTGACGAACTTGTGGGCGAGCTGGCTCACATGGACCAAGCCGTCCTGGTGCACTCCCAGGTCGATGAAGGCGCCGAACTGGGCCACATTGCTGACGGTGCCTTCGAGGATCATTCCCTCTTTCAGGTCGGCAATATCTTCCACGCCATCGTTGAAGCGCGCCACCTTGAAATCGGGGCGCGGGTCGCGGCCGGGTTTTTCGAGTTCGGTGAAGATGTCCTTGACGGTGATGACGCCAAACTGTTCATTCGCAAACAGCTCGGGGCGCAGGGTCTTGAGCATGTCGGCCCGGCCCATGATTTCGGCCACTGGTTTGCCCGTCTTGGCGATGATCTGCTCGATGACCGGGTAGGTTTCCGGGTGCACACCCGTCATGTCCAGCGGGTTGCTGCCACCGCGAATGCGCAAGAAGCCTGCGCTTTGCTCAAAGGTCTTGGCGCCCAGGCCGGTGACTTTCATGAGGTCCTGGCGGCTGCTGAATGCGCCATTGGCTTCGCGCCAGCGCACCACCGCTTTGGCCACGGTGCCTGACAGGCCGGATACGCGCGACAGCAACGGAACCGATGCGGTGTTCAGGTCCACCCCCACCGAGTTCACGCAGTCTTCTACCACCGCGTCCAGCGTCTTGGCCAGCTCGCTCTGGTTCACATCGTGCTGGTACTGGCCCACGCCGATGCTCTTGGGGTCGATCTTCACGAGTTCGGCCAATGGGTCCTGCAGGCGGCGGGCGATCGACGCGGCACCACGCAGGCTGACGTCGACATCGGGCATTTCTTGGGACGCAAATTCGCTGGCGGAATAGACCGAGGCGCCGGCTTCGGACACCACGACCTTCTCCACCTTGATTTCGGGCGCGCCAGCCTGTGCGGCCATCTTGGCCAGCAGCTTGATGAGGTCGCCGGCCAGCTTGTCGGTCTCGCGGCTGGCGGTGCCGTTACCAATCGCAATCAGGTTCACGCCATGTTTGGCGCAGAGCTTGCCCAGTGTGTGCAGCGAGCCTTCCCAGTCTTTGCGCGGCTCGTGCGGGAACACGGTGGCGGTTTCCACCAGCTTGCCGGTGGAATCGACCACGGCGACTTTCACGCCAGTGCGAATGCCGGGGTCCAGTCCCATCACGACGCGCGGGCCGGCGGGCGCCGCCAGCAACAGGTCGCGCAGGTTGTCGGCAAACACCTTGATCGCCACCTTCTCGGCGTCTTCACGCAGCTTGGCAAACAGGTCGCGCTCGGTGGAGAGGCTGAGTTTCACCTTCCAGGTCCAGCCCACGCATTTGCGGATCAGATCGTCCGCCGCGCGGCCCTGGTGGCTCCAGCCCAGCTTCAGGGCGATACGGCCTTCGGCTAGTGATACTGCTGGAGATGCTACTTTTTTAGGAGCTGCTGGCGCAGAGGACACGGGGGCTGCAGGCATATTTGACTCTGGAAGTACCAGCTTGGCATCCAGAATGTCCAGCGAACGCCCGCGGAATACGGCCAGCGCGCGGTGGCTGGGCACGCGGCCAATCGGCTCGTCGTAGTCAAAGTAATCGCGGAACTTGGAGACGTCAGCGTTGTTCTCGTCCTTGCCTTCGGCCAGCTTGCTTTGCAGCAGGCCCTCGTTCCACAGCCAGGCGCGCAGGTCCTGCACCAGCACCGGGTCTTCGGCCCAGCGCTCGCTCAAAAGGTCACGCACGCCGTCCAGCACGGCGAATACGGTGGAAAAGTCGGGCTGTTTGTCAGCAATCTGCTCAGGCGTAAGCGGAGGCTTGAGGTAGGCCAGCGCTGCATCGGCCGGCACCAGCGTGGGGTTGGCAAACAGCGCGTCGGCCAGCGGCTCCAGCCCGGCTTCCTTGGCCAGTTGGCCCTTGGTGCGGCGTTTGAGTTTGAAGGGCAGGTAAATGTCCTCCACCTCTTGCTTGGTGGCCGCGCCGTCGATGGCAACCATCAGCGCGGGCGTCAGCTTGCCCTGCTCGTCGATGGCCTTGCACACGGCTTCTTTGCGGTCGCGCAGTTCGCGCAGGTAGGACAGGCGGGCTTCCAGTTCGCGCAGCTGGATGTCGTCCAGGCCGTCGGTCACTTCCTTGCGGTAGCGGGCGATAAAGGGCACGGTGGCGCCTTCGTCCAGCAGGGCCACGGCGGCTTCTACCTGGGCGGGGCGGACACGGATTTCTTGCGCGATTTGCGCGATGATTTTCTGCATGGGGAGGGGCTAACGCTGACGGGGTGTGAGGGCGCCAGGGGCGGCGACCAGAATTCAATCAAGGGCGGAAGTTTGCCACAGCTCGCGCCCCGTTTAGTGCCTAAAAAGCAGGCAGCCAGGCGCTCTGGACTGGCATAAACTGTAAGCATATGTCGTTGAAACCCAGCTTCTCATCGCTGGCATGTCTATGCCTGCTGGTGATAAGTGTTGTGCCCAATGCGCTGGCGGCGCCACCGGAGGTGCGGGTGGGCATGGGCCTGACCAAACCGCCCTACATCCTGGAGTCGGGTAAGGAAGGCATTGAGGTTGAAATCGCCGACCAAGCCCTGGCCGCCGCAGGCTACAAGATGATGGGCCTGCAGTTTCCCCCGGCGCGCGGCCTGGCCATGCAGCGTGCGGGGCAGCTCGACATGCTGTTGACCGTGGATGAGGGCATAGGCGGCAACGACTATTTCTCAGCCCCCTATGTGTATTTTCAGAACGTGGCCATCACCTTGGCAGCCCGCAACCTGCCGATCCGGCGCATTGAAGACCTGGCCGACTATTCAGTGGCCGCCTTCCAGAATGCCAATGTGATCCTGGGCGAGCGCTTCAAGGCAGTGGTCGAGCGCCATGCGGACTACAAAGAATACCCCCAGCAAATCATTCAGAACAACTTGCTGTTCACCAGCCATGTGGACGTGGTGGTGGGCGACCGGCGCATCTTTCGCTATTTCATGACCCGGCTGGACCCCTGGGTGGACGCCAGCCAGCCCATCACCATCCACAGCATCTTTCCGCCCAGCCCGCGCAAGGCCGTGTTCAAAGACCCGGAGCTGCGTGACCGCTTTAACGCAGGCCTCAAAATCATCCAGAACAATGGCGTCTACGATGCCATTCTGAAAAAACACGCAGGCCAGCTGTAAACCAGCGCGGGTGCTGCACACCGCTCAAGGAAGCCTATGGAACAGTTCGATCTCATCGTCATTGGGGGCGGGTCCGGTGGCGTGCGCGCCGCACGCATTGCGGCCAACCACGGTGCCCGCGTGGCGCTGGCCGAGGAATACCGCATGGGCGGCACCTGCGTGATACGCGGCTGCGTGCCCAAGAAGCTCATGGTCTACGCCTCGCGCTTTGCGCAGGAGTTTGAAGAGGCAGCCGGTTTTGGCTGGACGCTGGACGCGCCCCGCTTCGACTGGGCCACGCTCAAGACCCGGCGCGATGCCGAAGTGGCCCGTCTGGAGGGCATTTACCGCAGCAACCTGCAGAACGCGGGTGTGCAGATTCTGGAGGGCCGCGCCACGCTGGTGGACCGCCATACCGTGGCGCTGTCAGACGGCCGGCGTTTTCAGGCCAAACACATTTTGATAGCAACTGGCGCACAGCCGGCGCGGGGTCCAGACGTTCCGGGCCACGAACTGGTGATCGATTCCAATGGTTTCTTTGACCTGACCGCGCTGCCAGCGCGTGTGGTGGTGAAAGGGGCTGGCTACATAGCGCTGGAGCTGGCCTGCGTGCTGCATTTGCTGGGTGCGCAAGTGACGGTGGTGGTACGTGGCGACAAGATATTGCGCGGCTTTGACGACGAGTTGCGCCAGCATTTGGCAGCGGAGATTGCCCAGAGTGGCATGCAGTTCTGCTTTGGCCGCGAAGTGCAGGCGATTACGCGTACCGACGGCGCCCTGCAGGTGCAATTGGACAATGGTGACACCCTGATTGCCGACTGCGTACTGCGCGCCATGGGCCGCCAGCCCAACGCGCAGGGCCTGGGCCTTGAGGCGCTGGGCATCGTGCTGGACGCGCAGGGCGCCATTCCGGTGGACGACTTCAGCCAGACCACGCTGCCTGGCATCTATGCCGTGGGCGACGTAACCAACCGCGTGAACCTCACGCCCATGGCCATTCGCGAGGGCCATGCCTTTGCCGACACTGTGTTTGGTGGCACACCGCGCAGCGTGGACCACACGCTGATTCCTACCGCTGTATTCACCACGCCTGAGGCTGGGGTGGTAGGGCTCACCGAAGAGCAGGCTCTAAAAAGCCACCCGCGGCTGGATGTGTACCGCGCCAGCTTTCGCCCCATGAAGGCCACACTGTCCGGTCACCCGGGCAAGATGCTGCTTAAGCTGCTGGTCGACCGTGACACCGACCGCGTGCTGGGTTTCCACGCTGTGGGGCCGGATACGGGTGAAATGGCCCAACTGGTGGGCGTGGCCCTACAGCTGCAGGCCACCAAGGCTGCGCTGGATGCTACGCTCGCGGTCCATCCCACGGCCGCTGAAGAGCTGGTCACCATGCGCACACCTGCCGTGCGCCACAACCTCTAAGGCGCCCCCTTCCCCATGCAGCCCACTCAAATTCACTGGACCGAAGCGGGCCAGGCCTGTTCTGCGCTGTGGCGCTCCGAGCGCGGCGCAGCGCCCCCCAAACGCGTGGTGCTGGCCGACGACACCACCACGGCCGACGACGCCTACCACCTGGCCTGTGAAGGCACGGCCCTGCTCTGGCGCGGTGATTTTCAAAACGCCCGCCAGCTGTTGCAAGCCCTGGCCCGCCGCATCGACAAAACACCCCAGCGCAAGCAGCGTGCCGCCAAGGGTGCAGCCATTCACAAACCGCCTGCGTCCCCCGCCGACAGCTTCAACCTGCACCGGCAAGCCCAGGCGCAGCGCGCCCGCGTGCTGGCCATGGTGCTTCTGCCCTTCAACGCCGACTACAGCATTCCCCTACGCCGTGCACCCGATGCGCGCAAAGCCTGCACCGAGGCCTGGGGCCCGGTGGTGGCCGAAGACGGCGCCAGTGTGGCCAGCCTGCGCGACCTGCTGGGCATGACCAGTGCCCACGAATGGCGCAAAAAAGGCGTGGAAATTTCTGCACTGGGTGCAGCGCCGAACAACCGTATCCACCCCCACTACGGTGTGTTTTCCCCCGTGCGCGGCGAGTATGTGGATCTGGTGGCCACGACGCAATTGCCCAAAGGCTCCCATCTGGTGGCGTTTGATATTGGTACCGGTACCGGCGTGCTGTCGGCCGTGCTGGCGCGCCGTGGCGTAGCCAGTGTGGTCGCTACCGACCAGGACCCGCGTGCCCTGGCCTGCGCCCGGGCCAATCTGGACCAGCTGGGCGTGGCGGCCCAGGTTACGCTGCTGCAGGCCAACCTGTTTCCTGAAGGCCAGGCCTCGCTGGTGGTGTGCAACCCGCCCTGGCTGCCCGCGCGGCCCAGCTCGCCCATTGAATATGCGGTGTACGACGAAAACAGCCAGATGTTGCTGGGCTTTCTGAATGGCTTGGCGGCCCATCTGGCGCCTGGCGGCGAGGGTTGGCTCATCTTGTCGGACCTGGCCGAACACCTGGGCCTGCGCAGCCGCGAGGAACTGTTAACGGCGATTGCCAACGCAGGGCTGCAGGTGCTGAGCCGGCGCGATGCAAAACCTGTGCACCCCAAGGCGACAGATGGCACTGACGCCCTGCACGTGGCGCGCGCGGCCGAAATCACCTCGCTGTGGCGCCTGGGTCCGCTGCACTGATCGTCCTAATCCCCTTGGGGCGACACGTGTTGCCCAAGCTGTTACGCTTCGCCCTCTTTTGAAGGAACCTGCCCCATGACTGACGCCCTCTACACCGCCTCCATCCCCGTTTTCAAGCAAATGCTGCAAGCCCTGAGCGGCGTGCTGCACAAGGCTGAAGAGCACGCCACCGCCAAGAAAATTGATCCCAACGCGCTGCTGCAGGCGCGCCTGTTCCCCGACATGTTCCCGTTACTGCGCCAGGTAATGATTGCCAGCGACTTTGCCAAGGGCGCTGGCGCCCGCCTGGCCGGTGTGGAAGTGCCCGTGATGCCCGACACCGAACTGACCTTTGCCGAGCTGCAAACCCGCATTGCCACGGTGGTGACCTTTCTCAGCAGCCTGGATGCCAGCTTGTTCGACAAGCCCCACACCCGCGAGATCGTCATCCAGGCCGGCACACCACGTGAACGCACGTTCGACGCGTCCACCTACCTGCTGCACTATGCCATTCCCCAGTTCTTCTTCCACGTCACCACCGCCTACGCGCTGCTGCGCCACAACGGCGTGGAAATTGGCAAGAAAAACTACATGGGCGTGAACTGAGTTGCTATTGAATTGGTAGCTTCTGGCGCACAGCCCACGCGGGCTACAGCCAGTTTTGACGCATAAAACAAAAAAGGCCCTCAGTCGAGGGCCTTTTTTCTGGAGGCACCGCAGGGGTGCCAGGGCTTAGCTGTGACGCTTGCCGGGGTTCTTCTTGCTACGGGTAGCAACACCGCGTTCCAGGCTGACGCGTTGGCCACGGCCGCCGGTGGGCAGGGTGTAGCCAGGGACGGGCTTGGGAGCGGGAGTGGCTTTGCGGTCGGCTTCGGTAACGATTTTGTTGCCCATGGAACTATCCTGTTGGTTGGTGTGAAAACCCGTATTTTCTCACTTTTTTTGAAGGCCCCCGGCGTTTGCCACAATCCAGCCATGCAGGCCTTCTATTCCGACCAGTTTGTGCTCCCCTTGCCCGAGGGCCACCGCTTCCCCATGGCCAAGTACCGCATGCTGCGCGACCAGCTGGCAGACCACTTGCCCGAGGTGCGACTGACCGAGGCACCTGCCGCCACACGTGGTGAGCTGGCGCTGGTGCACACCCAGGCCTATATCGACGCGATCTTGGAAGGCACGGCTGCGCCCACGGTGCTGCGCGAGATTGGCTTCCCCTGGAGCCCGGCCATGGCCGAGCGCGCGCGCCGCAGCGTGGGCGCCACGGTGGCAGCCGCCCGCGTGGCGCTGACGGAAGGCCTGGCCGCCAACCTGGCGGGGGGCACCCACCACGCCTATGCCGACAAGGGCGGCGGCTTTTGCGTGTTCAACGATGTGGCCGTGGCGGCCCGTGTGCTGCAGGCCGAATGGGGCCGCACCCGCCTGGCCAGCGGTGCCCACCGCCCTGCCCTGCAGGTGGCGGTGATTGACCTGGACGTGCACCAGGGCAACGGCACAGCGCACATCTTTCAGAACGATGACTCGGTATTCACGCTGTCGCTTCACGGCGACAAGAACTTTCCGTTTCGCAAAGAGGCCGGTGACCTGGATGTGCCGCTGCCCGATGGCTGCGGCGACGCCGACTACCTGGCAGCGCTGGAGCAAGCGCTGCAACGGCTGGAGGGGGAATGCCAGCCCGGCGTAGTGTTCTACCTGGCCGGGGCCGATCCGCACGAGGGCGACCGCCTGGGCCGCCTGAAGATCACCGCCGATGGGCTGGAGGCGCGTGACCGCCGCGTGATGGACTGGTGCTGGCAGCGCCGCATTCCGCTGGTGTTCACCATGGCGGGCGGCTATGGCACCAAGATTGAGGACACGGTGCAGGTGCAGCGCACCACCTACCAGGTGGCGTTGGGCTACTGGAAGCGCTGGCAGGGCCTGCAGCCCAATGCCCGCCTGGCCTAGGCGGTAGCAGCCTGCTGCTTGACGCGCCAGGCAATGAAGTCGGGCAGCGGAATAGGCTTGCTCATGTAGTAGCCCTGGGCCTCGTCGCAATCCAGCGCGATGAGCTTGTCCAAGATCAGCTGGTTCTCCACGCCCTCGGCCACCACGGACAGGCCCAGGTTGTGCGCCAGGTCGATGGTGGAACGCACGATCTTGGCGTCGCTCTCGTCGGTCTCCATGCCCATCACAAACGACTTGTCAATCTTCAGTTCGTTCACCGGCAGGCGTTTCAGGTAGGCCAGTGACGAGTAGCCGGTGCCAAAGTCGTCAATGGACAGCTTGAAGCCGCGCTCCGACAGGCGGTTCAGCGTGGCCTCGGCGCGTTGCGGGTCATCCATGATGGCGCTCTCTGTGATCTCCAGGCAAAACGCGTCGGTGGGCGCGTTGTGCTTGGCCATCATGGCGTCCAGCTTGGCGGGGAAATCCTGGTCCAGCAGGTCGCGGGTCGAGAGGTTGATGGCCACCCGCAGCGGCCGGCCATCGGCGCGTAGCGCAGGCAGCGCACGCGCCACTTCTTCAAACATCCATAGCGTGAGCTGGCGCACAAAGCCGGTTTGCTCGGCAAACGGGATGAACTGCATGGGCGGCACCAGGCCCCGCGTGGGGTGCTGCCAGCGCACCAGTGCCTCGGCGGCCACCACGGTGTTGTCGGCCAGCGTGAGCTTGGGCTGCAGGTACAGGCGCAGTTGCCCATGGTCCACGGCATGGCGCAACTCGGTCAGCAACGACAGGGTTTGGGTGCTCGACGAGTCCAGCGCCGGGTCGTAGACTTGGATGCCCGTGGTCTTGCGCTTGGCCACGTACATGGCGATCTCGGAGCGGCTCAGCAGCATGTCCACGTCCTGCGCGTGCATGGGCCAGGAAGCAATGCCGATAGCCGCGCTCAGGTCCACGGTCTGGTCTTCCAGCGTCAGGGGTTTTTCGAACGAGGCGGCGATTTTCTGGGCCACCGGCAAGGCGCCCACGGCGTCGGTGCTCTCGATCAACACCGCAAATTCATCGCCACCCAGGCGGGCTACTTCGCCAATATCGGCGCTGATCAGGCCACTCAGGCGCTCGGCCACGGCCACCAGCAGCCGGTCGCCAAAGGCGTACCCCAACACGTCGTTTACGTGCTTGAAGCGGTCCAGGTTGAGCATGATCACCGTCACCGGCGGGCCCTGGGTTTGCATCGCAATGCTGGCCTTGATGGACTGCTGCAACAGGTCGCGGAACTGGGTGCGGTTGGGCAGGCCGGTCAGCCGGTCCCAGTAGGCCAGTTGCAATATCTCGCCCTGCTGGGTGCGAATGCTGCCGCGCATGTGGTCAAACGCGCGTGACAAATCGCCAATTTCGTCCTTGTGGCGCAGGGCCGGCAGCTTTTGGTCGTATTCGCCGCGGCTGAGCTGTTCGGCGGCCCCCACCAGCGCGTGCAACGGTGTGGTGATGCGCCGCGCCAGAAACATGCTGCCCGCCCCAAACAGCGCCAGGCCCAGGGCTGCAATCACCAGTAACGCCAATTGCACCTGCTGGTAGGGCGCCACCACCTCATCCAGCGAGCGCAACAAATACGTTTGCACGTCGGTAATGTCGCTGCGTGTGGTGCTGTGGCGCACCACCAACGTGTCAGCCCCCAGGCGAATTTCACCGCCCTGCCCCAAGGCGCTCAGCGCGGCCTGGTCCAGCGCCGGCAGGCTGCTGACCAGCAACGCGCCCTGCCGTGTCAGTAGCACCACGTGGATGCCAGACAGGCCAAACATGTCGTTCGCCAGCGACTGTTCGATGGGAAAACCCATTACCACCCAGCCAATGGTCAGCGGCGCCTTCAGCGGCACCATGACGAACTGGTAGAGCTTGCCGTCGATCAGCTCCAACTGGTGGTTCTGGTCGCTCTTGCCAATGTCAGCCGCCACGCGCTGCAGGATGGGAGCGAACTGTGCCTCGCTGGCACGCTCCAGGCCGGTGGCTTGCAGGGCAAATTCGGGGTTCAGCAAGGCGGTCACAGGGGCGCCTATGCGCGCACCGCTGTTTTCCAGCGCGGAGCGCAGGGTCTCGGTGTCACCACTGCTCAGGGCCGAGCGGAAGCCAAAGTCGGCCGCCAGCACCGCAGCACCCTGGCGCAGCTTTTGGGCATTTTGGTCCAGCAGGCGCCACCACACCTTGTCGCCAATGACCAGTTCCTGCGTGACCTGGGCCCGCACATTGCTGTTGATGCTGGTGCGCACCACGCTGTACACCGCCACCTGCACCAGCATCAGCAGCGCCAGCGAGAACACCACAAACTTGGTGCCCAGGCCCCAGCTGGCCACTGTTTTCGACAGGTTCAAACGCTGCTCCCCGCCAGCTTCACCACTACGGGCGCACCGCCCGTACCCACTGCCTGGGCTTGCTCGGCCGCTGCCGCGCCGGTGGGTAGGCTGGCATGCCAGGTGCGCAGCTTGTAGTTGCCGTTGGGCATGTTGTCCAGGTTCAGCTTGCCCTGAGCATCCGTTTGGCCAAAGTACGGCGTGTCCACCACCAGCACCCAAGCCACCATGTTGTCGTGGATATTGCAGCCCAGCACCGCCACGCCGACCTTGTCGAACACCACGGGGTTGGCCGGCACGCCGGCGTAGAGCTTCAGCTCAAACGTCTTGATGGGCGAAAACGAATAGACATGGTGGCGCACTGTGTCCTGGTTGGGGAACAGCACCGCGGTGCCTGGCGTGACGACTGTGACCGTGGGGGTGAACTGCTTGGCGACCTGGGCCACTTCAATGCCCTTGAGCGGCTTGGCCGCGGCCTTGGCCTCCGCAGACTCCAGAAAGACCACGGCATTGGGCAGCGGCTTGCCGGTTTTGTCCTGCACCTGCACCTGCAAGGAGCCGGCCCGTGCGGGGCCTGCCAGAACGATTGCGCCAACGACAGCGGCAACCCAGTACAGTTTTCGTGTAGGACGCATGGGTACAACTCTAACCCAAGCCGGCGTTTCTGCCGTAGGGAAGGGTCAGCCGCGCAGCGCCTTTTTCAGCTCCACGCCTAGCTCGGGCTTGTGGGCAAACGGGTCGGTGGGGTTGCGCGCCATCAGCACGTCTTCCATCCGCGTTTGCACCGAGCCAATGGCTTTGGGGTGGCTGTAGATGTAGAACTGGTTGGCGGCAATGGCGTCGAACACCTTTTGCGCCACCTCGGCCGCGGTGACCTTGCCGCTGCCCACGGCCTTGTCGCTCATGGCCTGGCCGATGAGCTGGCTGCGTGTGGGCTTGGCGGGGGCTTCGTCCGCGTCCGGGCGGTTGCGGTGGCTCTGGGCAATACCAGTGGGCACAAAGAACGGGCACAGCACACTGGCGCTGATCTGGTCGGTCACCAGTGCCAAGTCCTGGTACAGGGTTTCGCTCAGGGCCACCACGGCGTGCTTGCTCACGTTGTAAATGCCCATGTTCGGCGCGTTCAGCAGGCCGGCCATACTGGCGGTGTTGACGATGTGGCCGGTCCAGGCCGGGTCTTGGGCGGCGGCCTCCAGCATCATGGGGGTGAACACGCGCACGCCGTGGGCCACGCCCATGACGTTCACGCCAATCACCCATTCCCAGTCTTTGGCCGAGTTTTCCCACACCAGCCCGCCAGCGCCCACGCCCGCGTTGTTGAACACAAAGTGCGGCGCGCCAAAACGGGCCAGCGTGGCAGCGCCCAGCGCCTCCACCTGTTCGGCTTTGGACACGTCCACTGTCATGGCCAGCACGGGGGCGCCTGCGGCCTGCATTTCGGCCACGGTGCGGTCCAGCGCGTCTTGTTGCACATCGGCCAGTACCAGGTTCATGCCCAGTTTGGCGCCAATGCGCGCGCATTCCAGGCCAAAGCCCGAGCCTGCGCCGGTGAGAACGGCGGTTTTGCCTTTGAAGTCGGTAATCACGGGTTGTCTCCTCAATATCTCAATAGGAATGTGTTGCAAATCAGGCAGGCGCGCGGACCATCTCAATGTGGTCAATGCCGTCTTCCACATAGGGCTTGCCCACATCGACAAAGCCGTGGCGCTCGTAAAAGCCCTTCAGGTGGGCCTGTGCGCCAATGCGAATGGGCTGCACGCCCCACTGCTGCTGCACCGCGCGGACGGCCTCGGCCATCAGCACGTGGCCCAGGCCACCACCGCGTGCGCTCTGGCGCGTAACCACGCGGCCAATGCTGGCCTCGTCGAAGGTCACCCCAGCCGGGAAGCAGCGTACGTAGGCCACCAACTCTGGCTCACTCTTTCCAACACGGTGATCGGGGAGTTCGGGTGGCAGTGGGCTCTGCGTAGGTAAAGGAGGAGCCCGCAAAGCGGGCGGGGGACACGGAGCAGAGTCCGCTGACGCCCGAACTCCCAGCAAGTGCATAGCTTGGTCGTCCAAGCCATCCATGTCCTGGAACACGCAGTTTTGTTCCACCACAAACACCTCGCTGCGCAAGCGCAGTACTTCATACAGCTGCTCGCGGCTCAGTGCGCCAAACGGCAGCCATTGCCAAGTCAACGAATCGCTCATGCGGGTTGGGCTGCTTTCAAAACATAGCCAATGCGTGGGAAGTGCACGCGCACGGTGCCCGCGCGTTCGTCGGTGCGTTGCAGGGTGAAGCGCGTGCGTGTGGCGGCCACCAGCGTGCCGGCCGTGGGTTCTTGCCCAAAGAGTTCGGCCGCAATCGTCACCTCGCTGCCCAGGGCGATGCCATGCTCGTCCTGGAAGGTGGTGTCGGCATCATGGGTAAATGGGCCGGTAGCCCCCGTAGAAACTGCGCTGATTGCTATCGAATCTGCAGCAGACAACTTTTCGAACTTGCTATGCCCCAGCGCGGCCATGCGGTCCATCCAGGCCAGCACGGCGGGTGTGGCGTTCAAGATATCGGCCATCACCGGCACGCGCTTGGCGGTAAACCACAGCGGGTGGTAGGCCGCAAAGTCGGCCACGCAGGGCACGCTGCCCAACAAAAAGTCCTGCCCTTCCAGCATATTGGCCAGGCGGCGCAGGTAGCTCTTGTAGGCGGCGGTGGCGTCGGCCGGGCGCAGGCGGGTCATGCCGGTGGACATGGCAGCGCGGTCGGCGCCAAAGGCCTTGGCGGCCTCCACAGGCGCACCTTCAAACATGGCTGAGGCACCCTTGGGGCTCAGGTTGTAGGCCATGGCGGCCCAGAACAGCGTGGTGTCGGCCCACTGCGCCAGTACGCGGGCCACGCCCTTGTGGCTTTCGGGGTACAGCGTCGGCGTGGGCTGGATGTGTTCCAGCACGTCGCAGATCAGCGCGCTGTCGCAGTAGATGTCGTTGCCGATCTGCAGGAACGGCGTCTTGCGGTAGCCACCGGTCAGCGCCACCACGTCGGGCTTGGGCAGGATGGCGGGAATGATGACCGACTTCCAGGCCAGCTGTTTGTAGCCCAGCACCAGGCGCACTTTCTCCGAGAACGGGGACGTGGGGTAGTGGTGGAGGATGAGGTCTGTCGACGTGGCGCTCATGGCATGGCCCTTTCAATAATGCTGTCAAAGTCCACCGCGGCGCCCAGGGTGCCAAAGGTGTGGCCCCAGTTGCCCGCGAGGCGGGAATCACAAAATGCCTTGAACACAGCGGCCGGCGCGCTCTGTTGCAGCAGCGCTGCCTGCACGGCCAGCGCCACGTCCTGCGCCAGGCGGCGCGCTTCCATCTCGGTGGCCATGTGCTCCACGCGGCTGGGCAGGGCCGTGGCCAGGCGGTCCAGCGCGGGGTGGGCACCCTGGGCGGGGGCCAGCTCGCGCACCAGCGCGGCCGCCACATCGCCCTTGCGCAGGGCGCGCAGCAGGTCCAGCGCCATGATGTTGCCCGCGCCTTCCCAGATGGAATTGAGCGGCATCTCGCGGTAGATGCGGGCCATGGTGCCCTCGCCGCCCTCCTCCACGTAGCCATTGCCGCCCAGGCACTCCATGGCCTCTTGCGCAAAGGCGGCGCCGCGTTTGCAGATCCAGAACTTGGCAATGGGCGTGAGCAGCCGGCCCATCAGCACCTCGTGTGCGTCGTCCTTATGGTCAAAAGAGCGTGCAAGCCTCATGGACAGTGCGCAAGCAGCTTCGCTTTCGATAGCAAGGTCGGCCAGCACATTGCGCATCAGCGGCTGCTCGATCAGGCGTTTGCCAAAGGCCTGGCGCTGCGCCGTGTGGTGCAGCGCAATGCTGAGCGCCTGGCGCATCAGCCCGCTGGTGCCCAGCGCGCAGTCCAGCCGCGTCATGGTGCCCATTTCCAGAATCTGCGGCACGCCGCGGCCCTCGTCTCCCACCAGCCAGGCGGTGGCGTTTTGGAATTCGACCTCCGAACTCGCGTTGGCCTTGTTGCCCAGCTTGTCCTTCAGGCGCTGGATGCGAATGGCGTTGGTACTTCCGTCCGGTAATACCCGCGGCAGGAAAAAGCACGACAGCCCGGCTGGTGTTTGCGCCAGCACCAAAAACGCGTCGCACATGGGCGCCGAGAAAAACCACTTGTGGCCCACCAGCGTGTAGCGCTGGCCCCAGGCGTCTTCGCCGTCGCGCACGGCCTGCGTGGTGTTGGCCCGCACGTCGGAGCCGCCCTGCTTCTCCGTCATGCCCATGCCCATGGTCAAGCCGGCTTTTTGGTTGAATGGTTTAAAGGCCGGGTCGTACGCCCGTGCCGTGAGCCCCGGCGCCCAGTCCTTGAAGACGGCGGCGTTGCCCGGCAGTGCAGCCATCACCGCGTAGGTCATGGAGATGGGGCACAGGATAGACGGCTCGGCCTCGGTGAACAGCATGAAGGCAGCGGCGCGGCGCGCATGGCCGTCGGCCTCTTCAGTCCACGGCGTGCCGTGCAGACCGGCTTGGGCCGCGGCGGTCATCAGTGCGTGGTAGCTGGGGTGGAACTCCACCTGGTCCACGCGGCGGCCTGTGCGGTCGTGGCTGTGCAGCACGGGCGTGTGCACATTGGCCAGGCGGGCGTGGGTTTGCATCTCGGCGCTACCCATCTGTGCGCCCAGCGCGCTTAGGCTGGTGGTGTCCAGCGTTGGGGCGTTGAACTTGAGCGCGCTTTGCAGCGCCTGGTTGCGGTCAAACAGGTTGGTGCCTACCAGCGGCTCGGCTTGGTTGAACACCGTGTGGGTGGCGGTGACCATCACACCAGCTTGACCAGCTGCTTGCCAAAGTTCTTGCCCTTAAGTAGACCCAAGAAGGCTTCGGGCGCGGCGGCCAGGCCTTGGGCGATGCTTTCCCGGGGCTTGAGCTTGCCGGCGGCGACCATGCCGCCCAGTTCTTTCAGCGCTTCGGGCCAGATTTCCATGTGCTCGCTGACGATGAAACCCTCCACCTTCAGGCGCTGGGTGAGAATGAGCGCGGGGTGGGCCAGTGGCAGCGGCTGGCCGTCGTAGCCGGCGATCATGCCGCACACGGCGATGCGGCCAAACGCGTTCATGCGTGGCAACACGGCGTCCAGCACCATGCCACCCACGTTTTCAAAATAGCCGTCAATGCCGCCCGGGCAGGCGTCTTTCAGCGCCTGGGACAGCGAGGCCGCGTCCTTGTGCAGTTTGTAGTCAATGCAGGCGTCAAAACCCAGCTCATCCACCGCGTATTGGCATTTGTCCGGCCCGCCGGCAATGCCAACCGTGTGGCAGCCGCGTGCCTTGCTGAGCGCAGCAAACGCGCTGCCCACAGCACCCGTGGCGGCGCTGACGACCATGGTCTGACCCACTTGCGGTGCAATGATCTTCACCAAGCCGTACCAGGCGGTCACGCCGGGCATGCCCACGGCGCCTAGGTAGTGGCTCAGCGGTACGTGGGTGGTGTCCACTTTGCGCAGCGCGCCGGGTTGGCCCGCGTCCACCACGCTGTATTCCTGCCACCCACCCATTCCCACTACCTTGTCGCCCGCATCGAATTTGGGGTGGCGCGATTCGACCACCTCGCCCACCGTGCCGCCGCCCATGGTCTGGCCCAGCGGCTGGGGTGTGGCGTAGCTCTTGGCGTCATTCATGCGGCCGCGCATGTAGGGGTCCAGGCTCAGGTAGTGGTGGCGCACCAGCACCTGGCCGTCTTGCAGCGCAGGCGTGTCGCTGGTGACCAGCTTGAAATTGCTGGCAACGGCTTCGCCCACGGGGCGGTTGTCGAGGTGGATTTGCTGATTGCTAGGCATGGTGGTCTCCTGGAATGCTATGGTTATGCTAGCTGCTCGCGCAGGTTGTACGGGGGCTAGAGGCCTATTTGGCTTAAAACTAGTCGGTAGAAATGCCACCGGCGCCGTTGGCCGGGGTGTTCAGCGCATTCACGCTGCGCGCGCCCGTGGCCAGGCGCTTGACGTACTTGAAGGTGCCAGTGGCATGGGCGCAGGGCTTGCCCGCCGCGTCGAACACCGTGGCCTGGGTAAAGGCCAGCGTGGCCGTGCGGTGGATGAGCTCGCCCTTGGCCACCAGCGGGCCGTCAGCGCTAGGTACCGCGGGCTGCATGAAGCTGGTTTTCATCTCGATAGTGACCACGCCCATCTCAGGCGCCACGCTGCGCGCAGCGGTGGCCATGGTTACGTCCAGCAGCGTCATCAGCGCGCCGCCATGGGTGACGTTGAACGAATTGAGGTGCTCGGCCTGGGGCTCGTACCGAATCTCGGAGCGGCCGTCGGCAAACAGCGTGAGATCAAACCCCAGGTGGGTAACAAAGGGAATCTCGACACCAAAGCCCACGGCCTGCTCCCACAAATCGGCCATATTTCTAGCCGCCAGTGACGACGGACACGCCGCCGTCCACTGCCAGCCACTGGCCGGTGATGTGCTTGCCCGCGTCGGACGCATAGAGAACGCACAAGCCCTTGAGGTCTTCGTCGTCGCCCAGGCGCTTGAGCGGTGCGCCGGCAATCAACTTCTCCTCACCCATGCTCTTCAGAATGCCGGCTGTCATCTTGCTGGGGAAAAAGCCTGGGCAGATGGCGTTGACGGTGATGTTGTACTTGCCCCATTCGGCACCCAGCGTGCGCGTGAAGTTGATGACCGCGCCCTTGGAGGTGTTGTAGGCAATGGTCGTCATGCCCTCGGGGTTGCCGTTCAGGCCGGCAATCGACGCGATGTTGATGATGCGCCCGCTTTTGCGCGGGATCATGCTCTTCTTGGCAATGACCTGGCTCAGCAAGAAGTAGCCGCGCACGTTCAGGTTCATGACCTTGTCCCAGGCTTCCGCAGGATGGTCTTCGGCCGGTGCGCCCCAGGAGGCACCGGCGTTGTTGACGAGGATGTCCACATCACCCATGCGCTGCAGGGTTTCGTCGGCCAAGCGGGTGATTTCGCTCTCTTTGGCGCAATCGGCCGCAATCCAGCGGGCATCAATGCCGGCGGCCTGCAGTTCGGCGGCGGCCTCTTCCAGGTCAGCCGCCTTGCGCGAGCTGAGCATGATCTTGGCACCAGCCTCACCCAGAGCGTGGGCCATTTGCAGGCCCAGGCCGCGCGAGCCACCGGTGATCAGGGCGGTCTTGCCAGTCAGGTCAAAGAGTTCTTGGACGGTGCGTGTCATGGTTGTCTGCTTTGCTCAAAATGTTAGAAAAAGTCAGGGCCACAACACCGTGGCCGGGCCCTTGCCAAGATTGTGCGTTTGTCGCGGGAAAAAGCATGTCCCCAGCGAGATAAGTGCGCCGTCTAGTTGTCTTCTTCGCGCAGGCGCGAACGCACGTAAATCAGTACCACGCCAGCCACGACAGCCAGCCCACCCAGTTGGTAAAACAAGCTGGCATCTTGCGCTTCTTGCTGGTCAATGAAAACCCCCAGCACCACGGACAGCAGACCGCCGTAAATCAGCACCCACACCATGCGTTCGATGCGCAGCAGCTTGGCGTTGGTGGTCCCGCTGTATTTTTTAAAAAATGCCATTCAAAAAGCTCCTTCGGGAAATGATGCACAGGTCAGATCCCGCGATTGCACCACACCCAGCCAGGCGCCGATTTTTGGCAGTTCGTAATGGTAGAAAAATTGCGCAGCGCCCACATGGCCCTGGGTCGTCAGCTGCTCCTGTTTCGGGTCATTGTCCAGCGCGCAGGCGGCCACGTCCAGCCAGATCCAGGCCAACACGGTGTGGCCAAAGGCCTGCAGGTAGGGCACGGCGTTGGCCAGTGCCTCGGCGGGCACGCCCGTGGCCCAGGCCTGCTGCGTGGCCGTGCCCACATCCTGCAGCGCCCGGCCCAGTGCTTTGGCGTGTGCTGCGAGTGCGGGGATGCCGCTGGCGCGGTGCACCGTGGCCATCACGCGGTGGCTCAGCAGCGTCAGGCCCTTGCCCTCCTCCATCAGCACCTTGCGGCCCAGCAGGTCCATGCCCTGGATGCCGTGCGTGCCTTCGTGGATCATGTTCAGGCGATTGTCGCGCCAGTACTGCTCCACGGGGAAATCGCGGGTGTAGCCATAGCCGCCATGCACCTGGATGGCCAGGCTGTTGGCCTCCAGGCACCATTCGCTGGGCCAGCTCTTGGCAATGGGCGTCAGCACCTCCAGCAGCAGGCGTGCCTCTTCCGCCGCCTCGCCACCGGCCGTGTGGTGCTCGTCCACCAGACGCGCGCAATACAGCTCCAGCGCCAGCGCGCCTTCGCAGTACGACTTTTGTGCCAGCAGCATGCGTTTCACATCGGCGTGTTCAATGATGCGGGTCTGCGGTGCGGCGGCGTCCTTGCCCGCACCGGTGATGGGGCGACCTTGGGGCCGGTTTTTGGCGTAGTCCAGCGACGCGTAGTAGCCTGCCATACCCAGCATGGTGGCAGCAATACCCACGCCAATGCGCGCCTCGTTCATCATGTGGAACATGCAGGCCAGGCCCTTGCCGGGCTGGCCCACCAGGTAGCCCACGGCACCGGGCTGGCCATCCACGGGGAACTTGCCTTCACCAAAGTTCAGCAGCGTATTCGTCGTGCCGCGCCAGCCCAGCTTGTGGTTCAAGCCGGCCAGTGCCACGTCGTTACGCACGCCGGTCAGTTCGCCCTGCGTGTTCACCATCTTCTTGGGCACGATGAACAGCGAAATGCCGCGCGTGCCGGGCACCAGTTTGCCGTTTTCATCGGGAATCTTGGCTAGCACCAGGTGGATGATGTTCTCGTTGATCTCGTGCTCGCCCGAGGAGATCCACATTTTGTTGCCCTTGAGGCGGTAGCGCGGCCCCAGCGGGTCGTTGGCAAAGTCCGCACCATCGGGCACTGCCTTGGTCGCTACGTCTGACAGACTGGAGCCCGCTTGTGGTTCAGACAAGCACATGGTGCCCGCCCAGCGACCAGAAAACTCGTTCTTCGCAAACACCTCTTTTTGCATGGCCGTGCCGTGTGTCATCAGCAGGTTGGCATTGCCCGTGGTCAGCATGCCGGTGCCAATGCTGACGGACGCGCAAGCAAAGAAGGCATTGGCCGCGGCCTCCACGCTGTAGGGCAGCTGCATGCCGCCCATCTCGTAGTCCTGTGCGGCCGAGAGCATGCCGGATTCGGCATAGGCCTTCTGCGCATCGTGCGTGGCCTGCGGCAACACCACGCGCAGGCTGCCGTCCGGCTCGGTCACCGTGCGCGGCTCTTCCACATCGGCCAGGCGGTTAAACGGCGCGTACTTTTCCCGCGCTATGCGCTCGCAAGTGTCCAGCACTGCGTCAAAGGTCTCGCGGTTGTGGTCACTGAACCGCTCGCGCTCGGTGAGCGCTGTGGTGTCGAGCCAGTCGTTGAGCAGGAAGTCGAGAGTAGTGCGTAGGGTCATGCAGGGTATTTTCCTGCAATGGGGTACGGTGCCTAGCGGTGTGTGTCCGCTTGGTGACGGGGCCCCTGAGTGCTTGGGTTCTTCCTCTCTCTAGCACGCAGCCGGAGAGATTGACTTTCCACCCACCGACATGAACTGTGCGGCAACGCGCCCAATCACTCAGCCTGTGACCCGGTAATTGACCATCATCCCGGCGTCCTCGTGCTCCAGGTTGTGGCAATGGACCATGAACACCTGGTCACCGGGAAAGTCGTGGCTGAAGTCAATCGCGATGCGCACAGACTCGCCGGGCCATATCAACACCGTGTCTTTCCAACCCAAATCGCTGACGGTCAGCCCCTTGCCAAATTTGGCCAGGGCCCTGACCTGCCCGGGACTGTTCAAGCGCTCCAGCACCTGAAACGCAAAACCATGAAGATGAATAGGGTGTGGCATCCCCACCTTGGGGTTGCTGATGGTCCAGATCTCTCTGCTGCCCCGCTTCACATCAAAGGCGTTTTCGTTCATGTTGAACTTGCGGCCATTGATCAAAAAGTCCATCCCCTTTAGAGACAGCTTGATGTTGCGCTGGTTGGCACCCTTGAGGGGAATGGGGGCGATGCGTGAAAGCGTGGTGGGCAGCTTCGCAATGACACGCTCACCGCCACCAACCGTCAGTTTCAGGACGTTGAATTCAGCGCCGATCGGCAACCTGGAAGTGCTGCTGCCCATGCCGGGCATGCTGCCGGCGTCCCCCTCGTTCTCCATGGGATCAAACGACAGGCTTTTGAGGAATATCTCTTCGCCTGCTTGCGCTTGCCCCGCGTCAAACAGAATGTCCAATCGCTCACCGGGGGCAACAAAGGCTTCGGTGACCGTTTGAGGGTGCGCTATCAAGCCCCCATCCGTGCCAATGACGGTGTAGCCCAACCGATCCTTGCCTTTCAGAAAAGCAAGCCGGTAGATCCGTGCGTTCGAGCCGTTGAGAATGCGCAGCCGGTAGGTGCGTGGCAGTACCTTGAGTGAGGCGTTGGGCGTCAGGTTGGCCAGAATCACGTCGCCCAGCCACCCCATCATGGCTTCCTGTCCATTGGGCTGGTAGTGCAACTGCCCTTGGGCATTGAACTGCTTGTCCTGGATTACCAGCGGGAGGTCGGTTGCACCGAGTTTGAGATCCAGCGCTTGGGTCAGTTTGCGCTGGTCTTCATCTTCTACCAGGAAGAAACTGGCCAAGCCGTTGTAGGCTTGTTTGGCGGTGAGGTTGTGGGCGTGGGTGTGATACCAATAGGTACCACCCCGGTTCTGAACCTTGAATTCGTATTCGAAAGATTCACCCGGACCAATCGTGCTGGCTGGGTGGCCGTCCATTTTGGATGGCGTGTGCAGCCCATGCCAATGGATGATGGTCGGTTCCGCCAGCTCGTTGCGAAGCGTGAGCTTGAGGCTTGCGCCACTGTCCACGCGCAATATGGGGTTCTGGTAGCTCTTGCCAGACTGTTCCGTTTGGTACAACAGAAATGGCGATGGTTTTCCTGGCAGAAGTGCCAGACTGCCCGGCGTGGCACGCATGGTGAGTGGTCCTGCGACGTCCAGAACACCAAAGGGGCCGCTGTCTACTGGAATAAACAGGTTTTGCTGAAAATTATCCGCTGCCACTGGATCAAACGGATAGTGCTGGAATCGTTTGACACTGGCCGTTTTGGCGTCTGCTACACCAGAGGCCATCAGGGTGGCGGCGCCCAAGAATTGAAACAGCGATCGTCTCTTCAACATAGTCATTTTCCCTTCAGGTCACTACTTTAGATACTGTAGGGGTCTGAAGGTTGATCCATGTCAGCGTGAACATTCAAACTCTCCCGCGACCAAACGTCTACAACTTCCGCAATTTCTGCCGGTCCGGCCACACCTTGCGTACGAAGGCATCGGCTACGACGTAGGTGCCGTGCCCGGCACTTTCACATCGGCCAGCCGATTGAACGGCGCGTACTTCTCCCGCTCAATGTGCTCGCAGGTGTCCAGCACCGCGTCCAAGGTCTTGCGGTTGTGGTCCGCAAAGCGCTCCCGCGCGGTCAATGCGGTGGTGTCCAGTCAGTCGTGGAGCAGGAAGTCGATGGTTGGAGCGCAGGGTCATCTAGATACAGTCTCAAAATCAATCATGTACGTTGTACTTATGCACGGCGGCCTTTTGTTGGGCGCCATGAAATTCCACAGTCGCAAGCGAGTTTGTTTTCCAAACTACGGAAATCTCAGAGCTCGGAGGTTTAGAAGCCAATCGCCAAAACCTTGGTTTGCCGACTAGCGCGACGGCATACAGTTCCACGAGTTCCTCACCATATTGGGGACTACAAAGAAAAACAGCCCGATCTCCATCGGGATTGAAGTGCATTGAAGCAGCGCTATTACATGGTGTGTTGGCCAGAACTCCAGTCACCTTGTTGACAAAAGTGACCCCACTCCATTCATAGCCTTCGTAGTCAAATGTCCAGTAGCCGGGTACTGATTGCTTGGGTCGAAAAAAGTAAGCCGTTGATTTGTCCCCTTCGTACCAGCTGTCCTGCAATTCGACGGTTCGCTGCGACGCCTCTATGCGATAAGTAGGTCCGCCCGCATCGCAAGATTTCAAGAAGACCTTAATCGCCTGTGGTAGTTTTTGGCGTGTTTCGTGAAATTTAGGCATGCGCCACTCAGTCAAGTCCCATTTGCAAAGTTGTATGCGACTTTCCAAGATGTCCGCTTTCAGAAGCGCTGGCAGAAGCATTGCCAAATATGCCCATCTTTTATTCATCATGGATATGGATCAGACGTAGATCAGGGAGGAACAGACAATCATGCGGCTATTTTCCCCATCTTGATGGTTCTGCGCGGTTCATGCAGCAATGAAAAAGCCACCGTCTCCGGCGGCCTTGTTTGCTAAGCGAATGCTAAGAGGAGCTGCTAATTACAGCACCTCAAACACCCCAGCCGCACCCATACCGCCACCAATACACATGGTGACGCACACGCGTTTGGCGCCGCGGCGTTTGCCTTCGATGAGGGCGTGGCCGGTCAGGCGTTGGCCGGACACACCGTAAGGGTGGCCCACGGCGATGGCGCCGCCGTTGACGTTGAGCTTGTCAGCGGGAATGCCCAGCTTGTCGCGGCAGTAGATCACTTGCACGGCAAAGGCCTCGTTCAGCTCCCACAAATCGATGTCGCTGACCTTGAGGCCCAGGCGCGCCAGAACCTTGGGGATGGCAAAAACCGGGCCAATGCCCATCTCATCCGGCTCGCAACCGGCCACAGCAAAGCCCAAAAAGCGGCCCAGAGGCTTCAGGCCTTTCTGCTCGGCAATTTTTTCATGCATCACGACTACGGCACCGCCGCCGTCAGAGAACTGGCTGGCATTACCGGCAGTAATCAGCCCGCCGGGCACGGCGGAGCGCAGGCCGCTGATGCCTTCCTTGGTGGTACCGGCGCGGATGCCTTCGTCATCACTGACGGTGACTTGTTTGGTCATCAGGCCCATGACCTTGTCGGCCACACCCATGGTGACGGTGATGGGGGCAATCTCGGCCTTGAACAGACCGGCTTCCAGCGCGGCGCTGGCGCGCTGCTGGCTGGCGGCACCGTACTCGTCCATGGCTTCGCGGCTGATGTTGTAGCGCTTGGCCACGTTCTCCGCGGTTTGCAGCATGTTCCAGTAGATCTCGGGCTTGTTTTTGCTCAGCCACGGGTCGTTGAGCATGTGGATGTTCATTTCTTGCTGCACGCAGGAGATGGCTTCCACGCCACCGGCCACATAGATGTCGCCTTCGTTGGCGATGATGCGCTGGGCCGCGGTGGCAATGGTCTGCAGGCCGGACGAGCAAAAGCGGTTGATGGTCATACCCGACACGGTGACGGGGCAACCGGCGCGAAGCGCGGCTTGGCGCGCGATGTTGGCGCCGGTAGCACCTTCGGGTGTGGCGCAGCCCATGATGACGTCGTCCACCTCACCGGCTTCGATGCCGGCGCGGGAAATCGCGTGCTCCACGGCGTGGCCGCCCAGGGTGGCGCCGTGGGTCATGTTGAAGGAACCCTTCCAGCTCTTGGCCAGAGGGGTGCGTGCGGTAGAGACGATTACTGCGGATGTCATGGTGATGTTCCTTATTCGTGGCGAGCTAAACGGCTCAGTTGAACGACTTGCCTTCAGCAGCCAGCTTGGCCAGCAGCGGCGCGGGCTGCCAGAACTTGGCGTCGTCCAGAGGGTTTTGGGCAAAACGGTTCATGGCTTGCACCACGTTGAACAGGCCCACTTGGTCGGCGTAGTTCATGGGGCCGCCGCGGTGCGCGGGGAAGCCGTAGCCAAAGATGTAGACGATGTCGATGTCGCTGGCCTTGTTGGCAATGCCCTCTTCCAAAATGTGGGCGGCTTCGTTCACCAGGCTGAACACTAGGCGTTGCACGATTTCTTCGTCAGAGATCTTGCGCGGTGTGATGCCCAGCGCCTGGCGGTGCTCTTCAATCATGGTGACCACTTCGGCGTTGGGGATGGCGTCGCGCTTGCCTTCGACATAGTCGTACCAGCCCTTGCCCACCTTTTGGCCAAAGCGGCCTTTTTCGCACAGCAGGTCGGCGGTCTTGCTGTACTTCATATCAGGCTTTTCCGAATAGCGGCGCTTGCGGATGGCCCAGCCAATGTCGTTGCCAGCCAGATCGCCCATGCGGAACGGGCCCATGGCCATGCCGAATTTCTCCATGGCCTTGTCCACTTGCGCGGGGGTGCAGCCTTCGTCCAACAGGAAGCCTCCTTGGCGGCCGTACTGTTCGATCATGCGGTTGCCGATAAAGCCATCGCAAACGCCGGACACCACCGCCGTCTTCTTGATCTTCTTGGCAACCGTCATCACGGTGGCCATCACGTCTTTGGCGGTCTTGGCGCCACGCACCACTTCCAACAGCTTCATCACGTTGGCGGGGCTGAAGAAGTGCAGGCCCACCACGTCTTCGGGGCG
The DNA here is from genome assembly GCF_056405715.1 of Rhodoferax sp. P1_F3. Taxonomy (NCBI): domain Bacteria; kingdom Pseudomonadati; phylum Pseudomonadota; class Betaproteobacteria; order Burkholderiales; family Comamonadaceae; genus Rhodoferax; species Rhodoferax sp. P1_F3. The sequence continues at coordinate 187,997 of NZ_JBFUBO010000004.1, read as the reverse complement.
CTTGGTGAACGAAGCAATCTTGTCCACGTCCAGCGTGGAGGTGTTGGAGGCCAGGATGGCGCCGGGCTTCATCACGCGGTCCAGTTCCTTGAACACCGCTTCCTTGACGCCGATTTCTTCGAACACGGCTTCGATCACCATGTCGGTGCCGGTCAGGTCGTCGTAGCTCAGCGTGGTGGTCAACAGGCTCATGCGCTGCTCGTACTTGTCTTGCTTGAGCTTCTTCTTGGCCACTTGCGCTTCGTAGTTCTTGCGGATGGTGGCCACGCCGCGGTCCAGCGCTTCCCGCTTCATTTCCAGCATCTTGACGGGGATGCCGGCGTTCAGGAAGTTCATGGCGATGCCGCCACCCATGGTGCCGGCACCGATGACTGCTATGGTGTTGATAGCGCGTTGCGCAGTATCGGCGGGGACGTCAGGGATCTTTGAGGCTGCACGCTCGGCCAGAAACAGGTGGCGCAGCGATTTGCTCTCGGCCGTCCACATCAGATTGATGAAGATCTCGCGTTCGACCGCCATGCCCTCATCAAACTTCTTCTTGGTGGCGGCTTCGACTGCGTCCACACACTTGGCAGGCGCAGGGAAGTTCTTGGACATGCCCTTGACCATGTTGCGGGCAAACTGGAAGTAAGCATCGCCCTGGGGGTGCTTGCACTTCAGGTCGCGCACCAGCGGCAAGGGGCGCACTTCGGCCATGGAGCGGGCGTAGGCCAGCGCTTCTTCTGCCAGGCTCTCGGCCGATGTTGCCATCTTGTCGAACAGTTTTTGGCCGGGCAGCATGGCCAGCATTTCGGCCTTGATGGGCTCGCCGCTGACGATGATGTTCAGCGCGGCCTCTACACCCAGTAAGCGGGGCAAGCGCTGTGTGCCGCCTGCGCCGGGCAGCAGGCCCAGCTTGACTTCAGGCAGCGCAATGCTGGTGCCGGGTGCTGCGATGCGGTAATGGCAACCCATAGCCAGTTCCAGACCGCCGCCCATGGCCACGGTGTGCATAGCAGCCACTACGGGCTTGGTGGAGTTTTCCAGTACGCTGATCACGCTGATCAGGTTGGGCTCTTGCAGGGCTGTGGGTTTGCCAAATTCGTTGATGTCGGCACCGCCCGAGAAGGCCTTGCCAGCGCCAGTGATCACGATGGCCTTGACCGCCGCATCGGCATTGGCCTGGGCCATGCCATCGGTAATCCCCTGGCGGGTGGACAGGCCCAGCCCATTGACGGGGGGATTGTTCAGCGTGATGACGGCGATATCGCCATGGACTTGGTACTGGGCGGTCATGCTTTCATTCCTTGAAAAAGGTGGAGTCAGGAAAAATAGAACGATCGTTCTTTTTTGCGATTGTAGAAGGTTTGAGCCAGTTGCCAACCGGCTTTGTCGCAGGAGGGACAAACGGAGGGCCGAAAGGTCAGACCTCCAGCCACTCCTTGCGGGTGTAGCTGTCTTCGCGCAGGGCCTGGGGGGTGCCCTCAAACACGATGCTGCCGTGGCCCATGACCAGGCAGCGGTCAGAAATAGCCATGGCGATGGTGAGCTTTTGCTCGATCAGCAGCACCGACACACCGCGCTCGCGCAGGGTTTTGAGGTACTGGGCCACTAGCTCGACGATCTTGGGCGCCAGGCCCTCGGTGGGCTCGTCGATGATGATGAGGTCTGGGTCGCCCATCAGGGTGCGGCACAGGGTCAGCATTTGTTGCTCACCACCAGACAGCACGCCGGCCTCGGTGTGCTCGCGCTCTTTCAGGCGTGGGAACATGGCGTACATGTCGTCAAACGACCAGCGTGCTTTCTTCTTGCCACTTTTCTGACCCAGCAGCAGGTTTTGGTACACGGTCAGCTTGGGGAAGATGTCGCGGTTTTCGGGCACATAGCCGATGCCCAGGTGGGCAATCTCGTAAGCCTTGCTGCCAAGCGCCTCCTTGCCCTTCCAGAGCACCGAGCCCTGGCAGTCCACCAGGCCCATGATGGCTTTGGCCGTGGTGGAGCGCCCAGAGCCATTGCGGCCCAGCAGCGCCACAATTTCACCGGGGTTGACCGTCATGTCCACGCCATGCAGCACATGGCTTTTGCCGTAGAAGGCATGCAGATTCTTGATGTTGAGCATGGTCAGTGGCCTCCTGCCTGGGCATCGGCCACTGAAGAGCCCAGGTAGGCCTCCTGCACGCGGGCATTGGCCCGCACGGCGTCGGGCGTGTCAAAGGCAATCACTTCGCCGTACACCACCACCGCAATCTTGTCGGCCAGGCCAAACACCACACCCATGTCATGCTCCACGGTCAACAGGGTCTTGCCCTCGGTGACCTTCTTGATCAAGTTCACAAAGCGACCGGTTTCGCTCTTGCTCATGCCCGCAGTGGGTTCGTCGAGCAAGATCACATTGGCACCGCCGCCGATGGTCACGCCGATCTCCAGCGCGCGCTGCTCGGCGTAGGTCAGGTTCATGGCCAGCACGTCACGCTTTTTGTCGAGCTTGATCATCTCCATGAGTTCTTCGGCGCGCTGATTGGCGTCTTCCAGGTCGACCAGGAATTTCAGAAAGGTGTACTTGTAGCCTAAGCTCCAAAGCACGCCGCAGCGCAGGTTCTCGAACACGCTGAGATTGGGGAAGATGTTGGTGATCTGGAAACTGCGCGACAGGCCCATGCGATTGATCTCAAACGGTTTTTTGCCGTTGATGCGGTGGCCGTGTAGCAGCACATCGCCACTACTGGGCTCAAAGCGCCCGCTGATCAGGTTGAACAGCGTGGACTTGCCGGCGCCGTTGGGGCCGATGATGGCCACGCGCTCGCCAGCCTGCACCGCCAGGTTGACACCACGGATGATTTCAGACTTGCCAAAGCTCTTGCGCAGGTCGTGCAGCTCCAGCGCCAGAGCCGGATGGGGTGTTGCGCTCACAGGGCGTCCTTCCGCTGGGTTTCTTTTTCAATTTCTTCCTGGATCTCGCTCCAGTCACGGCTGAACTGGCGGCGCACCAGCTCAAACAAGGCGACGCCGGTAGCCAGCACCAGGAACGAGCCAAACCAGCTGTTGCGGCTGGTGGCGTTCAGCGTGGCGCCCAGAAAATGCAGCTCCGGCCCCAAGGCCGCGTTGAGCTGCTGGTGGTAGACCATCTCGACCATGGCACCGGCACCCGCCAGGGCCACCAGCGCCGTGCCCGCAAGGCCCATGTAGCTGACCCACAGCCGCCCCAGTTTGCCGAACTTGGCCACCCGCAGGTTCATCATGATCAAGCTGGCAATGCCGCCGGGGGCATACATCACCATGAACAGGAAGACCAGGCCCAGGTACAGCAACCAGGCCTTGGTGAATTCGCTGAGCAGCACGAAGGCCAGCACCATGAGTACGGCACCGAGGATGGGGCCGAAGAAGAAAGTGGCCCCGCCCAGAAAGGTAAACAGCAGGTAGGCACCGGAACGCCCTGCGCCCACGACCTCGGCCGTGACAATCTCAAAATTCAGCGCCGCCAGTCCGCCGGAGATACCGGCAAAGAAACCGGCAATGATGAAGGCCGTGTAGCGCACCCGCTGCGGGTTGTAGCCAATGAACTCCACGCGCTCGGGGTTGTCGCGTACGGCGTTGAGCATGCGGCCCAACGGTGTACCGGTGAAGGCGAACATGGCGGCCACAGCCACAAAGGTGTAGGCCGCAATCAGGTAGTACACCTGTACCGCAGGCGCGAAGGTAATGCCGAAGAAAGGCTGGCCCACCACGCGGTTGGCCGACACACCGGCTTCGCCGCCAAAGAACTCGGAGAACATCAGCGACATGGCGAACACCAGCTCAGCCATGCCCAGCGTGATCATGGCGAAGGTGGTGCCGGACTTGCGGGTGGTCACATAGCCCAGCAGCGCTGCAAAGCCCAGGCCAGCCACGCCCCCCACCAGGGGAATCAGACTGACCGGAATCGGCCAGGTGCCGCTGCCAGCGGCATTGAGCGCACGGATGGCCATGTAGGAGCCCAGGCCCGTATAGACCGCATGGCCAAAGCTCAGCATGCCGCCCTGCCCCAGCAGCATGTTGTAGGACAGGCAGGCAATGATGGCAATGCCCATTTGCGACAACATGGTGATGGACAGCCCGCTGGTGAACACGCGGGGCGACACCAGCAACAGCAGGGCAAACAGGCCCCAGACCACAATGCGGCCCACGTTCAGGGGTTTGAAAGCGTAATAGCGCGTAGGTGCTTGCATAGGTGAATCAGCCTTCCCGGGTGCCAAGCAAACCCTTGGGCCTAAAAATCAAAATCAGTACCAGAAACAGGTAGGGCAAGATGGGCGCCACCTGGGCAATGGTGAGCTTGGCCGCCGAGTTGTTGCGCAGCGCATCCGTGACCTGGATGCCCAGGCGGGGCAGCACGTCGAGCATGGAGTAGTCAAACGCGACGGCAAAGGTCTGGATCACGCCGATGAGGACCGACGCCAGGAACGCCCCGGAGAGCGAGCCCATGCCGCCGACCACCACCACCACAAAGATCACAGACCCCACGGTGGAGGCCATGGCAGGTTCGGTCACAAAGGTGCTACCGCCAATGACACCGGCCAAACCCGCGAGGCCGGTGCCCACGCCGAACACCAGCATGAAGACGCGTGGCACGTTGTGGCCCAGCGCTTCGGTCATTTCGGGGTGGGTCAGCGCGGCCTGGATAACCAGGCCGATGCGGGTGCGGGTGAGCAGCAGCCACAGCGCCAACAGCATGCACAGGGCAATCACCATCATGAAGCCACGCGTCATGGGGAATGGCGAACACACCACGCGGATGGCCGCATCGGCAGCCACGCACATGTCCGCGGGCGCAGCGCCCCACACCAGCTTCAAGCCATTGACCGTGTGGTTCACCAGCGTGAAGGCCGGGCCCTGCAGGGACGCCGGTGGCTTGAACTCCAACGCCGTGCGGCCCCAGATGAGCTGCACCAGCTCCAGAAAAATATACGACAGGCCAAAGGTGATCAGCAGCTCGGGTACATGGCCAAACTTGTGCACCTTGCGCAGGGCCGTACGCTCAAACACCGCGCCCATGGCCCCCACCAGCAGCGGCGCCACTACCAACGCAGGCCAGAAGCCGACCCAGCCCGACACGGTGTAGCCCAGGTAGGCGCCCACCATGTAAAAGCTGGCATGGGCGAAATTGAGCACGCCCATCATGCTGAGAATCAGCGTCAGACCGGCGCTGAGCATGAACAGCAAGAGCCCGTAGCTCAGCCCGTTCAGCATGGAAATGATGAAAAACTCCATCCTTAGCCAGGGCGTTTCATCTGGCAGCTGGTGGGGGTGCTGGACACATAGGACTCAAAGGTCTTGACGGGGGCCAGTGTCATGCCGGTGTTTTCGGGGCTGTAGGGGTACTTTTTATCCGCTTTTTGCCACACGGTCATGTACAGGGGTTGTTGCAACTGGTGGTCGGTCTTGCGCATTTCCACGTCGCCGTTGTAGCTCTTGAACTTCATGCCTTCCAACGCCGCCGCGACCTTAACAGGGTCGGTGGACTTGGCCTTGGCCATGGCTTCACCCAGCGCGGTGTAGATGTGGATCACCGAGCCGGTGTAGAAGTCGTCATTGAACTTGGTCTTGAACTCGCCCATCCACTTTTCCATGGAGCCACCCATGTTGTAGTGGGCGTAGGCAATCTGGTAGACACGGCCAGCCGAGTTGATGCCGAGTGCGGTGGGCGTGCCGCTCACGCCGGTGTAGTAGGTATAGAAGTTGCCGGTGTAGCCGCCTTCATTCGCGGCCTTGACCAGCAGCGAGAGGTCAGACCCCCAGTTGCCGGTGATCACGGTGTCGGCGCCTGATGCCTTGATCTTAGCGATGTAGGGCGAGAAGTCGCGCACCTGGGCCAAGGGGTGCAGGTCATCACCAACGATCTGGATGTCGGGACGCTTGCGGGCCAGGATTTCCTTGGCAAAACGCGAGACCTGCTGGCCATGCGAGTAGTTCTGGTTCAGCAGGTAGACCTTCTGGATGTCCTTCTTGTCGGCCATGAAGGTAGTCATGGCTTCCATCTTCATGGAAGTGTCTGCGTCAAAGCGGAAGTGCCAGTAGTTGCACTTGCTATTGGTGAAGTCGGGGTCCACGGCGGAGTGGTTCAGGAACATCACCTCTTTGCCGGGGTTGCGTTCGTTGTGCTTGGCCACCGCGTCAATCAGCGCGCCAGCCACAGCAGAGCCGTTGCCTTGGGTGATATAGCGCACGCCCTGGTCCAGTGCGGACTTGAGCGCGTTGAGGCTCTCGGTGGGGCTGAGTTTGTTGTCGATGCCGATGACCTCAAACTTCACACCGGCCGGGTTGGACTGGCTGAACTTTTCCGCGAAGAACTGGAAGCTCTTAAGCTGGTTCGTCCCCACAGGCGCCATGAGGCCGGACAACGGGTCGATCCAGGCAATTTTGACGGTCTCGCCCTTTTGGGCCATTGCACTGTGTGCACAGACGAGCAAGGCGGCTGCAGCGGCGAATTTGAATTTGTATGTCATGGCTTGTCTCCTGTAAAACTCAAGCCGTCGCAGCGTACATTTATTCATGCGATGCAGCGCAAGGGTTTCCACCAACAGCTATCACCCATGCGACTGCACGCACTTTTTCAGAGCGTTGGCAGGCGGTAGTCCTTGAGCATTTCGCGCAGCTTGGACTTCTGCATTTTGCCGGTGCCACCCAGCGGAATGGCGTCGACAAACACCACATCATCAGGCACCTGCCAAGTGGCTGTTTTACCGTCATAGAAGGCCAGCAATTCGTCGCGTGTGACGTCAGTGCCGGGTTTCTTCACCACCGCAATGATGGGGCGTTCATCCCATTTCGGATGCTTCATGCCGATGCAAGCGGCCATGGCCACAGCAGGGTGCGCCATGGCGATGTTCTCCACCTCGATAGAGCTGATCCATTCGCCACCGGACTTGATCACGTCCTTGCTGCGGTCGGTGATCTGCATGTAGCCATCGGGGTCAATGGTGGCTACATCACCTGTAGGAAACCAGCCGTTTATCAGCGGTGCGCCCCCCTCGCCCTTGAAGTACTCGCTGATGATCCAGGGGCCCTTGACCAGCAGGTCACCAGAGGCCTTGCCGTCCCAGGGCAACTCCTTGCCCGCTTCATCCACGATCTTCATGTCTACGCCGTAGATGCCGCGGCCCTGCTTGAGGCGCACCTTCATCTTGTCGGCCGAGTTCATTGTCAGGTGCTTGTTTTTGAGCGTGCACACAGTGCCCAACGGTGACATTTCGGTCATGCCCCAGGCGTGCAGCACCTCCACGCCGTACACATCGTTGAACGCCGTAATCATGGCTGGTGGGCATGCCGAGCCACCAATTACGGTGCGCTTCAAAGTAGAGAACCGCAGGTCGCTGGACTGCATGTGGCCCAGCATCATTTGCCACACGGTGGGCACACCGGCGGCAAAGCTGACCTTCTCGGCCTCGATCAACTCGAAGATGGATTTGCCATCCATGGCCGGGCCGGGGAAGACCAGCTTGGCACCGGTCATGGCGGCCGAGTACGGCAGGCCCCAGGCGTTGACGTGGAACATGGGCACCACGGGCAACACGCTGTCGCGTGCGCTCATGTTCAGCGCATCGGGCAGCGCACCCGAGAACGCATGCAGGATGGTGGAGCGGTGGCTGTACAGCGCGGCTTTGGGGTTGCCCGTGGTGCCACTGGTGTAGCACATGCTGGATGCGGAGTTTTCGTCAAATTCGGGCCAGGGGTATTGCTCGGGTTGGCTGCCCATCCAGGCTTCGTAGCTTTGCAGACCAGGGATGCCAGTGTCGGCGGGCAGCTTGTCGGCATCGCACAGCGCGATGAAATGTTTGATGGTGGTGCAGCGGCTGTGCACGGCCTTGACGATGGGCAGGAAGGTCATGTCAAAGCACAGCACCTGGTCTTCGGCGTGGTTGGCAATCCAGATGATCTGGTCGGGGTGCAAACGTGGGTTCAGCGTGTGCAGCACGCGGCCCGATCCGCTCACACCAAAGTACAGCTCCAGGTGGCGGTAGCCATTCCAGGCCAACGTGGCCACGCGGTCGCTGAACGCCAGGTTCAGTTGGTCCAGCGCATGGGCCACTTTGCGGGCGCGCACCGCCACTTCTTTGTAGGTGGTGCGGTGGATATCCCCCTCCACGCGCCGCGATACCACTTCCCCCTCGCCATGGTGGCGCTCCGCAAAATCAATCAGGGTAGAAATCAGCAATTGCTGGCTTTGCATCAAACCTAACATGGGGTCACCTCTGGAATTATTCGAATGATCGCTGCGCACCAAAACGGGTGTCGCGCATGCGTCGCCGCATCGTAATCCCACCAAGCCCCTGGAGAAGGCCTGCATTAGTCATATGCGGGACAATTCAGCCATGTCTATTTCGTCACATCTGGACGACCCGCTGGATGTGGGTTTGTCCTGGGTCAATCGCTTTGCCACGCTGGGCGATGACTTTTACGCCGCGCTCTCCCCCACCCCCTTGCCAGCACCCTATTGGGTAGGTCGCAGCACCAGCGCCGCGCAGGCTTGGGGCCTGGCCCCACAGTGGCTGCAGTCTGACGATGCCCTGCAGGCGTTCACCGGCAACCGCCCGTTCGCCGGCGGTCTGTCGCTGGCCAGTGTCTACAGCGGGCACCAGTTTGGCCAGTGGGCCGGTCAGTTGGGCGACGGCCGCGCGATTCTGCTGGGCGAAACACCGGGCTGGGAAGTGCAGCTCAAGGGCGCGGGGCTGACCCCGTTTTCCCGCATGGGCGATGGGCGCGCCGTTTTGCGCAGCAGCATCCGCGAATTTTTGGGCAGCGAGGCCATGCATGGCCTGGGCATTCCCACCTCGCGTGCGCTGTGTGTGACGGGTTCGGACGCGCCGGTGCGGCGTGAGGAAATTGAGACGGCTGCTGTGGTGACACGCTTGGCGCCCAGCTTTATTCGCTTCGGCCATTTCGAGCACTTTTGCCACCATGGCCTGCACGACCAGCTCAAGGTGCTGGCCGACTTTGTGATCGACACCCACTACCCGGCTTGCCGCGCCGATGTGCGTTGGGGCGGCAACCCTTACGTATCGCTGCTCGCTGCGGTGACCGAGCGCACCGCGCAGATGGTGGCGCAGTGGCAGGCCGTGGGCTTTTGCCACGGGGTGATGAACACCGACAACATGAGCATCCTGGGGCTGACCATCGACTACGGCCCCTTCCAGTTCATGGATGCCTACGACCCCGGCCACATCTGCAACCATTCGGACCACCAGGGCCGCTACGCTTTCTACAAGCAGCCCAATGTGGCGTACTGGAACCTGTTTTGCCTGGGCCAAGCGCTCATGCCACTGATAGCAGAGCAGGAACAGGCGATTGCCGCGTTGGAGACCTTCAAGGCGATTTACCCGCTGGCATTCGCCCAGCGCATGGCGGCCAAGCTGGGCTTTGCAGATCTGCAGGAAGCCCAGCGCCCGCTGATTGAAGACATCCTGAAGCTGCTGGCTGCCGACAAGGTGGACTTCACCATCTTCTGGCGCCGCCTGAGCCACTGGGCGCGCGAACAGCGCGCCGACGATGCCTCGGTGCGCGACCTGTTTCTCGACCGGGCCGGGTTTGATGCTTGGTTGCTATCGTATTCAGAGCTGCTCGCGCATATTCCACGCGGGCTAGCGGCCGATTTGATGCTCAAGACCAACCCCAGGTACGTGCTGCGGAACCATTTGGGCGAAGAAGCCATCCAAGCCGCCAAGCGCAAGGATTTCACTGTGGTGGCAGATTTACTGAAAGTTTTGGAGCGCCCGTTCGACGAACATGAGGAGCACGCGGCCTGGGCCGACTTCCCGCCGGATTGGGCGGGCAGCATCGCCATCAGCTGCAGTTCTTAACCCCTTGCCCTGTTCACTCTCTTAAAGGACACCCCATGCCCTATCCCGTAGCCAAGACCGACGACGAATGGAAAGCCCTGCTGGCCGAGAAAGGCGCCGAGCCCGTGGCCTTTCAGGTCACGCGCCACGCCGCCACCGAGCGCCCGTTCAGCGGCAAATATGAACGCCAGTGGGCTGATGGCAGCTACCACTGCATCTGCTGCGGCAACAAACTGTTCGATGCGGACACCAAGTTCGACGCCCACTGCGGCTGGCCCAGCTTCTCGCTGGCGGTGCCTGGCGCCATCACCGAAATCACCGACACCAGCCACGGCATGAAACGCGTGGAAACCGTGTGCAGCCAGTGCGGCGCGCACCTGGGGCATGTGTTTGATGACGGCCCCACCGACACCGGCCTGCGCTATTGCATGAACTCGGCCTCGCTACACTTCACGCCTGCATGAAAACCATCCTCGACTTCATCCCCATTCTTCTGTTTTTTGCGGCGTACAAGCTGCACGCCTGGTTTGGCGTGGGCAAGGACGAAGCCATTTACTTCGCCACCCCGGTGCTCATGGCAGCCACGGTGGTGCAAATGGCCATCCTGTATTGGATAGACCGCAAGCTCACTGCTCTGCAAAAGATCACGCTGGGCATGATCTTGGTGTTTGGCGGCATCACGCTGGCCCTGCATGACAAGCGCTTCATCATGTGGAAGCCCACCGTGCTGTACGCGGGCATGGCCATTGCACTGGCCGTGGCCATCTGGGGTATGAAGAACAACTTCCTCAAGTCCATGCTGGGCAGCCAGCTGGACCTGCCCGATGCGATCTGGCACCGGCTCAATGTGGCCTGGGTGTTCTACACCGCCTTCATGGCCATCAGCAATGGCTATGTGGCCATGTACTACAGCGAAGACGCCTGGGCTAACTTCAAACTCTGGGGCTATGTGTTCCCGCTGGTCTTTCTGATTGGCCAGGGCCTGTACATCGCGCCCCACCTGAAGAACGACGAGCCCTCCGAGGACAGCCCGTCGCCATGAGCGCTGCGACCCTGGCCCCCACCGCCGACAACCTGACGCTGCGCCTGCGCGAGCGGCTGGCCCCTACCCGCTTGGAAGTGATAGACGAAAGCTACCAACATGCGGGCCATGTGGGCGCCAATGATACGGGCGTGGGCACCCATTTTCGGGTGCGCATCGCTTCACAATTGTTTACAGGCAAGAGCCGCGTAGCACGCCATCGCCTTGTGTATGATGCGCTGCAAGATTTCATTGATCAGGGCCTGCATGCCCTGGCCATTGAGGCCGAAGACTCGCCCTCTGGCAGCACCCCCACTTGATAAAAGTATCCCTGAAGGAACCGGTATGAAGAAGCAGATTTTGACCGCCCTGGCCGCAGCCACCCTGCTGGCCGCGGCATCGGCCGCCATGGCCCAGAACATTGCCATCGTAAATGGCAAAGCCGTTCCCAAATCGCGTGTGGATGCACTGGCTGAGCAGGTAAAGCGCTCCGGCCGCCCTGTGACCCCCGAAATGCAGGGCCAGTTGAAGGAAGAAATCATCGCCCGCGAAATCTTCGTGCAAGAAGCCCAGGCCCGCGGTCTGGACGCTACCGACGACTACAAGAACCAACTGGAACTGACTCGCCAGTCCATTCTGATCCGCGAATTGTTCACCGACTTCCAGAAAAAGAACCCGGTGACCGACGAAGAGATCAAGGCCGAGTACGACAAGTTTGCCGCTGCCAATGCTGGCAAGGAATACCGCGCCCGCCACATCCTGGTGGAAAAGGAAGACCAAGCCAAGGCCATCATCGCTTCGCTGAAAAAAGGCGCCAAGTTTGAAGACATCGCCAAAAAGCAATCCAAGGACCCAGGCTCCGGTGCCAACGGTGGCGACCTGGATTGGGCCAGCGCCAGTAACTACGTGAAAGAGTTCTCGGAAGCGCTGACCGGACTGTCCAAAGGCAAGATCACTGAAACGCCTGTGAAGACCCAGTTCGGCTACCACATCATCCGTCTGGACGACGTGCGCGACGCCCAGTTGCCCAAGTTTGACGACGTGAAGCCCCAGATCGCCCAGCAACTGACCCAGCAAAAAATGGGCAAGTTCCAGGAAGACCTGCGCGCCAAGGCCAAAGTGGAGTAAGCAAAACTTTAGCTTGAATAGCTGGGATTTCTCACGATAAAACGCGGCTTTGGCCGCGTTTTTTTGTTTTAGGCTATGGCCCATGACCACCAAGCACGACATCAGCCATCCCGCGCAGCAGCGCTTGGTGCAGCAGCACGTGCCTTTAGTGGGCAAAATTGCCCGCACCATGGCGCATGGCCTGCCTTCCCATGTGCTGACCGATGACCTGGTGCAAGACGGAATTCTGGGCCTGATCGACGCCATCATCCGCACCACCCGGGAGACCTCGGGGGCGGAATTCGAACACTACCTGGCCCAACGTGCGCGCGGCGCCATGTTGGACGGCCTGCGCGCCTTGGACCCAGCAACGCGCCAAATGCGCCGTGCCATGCGCCAGGTGGAGGCCACCATCCAGCAGTTGGGCCACCAGTTGGGTCGCACCCCGGTAGAACGCGAAGTGGCCGAGGCCATGCAGATGTCGTTGGAAGACTACCGTCGGCTATTGCAGCAGGCGCATGGCTACCACCTGGTGTCACTGGATGATCTGGATGCCAATGCCGACCTGCACAGCTACCTGGAGCAATGCGCGGGCAACGACACCGACCCGCTGGCGTTGCTGGAGCGCGCTGCCTTCCGCAAGGCCCTGGCCCGCAGCCTGCTCACGCTCAGCACGCAGGCGCAGGAGCTATTGAACCTGTACTACGTGGACGAACACAAGATGCGCGAAATCGGCACCCATATGGGGCTCAGCGAAGCCCGTGTCTCCCAGCTCCACGCCAGCGCCATCGCGGGCCTGCGTGCCCACATGCTAGATGCCGAGCAAGCCCAGCAGCTGCTGCAGCCGCGCCGCGCGCAGCGCTAAGCCACCACCCACAACCCCGCCAGCAGCACCGGTTGGTGCAGCATGTAGTAGCTCAGACTCCAGCGGCCCAACACACCGACAGGCGCAAGGGGGCGCAGCCAACGGCCGTTGGCGCGCTTGGCCGGGGCACTGCGCAGCCACCACTGCATTCCAGCCATGCCCCACCACATCACACCCAGCCAGGGAATGAGGGGAACATAGTCTTCGGTGATAGGCTTTTGGCTGATCAGGCCCAGCCAGTTCAGCCACTTTTCATTGAAGAAAGTGCCCGTAGCCCCCGTATCGATTGCGCGAGCAGCTATCGATTGCATAGCAATGGCGACGGCACCCAGTGGCCACAGCCAGCGCCCCCACGACGCGGTGAGGCGCACGATGACCAGCATCACCGCCATGCCGTGCAACACGCCAAAGTAAATAAAGCTCTTGGGAAACATCAGCGCCGAGCCAGCCGTCACCAGCAGCGCGCACAGTGCAATCTGCAGCCAGCGCCGCCCAAACCGCGCCCAGCTCTGGCCCTGATGCAAAGAGAGTGCCTGCCCCGCCCCGGCACAGAGCAAAAACAGGCTCAGGATGCAGGTGCGCTGCCAGGTCCACAGCGGGTCGTTGTAGAAGTTCTGGTGGAGGTAGCCCGCCTGGTTCAGATCAAAGCAGAAGTGAAATGCCGTCATCCACAGCAGGGCCAGGCCCCGCAGCACGTCCAGACCGTCCAGGCGTTGCGTTTTCATGACTGCAGGCGCGCGTAGTGGCGCATGCCCCAGAGCGCCAGACCCGTGCCCACGCAGGCGCACAGTACGCCCACACCCGCCAGACCCGGGCCACCCCAGATGGACATGGCCAGCGCAAAAGTGGGAGGGCCCAGTGTGGAACCCAGGTTGCCCAGCTGCGCCACGGCGCCATTGGCACGGGCCTGCAGCGCGCTCTGGTCATTCAGGAAGGGAATCAGCGCAAACGCACTGCCACCCGCCACCCCGGCGCTGAACATCAGCAGCAGCGCCACGGGCGGCAACCACCAGCCTGCTAGCAGACTAACGCCTGCAGCCAGCGCCACGGCGGCTACCGCCATGAAGGCCGTGCGCACCAACACCAGCGGCGACAGCCAGTACTGCGCCAACCAGCCTGCGCAAAAGGTGCCCGCCACACTCATCATTGGCAGCACCGCCGCCATCCACAGGCGGTCAGTGCCGGTCAGCGTGGGTAGAAAAGTCAACAAGGCTACGGCCATGAAGGTGTAGCAAAGAAAGCACAGGCCCGGCAGCGCCGTGGTCCAGTGGGTGTAGATAGCCACATGCTGCGCCAGCAATGCGGCCACGGCCGGGCGCGGGTGGGTCCCCATGGGGACGGCGTCCCCTGGCACCAGCATCCACACCGCTACCCAGGCCAGCGCCAGTACCGTGGCGTGCAAATAAAACACCGCGCTGAGGCCCAGCTGCGCCAGCACCAGCGGCAATACGGCCGCCGAGATGGCGAAGGCGGCACCCACAAACGTGCTCCACAAGCCCATGGCCACCGAGCGGTGGCCGGGCCCGGCACTGGCAGCCATCAGCGTGGGAGCCGCCACCACCACCGCCAAGTGCGAGGCGCCCTCGAAGGCGCGCGTAGCCCAGAACAGCGGGAACGGCAGGAGAAACGACTGCACCAGGGCGAGAACGGTGCCCAGGCCCAGGCCTGTCAGCAGCAGGCGTCGGTAGCCGATGGACGGCGCAAACAAGCCCATGGTCACGCCGCACAACAACCCCACCACGCCCACGGTGGACAAGATCCAGCCCATGCTGGCGGCCGACACCGCGTAGTGGCTCTGCAGCGCCATAAAGGCTAGCGAGACCTTGGAAAACTGCATGGCGGCAACAATGCCGCACAGCCACAGCGTGATCACGCTGGGCCAATGGGTGGGGAGTGCTTTGGACATGGGAAGCGCCGCAGTGTACAGGCTGGAATCAGCCTGACGGGAAGCGCTGGACAGTGCAGGACATAACTGGGTAACCTATGCGTGCGGCGACGCCTGTCGTTCGCAAGGAGAAACTGCCATGGCCACGTCCAGTCCTACGTCCGGTTCCCACGATGTTGCCCCGCTGGTGGCGGCCATTGCCCGCAATGCGGGCGAAGGTACGCTGGGCAAATTTCTGGAAGGCTACCGCTGGAGCGTGCTTACGCTGTATGTACGGCCCGCCACACTGCAGCGCGGGCAGCTGCTGATTGCCCAGGGTGCGCGGGAGCGTTCCCTGTATTTTTTGGAGGCTGGCGACCTGAAGGTAGACATGAAGATCGACACCGGTCTGGTGCACCTGGCCATCTTGGGTCCGGGCACCGTGGTGGGCGAAGGTGGCTTTTTCTCCGGCCTGCCGCGCAGCGCATCGGTGGCCGCCTACAGCGACTGCAAAGTGTGGGAAATGGAGCAGACCCAGTTTGCCGCCCTGGCCCACGAACACCCCGGCGTGGCCCTGGCGCTGAGCCAGGCCCTGGGCGCGGTATTGGCCAGCCGCCTGGTGGATGTCAACAAGCGGCTGGCAGTCACCTGAGTTCGGGCTATTTGTACCAGCCGCGCGGCCCCGCCTTGTCAGCCCGGAACTGCGCGTACTCTGTTACGGGAAAAACCGCGCGGTATTTGGGGGCCCAAAACTGCTTTTCTGCCCCGGTCTTGATCTGCTCAAGAAATAGGGGCAGATCCTGCGCGGCCACCACGGGTTGGCCATTGTCCGGCACCATGAAGGGATAGCCGATCTGCTTCGTTCCCAGGCTGCGCAGCAGGATGGCCATGTCCCGCCGGTCCAGGTCACCCCAGGTGCAACCGGCGACGGTATCCCCGGCCGGGTATTGCTGGCTCGCCTTGACCAGCCCCTGGTGCCAAGTCTCTGCATTGTCATTGGCGCACCAGATGTTGTGCACCTTGTCCTGGCGGGCCTTGTCGCTGGGGTTCAGCGTGGCGGGCACGATGTAGAAAGTGGCGTCCACCTTGTCACCCGCGCTCTCCAGCATGCGCTCCAGTTTGATGCAGAACGGGCAGTCGTACGCGGACAGCAACAGGATGCGGTTCGTGCCCTTGCCGCGTTTGAGCTGGATCAGCTTGTCAAAGCGGATGTTGTGGATGATGGCGTTGAGCACGCCACTTTTCTCCTCATCGCTGATCGGGGCGGGTTTGCTGATCGGCTGGGTCCACTGGGTGATCTGGGTACCGTCTGTTTGCAGAATCAGGCTCACGGACTCGCTCACGTAATACGGGGCCGAGTTGGGGCCAAAGTCAATGCGGTACAGGTCCTGGAAGATGGTCTCACTGACCCGGCCATTGCTGTAGAGCTTGGCAACCTCCGCGCTCACGCTCTTGATGTCCGCCTGCGCGGGAGCCATCGTGAACAGTGCCGCAATCAGGCTTAGCGCGGACAGCAATGTGCGCCGTACGCGCGATGTGGCCAGCGGTGTCGATTCAAAAAAATGGAACATGGTGGGGGTTCCTTAGAGTGCGGGTTTGGCCGCGCGGTTTTTTTCTTCTTCCAGCGCCTTGTTCCGCTGCGTATCCATCACCTTGAACCAGTCGACAAAGGCGCCCACGTCCATGGCAAAGGACGAAAACTGGTCCGCCAGCCCGTCTTGCTTGCTGGACTTGGCTGACACGCTGTAAAGCGTGGCGCATGCCGTGGTGGGCGCCACGGGGTAGTACAGATAACCTCGCATACGCCCACCGCCAATGGAATAGTCCTTGAGCGACTCAAAGCAATTGCCATTGCGGGGCTTGTCATAGACGTTGACCCACTCAATCTCCTTGCCGGCCTTGTCGTACATCCAATGCTGGTTGTAACCGGTGACTTTGATGCTGGCGGGGTCGTGCTTGCCGTACTTGGCCGCGGCATCCGCAATGGCCTTTAGCGCAGGGCGGTCACCGGCGACGTATTCATTCTTGGTAATCGCCCAGACTTTGTTGGTCAACGGCGAAATGCTGAAGTTCAGGATCTTGTTTTCGTTGGAAAACTTGGGGCCGAAGGTGTAGTTGTCGAAAGATCCGGTCTTGCCGTCTATGGTCAGGTTCAGCGTGGTTTTGAAGGTGTCTACGTAAACCTTGTTTTGCAGATCATTGTTGGCAATCTTCAGCGCTTCCTGCGCATCCATACCCAGGCGGATGCCGCCCACATCGGGCTCTGCCGCATGGGCCGCGCCCACCAGACTCGCACCTATCGCCCACACCAAGGCCCATTGGCCTGCTGTCTTTGTTGTCATGCTCTCTCCCTTGCGCTTCGGATTAAAAAAGTGGCCGCCCCCCGAACTGGTGTCATGCCGCGCGCAAGCTTATCGATCGCCCCGCAGCGGCCTGGAGAGCCATGCGCGTCAATTGCAACAATCTGTTTCAAATAAGAATTTATTCCTTGAAAAAGTGAAAAAGTTGACTTCTCCATCGCGAGCCACAAAGCGACGCGCATGAAAAAGGGCTGGTAAATACCAGCCCTTTGGAGATCAGAACGCCGTGGCGTTTCAGGCCACTTCGGTGATGAATTGCTCGCGCGGGCGGCGTACCTTTTTCAGGTTCACCAGCCAGTCGCCTTCTTCTGCACGGTAGCCCAGGGGGAGAATCGCCACGCTGCGCAGGCCGCGTGCCTGCAGGCCCAAGATCTCATCCAGCGCCTTGGGGTCAAAGCCTTCCATGGGCGTGGCATCGACTTGCTCTTCGGCGGCGGCAATCAGGGCGGTGCCTAGGCCAATGTAGGCTTGGCGAGCAGCGTGCTGGTAGTTCACCTCGGCATCGCGCTGGGGATACGTGCCCAGCAGCATTTGGCGGTAGTTTTCCCAACCTTCGTTCTTGATGCCACGCTCGGCATTCACCAGGTCAAACATGGCGTTGATGCGCTCGGCGGTGTAGTTGTCCCAGGCGGCGAAGACCAGCAGGTGCGAACTGTCGGTGACTTGTTCCTGGTTCCAGGCAATGGGCTTGATGCGCTCACGCACCGCTTTGCTGGTGACCACAAAAACTTCAAAGGGCTGCAGACCGCTGGAGGTGGCGGTCAATCGCACGGCTTCCAGAATGCGGTCCACCTTCTCTTGAGGCACCACCTTGGCGGGGTTGAACTTCTTGGTGGCGTAGCGCCATTGCAGTTTGTTGATCAGGTCGGACATGTCGGGAACTTTCAAAAATAATTGCTATGGCAAGTATTTTGGGCGGTTTGGCCAAAAGACAAGGGCGCGGGCCCGAATTCACGGAGCCGGCTCCCCTCATTTACCTGCGCCAAGCCAAGGCGCACAAAATATGTTATCCGCGCGTCAACCCACCCACTTGCGCGCGTTGTGCCAGAGCTGCATCCAGGGGCTGTGGGCGTCCTGGTCCAGGTTGGTCCAGCTCATCTGGATGTTGCGGAAGACGCGCTCGGGGTGCGGCATCATGGCCGTGAAGCGGCCGTCGGCCGTGGTCACTGCGGTCAGGCCGCCGGGGCTGCCGTTGGGGTTGAACGGGTAGGCCTCGGTCGCTGCACCGCTGTTGTCCACGTAGCGCATGGCCGCAATCGCCTTGTTAGCGTTGCCGCGGTACTTGAAGTTGGCAAAGCCCTCGCCGTGTGCCACGGCAATGGGCAGGCGCATGCCGGCCAGATCCTTGAAGAACAGGCTGGGCGACTCCAGCACTTCCACCAAGCTTAGGCGTGCCTCAAAACGCTCGCTTTGGTTGGTGGTGAAGCGCGGCCAGTCTTGCGCGCCGGGGATGATGTCGGCCAGCTCGGCAAACATCTGGCAGCCGTTGCACACGCCCAGGCCAAAGGTGTCCTGGCGGGCAAAGAAAGCCTTGAACTGGTCGGACAGGCCGTCGTTGAAGGTGATGCTGCGCGCCCAGCCGATGCCCGCGCCCAGTGTGTCGCCATAGCTGAAACCGCCGCACGCCACGACGCCCTTGAAGTCGGCCAATTTGGCGCGGCCGGTCTGCAGGTCGGTCATATGCACGTCATAGGCTTCAAAGCCGGCTTCGGTGAAGGCGTAGGCCATTTCCACGTGCGAGTTGACGCCTTGCTCGCGCAGCACGGCCACCTTGGGGCGGTTCTTCAGGATGGCTGGCGCTACGTTTTTAGTAGCTGCTTGCGAAGATTCCACGAGGGCTAGCGCCTTGTTTGGCAGATAAACGTGCAGGCCGGGGTCTTTTTCGGCGCCCGCGGCGGCGTGCTCGGCATCGGCACACACGGGGTTGTCGCGCTGCTGGGCAATTTTCCAGCTCACGGCGTCCCACACCTGGTGCAAGTCGGCCAGCTTGGCGCTAAAGATGCTCTTGGCATCGCGCCAGATTTGCAGCTCGCCCTTGCCGGCGGCAATGGCGTCAGCGGCGGGTCGCGTTTTGCCAATGAAGTGGCTGAACTTGGACAGACCGTGTTCGCGCAGCGTCGCCATCACTTCGGAGCGCTCAGATGTGCGCACCTGCAGCACCACGCCCAGTTCTTCGCTGAACAGGGCCTTGAGCGTGAGTTCGTCCCGGCGGGCACCCACCTGCCCTGCCCAGTTCTTGCTGTCGCCCACATCCATGCGGCTGTCGCTGATGCCGTCGCCTTCGGTCACCAGCATGTCCACATTGAGCGCCACGCCCACACGGCCGGCAAACGCCATTTCGGCCACCGTGGCCAGCAGGCCACCGTCGCCGCGGTCGTGGTAGGCCAGCACTTGGCCCTTGGCACGCAACGCGTTCACGGCGTTGACCAGGTTGACCAGGTCCTTGGCATCGTCCAGATCGGGTACGGTGTCGCCGGTCTGGTCTAGCGTTTGCGCCAGGATGCTGGCGGCCATGCGGTGCTGGCCCTTGCCCAAGTCGACCAAGACGAGCGTGGTGTCTTCGGTCGCATTGAGTTGCGGGGTCAGCGTGCCGCGCACGTCCTGCAGCGTGGCGAATCCGCTCACGATCAGGGATACGGGCGAAGTCACCTTTTTGTCCGCGCCCTCGTCTTTCCACTGCGTGCGCATGGACAGGCTGTCCTTGCCCACGGGGATGGAAATGCC
The DNA here is from genome assembly GCF_056405715.1 of Rhodoferax sp. P1_F3. Lineage (NCBI taxonomy): Bacteria > Pseudomonadati > Pseudomonadota > Betaproteobacteria > Burkholderiales > Comamonadaceae > Rhodoferax > Rhodoferax sp. P1_F3. The sequence goes on along the minus strand of NZ_JBFUBO010000004.1, from coordinate 168,265 downwards.
CAGTGCAGGACACAGCTCCATGCCCACAGCTTTGACGGTGGCGTACAGCGCGGCGTCTTCACCGGCTTCGCCGCAAGCGGCCATCCAGTTGGCGGACAGCTTGACGCGCGGCAACTCAATCGGCGCAGCCAGCAAGTTGGTAATGGCCTCGGCCACGGCCATGCGGCCCGATGCTGGTGCGTCCAGCGCGGCCAGCGGCGTGCGCTCGCCCATGGACATGGCTTCACCGGCAAAGCCCTTGAAGTCGGCCAGTGTGACCGCGCAATCCGCTACCGGCACTTGCCAAGGGCCAACCATCTGGTCGCGGTGCGTGAGGCCACCGACGGTGCGGTCGCCAATGGTGATGAGGAAGCGTTTGGAGGCGACTGTCGGGTGCGCCAGCACGTCGATCACAGCCTTTTGAATATCCACACCCGTCAGGTCCAGTGGCTTGAAGGTGCGCGCCACGGTCTTCACATCGCGGTGCATCTTGGGCGGCTTGCCCAGTAACACGTTCATGGGCATGTCGACGGGCGATTCCGCGCCCTCGTCCACCAACTGCAACTGGCGCTCTTCCGTCGCCACGCCAATGACGGCAAACGGGCAGCGCTCGCGCTCACACAGCGCCTGGAACTGTTCCAGCGACTCGGGGGCAATCGCCATCACATAACGTTCCTGGCTCTCGTTGCACCAAATTTCCTTGGGTGCCATGCCGGACTCTTCGAGCTTCACGGCACGCAGGTCAAAGCGCGCACCGCGACCGGCGTCATTGGTCAGTTCAGGGAAAGCGTTACTCAGGCCACCAGCACCCACATCGTGGATCGCCAGAATCGGATTCTTGTCGCCCTGCATCCAGCACTGGTTGATGACCTCTTGCGCCCGGCGCTCGATCTCGGGGTTGCCACGTTGCACCGAGTCAAAGTCCAGTTCGGCCGCATTGGCACCCGTGGCCATGGAGCTGGCCGCGCTGCCGCCCATGCCGATGCGCATGCCAGGGCCACCCAATTGGATCAGCAGGCTGCCGGCGGGGAATTCAATCTTGTGGGTCTGGCCCGCGTCGATGATGCCCAGGCCGCCCGCGATCATGATGGGCTTGTGGTAGCCGCGCTGCACCGTGTCCACGTCGCTTTCCACGGTCTGCTCGTATTCGCGGAAGTAGCCCAAGAGGTTGGGTCGGCCAAATTCGTTGTTGAAGGCGGCGCCGCCCAGCGGGCCCTCAACCATGATTTGCAGCGGACTGGCGATGTGCTCGGGCTTGCCCATGGTGCTGCCCCACAGCTTGGAGACGGTAAAGCCGGTCAGGCCCGCCTTGGGCTTGGAGCCGCGGCCGGTGGCACCCTCGTCGCGGATTTCGCCGCCCGCGCCCGTAGACGCGCCGGGAAATGGGGAGATCGCGGTCGGGTGGTTGTGGGTCTCCACCTTCATCAAAATATGGTTGGTTTCGCTATGCTTTTCATAGCTTGCTGCGCATATTCCATCTGGGCTGGAGGCCGATTTGGCTACAAACCGCTCAACCTGCACGCCTTCCATGACCGACGCGTTGTCCGAGTACGCCACCAGCATGTACTGCGGCGCCAGTTGGTGCGTGTTGCGGATCATGCCGAACATGCTCTTGTCCTGCGCCACGCCGTCGATGGTGAACTGCGCGTTGAAAATCTTGTGGCGGCAGTGCTCGCTATTAGCCTGCGCGAACATCATCAGTTCCACGTCGGTCGGGTTGCGGCCCAAGGTGGTGAAGGCGTTCACGAGGTAGTCAATTTCGTCAGCGGCCAGGGCCAGTCCGAACTGCGTATTCGCCTTGACCAGTGCATCTTTGCCACCACCCAACACGTCCACATGGTCCATGGGCGCGGGCTGCAGTGCGTTGAACAGCTCCTGCGCCTGGGCGCGGTCCAGCATGGCGCTTTCGGTCATGCGGTCGTGCAGGAGCGCGGCGACCTGTTGCAGTTGCTCGGTGCTCAGTGCTCCCTTGGACAGCAGGCCATTTTTTAGGGTGATGCGGTACTCCACCAAACGTTCGATGCGCTTGACAGCAAATCCACAGTTGTGGGCAATGTCTGTCGCTTTGGAGGCCCAAGGGCTCACCGTGCCGAAACGGGGGCTGACCACAATCGCCACGCCTTCAGAGGCGCCAGCATACGGATCCCCATAGGTCAGCAAAGCGGCTAGTTTGCCGGCCAGCGGTTGGTCCAGTGCGGTTTCGGTCGCCACCAAATGGACAAATCGGGCCGAAATGCCCGAAATTTTGTCGTGGATGCCCTGCAAAAGCGGCAAAAGTTGTTGAACACGGAAGTTGCTCAGGGCGTTGCCGCCTTCGAAAGAGGTGATGTGCAGGGTCACGGTGGTGGCCTAGGAAAGATGAAGCGTCGCCCGAAGGGCTGGATGGGTGAGCGGCGATTTTAACTGGCTGCACGGTCGGCTCTGGTCACGCAGTCCACGACAAAAAGCGGACAATTTGTGACTGGGCCGGTGGGCCCCTACAAACACAGTGGAGTTTCGTTGGTGGCGATTTTTTCCAAATTCCGCAGTATTTTCTCGGCGCCTGGCGCCGCGCCCGGGCCTCTGCCCATCGTGGACCCCACGGGGCAGTTGCCCGAGCGGCGGCTGCGCCCCCGGCTCAATGCCCGTCCCGACCTGCGCATTGTTGTGGTGGACGATTCGGCCACGGTGTGCGCTGCACTGCGCAAGATCCTGCAGTCCATCGGCCTGGATGTGCGCGTAGCCGCCAGCGCCGAGGTAGGCCTGGAAATGGTGCTGGCCGACCCGCCCGACCTGATTTTTCTGGACATCGTGCTACCCAAGATGAATGGTTTTTCGGCCCTGCGCGTACTGCGCCGCAACCCGTTGACCCGCAATATCCCGGTCATCATGATCAGCGGCAACGAGCAGGCCACCGAGCAATTCTTTGGCAGCGCCATTGGGGCCGACGACTTCATGAAGAAGCCGTTTTCCCGCCTAGAGGTGTTTGAACGCATGGAGCGCTTGCTGGATGACGGCCTGGTACCACGCCGCAAATCGCCCTTGACCATGCCCGCGCCGCTGGGCAGCTGAGGCTTCCAGCGCGTCCGCATCGGGTCTGGGATAATCGGGCCCCATGACTATCACCTACAAAGACGCGGACGGCGTCGCAGGCATGCGCGTGGCGGGCAAGCTGGCTTCCGAAGTTCTGGACTACCTCACCCCCTTCGTCCAGCCCGGCGTCACGACCAACGCGCTCGACAAACTGGCGTATGACTACATCACCGAGGTGCAAGGCGGCATTCCTGCCCCGCTGAACTACACCGGCGGCGGCAACATCCCCTACCCCAAATCCATCTGCACCTCGGTCAACCACCAGGTCTGCCACGGCATTCCCAACGACAAGCAGCTCAAAAAGGGCGACATCGTCAATATCGACGTCACTGTCATCAAGGACGGTTGGCACGGAGACACCAGCCGCATGTTCATGGTGGGTGAGGTTTCGATTGCTGCCAAACGCCTGTGTGCCATTACCTACGACGCCATGTGGCACGGCATCAAGATGGTCAAGCCCGGCATCCACCTGGGTGATATTGGCCACGCCATCCAGAAGTTTGCCGAAGGCCAGGGCTTTAGCGTGGTGCGCGAGTTCTGCGGCCACGGCATCGGCCGTATCTTCCACGAAGAGCCGCAGGTGCTGCACTATGGCCGCCCCGGCACGCTGGAAAAGCTGGTCGAGGGCATGACCTTCACCATCGAGCCCATGATCAACGCCGGTGGCAAGGACATCAAAGACGGACCCGAAAAAGACGGCTGGACCATTGTGACCAAGGACCGTTCGCTCTCCGCCCAGTGGGAACACACCGTACTGGTGACGCCCACCGGCTACGAAGTGCTGACGCTGTCGGCCGGCAGCCCGGCCACACCGGCCTTTGTGGCGGCCTGAGTTTTTCTTTTCCCATTTCAGCACCCATGATTGAGCTGCAGGCCCTGCGCGCCGAATACCGCGCGCACAAAGCGCAGTTGTTGCAAACCATTGCAACGCCCCAATCCACTGGCCGGGCCGTACGCAAGGTGCTGCAACGCATGTCCCAGCTCACCGACAGCGTGCTGGTGCGCCTGTGGCAGCACGCTGGTCTGGGCGAGCCCTATGCCCTGTTGGCCGTGGGCGGCTTTGGCCGCGGCGAGCTGTTCCCGCATTCGGATGTGGATGTGCTGGTGCTGCTGCCCAATGGGCAGTCGCCCGAGTTCGACCCGGAGCTGCAAAAGAAGATAGAAGCCTTCATTGGCAGCTGCTGGGATGTGGGCCTGGAGATCGGTTCCAGCGTACGCACCCTGAGTGACTGCCTGGCCGAGGCCGACAAGGACGTAACGGTGCAAACTGCGCTCCTAGAGTGCCGCCTGATCACGGGCAACCAGGTGCTGGTGGGGCAATTCCAAAAAGCCTTTTTTGCGGCGATGGACCCCAAGGCTTTCTTTGTGGCCAAGACGCTGGAGATGCGCCAGCGCCACACCAAGTTTGAAGACACGCCCTACTCGCTGGAACCCAACTGCAAAGAGTCGCCCGGTGGTCTGCGTGACCTGCAGGTGATCTTGTGGGTGGCCAAGGCCGCGGGCTATGGTGACGACTGGCAGGCCTTGGCCGCCAGCGGTCTGGCAACCAACTTTGAGGTCAAACAAATCCAGCGCAATGAGACCCTGCTGCTACTGATCCGGGCACGCCTGCACCTGATTGCCAACCGCCGCGAAGACCGCCTGATTTTTGACATGCAAAACGCGGTGGCCGAATCCTTTGGCTACACAGCCCCGCCACCCGAAACCGACAAACGCAGCTTTGTACGTGCCAGCGAGGCGCTGATGCGCCGCTACTACTGGGCCGCCAAGGCTGTCACCCAGCTCAACCAGATTTTGTTGATGAACATTGAGGAGCGGCTCAACCCCTCCACCCATGCGCCCCGCCGCATCAATGACCATTTCAACGACAAGGCCGGCATGATCGACGTGGTCAGCGATGAGCTGTACCGCCGCAACCCGCATGCCATTCTGGAAACCTTTCTTGTCTACCAGACCACCGTGGGCATCAAAGGCCTGTCGGCCCGCACGCTGCGCGCGCTGTACAACGCGCGCGACCTCATGGACGCTAAGTTCCGCAGCGACCCGGTCAACCGCGCTACCTTTCTGCAGATCCTGCAGGCGCCCGACGGCATCACCCACGCCATGCGGCTGATGAACCAGACCTCGGTGCTGGGCCGCTACCTCTGGGTGTTCCGCAAGATCGTAGGCCAGATGCAGCACGACCTGTTCCACGTCTACACCGTGGACCAGCACATCCTGATGGTGCTGCGCAATGCGCGACGCTTCTTCATGGTGGAGCACGCGCATGAGTATCCGTTCTGCTCGCAACTGGCCTCTGGGTGGGATAAGCCCTGGATTTTGTATGTGGCCGCCCTGTTCCACGACATTGCCAAGGGCCGTGGTGGTGACCATTCCGAGCTGGGCATTGTGGAAGCACGCCGTTTCTGCAAGCAGCATGGTATTGCCACGGAAGACGCCAAGCTCATCGAATTCCTGGTCGGCGAACACTTGGCCATGAGCCGTATCGCGCAGAAGTCCGACCTGTCCGACCCCGCCGTCATTGCCGACTTTGCCAAGCGTGTGGGCAACGAGCGCTACCTGACCGCGCTGTACCTGCTGACCGTAGCCGACATCCGCGGCACCAGTCCCAAGGTATGGAATGCCTGGAAGGGCAAGCTGCTGGAAGACCTGTACAAGTACACCGCTCGCGCGCTCGGTGGCCGCGCACCCGACCCCGACGCCGAGGTGGAGGCCCGCAAGCGTGAAGCGCTGGTGATGGTGGCGCTGTACGCCATGCCATTTGAGGCCCACAAACCGCTGTGGGACACGCTGGACGTGAGCTACTTCATGCGCCACGATGCGGCCGACATCGCCTGGCATACCAAGCAGTTGTCCCGCCACGTGACCACAGCCCTGCCCATCGTGCGGGTGCGCCGCTCCCCCGTGGGCGAAGGCCTGCAGGTGCTGGTCTACACCCAGGACCAGACCGACCTGTTTGCCCGCATCTGCGGTTACTTCGACCAGGGTGGCTTCAGCATTCTGGATGCGCGCATCCACACCACCAACAAGGGCTACGCGCTGGACACCTTCCAGATCGTCACCACCGCGGATATGGACGAGCACTACCGCGAGACGACCAGCCTGCTGGAGAGTGGCTTGGCGCAAGCCATTGCCGAAGCCGGCCCCCTGCCCGCCCCCAGCCGCGGCAGGGTGTCGCGCCGGGTCAAGAGCTTTCCTATTGCGCCGCGCGTGTCACTTAAGCCCGATGAAAAAGCGCAGCGCTGGCTGCTCAATATCTCGGCCAGCGACCGCCTGGGCCTGCTTTACAGCGTGGCCCGGGTGCTGGCGCGCCACCAGATCGAGGTGCAATTGGCCAAGGTAGCTACGCTGGGCGAGCGCGTGGAAGATACCTTTCTGATCCACGGCCCGCAGCTGCAGCACAACCGTGCCCAGATCGAGATCGAAACCGAACTGCTGGACGCCCTCAAAGCCTAGGCACATCGGGCGCGCCGTACACACAGGTGCGCATGCGCCCGCTGTGCTTGGCCGCATACAGCGCCTTGTCTGCCTGGGCAAATAGCTCGGCACCACTACCCTGAACGGTGGTCCAGGTGGACACGCCAATGCTCACGGTCAACGTGGCGGCGGTGGGAGAACGCACATGCTCCAGGTTCAGCGCCTCCAGCGCCTTCATGATCTTGTCCGCCAACGCACGGGCTCCGACTGCATCGGTGTCGGGCAGCAGCATGGCAAACTCCTCACCACCCAGGCGTGCAGGCAGGTCCTGCTGGCGGCCGCAGGTTTGCAGCAGACGGCCCAGATGCTGTAACACCACATCACCCTTGGGATGGCCGTAGTGATCGTTGTACAGCTTGAAGTGGTCCACATCCAGCAGCAACAGGGACAACGGTGCTGTACGTCGTGCCAGTCGGCCCAGCTCCAGGCCCAGGCGTTCGTCGAAAAGCCTGCGGTTGGCGATGCCGGTGAGCGCGTCGGTGCTGGACAGGGTTTCCAGCGAATCCACCTGCGCGCGCAGCACGGCCAGCAACCCATTCACGCCCTGCGTAAGCGCCCCAATTTCGTCGGGGCGGTCGTAGCGCAGCACGCTGTCCCAGCGGCGGGAGGCACTCAACGCCACCACGTCGGCATGCAGGCGCGCAATCGGGCGCACCAGCCACCAGTGCACCGCCAGCAGCAGCACCAGCCCGGTGGTCAGGGCCACGGCCGCCAATTGGAACAACACATCCGTCACCACGTGCTGCGCCTGCGCCATCAGGCTGCGCTCCATGCGCATGTGCACCCAGGCCAACGGGTCGCCTTCCAGGTCTTCCAGCCGGTATTTCAGGGTGATGGTGGCGGGGCTGTACTGCACGCCCACATCACCATGCGCCAGAAAATGGAAATCCGGCAACTTCCAGGTGTCTGTCGGTTCGCGCGGAGCATCTGCTGCGCTACCGTCGGTGGGGTCCAGCGTGAAGGCGGCCCCAGCGTTCTGTGCAATGCCGGCCAGCGTGGCAGCCTCCAGCTCGCGGGCCATCACCACGGTGCCAGCAGCGGGGCCGCTGCCGTCGCTGTGCACCACCTGGGTCCAGCACACGGCGGCCAGCTTGGTCTGCAGCCAGGCCAGGCCGCACTCGGTGGCTTTGGGGTTTTGCGGCTTGTGGACCCAGCGCCGCAGCAGCGGCACCAGCATGTCCTGCGCACGTGGCATCACGCCACCACTGAGTTCGCGGGCGCCAAATCCCACTATTTGGTGCTGGCGGTCTAGCAGCAGCACGGCGTTGAGGTTGGAGGTCAACATGGCAGCGCTGCCGATGTTGCTGCGCTCAAAAACCTTGTCGGGGCGTAACAGGTGGAAGTACAGCTCGTCCCAGAAGGCCCAGTCGTGGTTCAGCGCGCTCACCGCCGCCATCTGCTCGTCAAAGCCGCTGACCACGCGTTTGGCGCTGTCGAGCGCGATGCGGCGCTCAATGCTGTCAAACGTAGGCAAGAGGCTGTTTTTCATGAGCAAGAGGCCCACACTGCCCATCAGGCCAAACACCAAGGCGAACGCCACTACGATCCGGGGACCGATTCCTAAACCCGCAAAAAAATGGCGCGTGGTTTTGACCATGGGAACACTGCAACGACTGTTATTTTGTGAAGCAGCTTACCGCCAAACACCCCGGTCGTACAGACAGGGCCACCCTCCCCTGGTGCAAATAAGCCCCTAGCCCCCGTTAACACTGCGCAAGCAGCTACATTTTTAGTAGCATGGTGCTACGCTTTCAGTCATCCTCGGCTGCCGCAATGCCGGGGAATAGCACCTCGGTATAGCCAAACTGGGCAAAGTCCCGCACCCGCATGGGGTAGAGCTTGCCGATCAGGTGGTCGCACTCGTGCTGCACCACGCGCGCGTGGAAACCATCCACCGTGCGGTCGATAGCGTCGCCATACTGGTCAAACCCCGTGTAGCGGATATGCGCCCAGCGTGGCACCACGCCGCGCAGGCCCGGTACCGACAGGCAGCCCTCCCAGTCGCTTTCCTCGGCCTCGCCCAGTGGGGTGATCACCGGGTTGATTAGCACCGTGGGCGGCACGACGGGCCGGTCTGGGTAGCGCGGGTTGCGGTCATTGCTGCCAAAGATGACCAGCTGCAGGTCCACCCCAATCTGCGGCGCCGCCAGCCCGGCACCATTGACCGCCCGCATGGTGTCCAGCATGTCGGTGATCAGCAGATGCAGCGCGTCGGTGTCGAACTCGGTCACCGGTTGCGCCACGCGCAGCAGGCGCGGGTCGCCCATTTTGAGAATATCGCGGACGGTCATTTCAGCATCTCCAGCATGGCGGCCTCGTCCAGCACGGGCACACCCAATTCATTCGCTTTGTCCAGCTTGCTACCAGCCTCAGTGCCAGCGACCACATAGCTGGTCTTCTTGCTGACCGAACCTGCGACTTTGGCGCCGGCGGCTTCCAGCAGGTCTTTGGCCTGGTCGCGGCTCAAGGTGGGGAAGGTGCCCGTCAACACAAAGGTCTTGCCGGCCAGGGGCTTGGGCGCTTGCGCTGCGGGCTCGCCCTCTGCCCAGGTCACGCCGCAGGCGCGCAGCTGTTCCACCACTTCGCGGTTGTGTTCCTGCGCAAAAAAGGTGTGCAGGCTTTTGGCGACGATGGGGCCCACGTCGCTCACACCGGTCAGGGCTTCTTCGGAGGCATTCATGATGGCGTCCAAGGTGCCGAAGTGGCGCGCCAGCTCCTTGGCCGTAGCCTCGCCCACATGGCGAATCCCAAGACCAAACAGAAAGCGCGGCAGCGTGGTTTGCTTGGACTTTTTCAGCGCGGCAACGATGTTCTGTGCCGACTTCTCCGCTATGCGGTCCAGCGCGGCCAGGGTGCTGAGTCCCAGCTTGTAGAGGTCGGGCAGCGTGCGGATGGTGTTGCTCTCCACCAACTGGTCCACCAGTTTCTCGCCCAGACCTTCCACCTCCACCGCGCGGCGCTGGGCGTAGTGCAGGATGGCCTGCTTGCGCTGCGCCGGGCAAAACAGACCGCCGCTGCAGCGGTGGTTCATCTCGGTCTTTTCGCGCACCACATCGCTGCCGCAGATCGGGCATTGGCGGGGCATACGGAAGTTGGGTACGTAGCTGGCACGCGGACCCGCGCTCACAACACCCACCACTTCAGGAATCACATCACCCGCTCGGCGCACGATGGCGCTATCGCCCACGCGCACCCTCTTACGCCGCAGTTCAAACAGGTTGTGCAGCGTGGCGTTGGACACGGTGGTGCCACCCACAAACACCGGATCGAGCCGCGCCACGGGCGTGAGCTTGCCGGTGCGGCCCACTTGCACGTCAATACCCAGCACCTTGGTGATCTGTTCTTGCGCCGGGTATTTGTGCGCCACGGCCCAGCGCGGCTCGCGGGTCACAAAGCCCAGCTGTCGCTGCAACGCCAGGCTGTTGACCTTGTAGACCACACCGTCGATGTCATAGGGCAACTGGTCACGCGAGGCACCGATGCGTTGGTGATACGCTATTAATTCAGGAGCGCCTCGCGCAATGTCCACGAGGGCTGCAACCGGAAAACCCCATGATTTCAGGATTTGCAGCATGGCGTAGTGCGTGGCGAAGGCCGGGCCACCCTGCTCCGCTGCCGTCACCTCACCCAGGCCGTAGGCAAAAAAGCTCAGGGGCCTCTGGGCTGCAATGCCAGGGTCCAGCTGGCGCACGGCACCGGCGGCGGCATTGCGCGGGTTCACGAAGGTCTTTTCACCCTTCTCGCGCTGCTTCTCATTCATGGCCTCGAAATCGTCGCGGCGCATGTAGACCTCGCCACGCACTTCCAGCACCGCGGGCACGCCCTCAGGAAGACGTAAGGGGATTTGGCCAATCGTGCGGATATTCTGCGTGACGTCCTCGCCATACTCACCGTCGCCGCGCGTGGCGGCCTGCACCAGCACGCCCTGCTCGTAGCGCAAACTCATGGCCAGACCGTCGAACTTGAGTTCGGCCACGTACTCCACGGGTGCATCGGCCTCACCCAGGCCCAGCTCTTTGCGCACGCGGGCATCGAAGGCTTGGGCACCGGTGGATTCGGTATCGGTCTCGGTGCGGATGCTGAGCATGGGCACCACATGGCGCACGGTGGCAAAGGCGTCCAGCGGCTTGCCACCCACGCGTTGCGTGGGCGAGTCGGGCGTCACCCATTCAGGGTGCGCGGCCTCGATGGCCTGCAGCGCCTGGAACAGGCGGTCGTATTCGGCATCAGGAATCGAGGGCTCGTCCAGCACGTAGTACTGGTGTGCATGGAGGTGCAGTTGCGCGCGCAGCGCCTGTAATTGAGCGTAGTCCGGCGTGGCCGGCTCGGAAGAAAACAAGTCCAGCGTCGCCATACCTGACCCAAAAAAAGTTAGCTGAACAAACGCCGTGCCAGCGGCGATCCTGCGGCCAGGTCACGCTGCTCCAGCGTGTCGTACAGGGTTTGCAGCTCGGTGCCAATCACGTCCATGGTCTGCGCGGCCAGCGGCTGGCCGTTGTCGTCGGTCACCACGCCTTCCATGGCCTGGGCCAGGGCGGATGCGGCTTCACGCATGCGTTCAAACGGCTGCTCGGCACGGTCCACCTGGGCTACATCCAGGTGCAGGCTGATGTCGCGGATGGCGGATTGGGCAGGGTCTTCGGCCAGCGCGGCTTGGGAGTCAAAGCTCAGTACCAGCAGCGGCGGCAGGCCGTCAACCGAGCACGGCAGCACCAGGCGCCCGGGGATCACGCCGGGCACAAAACCCAGGCGCGCCGCGTTTTGCTGGATGTAGCCGGGGCTCCACGACGCGTTGCGGGCGCGGATGGTGAAGCCCAACTGCGCATCGTGCGCGCTGGCGAACTGGTCCAACTCACGGGCACGCGCCACCTCGTCCAGCATTTCTGGAAATTCGGGCGTGGCGTTGATGGCGTCGGCAAAGGCCTGCGTCTTCACCACGAACTCGGAATATTCAATCTCGTTGAGCGCGCCCGAGCGGTTGGCCAACTGCACACCAGCCTGGAAACCGCCGTAGCGTTGGCCAAGGCCGGGCGCTTCCCATACCAGGGTGATCAGGTTGTACCCCTCGACCGAGAACGGCTTGGTGCCAGCGCGGCGCGTACTGGGCAAGGCGGCCAAAGCGGCTTCGCCCGACACGGCAGTGACTGAAGGGTCCAACGCCACCGTAGCGATCACATCGATCAGCGAGTCCATCGCCGGGCGGCGCGGCGCTTGGGGCAGCGTGAACGCGGGCGTTTCCAGCGCACTGTCGGACAGCGTGGGTTCGCGGTCGGTGGTGGGCTGCGTGTCGTCGGTCGCGGGCTCTGGCTGGGCCTGGCGCGGCGCGTTGCGGCGCGAGGTCCAGGCGCTGTGCGCCACCACGCCGGCGAGCACCACGCCGCCTGCGATTGCCAGTCCGAGTTGTAAGTTGCTCATCGTTAGGTCTTGTGTGGGTTGCTGGCGCTCACGCCAGTTCAGCCAAGGTGACGGCAGACTCCATGTCCACGGCCACGATACGGGACACGCCCTGCTCCTGCATGGTCACGCCGATCAATTGCTCGGCCATTTCCATGGCGATCTTGTTGTGGCTGATGAACAAGAACTGCGTGCCCTTGCTCATGCTGGAGACCAGTTTGGCATAGCGTTCGGTGTTGGCATCATCCAGCGGCGCGTCCACCTCGTCCAGCAAGCAGAACGGTGCGGGGTTCAGTTGGAAGATGGCGAACACCAGCGCAATGGCCGTCAGCGCCTTTTCGCCACCGGACAGCAGGTGGATGGTCTGGTTCTTCTTGCCGGGTGGCTGGGCAATTACCTGCACACCCGAGTCCAAAATTTCGTCGCCCGTGATGACCAGGCGTGCATTGCCGCCACCAAACAGCTCGGGGAACATGCGACCAAAGTGCATATTCACCTGGTCAAAGGTGCCCGACAGCAGTTCGCGCGTTTCGGCGTCGATCTTGCGGATCGCGTCTTCCAGCGTGTTCATGGCCTGGGTCAGGTCCACGTTTTGTGCGTCGAGGAATTGCTTGCGTTCGCGTGCCGCGGCCAGCTCGTCCAGCGCAGCCAGGTTGACCGCACCCAGCGCGGCAATCTCGCGGTGCAGGCGGTCGATATCGCCCTGCATGCCAAACAGGCGCACATTGCCGTCCTTGATGCTTTGTTCGATGGCTTCCAGGTCGGCCTGGGCATCCACCAGCTGGGCTTCAAACTGCTCGAAGCCCAGGCGCGCGGCCTGCTCCTTGAGCTGGAATTCGGTGATGCGCTGGCGCAGCGGCTCCAGCTCGCGCTCCAGCTGCATGCGGCGCTCGTCGCTGGCGCGCAGCTTGGCGGTCAGGTCGTCGTATTCGCTGCGCTTGGCGCCCAGGGCCTGCTCGCGCTCCAGCTTCAGAGCCAGTGCGTTTTGCAAGCCAGCCTGGGCGGCCGCGTCGGTCAGGCGCGTCAGTTCTTCCTGCGCGCGCTGTTCTTCCGACAGAATATTCTGCGTTTGCTGCGCTGCAGTTTCGATAGCACGCGACAGTTCAGCGTTGCGGGCTTGCAGGCTGCGCTGGGCGAAAACCGCCTCTTGCGCCTGGCGCTCCAGCGTGCGCTGTTGCTCACGGCACTGCACCAGCTTGCGCTGGCCTTCGATCACGCGCTCTTCGAGCTGGGCATGGCGCTCCTGGCTGTCGGCCAGCTGCATGTCGAGCGACTCGAAACGGCCTTCGGCTTCCACGCGGCGCTCTTGCAGGTCGTCCAGCTGGGCTTCCACCTCGGCCATATCGGCTTCGATCTGCGCGCTGCGCGCCCGGGTTTGCTCCAGCAACTGGGACAGGCGCAGTGTCTCCACTTGCAGCTCGTGCGCACGGCTTTGGGTTTCTGCGGCCTCGCGGCGCACGCCCACCAGGCGCTGGGCGCTCTCGGCGTAGGCGCTCTCGGCGCGGCTCAGCGCCACGCGGGATTCATCAGCAATCAGCTGCTGGGCACGCAGCTGCTTTTCCAGGTTTTCAATTTCCTGCGCGCGGGCCAGCAGGCCAGCCTGCTCACTGTCCTGCGCATAAAAACTCACACCGTGTGCTGTGACCACATGGCCGGACTTCACATAAATACTTTCGCCGGCCTGCAGCTTGTCGCGCTGGGCCAGGGCATCTTCAAAGCTGCTGGCGGTGTAGCAGCCTTGCAACCAATCGGTCAGCACGGCCTTTTGGCCGACATCATTCACCCGCAGCAAGTCTGACAAGCGCGGAAACGCTGCGCTGCGCTCGGGCGCGGCTGCCAGCGGTGGGCTGTAGAACGCGAGCTTGGCGGGCGGTGCATCCACCGCAAAGGCACGCAGCATTTCCAGCCGCGACACTTCCAGCGCGCCCATGCGTTCACGCAATGCGCCTTCCAGTGCGTTTTCCCAGCCCTGTTCGATATGGATGCGGGTCCACAGGCCCTGCAAATGGTCCAGCCCATGTTTGGCCAGCCAGGGCTGCAGCTTGCCGTCGGTCTTGACCTTCTCTTGCAAGGCCTTCAGCGCTTCCAGCCGGGCCGAGAAATCTGCCTGCTTGGCCGATTCGTCGTTCACGGTTTGCTGCTGGGTGCGGCGGGCTTCGTCCAGTTGGGGCACGGATTCCTGCAGCTCATGCAGGCGGGCCTCGGCGATCTGGTTGGTTTCCTGCGCAGCTTCCAGCTGCTCCTGCAGGCTGATCAGGCGGGCTTCGTCCGGGGCGGACAGTGCGTTGCGGTCCGTCATCAGGCGGTCGCGGCGGGTGTTCAACTGACGGCTTTGCTCTTCGATACTTCGTTGTTCGGCGGCCAGCACCTGGATCTGCTGCTGCACCTGGACCACACTACCGCGCTGGTCGTTGGCCGCGTTTTGCGCCTTGGCCACGGCCTCTTCCATGTCGGGCAGTTGCATGGCCTGCTCTTCCACTTGGGCGGCCAGCAGCTCGGTTTGTTCTTCGCCCAAGGCGGCCAGCTCGGCCAGGCGTTCGATTTCGGCCTGCGCATCGTCGCGGCGCACGGCCCATTCGGCGATTTGGTCTTTCAGCGTCACCAGGCGCTGCTCCACGCGCTGGCGGCCTTCCACCACAAAGCGGATTTCAGCTTCCAGGCGGCCCACATCGGTGCTGGCCTCGTACAACAGGCCCTGGGCCTGGTTCACCTGGTCACCAGCGGCATAGTGAGCCTGGCGCACGGTTTCCAGGTCGGCTTCGATATGGCGCAGATCGGCCATGCGCGATTCCAGCGCGTTGACGGCACCCAAGCCTTCGGACTGCACCTTGGCCTGATCGGCCAGCGCCTCGGCGCGCTTCAGGAACCACTGCTGGTGCTGTTTCTGCGTGACTTCGGCCTGCAGCGCGTTGTACTTCTGCGCTACCTCGGCCTGTTTTTCCAGCTTGTCGAGGTTGGCGTTGAGTTCGCGCAGGATGTCTTCCACGCGGGTCAGGTTCTCACGCGTGTCTGACAAGCGGTTCTCGGTCTCGCGGCGGCGTTCTTTGTATTTGGAAACGCCCGCGGCCTCTTCGAGGAACAGGCGCAGCTCTTCGGGCTTGGACTCGATGATGCGGGAAATCGTGCCCTGGCCAATGATGGCGTAGGCACGTGGGCCCAGGCCGGTGCCCAGAAACACGTCCTGCACGTCGCGGCGGCGCACGGGCTGGTTGTTGATGAAGTAGCTGGACCCACCATCGCGCGTCAGCACGCGCTTGACCGCGATTTCACCAAACTGGCCCCACTGGCCACCGGCGCGGTGGTCCGCGTTGTCAAACACCAGTTCCACGCTGGCGCGGCTGGCCGGCTTGCGGCTCGTGGTGCCGTTGAAGATCACGTCCTGCATGGACTCACCACGCAACTCGCTGGCCTTGCTCTCACCCAGCACCCAGCGCACCGCATCCATGATGTTGGATTTGCCGCAGCCGTTGGGGCCGACCACGCCCACCAGTTGCCCCGGCAACAGGAAGTTGGTGGGCTCCGCAAAGGACTTGAAGCCGGATAACTTGATGGAATTGAGGCGCACGGATCGGTGGTATCTGCTCTAAGCAGTTGATTTCATTGGATTAATCAGCCAGCGGTGACTGACGAATGGCCCCCGATGATACTGTGTAGCAGGTGCTGTATCCGCTACGCAGCGCTGGGCAAACGTTACAGCCTGAAAACCACCGCCACGCCAACCCGCTGTAGGGCGCGTTATGCCCGGATGCGCCGGGGACTCAGGGGATAATGCCGCCCCATGAACCCGAATTTGTCGCGCCTGCAAGCCTACCCCTTTGAACGCCTGCGCCAGCTGTTCTCCACCATCACCCCCAACCCTGCCTATCGGCCCATCAGCTTGGGCATTGGCGAGCCCCGCCACCCTACGCCCGATCTGATCAAAGACGCCTACTGCGACGCCATCCGCAGCGCCGACGGCGGCCTGTCGGCCTACCCCGCCACCACAGGCGATGCCAAGCTGCGAAATTCCATGGTGCGCTGGCTGGAGCGCCGCTACGGCCTTCAGCTGGACGCCGCCACCCAGGTGCTGCCCATCAACGGCTCGCGTGAGGCGCTGTTTGCCTTTGCCCAGACGGTGGTGAACCCCGAGAAGGCCGACGCGCGCGGTCCCGTGCAGGTGGTGTGCCCGAATCCGTTCTACCAAATCTACGAAGGCGCGGCCCTGCTCTGCGGTGCCCAGCCTTACTTCGTGGCGTCCGACCCGGCGCGCAACTTTGCGCAGGACTGGGACAGCGTGCCGGCCGACGTGTGGGCCCGTACCCAGCTGCTGTATGTCTGCTCCCCCGGCAACCCGGCTGGCGCGGTGATGCCACTGTCCGAATGGGCCAAGCTGTTCGCGCTGAGCGACCAATATGGCTTTGTGATCGCCTCCGACGAGTGCTACAGCGAGATTTACTTCCGCGATGAGCCGCCTCTGGGCGGCCTGGAGGCTGCCGCCAAGCTGGGCCGCAGCGACTTCAAGAACCTGTTGTCCTTCACCAGCCTGTCCAAGCGCAGCAATGTTCCGGGCATGCGCAGCGGCTTTTGCGCGGGCGACGCCAAGCTCATCAAGCAGTTTTTGCTGTACCGCACCTACCACGGCAGCGCCATGAGCATGGTGGTGCAAACTGCCAGCGCAGCGGCTTGGGATGACGAGGCCCACGTGGTGGAAAACCGTGCGCAGTACCGCGACAAGTTTACCCAGGTGACCCCCATGCTGGCCGAGGTAATGGACGTGGCCCTGCCCGATGCGGGCTTTTATTTGTGGGCCAAGGTCGAGGGCAGCGACACGGATTTCGCGCGCGACCTGCTCGCTCTTTACAATGTGACGGTCTTGCCCGGAAGCTACCTGGCCCGCGAGGCCCATGGCAGCAACCCTGGCGCGCAGCGCATCCGCATGGCGCTGGTGGCCGAAGCCGCAGAGTGCGTGGAAGCCGCGCAGCGCATCGTCCAGTTTGTGAAATCCCGAGTTTCCTGAGTCTTTCAACCACTTTTCCCTTCTCAAAAGCCCTATGAGCCAACAACTGCAAACCGTTATCGAAGCCGCGTGGGAAGACCGCGCCAACATCTCCGTCGCTTCCGCTCCCGCTGAAGTGCGCGATGCCGTGGAGCATGTGCTGAACGAACTCGACGCTGGCCGCCTGCGTGTAGCAACGCGCGAAGCCGTGGGCCAGTGGACCACCCACCAGTGGATCAAGAAGGCCGTACTGCTGAGCTTCCGCCTCAAAGACAACGCTATCGTGCAATCTGGCGATCTGGGCTTTTACGACAAGGTGGGCACCAAGTTCTCCGGCATGTCCGAAGCCGACCTCAAGGCCAGCGGTGTGCGCGTAGTGCCACCCGCCGTGGCGCGCCGCGGCAGCTTCCAGGGCAAGGGCGTGATCTTGATGCCTTCCTACTGCAACATCGGCTCCTATGTGGACGAAGGCACCATGGTCGACACCTGGGCCACCGTGGGCTCCTGCGCGCAGATCGGCAAGCATGTGCACCTGTCCGGCGGCGTGGGCATTGGCGGCGTGCTGGAACCCATGCAGGCCGGCCCCACCATCATTGAAGACAACTGCTTCATCGGCGCCCGCTCCGAAGTGGTCGAAGGCGTGATCGTGGAAGAAAATTCGGTGATCTCCATGGGCGTGTACATCGGCCAAAGTACCCCCATTTACGACCGTGCCACCGACACCGTGACCTACGGCCGCATCCCCTCCGGCTCCGTGGTCATCAGCGGCAGCCTGCCCAAGAATGACGGCAAATACAGCCTGTACGCGGCCATCATCGTCAAGCGTGTGGACGCCCAGACGCGCTCCAAGACATCGCTCAATGACCTCTTGCGTGATTGAGCGCGATTAAACCCATAGACCTGTTCTGAGAGGTACGCCATGGCCACCACCACGCCCCAACCATCGGGAACGATGGAGCGCATTCTTCGCCTCATGGGTGACAAGAAGGCGTCGGATGTGTACTTGTCCGCGCACGCCCCTGCGCTGATCAAGATCAATGGCCAGTGCGTACCCATCAACAGCCAGGTACTGCCGGCCGACGCGCCCAAGAACCTGCTGGCCGAGGTGCTTTCGCCCGAACAGATGGCCCTGCTGGACGTCGAAGGGGAGCTGAACGTGGGCTTTCCGATGGCGGGGGTGGGCCGCTTCCGCGTCAGCGCCATGCGCCAGCGGGGGTCCATCGCCGCCGTGATCCGCTACATCGCGGTGGACATTCCTACCCTGGCGAACCTGCAGCTGCCACCGATTCTGGGCGACCTGATCATGGAAAAGCGTGGCCTGCTACTGATGGTGGGTGCGACCGGAGCGGGCAAGAGCACCACGCTGGCGTCCATGATGGACTACCGCAACGAAAACGTCTCGGGCCACATCCTGACCATCGAAGACCCGGTGGAGTTTTTGTTCAAGAACAAGAAATCCATCGTCAACCAGCGCGAAATCGGTACCGACACGCAAAACCTGCAAGTGGCGCTGAAAAACGCACTGCGCCAGGCGCCTGACGTGATCCTGATTGGTGAGATCCGCGACCGTGAAACCATGTCGGCAGCCATTGCCTACGCGCAGTCGGGCCACCTGTGCCTGGCCACCATGCACGCCAACAACAGCTACCAGGCGCTGAACCGGATTCTGAGCTTCTACCCTGTGGAAGTGCGACAGACCATGCTGGGCGACCTGTCCGCGGCCCTGCGCGCCGTGGTGTCGCAGCGCCTGCTGCGCACAACTTCGGGCATGCGCACGCCGGCCGCCGAGGTACTGCTGAACACCAAGCTGATTGCCGAGCTGATTGAAAAAGGTGACTTCTCGGGGGTGAAGGAAGCCATGGAAAAGTCCATGGCCGAGGGCTCGCAAACCTTCGAGCACGACATCGCCCGCCTGATTGTGGAAGGCGTGGTCGAACGCAAAGAGGGCCTGTCCCACGCCGACTCGCCCACCAACCTGTTGTGGCGCCTGCAAAACGATTTCAGCAAAGCCGCCAAGCCGGCCGCTGCGGTGGAAGAGGAAGAAGAAGCCTCGTTCACCGAAATTACCCTGGACGTGAAGCACTGATGACAACAACACTGCAGCTCACCGAGCAGCTGCTTTCCATGGCGTCGGTCACCCCGCTGGATGGCGGCTGCCAAGCCCTGATTGCCCAACGCCTGGCCCCTCTGGGCTTTGTCTGCGAGACCATAGCAAGCGGCCCGGCCGACTTCCGTGTCACCAATTTGTGGGCAAAACGGGCTGCAGCCCCCGTCAATACTGCGCCAGCGGCTAGCAAAATCGTAGCAAAAACTTTGGTGTTTGCCGGCCACACTGACGTGGTGCCTACCGGCCCGCTGGAGCAATGGGACAGTGCGCCCTTTGTGCCCACCCACCGCGACGGCAAGCTGTTTGCCCGCGGCGCCAGCGATATGAAAACCTCGCTGGCGGCGTTTGTGGTGGCCATCGAAGAGTTTTTGGCCACCAACCCCGACCCGCAGCTCAACATCGCCCTGCTGCTGACCAGCGATGAGGAAGGCCCCGCCAATGACGGCACCGTGGTGGTCTGCAACACGTTGAAGGCGCGTGGCGAAGTGCTGGACTACTGCATCGTGGGTGAGCCCACCTCGGTGGAACGCACCGGCGACATGATCAAGAACGGTCGGCGCGGCACCATGAGCGGCAAGCTCACGGTCAAGGGCGTGCAGGGCCACATTGCCTACCCGCACCTGGCCAAAAACCCCATCCACCTGGCCGCGCCTGCGCTGGCCGAGCTGGTGGGCATCGAGTGGGACCGTGGCAACGACTTCTTCCCGCCCACCACCTGGCAAGTCAGCAATATGCACGGCGGCACCGGCGCCAGCAATGTGATTCCGGGTCATGTGGTGATCGATTTCAACTTCCGCTTCTCCACCGAGTCCACGCCCGAGTCGCTGCAAAAGCGCCTGGCCAGCGTGCTGGAAAAGCATGAACTGGAATACGACCTGGCCTGGACCGTGGGCGGCCTGCCCTTCCTCACCACACCGGGCACTCTGGTGGACGCAGTGCGCGACGCCATACGCTCAGAGACCGGCATTGAGACGCAGCTGTCCACCACCGGCGGCACCAGCGACGGGCGCTTTATCGCCCAGGTCTGCCCCCAGGTGATTGAACTGGGCCCGCCCAACGCCACCATCCACAAGATCAACGAGTTTGTGGCGGTGGCGGATATCGAGCCGCTGAAGAACATCTACCGCCAGGTGCTGGTCAACCTGAACCGTCAGGCGCAGGCATGACCTTGGCAGAACTGGTGGCCCAGGCCACCCAGCAGCTCACCGACGCCAAGGTCTCCTTTGGCCACGGCACCACCAATGCGCGTGACGAAGCCACCTGGCTGGTGCTTCACGCGTTGGGCCTGCCGCTGGATACACCGTTGGACGCCGGCGATATAGAGTCAAATCGGCCTGTAGCCCCCGAGGAATATGCGCGAGCAGCTACGCTTTTAGGAGCGCGCATCAGTACCCGCAAGCCAGCGGCCTACCTGACGAACGAGGCCTGGTTGCAAGGCGTGCCGTTTTATGTGGACGAGCGCGTCATCGTGCCGCGCTCGCTGATTGCCGAGCTGCTGGTGGATGGCAGCATCGATTACTGGCTGAAGGAAAGCACCCACCGTGTGCTGGACCTGTGTACCGGCAACGGCAGTCTGGGCATTCTGGCAGCCATGGTCTATCCGGAAGTGGAAGTTACTGGTGCCGACATTTCGGCCGATGCGCTGGCCGTGGCCCGCATCAACGTGGACAAACACAGCCTGCAGGAACGTGTGCGACTCGTCGAGTCTGACGGCTTGGCCGCCCTGCCTGGCCCGTTTGATTTGATTCTCTGCAACCCACCGTATGTGAACGCGCAGAGCATGGCCGCCTTGCCCGCTGAGTACAAGGCGGAGCCCTTTATCGCGCTGGACGGCAACCAGTCTGGCGGTAGCGGCGATGGCATGGACTTTGTGCGCACCCTGCTGCAGCAAGCTCCGTTGCACATGGCGCCCGAGGGTGTGCTGGTGCTCGAAATCGGCAATGAACGCGACTTCTTTGAAGCCGCCTTTCCTGCGCTGGAAGTGGTCTGGCTGGAAACCAGTGCGGGTGAAGAGCAGGTGTTGTTGGTGACCAAGGAGGCTTTGTTGCTTTAACCCCGAGGCTCCGTGCTGAGCCCGCAACAGGCCAGGGGTAGGGAGCTACGTTCGTGTCCCCCGGCCTACGGCCTCCTCCTTGACCTCACTGCGCCCCCTCCCCCTAACCTGCTGCTACGAATTTTTTCCTAGAGCGCCAGGATGCATCGCTGGGGATGGTGGCCCACTGCGAACCCAAAGTGTTCGCCCGCGAGATGCGCCGTAGAACGGAGCCCCCCGTCTACCAGCCCTCGCCAACCCCCAGGCCTGAAAACCCTGAATGAATTAATAGCTGAGTCCCCGAAATGATTACCTTAAAAAATGTCACCCTGCGCCGTAGCGCCAAGGTGCTCCTCGAAAGTGCTTCCGTTACCCTGAACCCTGGCGAAAAGGTCGGCCTGGTGGGGCGCAACGGTGCTGGCAAGTCCTCATTGTTTGCGCTGCTCAACGGCAACCTGCACGAAGACGCCGGTGAGTACTACATTCCCACCCAATGGCGCATGGGCCAGGTGGCCCAGGACATGCCTGAGACCGACCAGGGTGCGACCGACTTTGTGGTGGAAGGCGACACCCAGTTGGGTGCCGCGCGCGCCGAAGTGGCGGCTGCGGAGGCTACCGATGACTACGACCGCATGGCCCACGCCTACACCGCCCTGCAGGATGCGGGTGAATACGACGCCGCTGCCCGCGCCCAGGCGCTGATTCTGGGCTTGGGCTTCAAGACCACCGAGCTGGACAAACCCGTCAACAGCTTCTCGGGTGGCTGGCGCATGCGCCTGCAACTGGCGCGCGCGCTGATGTGCCCCAGTGACTTGCTGCTGCTGGACGAACCCACCAACCACTTGGACTTGGACGCTTTGGTCTGGCTGGAAGCCTGGCTCAAGAAATACGAAGGCACCATGGTCGTCATCAGCCACGACCGCGAGTTTTTGGATGCTGTGACCAACGTAACGCTGCACATCGACGCGGGCAAGCTGGTGCGCTACGGCGGCAACTACAGCAAGTTCGAGGATCTGCGTTCGGAGCAGATGGCGCTGCAGCAAACCGCTTTTTCCAAACAGCAAGACAAGATCGCCCACCTGCAAAAGTTCATTGCCCGCTTCAAGGCCAAGGCCAGCAAGGCCAAGCAGGCACAAAGCCGGGTCAAGGCGCTGGACCGCATGGAGAAGATCGCGCCGCTGCTCAGCGAGGCGGACTTCACATTTGAGTTCAAAGAACCTGCCAACCTGCCCAACCCCATGTTGTCCATGAGCGGTGTGAGCTTCGGCTACCCACCACCCGAAGATGCCCCCAAAGGCACACCGCCCACCACGATCGTGCACAACGTCAGCAAATCGGTGCTGGCCGGGCAGCGCATCGGCATCCTGGGCGCCAACGGTCAGGGTAAATCGACTCTGGTAAAAACCGTGGCGCGCGATTTGCAACCCTTGGGTGGCGACGTGACAGAGGGCAAGGGCCTGAACATCGGCTACTTCGCGCAGCAAGAGTTGGACGTGCTGCGGCCCGACGAGTCGCCGCTGGAGCACATGATCCGCCTGGTGCGGGAGATGACGGCCGCCGGCAAAATTGCGGGCCAGCAAACACGCGAGCAGGACCTGCGCAGCTTCCTGGGCACCTTCAACTTTGGCGGTGACATGGTCAAACAGGCCGTGGGCAGCATGAGCGGTGGCGAAAAGGCTCGCCTGGTGCTGTGCATGATCGTCTGGCAGCGCCCCAACCTCTTGCTGCTGGATGAGCCTACCAACCACTTGGACTTGGCAACCCGTGAAGCGCTGGCCATGGCGCTCAACGAGTTCGAAGGCACTGTGATGCTGGTGAGCCACGACCGTGCGCTCTTACGCTCGGTGTGCGATGAGTTCTGGATGGTGTCACGCGGCGGCGTGGAGCCGTTTGATGGCGACTTGGACGACTACCAGCGCTACCTGCTGGACGAGGCCAAACGCCAACGCGAACTGGCCAAGGAAGAAGCCAAGTCAGAGGCCATCAAACCCGTTGCCGTGGCCCCGGTTGTGATCGTCAAGACTGGGCCTGCACCCGAAGCCCTGCGCAAGTTGAAGAAGGAAATTGCCCAGGTAGAAGAGCGCATGGCTGCGCTAAACACCGAAGGCGCGGAGCTCGAAAGCAAGCTCTCCACCAACCCGCACCCGTCCGTCATTGCCGAAACTGGCAAACGCCTGAAGGCCGTGAATGGTGAGCTGCAAACCTTGGAAGAACAGTGGCTGGCGCTGACCACACAGATGGAGGGCTGAGGCCCTTTTCCCCATCAAAAGGGCAAGGAAAAAGCCCACTGTTTTGCAACAGTGGGCTTTTAGATTCCACAATGAAGTGGTGGGAACTGAGAGATTCGAACTCTCGACCTACGGATTAAGAGTCCGCTGCTCTACCAGCTGAGCTAAATTCCCTTAAATCGTCAAAACCTTGGTGGGACCAGCGGGGGTCGAACCCACGACAAACGGATTAAAAGTCCGCTGCTCTACCAACTGAGCTATGGTCCCTACGAAAACCTGCAACTCAGTTACATGTCCCGCGAAGCCTCAAATTATAGCGTGTTTTGTAGTGCCATTAGAGGACGCGCGCGATATTTTATCAATCATCCACCCTGCAGCGCACATACCAAAGGTGGCAGTTACCGTCACCAGTGATCCATAGCCATGACAGTTCAGCGAGCCATCGGATTGCACGTCGCACGAGGCATCTGGCGCAGCCACCGCTTCCTTGCTGAACACGCAGGCCACATGGATCTTTTTGCCATTCTTGGGTGCGCCATGTTCCTTGCGCAGGCGGTAGCGCAGTTGCGCCAGCAAGGGGTCATGCGTCACTTCACTGAGGTCAGCAATGTCCACCGCGTGCGCATGCCGTTTGCCGCCTGCGGCACCCACGGAAATAAAAGGCGTTTTGGTCTTACGGGCCCACGCGGCCATCGCGGCCTTGGCACGCACTTGGTCGCAGGCGTCCACCACACCATCGATGCCTGACGCAACCAGAGATAGCCAACTGTCAGGCTCCACAAAGGCGTCCACACCGGTGACTTCACATGCGGGGTTGATCAGGGCAATGCGCTGGCGCATGGCCTCAATCTTGGCCATGCCCACGGTGTTGGTTAGCGCGTGGAGTTGGCGGTTGATGTTGGACTCGGAAATGTGATCCATATCCACCAAGGTAATACGCCCTACCCCGCTGCGCGCCAGCGCCTCCGCGGTCCAAGAGCCCACCCCACCTATACCCACCACCATGATGTGCGCATTCCGCACGCGGCGCGCCGGATCAGCCCCCAACAGACGGTCCAGACCAGAAAAACGCCGGACCAAATCAGCGCCATCTGGCAAGTCAGGAGTCTCGGCGGGCATCTACCAGCAATTATTTGAAGCGCGCCAAGCGGTCTTTGCCCGCCGCAGCAGCTTCAGTGCCAGGATGGCCGGACACCAGCTCTTCCAAAGTCTTGCGGGCTGCCTTGGTGTCTTTCATTTCAAACTGGCAATTGGCAATTGCCAGCAAGGCTTCTGGAACACGGATGTGGTCAGGAGCCTGCTGCACCAGCATGCGGAAATTGGCCAGCGCTTCTTTGTAGTCCTTGGTGGCGTACTGCGCATTGCCCAACCAGAACAGAGCCGAGGGACGGTAACCACTCTGGCCATAGCGGTTCACAAAATCAACGAACGCCACTTGGGCAGCGCTGAATTCACCTTTGCGAAAGATCGCCAAGGCGGCATCAAAGTCACGCTTTTCAGCGGGCTCCGCCAGAAACTCGCGGCCATCGGCTGTCACACGCGTGGGTTCCAATTTGCGCAAGCGGTCTTCCAGGGTTTGCCCAGAGTCCTTTTGTTTGCGCTGGACTTCAGACAAATCGCGGGCCATCTGTTCGTCTTGCCCGCGCAGCTTGGCAATCTCGGCCCGGCTGGCTTCTAGTTGGTTTTGCAAGTCTGCCAGGCTACGGCGCAGCTGCGCGGCCTCCTCGGTTGCGCGGCGACTTTCCTCCGCCAACTTCTGCTCAGACTCCTGACGCAAGGTGTCTATCCTCTGCCGCAGATCCAGAATCGCTCGGCGCGCCTCTTCGTCATCGAAAAGACCCGCAAAGGCGGTGCCCAATGTCAGCAGCAGCAATGCCGATGCCGTGGCATTGCGAGCGCATTTCAAGGCGGAGAAGGCCATCAGTCTGCTCAGCGGTAGCTGATTTCAGCGCGGCGGTTTTTCTCCATCGCCGCTTCTGTGTTACCCAGGGCGGCAGGCTTTTCTTTGCCAAAGCTCACCGCCTCCAGTTGGCTGTCTGCTACGCCCTGCAAAACCAGCGCCTTGCGCACGGCTTCAGCACGCTTTTGACCTAGCGCCAGGTTGTATTCACGACCACCGCGCTCGTCGGTATGGCCCTCCAAGGTCACCTTGCGGGACTTGTCGGCCTTGATGAACTTGGCATGGGCCTCGATCACGGACTGGAACTCGGAGCGGATGACGAAGCTGTCGTAATCGAAATATACGGTACGCGTCGTGGACTTCATGAAGGCATCACGCTGCTGATCCGCGGTCAAGTCATTGCTCTTTACATCCCTATTAGAGACGTTGCCAGTGCCAGCTTGACCATCGGTAGTCCCACCAACAACGGGAGTGCCCTTGCGATCCTCGACTTTCGTGTCATCCAATTTGACAGCCGAGCCACAGGCACTCAGAACCAACGCCACTGTCATTGCCAAAAAAATCCGCTTCATTCCATACTCCTTGTTTAAATCTGATTACTTTTGCACCGGGCCCCAATCGGGCTCCCGGATATCACCACTTTGGCCAGCCAGACGGGCCTTGATTTTTCCGTCCAGTGTAGTGGTCATCAAGGCTTCACGCCCCTGCTGCAAAGTTGCATAAATCACCAAACGGCTGTTGGGTGAAAAGCTGGGATTTTCATCGGCGCTGGTGTCCGTAATCGCATTGGCGGTGCCACTGGCCAGATCCATGATGTGTAGCTTGAACGCGCCGCTAACGCGAGACACATAGGCCAGCCACTTGCCATCCGGACTAACAGCCGGGGAAATGTTGTAGGTGCCATTGAAGGTGACACGCTCCGGGTTTCCACCACTGATGGGCATACGGTAAATCTGCGGTGAACCGCCACGGTCGCTGACAAAGTAAATGGTTTTCCCGTCCGCAGTAAACACAGGCTCTGTATCGATGGCGGTGGACTGCGCAAGGCGCTTGGGTTCTCCACCGTTGGCATCCATCAAATAAATCTGCGAACCGCCATCGCGACTCAGCGTCAACGCCAAGGTACGGCCATCGGGTGACCAGGCGGGTGCGCTATTGGAGCCTTTGAAGTTGGCCACCAGGCGGCGGCGCCCCGTTCCTACGTCATGCACATAGACCACCGGCTTGCGGGACTCAAATGACACATAGGCCAGTTGGTTGCCATTGGGAGCCCACGAAGGGGAAATCACGGGCTCCAGGCTGTTGAGAGCACTTTGGGGATTCTCACCATCTGCGTCGGCCACCCAGAGATTGAACGATGTGCCCGCCTTGGTGACGTACGCAATGCGCGTGGAAAAAATGCCCTTGTCACCGGTTAGCTTTTCGTAGACAAAGTCGGCCACCCGGTGGGCTGCCAAGCGCAAATCGCCTGCTGCCACGGCGTGGCTCTGACCACCGAGATCCTGATTACGCACAGTGTCCCAGACCCGAAAGCGAACATCGTAGCGACCATCAACCAGCCGGGTTACGCTGCCAGCCACCAGAGCGTCAGCCCCTTTTTGACGCCACTGCACCACGTCAGGCCGGGACGCCTCGTCCCAAGCACCGGCCACGTTATCGGTACCGCGGAACTGACCGCTGCGCTCCAGATCAGCCATCACAATGGAGGCCAACTTTTGAGGTGCGGCGTCTTCACCACGAAACGCGGGTATGGCGATGGGCAACTGTGTCAGGCCCACACCAGATACTTCTACGCGAAATTGAGCAGAGGCCTGCAGGCTGAAAAAACCAACAATCAGTGACAGAAAAAATTTATGCATCGTGTTCCGATTATCCCCAACTGCGAATGACGGTATTGCTGGCTGCAAGACTTTCTTGGTAACCAACAGTTGCGCGCACCTGTCCCGTCTTTTGACGCTCACGTACCTTGTCGGCATTTACGCCCTGCCGACCCCGGTCTGACTCTGGATGCCACAAGTGGTACACCTCTGTCGCACAAAAGCCGTTTTTGCGAGTCAGGCCCGCATTGTGAAGCCGCAGCACAAAGTCTGCATCCTCATGCCCCCAGCCCACAAAGGTTTCATCAAAACCGTTGACAGCCTCGTAGTCTGTGCGCCACACCGCCATGTTGCAACTGCGAATGCCCTTCCAAACAAACTTGGTTTGCCGTCGAAGTCCCAAATCAGGTAGGCGCAATGCACCTGTTAGCTTGCTCGCATCTCCTGCCCAACGCCGGGCCAGCCAGTAGCCGAAGGCATGCCCCACGGGTACCTCATGGTTGAACAGCAGGCTATTGGTAAAGGAAGGGCTCAACAACACCCGGCTACCATTGATAAAGCATCCCATTTGCTGAAGATTGCGGTGACGGGCAATGAAATCCACCTCTGGCACGCAGTCACCATCCAGCAGCACGAGATAGGCCCCTTTAGAGGCTGCGACGCCCAGGTTGCGCACCTGGGCTGCCGTAAAGCCCACGTCCGGGTGCCATACATGGGTTACCGGAAACTGCGCGGACTCCGCAGCGTCGGCAATTGCGACCACATGCTCGCGCGTTGAGCCATCGTCGGCAATCACCACTTCGAACCGACGATCAGTCTGGCCAGCCAGGCCTGCAAACACCAGCGACAGTGCGTCACTTCGGTTGTAGGTGGTGATCACCACTGAAATCAATTCGGAGAATGGCATTTTGGAATAAACTAGGCCGCCTTCGCGGAGAGTGTCGAGAGGCACTTTCAACCCGCTTTGTGAGCGGGATTTTGAACGAAAGTTCAACACACAACAGAATGTTATCACCCCGCATGCCCCTGATTTCCGTTTACATCATTGCCTACAACGAGGCGGAAAAAGTGCGCGCAGCAATTGAAAGCGTGCGCTGGGCAGATGAGATTGTGGTGGTGGACTCCTGGAGTACGGACGGAACCGCTGAACTGGCGACGCAGCTGGGAGCTAAGGTAGTGCAGGTGGAGTTCAAGGGTTTTGGTGACTTACGCAACCAAGCAATTGCGGCCTGTGTACACCCTTGGATCTTCAGCCTTGATGCAGATGAGCGGTGCACCCCTGCGGCGGCGCAAGAAATTCGCGCTCTGACACAAAGCAACGATGCGCTGGATGCCTACTGGACGCCACGCCGCAATTTCTTCATGGGCCGCTGGATCCGGCATTCGGGTTGGTACCCCAATTACCGCCAACCCCAGCTGTTTCGTAAGGGTGCCATGGCCTATGACCAGAAGCCGGTGCACGAAGGTTATGTGTTGAACTCGACCAAACCCATTGGTCACATGCAGACAGCGATTTGGCAGTTTCCCTTTAAAAACATGGCCGAAGTCATGCACAAGGCGAATCGCTACTCCTCACTGGGTGCTGAAAAGATCAAACATAAGAAAATTTCCATGTGGTCGGCCTTGCTCCATGCAAAGTGGGCTTTCTGGAAACACTATCTTTTCAAACTGGGATTCTTAGATGGATGGGCTGGTGTTGTGATCGCGTTGGGAAATTTCGAGGGAACTTTTTATCGCTATGTGAAGGCGTTGGAGATACAAAAAGGCGAGGCTTGGCGCTCGCCCACCAAGCCTTCATTGCCCCAGCATGACTAAAGCAGACCGCGCGCTGTACCTGCGACTGGTGGGCTTTCTGCGCCCATACTGGAAGGCCTTCTCCATTGCAGTGGTTTGCATGGTGTGCACGGCGTCAACTGAGCCGGTCTTTCCAGCCATCATGAAGCATCTGCTCGACAGTGGTTTCCGTACTACCGACTCGCGCATGGTGTGGGTGATCCCAGTGAGTATCGTGTTTCTGTTTCTGGCGCGTGGAGTGCTGTCCTTCGTGACAAATTACCTCATGACTTGGGTCTCAACGCGATTGGTCGTCGACCTTCGGCGCGCGATGTTCGACAAGCTGGTGGGTGCGCCGACGCAAATCTTCCATACCCAACCCGCCTCGCAATGGATTGCTCGCCTGCTCTATGACGTGGACAACATTAACCAGGCCGCCACCAATGTGTTGGTCACGGCGGTGCGTGAATCCTTGACTGCCGTAGCTCTGCTGTCCTATCTGGTCTACCTGGACTGGAGGCTGACCTTGATCACGCTGACTGTGGGGCCGGTAATTGCTGTTCTGATCCAGAGTTTTGGTCGCCGCATACGCAAGGCCAGCAAGGCCAGCCTGGAGTCGTTGCGTGCCGTAGCCCACACCGTGGAAGAAACTACCGCAGCCGACAAGGTCATCAAGATCTATGGCGGCCAGGCGCAGCAGAAAGAGCGTTTCCACGCCGTCACCGAAAGCTTTCGCCGCAGCATGATGAAAGAGGCCGTACCCGCCTCGGCCCTGACACCCATCACGCACATGACGGCATCCATCGCCATTGCCTTCATCATCTACATGGCCTTGAGCCGCACCATGGGGCAGGCCGGAGACACTGCCGGCGGCTTTGTTTCCTTCATCACCGCCCTGCTGTTGCTAATTTCACCGATCAAGCAACTCACAACCATAAGTCCTGTCCTGCAGCGTGGCTTGGCCGCCTGCGAAAGCGTCTTTGGTGTGCTGGATGCACCGGTGGAAGCCGATACGGGCCAAGCCAGGTTGCCAGAGTGCAAGGGCGAAATCCGCTTCGAAAACGTAACCTTCCGCTACCCCGGAAGCGACAAGCTGGCACTGGACAAGATCAACCTCCATGTACAACCCGGCCAGACCATCGCCCTGGTAGGCGCATCTGGCGGGGGGAAAAGCACTCTGGCCGCACTGATTCCACGCTTTTACACACCGGACTCAGGTCGCATCACTGTGGATGGTGTCGACATCGCCACACTGGCGCTGACCAACCTGCGTGAGCACATCGCATTGGTCAGTCAGGACATCGTTCTGCTCAATGACAGCATTCGCGCGAATATTGCCTTCGGCCAGTCGCGCAGTGCCGACGACACCAAAGTGCAGGAAGCGGCCATTGCTGCCCATGCTTGGGAATTCATTTCCCAACTGCCGCAGGGTCTGGATACGCTATCAGGAGAGAACGGAGCCACGCTGTCGGGTGGCCAGCGCCAACGTATTGCGATTGCGCGCGCTTTACTCAAGGATGCGCCCATCCTGATCCTCGATGAAGCCACCTCGGCCCTAGATACAGAGTCAGAGCGCGTGGTACAGGATGCACTGGCCGCTCTCATGCGCAACCGCACCACCCTTGTCATCGCACACCGGCTCAGCACCATTGAGCGCGCCGACTTGATCGTAGTGTTGGATCAGGGCCGCATCGTGGAAACTGGCGATCATGCGTCCCTGCTCCAGCTCAATGGCTATTACGCCAACTTGCGTAGACTGCAAACATGAAGATACCTATTTTAATGTACCACCAGATTGACGAACCGCCGCCGCGTGGGACACCTCTGCGTGGGCTCATTGTTGCTCCTCGTTCCTTTGCATTGCAAATGCGAATCTTGCGCATTTTGGGATATCGAGGTTTGTCTATGCGCGATTTGGAGCCCTATTTACTAGGTGAGCGGCAAGAAAAGGTAGTGGGCATTACTTTTGATGATGGCTACCAAAATAATGCAACAAATGCGCTCCCAGTTTTAAAGAATAATGGTTTTACAGCAACATGCTACGGGGTAAGTAGCTTGATAGGCGGAACGAATGCCTGGGACAAAGGCAAAGTGGCAGAAAAACCGCTGATGACATTACGGGACTGGATGCGCTGGTTAGACGCGGGAATGGATGTGGGCTCACACACGCAGACACATGCAGACCTCAATGAACTGTCGCACAGTGCTGCCAAATTGCAGATTCAGGAATCCAAAAGTAAATTGGAACAGGCATTGGGATGTGAAGTTCGCCACTTCTGTTATCCCTATGGCAGATACACCCTGCAACACACGGAAATGGTTAAGAGTGCGGGATACGTCACTGCAACGACCACCCGTCGTGGCCGCGCGGCACCTGGGGATAGTTTTCTAGAGTTGAAACGTATCATGATTGCAAGGGCTACCAATCCTTTTACATTTGGATTGAAGATCGGTACAAATTATGAAGATAAACGGAACTGACCCATGGATGGCTACCGAGACAAACCATCGAACTATTTCACGCATGCACGAACTGACATTTTCGATGCACTGCCTCCTGCCACTTCAACCCCATTAAAAGCACTCGAAATTGGGTGTGCAGAAGGCTTTACTTTAGATTGGCTTAAAAAAACCGGGGTGTGTGATTGGGTGGCTGGAGTCGAACCTTATGCTGCCATTAACGCTGAGGTGAGGTCGATTGATCATTTCGAAAAGATAGATATTGAAGTACAAATGCCCAATCTTCCCAAAGAATCGGTGGATTTAATATTGTGTTTGGATGTACTTGAACATTTGCGTGATCCTTGGGGAGTACTGTTGAGTTTGGACAGTTTTTTAAAACATGGCGGACATTGGATTATCAGTGTCCCCAACGTTCGAAATTACCGTGTTGTGATGAATTTGCTATTTAAGGGGAACTTTGAATACAAAGATGCCGGCATTATGGATCGCACCCATCTACGATTTTTTACACGAAAAACGCTGCTCAATATGGTTCAAGCCACAGGCGCACATATTGATCAGGTGGTAGACCCAGAAACCAAACGTGGACAAAAGAAAATTCTTGAAAAATTAGGTATGGGTGAGTTGCTCGCCAAGCAATGGCTTCTGTCTGCTACTAAACCTTAGTGAAACGTGCATCCTCTCTCCTTATACTGCAAAAGCTATCGCACAGATTTATTTCGAACAATCCGTCTTGCGCGATCTATTGAGCTTTTTAATAGCGAAAAAATTCCTTTTTTTGTATCGGTTCCAAATAGTGATGCGCAACTGTTTAGAGATCATCTTGAGGAATTCAATGTCCAAGTACTTGAGGATAAAGCCATACTATCCAGTACCAGCTATGGAGCCAGCGCAGCATTAGATAGTTTACCAGGCCATATCACACAACAAATAGTTAAATCAGAATATTGGCGCTTGAATATATCGAGTTCCTATGTATGTCTTGATTCTGATGCTATTTTCATTCGTCCTTTCGGAATAAAAGATTTTCTTTGGCAGCAAAATGTGCCATATACCGTTATTGATGAAGCGCAAGAGCATTTGGAGGCTTGCTTAACGTCTCGCAAAGATGCAATATTCAATAACTTTCAGCTTGAAGCGAAAACCGTCCAAACATTATTGGGCCGGCATGGACGCACATACGCATTTGGTCCATTTCCACTCGTTTGGCACAGAGATGTCTGGGAAAGTTTGGAGCAAAGATATTTGATACCCCAAGGCATGAATCTAATGGAGGCCATACAAAAATCCCCTTTGGAGTCCAGATGGTATGGTGAGGCGCTGCTCAAATTTCAAGCGATTCCGCTTGTCCCTTGCCAACCTCTCTTCAAGGTTTATCATTACGCTTGGCAATTGGATCGCAGTTCCGCCACGAAGGAACAGCTTGCAAAGATATATTGTGGAGTGATCTATCAATCGTCTTGGGAACGAGATATGGATTGGCCGCGGGAAGGCGGTCCCTGGACTTCCCGGCTCGCGCGTCGACTACGCCGTCGTTTGGGGAGAGTCTGACATGATTCTCGCTAAGTACATCCCAATATTGCTCACATCGAGCGTAACTGCTTTTGATAAAGGGGTGCGTTTGCAGGATTCAGGGCAAAGGACTGCTTATGCCTTGGAATCCATTCAACGCTGGCGCCAGTTGGCGCCTGAAAATCCACTTGTTCTCTGTGATGGTTCGGATTTTGACTTCTCTCCCATCGTGAAAACCCTAGACAATAATAATTCGATTGAATGTCTCCGTTTTCAAAATAATATTGCCCGAGTGCAATCGCAAGGCAGGGGATATGGAGAAGGAGAAATAGTTCGATTTGCTGTAAAAAATTCAAGTTTTATCAATGCCAGAGGTTATTTCGCAAAATGCACATCTAAACTTTGGATCGATAATTTTGCGCAATGCGTAAGTAAGTGGAACAATGCAATGCTGGTGAAAGGTGTTTTTTCTAATGCGTTCTCCCCCATCCTCCCTACTCAGTTTTCCTATATTGATACTCGATTCTATGTTACGGAAGTTGGCAACTATACATCCCACTTTCTGCTTGCGCACGAGTCAATAGATGCTTCAACTGGACACGGCCTGGAGGAATGTTTTCGTGATATTTTCTTATCCATCGGATGCCCGCCTCGTCTAATGGGCGTTCCCCCTGTAATTTGCGGCGTTGGCGGTGGTACTGGACAATATTATAAAAACACCTTCATACGTCGCTCAAAAGAGCGATTACGTTATACACTGATTCGATCGGATCCGCGTTTTAAGTCTTGGTTCGTATAATTTTTTTGGCACGATAACAATAATATTAATAATATTGAGGCTTGCATTTGCAAATAGTGCTCTTGGTATACGGCATCGACAAAACCACGTAAAAACCAAAATACGGCCAACAAAAAAAGTGCGAGGCCATTCGGCCAAAGTTCCCGATTACATAATTCTCTCCATCCACGCAGTGCGAGGGTGAGCAGCAGCAACGCATACAATCCCCCGCCCAAACACCCTAGCGCTAAAGTTATATTTATCCAAGCATTGTGTGCATGCGAGTAATTCAGTTCTGGAACGTGACCGCAAACCTCTTTCATCCGCAATTGATATGCATCACGGCCACCATTAAGACCCCATGGATGCTGTTTGACAAGGTCTAAGCCAGCGCGGGCCATTAATACGCGTGCGCCATCTCCATTCAAACCATCAACAAGAGTTTTAACGTATTCCTCGCTGCTATCGGGATATTGACTTCGAACATACGAATCAACGCGTGTGGAAAATCCGTCGCATAATAATCGTTGAGGCGACTCCAATTCAAAACCAAGTGATAACTTGTCCCACATCGAGTACCACAACACATTCTCCGAAGCAACTTTAAAAAATAAGGTGCAAGAAAGAACGGCTACTAGGCCCAAAATGCCTCCAACCCGCCATGC
This sequence comes from Rhodoferax sp. P1_F3, assembly GCF_056405715.1. Lineage (NCBI taxonomy): Bacteria > Pseudomonadati > Pseudomonadota > Betaproteobacteria > Burkholderiales > Comamonadaceae > Rhodoferax > Rhodoferax sp. P1_F3. The sequence goes on along the minus strand of NZ_JBFUBO010000004.1, from coordinate 134,093 downwards.
GGATCTCTTGGAATGCTTTGTGAATTCACCTAGATTGTTTCTATTGCGCAGCGCTATCCAATACGCTGCCAAGGCCAATATGATCAGAACTAGCCCAAAATATGCAGCTGCTCGGGACTGCGCAATTATTACGCTGAATAAGCATGCGGAAATCAGTGTCACTGCCTTTAACAGGCGTCTGTAGTCGGCATTCTTCCACGCAGAGAAGGCTACAGCCAAGGCAAGGCAAGTCGCTTGCGATGCAGGGTATCCAAGATTCCCATGCATAGGTTCAATTCCTCTAAATCCAAAAGGGAATGTTTTGAAAGCGTTTAGAGGAACAGAAACGCCTGTAATAACTTTGAATAATGAATCTGCTACCTGCCCAAGCGTCGGATCTTCATAAAATTCCGGTTGCAGAATCCCCCCCCATGCGAGCACCAATAGAAAAAAATGAATGAAGACAGGCGTGGCGCTTACCAAGGCGAGTTGCCACAATCCCAGGCGATCTCCACCCAATATCAAAACCGCGCCTGCTGCCAATATCCAGGTCAAAAGAGATTCCCCCCACATCCCCTTTCCTAGCAGGTTGCTCAAGGCATCATGAGCATCCGGTGCCACCAGAGGAAATAACAGAAGAAATATGCACCATGACGCAAGAGGAAACGGAATAGCCTTTGCCAGTGTGATGATTCGACCGCGATTACTTGAAAACTCATGCACAGAATAGACAAGCAGCATTCCTAGAAGAAGCAGATGCAATATATTGCGTAACGCAATGGTTCCGGTGACGGATAATATTGATAAAAATAGCAATAGCAGCATTAAAAATATGCGCTGAAACCATGACATGGCGTTATTCAAAATGCTCTCCTGCCATCTTTCTGGATTTGTTGCGCCAAAGCCAGCGTTTGATAAGACTTCGTGGCGCATCTCCGTCAATGGCGCCAACCCGCAATTCAGCTCGTATGCGAAGTGAAGGGCTGAAAAGTCCTATCTGTTTTAGTTGCACATACCTTTCCAGTATAGCCAAATTCCCAATTCGAGTGTGCTCGAAACGAGCTGAAGGATGTTTGGCTTGCAACAATTTTTTATTCTTCTTGATGAGGGTTCTGGCTGCTTTATTTCCTTGGAAACTTGCACTACCCACATGCAAAATAAAGACATCTTCAGTAATCATTTGTTCGAAACCCGCCGCTCTCAACCGAAGGCTGAAGTCAAAGTCTTCGTAGTAACCCATTCCAAATGACTGGTCCAGTCCACCCAATTGAGTCCATATGCTCTGCCGAATGGCGATGCAAAAAAAGTCACAACGGTATGTGGGCATTAGCTGATGCGAGGGGTTGTCATGTAGCACATCTCCTATCTGCATCCATTGCGCATGGGTTGCACCTGGCTTCCACAACCGCTGGCCGTTGCCGGCTGCATTGGTCACGGGTCCCAACATCGCGACATTCCGGGGCGTTTCTTGCAGCACCTTGAGCAATGCATCCAGAGCTTGCGCGGGGAACACAGTGTCATTGTTTACGAGGAACAACCATTCACCTCGGGCATGACTAGCCCCCCAATTCATACCTCCAGCAAAGCCTAGATTCTTTTCACTCAATAGACAATGAAAGCCAGGATGCACAAGACACCATTGTTTTGTCAACGTTGCTGAATCGTCAGGCGAACCGTTATCCACAACGAATATTTCCAGCGCTGGGTTATTTGCCCAGGGGAGGAGAGATTCCAGACACGGCTTCGTAACCGTTTCGAAATTCCGAAAACCAAGCACGACCAGAGACAATTTAGGCTTCATTCGAGAAATTTTCGCATTCTGTTCACTGCAGTTTCAGTTGTATGGGGACTGGTTCGCCCTGTGTCAGGGAGATCGCCAATTTTCCAATTGAAAATTACTTGCTCTAGGGCTCTTACTAGGCTCGCTTGATCCTCCACCGCCATATGCCCCTGGACCTTCAGCAGATCGACCATCTGCGGATTACCGTATACCGTTGCCAAAATCGGTCTCTGCATCCACAAGTATTCGTAGAGTTTGGAGGGGATGTACTCAGAACAAATAGGCTCGGCGCCGTGCAGCAGTAGCAACACATCAACGCTGCGCATACGGCGCAGAATTTGCTCACGCCCAGACAGCCCGGTCTTGGGATCAGCTTCGATACGGCCAAGGTGCCGCACTAGATCCCGCACAGGCGATTTGGCAATAGCAGCCTGGGACACAGCATCCAATGGTCCGCCAGTAAGTTGCAGTTCCAGCACAGAACGCAGCTCTGCGTGTTCAGATACCAACGCCTCCAGCGCGGAGATGATGGGGGTAAGGTTTCGCGTGACCGACAGCGAGCCGAAATGCCCTATAACCATCTTTGACCCCTGCACATACGGCGGCAGTTCCTTGAATGGCGCGTCAATGCCCGGTAGCATCATTTTGCCGCGTTCGCCTAGCTGGGGGTGGCGGCGTCTCGCACTGGCGAGTGCTTGATCTGTAAACCAGATAGCCACATCGGCATCGGTACAAATCTGGCGCTCTACCTCGGCCTGCATACGCTCCTGCGCAGTCTTGGGCGTGCTGCCCGGCATCACCAGGGGGTCATGTACCTCGGCCAGCCAGCGCACCCCTAGCGCCTGCTTCAACGCACGTCCGGCCACGTGCGCAGCGAAGGCGCCGCCAGTGGAGTAGATAAGATCAAATTTGCGATGCCGTGCCAGTGCGCGCCCCTTGAGATAGGCGCTGAGCCACCAAGACCAGGAGCTTTCAACGGGGCGCACCAGTTTTTCGACAAACATGAAAGGCAGCAATGGGATCGACAGCAACACCATGACCATGCGGTAGGCCTTGGGATTTGCCAAATGCTTGCGCAGCACATGGCGCAACTCGAAACGGATGCCCGCTGGCCCCGCTGGCCAGAGTTGGTGGTGTTCGTATTGGTGATCCAGATTCCCGGAAACTCCGCTAAGCACTACCAGCTCAATGCCAGCTGCTTCCAGATGCGGCAGCTTATCGGTGATGGTCTGGCTCGCCGCGCGGCCATCCATGTTGAAGGCGTGTGATAACACTAACCAGCGTTGCTTGAACTTCTTGGCAATCCCTTGGTATAGGGCCTCATATTCAGACGCGACCTGCTGCCACGAATGCGCGCCAGCAAAGCGAATTTCTTCTGTGGACAGACTCTTGGCAAGTGACGGGGTGGTTTGAATGCGTTGTATTGTTTTCGCCAGCTCTTCGGCATCCGTCGGATCCTGCAGCAGCAGCGCGTCGTGTTCATCCGACAAATCCCGCGCGATGCCGGCATAGGGGGCTCGGCTCACGACGACAGGAAGTCCGTGTGCCATGGCCTCCAGCACCACCATGCCATAGGCATCTTCCAATGTCGGATGCACCAGCATGTCTGCCGCACTGTAGGCCCGCCCCATGTCAGACAGGCTGCCCAGAAAGTGCACCCGTGATGCAAAACCCAGACGTTCTGCCAAACGCTGCATCTCGGACTGGGTTTCGCCTTTGCCAACCACCGCCAGGTGCGTATCTGAGTCCAGTTGCCTCAGCGCTTCCAGCAAGGTGGGCAGACCCTTCTTGGCGAAATCGTTGCCCACAAACAGCAGCAATGGCACTGCGTCCGGCAAACCCAGCGCTTGACGCGCCGCACCTTGGGCTTCCGCAGATGCTCGCCCCGGCACGGCCTGGACACCCGGTGTCACTACCTCCAACATGTGCGCCGCCGCAGGAAACGCCTGTTGAACTACTTCCCGAAGCGATGCAGAGGCGCACACCACCCGCTTCTTGTACGCAAATGCATAACGTCGCCGCTCCAGCCACAGATAGGCCAGCAACCGCGGACTCGTCAGCACCTTGAGCCAGCGCAACGCCAGCGCGGCGCCTTGTTTGCCTTCAAACAAGGTGTGCTTCACCGGCAGCACATGCACGGTCTGCACATCGCCATGCCAGGTGTTTTCATGCGAATGCACGATGTCAAATCCCGTACGCGTGGCACGCCAGGTTTTCCAGGCAAAGTACAGCTGGTTGACCCAGCGCGGCCGCTGCAGCGGCATGGGAATGCAGTGGTAGATCACACCAGGATAGTCGTGCGCAATCGTCTGCGCAAACACATGCACCTCGTGGCGCGCCGCCAGCTCTTCCACCACGGCAATGGAATAGCGCTCTGCCCCACCTCCCGTGGTGGCAAAGTTTCGGCTCAGTACGGCGATCCGCAAACGTTCAGTCACACGCCACCATCACAAGAGCACGATGTCGTACTGTTCCTGCGCCATGGCCGCTTCGCTTTGCAGCGACACCGGCTTGCCGATGAACTCGGACAGGCCCGCGAGGTGCTGGCTTTCCTCGTCCAGGAACAGTTCGATGACCTTAGGCGAAGCAACGACGCGAAACTCGCGCGGGTTGAACTGGCGCGCCTCGCGCAGGATCTCGCGGAAGATGTCGTAGGCCACGCTGCGCGGAGTCTTGACAATGCCCTTGCCTTCGCAGGTGGGGCATGGCTCGCACAGCATGTGGGCCAGCGATTCGCGCGTGCGCTTGCGCGTCATCTCCACCAGGCCCAGTTGCGAAAAGCCACCGGCCATGGTCTTCACACGGTCGCGCGCCAGCTGCTTGCGGAACTCGCCCAGCACCGCCTCGCGATGGTCTTCGCGCGCCATGTCGATGAAGTCGACAATGATGATGCCGCCCAGGTTGCGCAGGCGCAGCTGCCGCGCAATCGCCTGCGCGGCCTCCAGGTTGGTCTTGAAGATGGTGTCGTCAAAATTGCGCGCACCGACAAAACCACCGGTGTTCACGTCCACCGTGGTCAGCGCCTCGGTCTGGTCGACGATGAGGTAGCCGCCGGATTTGAGCTCAACCCGACGCGCCAACGCCTTGGCCACCTCCTCGTCGATGGAATACAGGTCAAAAATCGGGCGCTCGCCCTTGTAGTGCTGCAGCTTTTCGGCCGCGGCCGGCATGAACTCCGAGCCGAAGGCCTGGAGCGCATCAAACTGTTCGCGTGAATCCACACGGATGGTCTGCGTGCCCTCGCCCACCAGGTCGCGCAGCACGCGCTGCAGCAGGCTCAGGTCTTGGTGCAGCAGACTTTGGGCAGGCAGGCGCACCGAGGCGTCCTTGATACGGGCCCAGGCCTTGCGCAGGTAGGCAATGTCGTCACCCAGCTCGGTATCCGATGCATCTTCGCCATTGGTTCGCAGGATGAAGCCGCCGCCCTCCTTGCCCGACAGCTTCTGCATGCGGTTGCGCAGCTCGTCGCGCTGGGCCGTGGGGATTTTTTGCGACACGCCAATATGGTCGTCCTGCGGCAAAAACACCAGCAAGCGCCCGGCAATGCTGATCTGGGTGGACAGGCGGGCACCCTTGGTGCCAATCGGGTCCTTGATGACTTGCACCATGAGCGACTGGCCTTCAAACACCTGCTTCTCAATGGGAATTTGTGGCTGCGAAGCACGCGACGCACTCAACGACTCACCCTCGGCCGGCGGGTGCCACACATCGGCCACATGCAGAAAGGCCGCGCGCTCCAGGCCAATGTCGATAAAGGCCGACTGCATGCCCGGCAGCACGCGCGCCACCTTGCCCAGATACACGTTGCCCACCAGACCGCGCTCCAACGTGCGCTCCACGTGCAGTTCCTGCACCGCACCATGTTCGACGATGGCCACCCGTGTCTCTTGCGGCGACCAGTTGATCAGGATGTCTTGTTGCATGCAAAGCCCACTTCGCGCAAGGCCTGCGCAGTTTCAAACAAAGGGAGGCCCATGATGCCAGAGTACGACCCCTCAATGCGCGCAATGAACGCGGCCGCCCGGCCCTGCACGCCATAGGCACCGGCCTTGCCCATGGGCTCGCCGCTGGCCACGTAGTCGGCGATCTCGGCGTCACTCATCTCGGCAAAAGTCACGCGCGATTCGCAATAGGCTTGGGCCAACTTGTCACCCCAGCCAATGGCAATTGCAGTGAACACGCGGTGCGTTTGGCCCGACAAGCTACGCAACATGCGTTGAGCATCGCCCGCGTTCTCGGGCTTGCCCAGAATGGTGTCGCCCATCGCGACCGTGGTGTCTGCACACAAAATAGGACGATTTTGACCTCCAGCCCTCGCCAAACGTGCGCGAGCCGCTATCAATTTAAGAGCGGTCACGCGCTGCACATAGGCCGCAGGCGCTTCGCCCGCTAGCACCACTTCCAGGCTTTCTGCATCTTCGTCGGGCGTGGGCAACAGCAATTCATGGGCGACGCCAATCTGCGTCAGCAACTCACGGCGGCGCGGGCTTTGGGAGGCCAGGTAGATGAAATCAGGACTGGACATGCTCACTCGCGGTGATAAGGATGGTTGGCGTTCACGGACCAAGCGCGGTACAGCTGCTCGATCAGCAGCACGCGCACCATGGCGTGCGGCAGGGTCAGGTCGGAGAGGCGCACGCGCTCATGGGCGGCCTGGCGAAACTCGGGGTCCAGCCCATCCGGGCCGCCGATGACCAGGGCGATGTCTGTGCCGCCGAGCTGCCACTCCTTCAGACGCTCGGCCAGCGCTGTGGTGCGCAGGCTGGTGCCGCGTTCGTCCAGTGCGACGATGCGCGCGCCTTTGGGGATGGCTTCTTCGATCCGCTTACGCTCCGCAGCATAGAGTTGCTCTACGGTTTTGGAGCCGCGTGGCTCGGTTTTGATGGCTTTGAGCTCGACCTTGAGTTCATGGGGGAAACGCTTGGCGTAATCCTCCCACGCGGTTTGCGCCCAATCCGGCACCCGCTGCCCGACAGCGATGATGACCAGCCGCATCGCTGGCCTCAGGCTTTACGGGGGGCGGCTTTCTTGGCGGGCGCCTTCTTGGCCGCCACGGGCTTGGCTGCCGTCTTTTTGACTTCAGGCTTGACCACCACGGTTTTCACCGGGGCTTTGGCTGCGACTGTTTTCTTGGCGGGCGCCTTTTTGGCAGGGGCTTTGGCGCCAGCCGACTTGGCAGCGGCCTTCTTCAAGGCGGCTTTGGACGGGAAAGCTTCTTCCACGCCCTTCTTGGCTGCGCTGGAGCGGCGCATGTTGGGCTCCGCGCCCTTGGCAGCGGTCTTGGTGGCAACCGGCTTGACGACTTCTGGCGCAGCTGGCTTAGCCGAGCCCAACTTTAGGCGAATGGGTTTTTCGCCCCACAGCTCTTCCAGGTGGTAGTACTGGCGGAAGTTGGGTTGGAAGATGTGCACCACGGCCTGTGCGCAGTCCACGATGATCCACTCGCCGTTGGCTTCGCCTTCAATGCGGGGCTTGGGGAAGCCTGCTTCGCGTACGGCATCGCGCACGCTGGCGGCCAGCGCCTTGGTCTGGCGGTTGCTGGTACCCGAGGCGATGATCACGCGCTCAAACAGGGAGGACAGGTGCTCGGTGTCGAACACCACAATGTCTTGGGCCTTGACGTCTTCCAAGCCGTCCACGATGGCACGCTGAAGTTTTTGGGTGTTTTTGGCAACGGTGGAAGTAGTCATCAGGTCGATTGGTAAAGGTGGTGTTGGTCAATATAACGCGCAACGGTTTCAAAAACCAGTGGGACCAGACTCTGGCCCGCTTGAGCGCGGTGTCGGATATCGGTGGCGCTGATGTCCACAGAGGGCATGTTCAGGGTCGTCAGGTTGGGTACCTGGGCTCTCAAGGCATCAAACTGGCCCTTGGCCCCCGTTGAATCTGCGCGAGCAGCTACACAAATTATAGCAAGTGCGGGCAGCCGCTCCCAACGGCTCCAGCCCGGCAGCGCGTGTGCCTGGTCTTCGCCGATCAGCAGGTAGAGCTGCGCGCCAGGATTCTCCTGCTGCAGCTCCAGCAAAGTGTCTACGGTGTAGGTGGGGCCAGGGCGGGCCAACTCTCGCCCGTCCACCACCACCTGCGGCAGGTCCGCAAAGGCCAGCTGGGCCATGGCCAGGCGGTGGGAGGCATCGCTGAGCGTGCGGCTTTTGTGCCAGGCGTGGCCTGTAGGAATGATGTGCAGTGCGTCGAGCTGCAACTGGGCAATGGCCGTGGCCGCCAGCGCGTGGTGCCCCAAGTGTGGCGGGTCAAATGCCCCGCCAAACACGCCAATGCGCCGGGATGCTGCGGCTGCAGGCACTGTCAAACCCAATCCCTCGCCGTCAAAAAGCGCTCGGTGAGCGCCGCCTCGGGCGACCCAGCGGCTGGCACCTGCTGGTAGGCCCAGCTCACCAGCGGTGGCATGGACAGCAAAATCGACTCCGTGCGTCCGCCAGATTGCAGGCCAAAGTGCGTACCACGGTCCCACACCAGGTTGAACTCCACGTAGCGGCCGCGGCGGTAGAGCTGAAACGCGCGCTCGCGCTCGGTGTAGGGCGTGTCCATGCGGCGCTGGACGATGGGCAAGTAGGCGGTCAAAAATGCATCGCCCACAGATTGCAGCATCGCAAAGCTGCGGTCCTGACCCAGTTCGGAAAAATCATCGAAGAACACACCGCCCACACCACGTGGCTCGTCGCGGTGCTTCAAAAAGAAATACTCGTCGCACCACTTTTTGAAGCGCGGGTACTTGTCGTCGCCAAACGGCTTCAGTGCATCCTTGCAGGTTTGGTGAAAGTGCACGGCGTCTTCTTCGAAGCCGTAGTACGGCGTCAAGTCCATGCCGCCGCCAAACCAGCACACCTCTTGCCCGTGCGGGTTCTTGGCCGCCAGCATGCGCACATTCATGTGCACCGTGGGCACATAGGGGTTGCGTGGATGGAACACCAGCGACACGCCCATGGCCTCAAACGGCGCACCGGCCAGCTCGGGGCGGTGTTGCGTGGCACTGGGCGGCAGCTTGGGGCCACGCACATGCGAAAAACCGCAGCCCGCGCGCTCAAAGACCGTGCCGCCTTCCAGAATCTGCGTGATGCCATTGCCCTGCAAAGGCTCATGGGGCGCTTTTTCCCAAGGGTCCGACAGGAAGGTGCCGCCATCCATCTGCGCAATGGCGGCGGTGATGCGGCTTTGCAAGCCCGTCAGGTACTGGCGCACCTGCGTGGGGGTTGCCTGCACGCTCATCCCTTGATGGCCCGGTAACCAATGTCCGTGCGGTACTGCATGCCATCAAAAGCAATCTCACTGATGACCTGGTAAGCACGCTGCTGCGCCTGCTTCACGCTGTCGGCCAGTGCCGTCACGCACAGCACGCGCCCGCCAGAGGTTTGCAGCACACCGTCCTTGATCGTCGTGCCGGCATGGAACACGGCAGCGTCCTCGCTGTCCTTGGGAATGCCGGTGATGGCGTCGCCCTTGCGCGGGCTCAGCGGGTAACCATGGGCAGCCAGCACTACGCCCAGCGCGGTGCGGCGGTCCCACTGCAGTTCAATTTCGTCGAGTTTGCCATGCGGGCCGGGTTCGGTGGCGGCCATCAGCACGTCTACCAAATCGGTCTTCAGCCGCATCATGATGGGCTGGGTCTCGGGGTCGCCCATGCGGCAGTTGAATTCCAGCGTCTTGGGCTGGCCGTTTTTGTCGATCATCAGGCCGGCGTAGAGGAAGCCGCTGAACGGAATGCCATCAGCTTCCATGCCCTTGACCGTGGGCAAGATGATCTCGCGCATGGCCTTGGCGTGGATGTCGGGTGTCACCACAGGCGCGGGCGAATACGCGCCCATGCCACCGGTGTTGGGGCCCTGGTCGCCATCCTGCAGGCGCTTGTGGTCCTGGCTGGTGGCCAGGGGCAACACGTTTTTGCCATCCACCATGACGATGAAGCTGGCCTCTTCGCCTTCGAGGAATTCTTCAATCACCACACGCGCGCCACCATCGTTGTGCGCTACGCCCAGGGTGTTGTCTACCAGCATGAAGTCGATGGCTTCGTGCGCCTCAGCCACAGTGAGGGCCACCACCACGCCCTTGCCCGCGGCCAGGCCATCGGCCTTGACCACGGTGGGCGCGCCCATCTTGTCCACATAGGCGTGGGCCGCTGCGGGGTCGGAGAAGGTGGCGTACTCGGCTGTGGGAATGTTGTGTCGGCGCATGAAGGCCTTGCTGAAGGCCTTGGAGCTCTCCAGCTGGGCTGCGGCCTTGGTCGGGCCAAAGATGCGCAGGCCGTGGGCGCGGAACTCATCCACCACACCGGCAGCCAGAGGCACTTCGGGGCCCACCACGGTCAGGGTGATCTTGTTTTCCTGTGCCCAAGTACGCAGGGCCACCACGTCGGTGATGGCGATGTTTTCCAGATGCGGGTCGGTCGCCGTGCCACCGTTGCCGGGGGCCACGTAGACCATCTGGATTTTGGGAGACTGGGCCAGTTTCCAGGCCAGGGCGTGTTCGCGACCACCGCCGCCAATAACAAGAATATTCATAGTGCAGCGTTGTGGTAAATCTCTTGGGTGTCGTCCAGGTCTTCCAGAACGTCCAGCAGTTTTTGCATGCGCTCGGCATCGTCGCCGGTCAGCTCAATGGTGTTGTCGGCGCGCATGGTCACGCCGGCTACTTCGGCCGTCAGGCCTGCCGCTTCCAGCGCTGCCTTCACCGACTCAAAGTCGGGATAAGCGGTCAGCACCTCAATCGCGCCGTCGTCTCCCGTGATCACATCCTCGGCACCGGCTTCCAGCGCCACTTCCATCAGCTTGTCTTCGCTGGTACCGGGTGCGAAGATCAACTGGCCGCAGTGCTTGAACTGAAAGGCCACCGAACCTTCGGTGCCCATATTGCCGCCATGTTTGGCAAATGCGTGACGGACCACGGCCACGGTACGCACCTTGTTGTCGGTCATCGTGTCCACGATGATGGCTGCGCCGCCGATGCCATAGCCTTCGTAGCGGATTTCTTCGTAGGTAATGCCTTCCAGCGTTCCTGTGGCCTTGGCAATGCCGTACTTGACGTTTTCGGCCGGCATATTGGCCGCCTTGCCCTTCTCAATCGCCAAACGCAATCGCGGGTTGGCGCTCAAGTCGCCACCACCCAAGCGGGCCGCCACCATGATCTCGCGCATGACCCGCGTCCAGATGCGCTGCCGTTTCTCGTCCTGGCGGCCCTTGCGGTGCTGAATATTGGCCCATTTGCTATGTCCTGCCACTTGATGCCCTCTAAAAATTCGTTACGCTACTCCTTCGATTGTAAGTTCAGCGCCCCCAACCCAGCCGTGCGGCTGGCCCCCCGAGGGGGTGCAAGTAAACTTGGGGCGGCCCAGCATTTACTTGAGAGACTTCCATGGCTTCCATCCAAGACGAGGACATCCTGATTGCCCAGCACGGCAGCGGCAACGCCACGGTCCAGTGCTTTTTGCGGCCCGACAAGGCCAACCGCCATGGACTCATCACCGGCGCCACCGGCACTGGCAAAACCATTACCCTGCAAACCCTGGCCGAGGGCTTCTCTACCCTGGGCGTGCCCGTCTTCATGGCCGATGTGAAGGGTGACTTGACCGGCATCTCCCAAAAAGGTGCATTGGGCGACAAATTGGCCAAGATCCTCAAAGAGCGCGGTATCGACGAACCCGCGTTCTCCGCCTTCCCCACCACGCTGTGGGACGTGTTTGGCCAGCAGGGCCACCCGGTACGCGCCACCGTGAGCGACCTGGGCCCGCTCTTGCTGGCCCGCATGCTCAACCTCAACGAAACGCAGGCCGGCGTGCTGCAACTGGTGTTCAAGATTGCCGACGACGATGGCCTACTGCTGCTGGACATGAAGGACCTGCGCGCCATGTGCCAGGACGTGGGAGAGAACGCCAGCCACTACACCACCGAGTACGGCAACATCAGCGCCGCCAGCATCGGCGCCATCCAGCGCGGCCTCATGCAGATCGAGGAGCAAGGCGGCGACCAGTTCTTTGGTGAGCCCATGCTCAACATTGCCGACTTCATGCAGACCGACGGCAGCGGCAAAGGCGTGGTCAACATCCTTGCGGCCGACAAGCTCATGCAGTCCCCGCGCCTGTATGCAACCTTTTTGCTGTGGATGCTGTCCGAGCTGTTTGAGGCCCTGCCCGAGGTGGGCGACCTAGACAAGCCAAAGCTGGTGTTCTTCTTCGACGAGGCCCACCTGCTGTTTGCCGATGCGCCCAAGGTGCTGATAGAGCGCATAGAGCTCGTCGTGCGCCTGGTGCGCTCCAAGGGCGTGGGTGTGTTCTTCGTCACACAAAACCCGCTGGATATTCCCGACAGCGTGCTCGCCCAGTTGGGCAACCGCGTGCAGCATGCGCTGCGCGCCTTCACCCCGCGTGACCAGAAGGCCGTCAAGAGCGCGGCCGACACCATGCGCGCTAACCCCGGCCTGGACGTGGCCACTGCCATCACCGAGTTGGGCGTGGGCGAAGCGCTGGTGAGCCTGATGGACGAAAAAGGCCGCCCTTGCCTGACCGAACGCGTGTTTGTGCTGCCCCCGGCCAGCCAGATCGGCCCCATCAAGCCGGAGCAACGCAAGGCGCTGCTATCCGAATCCATCGTCGCCGGTGTGTATGAAAAGGCCGTGGACCGCGAGTCGGCGTTCGAGAAGCTCAAGGGCCGCACCCAGGCCAACATGGGCCACGCCGAGCCGGTGCAGGACGACTTTCCGGCGGCAGATACTGCTGCACCACCGCGCGCATCCAGGCCGGCATCTACCCCCACGCCGACCGCAACACCCGCGCCCAGCGGTGGCGGCATTCTGGATAGCATTGGTGACATGCTGGGCGGCGGCGCCCGCCGCTCGCGCGCCAGTGTGGGCGAGCAAATGATCAAGAGCGCCGCCAGCTCCATCGGCCGCGAAGTGGGCCGCCAGATCATCCGCGGCGTGCTGGGCAGCATCCTGGGCGGTTCGCGCCGCTAGGTCGGGCGCCAAACTTGCTTTGCGACAATCGCAGCCTACACAAAACAAATAAGGAATAAGAACATGGTCACCATCGATCCTGCAGCCCGTGCCAATGTCACGCTGATCGACCACCCGCTGGTGCAGCACAAGCTCACGCTGATGCGCAAAAAAGAAGCCAGCACCAGCAGCTTTCGCCGCCTGCTCAACGAACTGGCCGGCCTGATGATTTACGAAGTCTGCCGCGACATGCCGCTGCAGGACCTGGAAATTGAAACCCCGCTGGAGAAGACGACCGGCAAGGTCATTGACGGCAAAAAGCTGGTGTTCGCCAGCGTGCTGCGCGCCGGCAACGGCATTCTGGACGGCGTGCTGAGCGTGGTGCCCGGCGCCCGCGTGGGCCACGTGGGCCTGTACCGCGACCCCAAAACCCTGCAGGCCGTGGAGTACTACTTCAAGATGCCCAGCAACATGGAAGAACGCGATGTGGTCGTGGTGGACCCCATGCTGGCCACCGGCAACTCCGCCGCCGCCGCCGTGGCGCGCCTGAAGGCCTGCAATCCCAAGTCCATCAAATTCCTGTGCCTGCTGACCTGCCCCGAAGGCATCAACACCCTGTACAAAGAACACCCCGACGTGCGCGTTTTCACCGCCGCCATCGACCGCGGCCTGAACGACCACGGCTACATCATGCCGGGCCTGGGGGATGCGGGGGACCGGATTTTTGGCACCCAGTAATCTGTAAGTCTTTGAATTTATTTAATGTTCAATGTATTATCTAAAAATAGAAAAATACATTGAACATGCCCTCCAGCACCTTCTTCCTCGACCAGTCGGAAAGCCAGAAGCGCCAGTTCATTGACGCGGAAACGGTGTTTCTGGCTGCAGCCAAAGCCAAAAAAGCAGCGGCAGAGGTGCGAGGCAGCATGCTCTGGCGTGAGTTGCGCGGCAAATCCACCCTGATTCGCACATCCGCCAACGGCGCCCAAAAATCTCTGGGGATGCGCAGTGAAGAAACAGAGTCGATCTACGCCAACTTCATGGCCCGCAAGAAGTCGGCAGAGGAACGACTCAAAGCGCTGAAAGCCCAACTTGCGACTCAACAACGCCTGAATCGCGCGCTGCGCGTGGGCCGCGTGCCGAATGTGGTGGTCGGCGTGCTCAACGCGCTGGAGAGCATCGGGGTGCAGGAGCACTTCCTGGTGGTCGGCACCCACGCTCTGTATGCCTACGAAACAGCCGCTGGTGTGCGGATTGCCGAAGAAGCCATGGCCACGCGCGATGTGGACATGCTGTTTGACGCCCGCAAACACATCTCCTTTTTCACGACCATGAAGAAGCTCGACAGCTCCCTGATTGGCGTGCTGCGCAAGGTGGATCCCAGCTTTGAAGTGGTGGAAGACCAGCTCTACACCGCGCGCAACCAGGACGGGTTTGAGGTCGACATCATCCGCCGCGCAGCCAAAGATGCCGATCCGCATCCACTGCGCATGAGCGACGAAGACGACGACTTCTGGGCGGTACAGGTGTCCATGGGCGAGCGGCTGCAGTCAGCCCGGCGCATGGACCAGGTCGTGGTTGCCACCTCTGGCGAGATGGCGCTGATGCGCACCATCCACCCGCTGGACTTTGCCCGCATCAAACAAAGCCTCGCCACCCAGCTGGGGCGCGACCCGAACAAGAGCGGCAAAGATGCACTGCAATCCCGCATCGTCACTGAATTGGTAAACGAATATTTGCCACACTTCTTGCTTGCCGAAGGTGGCAACGCATCAGTCGAATAGGCCTCTAGCCCCCGTGACCATTGCGCAAGCAGCTATCAAATTTGTAGTAACCATCAAGACCACACCATGCTCGATCTGCTGATTTACAACGCTACCCTGCCCGATGGGCGAAACAACATGTCGGTGGCGGTGCAAGCCGGGCGCATTGCCGAAGTAACCGAAGGGCTCAGCCCCGCTGCGGCGCCTGCCAAGGAAACGGTGGACGCCGGCGGCCTGCTGCTTTCTACGCCTTTTGTGGATGCGCACTTCCACATGGACGCCACGCTGAGCCTGGGCCTGCCGCGCCTCAACGCAAGCGGCACGCTGCTGGAAGGCATTGCGCTGTGGGGCGAGCTGAAGCCGCACCTGACCTTTGACGCACTGGTGGAGCGCGCCCTGGCCTACTGCGATTGGGCCGTAGCCAACGGCCTGCTGGCCATCCGCAGCCATGTAGACACCAGCGACCCGAGCATGCTGGCGGTGGAAGCGCTGCTGGCTGTCAAAAAGCAAGTAGCGCCCTACATCGACCTGCAGCTGGTTGCCTTTCCGCAGGACGGCGTGCTGCGCAGCAAAGGCGGCGTGGACAACCTCAAGAAGGCCCTCGCCCTGGGGGTAGACGTGGTGGGCGGCATTCCCCACTTCGAGCGCACCATGGCGGATGGTGCCGCCAGTGTGAAGCTGTTGTGCGAGCTGGCGGCCGAACAGGGCAAGCTGGTGGACATGCACTGCGACGAGTCCGACGACCCGCTCTCGCGCCATATCGAAACTCTGGCCTATGAAGCCAACCGCCTGGGCCTGCACGGCCGTGTCACCGGATCGCACCTCACCTCCATGCATAGCATGGACAACTACTACGTGAGCAAGCTGCTGCCGCTGATGGCAGAGGCGCAAATCAGCGTAGTGAGCAACCCGCTCATCAACATCACGCTGCAGGGCCGGCACGACACCTACCCCAAGCGCCGCGGCATGACGCGCGTGCCCGAGATCATGGCTGCAGGCATGACCGTGGCCTTTGGCCAGGACTGCTGCATGGACCCCTGGTACAGCATGGGCAGTGGCGACATGCTGGAGGTGGCCAGCATGGGCCTTCATGTGGCGCAGATGACCAGCCAGGCCGCCATGGCGCAATGCTTTGAGGCCGTGACTCGAAACCCCGCCCGCATCCTGCACCTGGAAGGCTACGGGCTGGAAGCCGGCTGCAACGCCGACTTCGTACTGCTGCAGGCGCAAAACCCCGTCGAAGCCATCCGCCTCAAAGCCACCCGCCTCAAGGTCTGGCGACGCGGTGCGTTGGTGGCGCAAACACCGGCACGCACCGCGGCGCTAAGCCTGCCCGGTCGGCCAGCCCAAACTTCGTTCTTACATACGAAATAGGCCACTAGCCCCCGTATCCATTGCGCCAGAAGCTCCTTATTTCATAGCACCAAGGAGTGGCGCTTGAGCAGGCTGCCCACGGTGGCCAGCGCAAACTCCATCTCGGGGCCAAAAGGTTGGGCCACGTTCAGGCGTAAGCAGTTGCCGTGCTTGCCCATGGCGCTGAACAGCACGCCTGGGGTAAACGCCACGCCCTGCCCCACGGCCTGGCGCAGTACGGCCAGCGTGTCGACGCCGGGCGCGCATTCCACCCACAGCCACCAGCCGCCCGCGCTGGTCACCCGGCAGTCCAACGGAAAGTGCCGTTGCACCGCAGCCAGCACCAGCGGTAAGTTGGCGGCCAGCCGCTCGCGCAGCTTGCGCAGATGCGGCGCAAACGCGCCCGACTGCATGTATTGCGCCAGCACCGCCTGCTCAAACAGCGGCGTAACCAGCGACTGGCTGAGCTTGAGCGACGCAATGCGCGCATGGTGCCGCCCACCGACCACCCAGCCCACGCGAAACGCTGGCGCCAGGCTTTTGCTGAACGAGCCGCAATAAATCACGCTGCCATGCCGGTCCCAGGCTTTCGCGGGCTGCGGGCGCTGCGCCTGGTTGCACAGGTCGCCAAAGGCGTCGTCTTCGATCAGCGTCACCCCAAAGCGCTCCACCAGCTTCAGCAGGCGGCGTTTGTGGCTATCGGGCATGGCGCAGCCCAGCGGGTTCTGAAAATTCGGCATCGCCACCACCGCGCGTATGCCGCTGTGGTGTTCCAACGCGTACTCCAGCGCCTCCAGGCTCATGCCCTGATCGGGCACACAGGGCACCTCCAGCGCTTTCAGCCCCAGGTTCTCCAGCATTTGCAGCAGGCCAAAGTACGCGGGTGATTCCACCACCACGGCGTCACCGGGCTGCGCCACAGCGCGCAGTGCCACGGCCAGCGCCTCGGTACTGCCATTGGTGATCAGCAGGCCTTCAGGCTCCACGTCCAGGCCCAGGCCGGCCAGCCACGGGATCAGCGCTGCCTTGAATTCGGGCAGGCCCGTGCCCGTGGGGTAGGCGCCCAGCGCGCGTGGGTTGCTGCGCAGCACCCGCTGCCCCATGCGGGCCAGCGCCTCCACGGGGTACCAGTCGGCCGCGGCGCTGGCCAGGTGCAAGCCCATGCGCAGCGGCTGCGCGGTCAACGAATACAGCTCGCTCATGCGCTGCTGCAGCGAGGCGAAATGCTCAAACGCAACGGCTGGCGCTGCCGCAGGGGTGGCCACCTTGGCGCTAGGCCGCGCCGCGCGCCGGGCCTGCCAGTCGGCCACAAAGATGCCGGACTTGGACCGTGCCTGCACCCAGTCCTGGGCCTCCAGGTGGCGGTAGCAGCGCACCATGGTGGAGGCACTGACGCCAAACGCCGCAGCCCCCTCGCGCACTGAGGGCAGGCGCTCGCCCGTGGGGCGGCGGCCGGCCTGCATGTCCTGCACCAACTGGTCTGCCAGCGCTTGATAACTGTATTGCATTACAAACCTTAAAATTACATATCTGTATAGCATACAGATATGTCGGTCTGTGTCCCCCATCGCCGCCAGCTCGGCCTACAGTGCCAAGCATGAATCCTTTATCGACCTCCACCTCCCCCAACCTGGCCGCCACGACCAACCCGGCCACCTGGGCCCGCGCCAAAGACATGTTCCCTGCCGTACTGGCGGGGCTCATCGCTGTGCTTATCTCCTATGCCGGCCCGCTGCTAGTCGTGTTGCAAGCAGCACAGATGGCGCACCTGGAGCAGGCGCAACTGGCGTCGTGGGTGTGGGCCATCTCCTGGGGCGCAGGTGCCTGCAGCGTGTGGATGAGCTGGCGCTACCGCGTGCCCGTCATCTGCGCCTGGAACACACCGGGCGCGGCGCTGCTGGTCACCGCGTTGGTTACTGTGCCGTTCAACCAGGCCGTGGGTGCCTATCTGTTTGCCGCCGCGGCCATGTTGTTGGTGGGAGCCACGGGCCTGTTTGAGCGGCTGATGGCCGTCATCCCCAAAAGCCTGTGCGCGGCTATGCTGGCGGGCATTCTGTTGCGCTTTGGGCTGGACGTATTTGGCGCTGCCCGCAGCGAAGTGCCCGGCACGCCGTGGCTGGTGGGCACCATGTTTGTGGGCTACCTGCTAGTCAAGCGCGTGTCGGCCCGCTATGCGGTGGTACTCACGCTGCTGCTGGGTGTGGCCCTGTGGCGCACGCTGGGCTGGGGCGATGCCACGCCCGGCGCGGCGGCCGGCACCGGCTGGGCCTGGCAGCTGACCACGCCGGTGTGGACCACACCCGCGTTTTCGCTCAGCAGCATCGTCAGCGTGGGCGTGCCGCTGGCTGTGCTGTGCCTGACCGGTCAGCAGGTGCCCGGCATTGCCGTGCTGCGCGCCGCCAACTACCAGGCGCCCACTAGCAAGCTGGTCACCGGCACCGGCCTGGCCAGCCTGCTGATGGCTCCGTTTGGTGCCCACGGCGTGAACCTGGCAGCCATCACCGCCGCCATCTGCACCGGGCCTGAAGCCCACCAGCGCCCCGAGCGGCGCTGGGTGGCGGGCGTGGCCTGCGGCGCGTTCTACCTGCTGATTGGCAGCTTTGCGGGCTCTCTCACCGGCCTGTTTGCGCACCTGCCCCATGCCCTGGTCACCACGGTGGCGGGCCTGGCGCTACTGGGCGCCATCCAGGGCGGCCTGGTCAACGCGCTGAACCAGCCGCAAGAGGCCGAGGCCGCGCTGGTGACCTTTCTGGTCACCGCTTCCAACGTCACCCTGCTGGGCCTGGGCTCGGCCTGCTGGGGCATTGTGCTGGGGCTTATTACCTATTTGGTCCTGCGCCCGCGGCAGGCCAAGCCCGCCCTTTAAGGCGATTACCGGCCTCGCACCGCTGCCGCCAGTGCCGCAAATGCATTGCGGTCCAGCACATGGGTGAAGGCCGTGTTGGGCACCGGGTGCGATGACAGCTTCACCACCACCAGTTCGGCCGCCGGGTTGATGTGGATGTGCTGGCCGTTCAGGCCCTTGGCCTCAAAGCTGCCGTCGGCGTCGTGTGGTATCCACCACTGGTTGTGGTACGAGTAGCCCGCACGCATGGTCTGGCCTGCCGCCTTGAACTTTTCGGGGTCTGCGCCCTTGCGCAGCTCGGCCACCGTGGCGGCGGACAGCACCTGCTGCCCGTTGAAACGCCCGCCATGGCGCAGCATCTCACCCAAACGCCCCAAATCGCGCAGCGTGGCACTCACGCCCACGCTGGTGACCTGGCTGCCACCTCCATCGGTCCACACAAAGGCATCCTCCTGCGCCCCGATGCGCGACCAGATGCGCTCAGACAGCAGCGCCGCATAGCTCTTGCCGGTAACACGCTGCATCAGCCACCCCAGCACCTCGGTGTCCACCGTTTTGTATTGGAAGCCGGCACCATGCTCGCCATCTTTCTTCACGGTTTTCAAAAACTCGGTCAGCGCCTTGGGGCCTGCATAGTTGGGCGGTGTGGGTAGCAAGCCCGCGGCGATCAGGTACTGGAAGATGCCAGAGTTGGGATCGGCAAAGTCCTCGCTGTATTTCACGCCCGTGGTCATGTCCAACGTCTGCTGCACTGTAGCGTCGCCCCATGCGCTGTCCTTCAGTTCCGGCAGGTAGCTAGACACCAATGCCTGCGGGTCCAGGCGCCCTTCCTGGATCAGCTCGGTAGCCAGCAACCCGGTCAATGACTTGCTCATGGACCCCAGCACATGCGGCTGCTGCGGCTGCATGCCCACGTAGTTGCGTTCGTACACCACCTTGCCACGGTGCAGCACCAGCAGCCCGTCGGTGTAGGTGTTTTTCTGCCAGTCGGCCAGCGTGGTTTTGCCACCCTTGTCGTCGGCAAAGCCCAGCCCGTCCAGCTCACGCAGGGCTACTGGCAGTGCCGATGGCGCGCCTGCACCGCGCCAGATGGCAGTGGTGGGGCCCAGTTCGCGCAGGTGGTGGAAGGCCCAGCGGCCATTGGGGTACTTCAGTACGGTGGCCAGGCGCACGATTTTGTCGGGCGCGGGCGGAAAGCTCTGCATCAGTTGCAAAGCCACGGGATCGGTGGCATCGGGTGGGGGCAACGCGGGGGTCTGGGCGTGGCTGCTGTGGGCCAGCACTAGCAAGGCGGACGCCAGGGCCAGCGACAGGGAGGAACGGATAAGCGGCATACAAACTCCTGAGGTAGAACGGTGATGGAAAAAAGAACCAACGCCATTGCAGTCGCCGCAGGTATCGGTCATGTGTCGAGAGGCCGCCGTTTGGTATGCCCAGAAGTCCCCGCACTTTCCAGACAAGTTGGGATACAAACCCACGCTCTTGCCCAGCCGCAACGCGCAGACAATCCCCTCATGGAATCCGAAGACCACATCCTCATCGTTGACGACGACGCAGGCATCCGCGAACTGGCGGCCGAGTACCTGCGCAAGCAGGGCCTGCAGGCCAGCGTGGCGGCCGACGGACGGCAGATGCGGGCGGTGCTGGCCTCCAAACGCATTGACCTGCTGGTGCTGGACTTGATGCTTCCGGGAACGGACGGCATCGCGCTGTGCCGCGAGCTGCGTGCACCGGGCGTGCCGCCACTGCCCATCCTGATGCTCACGGCGCGCAGCGACGAGGCGGACCGCATCCTCGGCCTGGAGTTGGGCGCCGACGACTACCTGACCAAGCCCTTTGCCGCGCGTGAGCTGCTGGCGCGCATTCGCGCCGTGCTGCGCCGCACACGCATGCTGCCGCCCAATATGGCGGCATCTGAGCCCGCACGCGAGATCGCCTTTGGCGACTGGCGGCTGGATACCACGGCCCGCCATTTGCTGGATACCACCGGCGCGGTGGTGGCCCTGTCCGGCGCCGAATACCGGCTACTGCGCGTGCTGCTGGAACACCCCCAGCGCGTGCTGACGCGCGACCAGTTGCTCAATCTGACCCAAGGCCGCGACGCCGATGTGTTCGACCGCTCCATCGACCTGCTAGTGAGCCGCCTACGCCAGAGGCTGGGCGATGGTGCCCGTGGCTCCCGCTACATCAAGACTGTGCGCAACGAAGGCTATGTGTTCTGCGCAGCCGTGGGCCCAACGGGACCCGCAGAGGCTGCCGCATGAGCCAGTTGCCCGCCTGGCCCCGCACCCTGTTTGGGCGAATGCTGCTGGTGCTGTTTCTGGGCCTGGCGCTGGCCCATGTGCTGACATTTGCGCTGGTGCTGACCGAACGCGGCATGGCCATGCGCCAGATGATGGTGGCCTACCTGGCCAGCGACGTGGCCAGTTCCGTGGCCGTGCTGGAGCGGCTTCCGGCCAGCGAGCGTGCGCAGTGGCTGCCCACGCTGTCCCGGCGTAACTACCGCCTGGTGCTGAACGGACAGGGCAGCACCCTCGCCCACCCCTCGGGCCTAGCTAATGCTGCAGCCACGGCCGTCGCCGCCGCTCTGACACCGCCGCGCGCTGTGCAGGTGCTGGCTTCTGGCCTGCCCGAGGCGCGCCAGCGGCTGCAACTGCAGTTGGTGGACGGCACGCCGTTGGCCGTGGAGCTGGACGAGCCGGGGCTCAACATCTCGCCCTGGGCCTGGGCCGCGCTGGCGCTGCAACTGGTGCTGCTGGCAGTGCTCTGCGCCTGGGCCGTGCGGGCCGCGACCCGGCCGCTGCAAGCCCTGGCGGACGCCGCCGATGCGCTGGAGCCCGCCACCGCAGGCCCACGGCTGGCCGAGGCTGGGCCACGCGAGGTAGTGCGCGCCGCAACCGCATTCAACCGCATGCGCGACCGCATCCAGGCGCATCTACAGGAGCGCATGCAAATCCTGGCTGCCGTGTCGCACGACCTGCAAACCCCCATCACCCGGCTGCGGCTGCGCGCCGACCTGCTGGACGACACGGTGCTGCGCGACAAGCTGCATGCCGATCTCGCCGAGATGCAGGGCTTGGTGGAAGAAGGCATTGCCTACGCACGCTCGGCCCACGCCGCCCGCGAGCCGCTGCGCCGTGTCGACCTGCACGCCCTGCTGGACAGCATTGCGCTGGACTACGCGGACGCGGGCCAGCCCGTGCAGCTGCTGCCCGCCCCCGCCGCCAACTGCAACACCCGGCCACAAGCCCTGCGACGGCTGGTCTGCAACCTGGTGGACAACGCGCTTAAGTTCGCGGGCAGTGCGGACATTGCGCTGAGCGCGGATGCACATGGCGGCTGGCTAGTACAGGTGCTGGACCGCGGCCCCGGAATTCCGGACGCTGCGCTGTCCGAGGTGCTACAACCCTTTGTAAGGCTGGACAACTCGCGCAACCGCGACACCGGCGGCACCGGCCTGGGCCTGGCCATCGCCACCGAGCTAGCCCAGGCACTGGGCGGACAACTGACGCTTGCCGCCCGCGATGGCGGTGGCCTGGATGCCCGAGTACGGCTACCTGCCTAGAATGGACAGCGACAGCATCTCCTCCACAATTTATTGCCAAATAGGCCCCTAGCCCCCATGAACATTGCGCAAGCAGCTACCAAAGATATAGCAATCACCATCGCTGCCGCCCAAAGCACGTCTGTGCCGCTGGACGTGGCAGCCAATGTGCAGGAGCACCTGCGCTTTGTGGAGGCGGCTGCCGACCATGGCGTGCAGTGGCTGGTGTTCCCCGAACTGTCTCTCGCCGGCTATGAGCTAGCCAACATGCCGGGCCTGGTGCTGCACGCCGACCACGCGCTGCTGGCGCCGCTGCGCGAAGCGGTCCGCCGCACCGGCATGGCCATCACCGTGGGCGCGCCGACGATGTCTGACTTCACCCTGCCCTCCATTGGCGCGATCACACTGCGGCCCGATGGGCAACACAGCGTGTACCGCAAGTTCCATCTGCATGATGGGGAAAAGCAATTTGCCGCGCCGGGGCTGGAGCCGGTGCATCTACAAGCCATGGATACGGCGAACATCGCCAGCGCCATCTGTGCAGATACCAATTTCCGGTCGCACGCAGCTAGTGCGGCACAAGCCGGTGCGAACGTCTACGCGGCAGGAATACTGACTTCCGACAACGGCTATGCCGCGGAAGCCCCTCTGTGGGCCAGCTATGCGCGCGACCACCGCATGGTGGTGGTGATCGCCAACCATGGCGGGCCGTCGGGCGGCTATGTGTCTGCGGGTAAGAGTGGGATTTGGGATTCGGAAGGGATACTGGTGGTGGAGGCACTGGGGGCTGGGGATTGGTTGGTGATAGCGAGTGCCGATAAGGACTCACTTTGTGCACCATGCTAGAGCTTGACAGCACGATCAAGGACAGACATGCCGCCTGAACAGACGAACCGGAAGTGGTCTACATTGGTCCTGCACCTTCCCATTCTTCTCACCGCGCTGCGGGCAGCACTCTCGCCCGTGCTGATATTGCTGGCCTTACTGGCGCCGGACCGAATGGCGTTTGGGCTGTGCCTTGTTGCAGGGTTCTTATCAGACGTCTTTGATGGCATAGTCGCCCGTCGGCTGGGCGTAGCCACACCGAACCTGCGACGCTTGGACAGCATGGCGGACAGCCTTTTCTACATTGCCGCTGCGTTTGCCGTATGGCACCTGCAGCCCTCTGCAATTACCGGGCGCCAATGGGAGTTGTGGACTTTGGTGGCCCTGGAACTTGCGCGCTACACGTTTGACTGGATGAAATTTCGCCGCGAGGCGAGTTATCACATGTGGTCATCCAAGCTGTGGGGTATCGCGCTTTTTGCCGCTTTTCTTTCCTTGCTCGGTTTTGGAAGCGATGGTCCTCTGGTCGATCTGATGATCTGCATCGGCATCGTTGCTGATATCGAAGGGCTGGCTATTTCCATGACATTGCGTACTTGGCAAACTGATGTGCCCAGCATCTTCCACGCAGTGCGCCTACGCCGCCAGAAGCAGTCCTAAATCCATCCCAACATCCGCCCCACCCCATGCCCCACTACTGGCTCATGAAAGCCGAACCCGCCGAAGCATCCGTCGACGATGTGCTGGCCATGCCCAATGCTACGGTGCCCTGGACCGGCGTGCGCAACTACCAGGCACGCAACTTCATGCGCGATGGCATGCAGGTAGGCGACGGCGTGCTGTTCTACCACTCCAGCTGTGCCGAGCCTGGCATTGTCGGCATTGCGCGCGTTGCGTCGGGTGCCTACACCGACCCCACGCAGTTCGACCCCAAGTCCCCCTACTTCGACGCCGCGAGCAAGCCCGAGGCGCCGCGCTGGATCCTTGTGGATGTGCAGGTGCTGCGCAAGACGCGCAACCTGACCTTGCCCGAGCTGCGCGCCGACGCCGACTTGCAAGACCTTATCGTGCTGAAGAAGGGCAACCGCCTGTCCATCACGCCGGTGGAGCCCCAGCACTGGCGCACTATCCTGCAGCGGCTTGGTAGTCCGGATTTGTAAGAAAACGACCCCTAGCCCCCGTAGCGATTGCGCTAGCAGCTAGCAAATCAATAGCAACAAGAACGACCAACTCAGGCCTGCTTGCTCTCCAGCAACTTCACCAACGACCACAGCACCCGGTTCGCCGGCGTGGCAATGCCCAGCGCCTGGCCGCGGCGCACTACCAAGCCGTTGAGGTAGTCGATTTCGCTCTTCTTGCCACGTGCCAGGTCTTGCGCGGTGGAGGAAAACTGCCCCGGCATGGTGTCAAAAATCATGCGCACGGCGGCGTCCACGTCGCCTGCCACCTGCACGCCCTCCGCCTTGGCCACCGCCAGGCACTCGTTGACCACGTCGCGCATCACGCCCTGCACGCCCTCGCCCACCGCCGTCTTGCCATACGGTAACTGGGTGATGGCGGAGACGGCGTTGTAGGCGCTGTTGAGGATGAGCTTGAGCCAGAGCGCGCCGCGCACGTTGTCAGACACTTCGGCAGCGATACCCGCAGCCACCAGTGCTGGGGCCACTTGGGCTGCAGAGGGTTCGATGACCAAGTCCCCCCGGCCATGGTGCTTCACATGACCGGGGCCCGCCATCTCGGTCGCAACGTAGACCACGGCTGCGGCCACCGTGTGGTCCGGCAGCACGGTGCGCAGGCGGTCAGCGTTGTCCACACCGTTTTGCAGACACAGCACCAGCGCATGGGGCGCCAGGTGCGGACGAATCAAGGCGCCAGCGGCTTCAGTGTCGGTGGACTTGACGCAAAACAGCACCAGGTCTGCGCCCTGCACGGCGCTGGCTTCCGTGCTGGCCGACAGGCGCACCTGTTCGTCAAAGGTTTTGGTCTCCATGCGCAGGCCATGGGCTTGGATGGCTTGCACATGGGCGGGCCGGGCGATCAGCGTCACGGCATGGCCGGCGCGGGCCAGCATGCCCCCAAAGTAACAGCCGACGGCGCCAGCGCCCATGACGGCAACGCGAAGGGGGGCAGCAGCGGGAGAAGACGGTGGCATAGGGCAACTCGCAGGTGGGTGGGTACGCGCCATTCTAGGCAGCCCCGCCTTCCCCTACACTCGTACCCAACACTCCCAACCCCATCACACCATGACACTCGCAACCGATCTGGAACGCTTGGCTCTACAGGAGCAACGCCTGCAATTCGATGCCTTTGACCATGTCACGGCATGGACACTGGGAAACAACATCAAGGCGCTGTGCGAGGCGGCCGGTGTGGCACTGGCCATCGAAATTCGCCTGGCCAAGGAAACGGTTTTTTACTACGCCATGCCGGGCACCGGCCCCGCCAATGCCGACTGGGCGCGCCGCAAGCGCAACGTGGTGGAACTGCTGCACACCAGCTCCTACGCCGTGGGCCTGAAGCTGGAGCAAGAAAAGAGTTCACTGGAAGAGAAACAGGGCCTGCCCCTGCGTGATTACACGGCGCACGGCGGCAGCTTCCCTATCCGTGTGCGCGGTGTGGGCGTGGTGGGCGTGGTCACTGTGTCCGGCATTCCACAGCGTGAAGACCACGCCATGGTGGTGAAAGCCTTGGCTGCGCTGAGCGGCGTGCCGCTGGCCGAGGTGGCGCTGGGCTAAACCTGCGAAGGCTGCGCTTGGGCCATCAGAAAGGTGGCCTCAAACTCTTCGGCTGGAATGGGTTTGGAATAGAAGTAGCCCTGCAGCAGGTCACAGCCCTGCTGCGTACAAAACTCCAGCTGTGCCTGGGTCTCCACGCCTTCCACCACGATCTGCATGTTCAGTGCCTTGGCAAAGGCAATGATGGCCATGAACAGCTTCTCGCTCTTGCCCCCTTCGCCTACCGATGACACAAAGCCTTTGTCGATCTTGAGGATGCTGATGGGAAACAGTTTGAGATGGTCCAGCGACGAGTAACCGGTACCAAAGTCGTCCAGCGACATGGCGACACCCTGGGCAGAGATTTCGGACAATAGGGACACCGTGTCCGTGGTCACCTCGATCAACATGCTCTCCGTGATTTCCAGCTCCAGCGCATTGGCTGGCAGGCCGCTGTGCGCCAATGCGGATATCACGGTATGCGGCAGTTGCGCCTGCTTGATCTGTACCGCAGACAGATTGATGGCCAGCGTCAGATCAGCCAAGCGGGGCGAATAGCGCTCACGCCATGCCTTGAGTTGGCGGCAGCCCTCATGCAACACCCAGGCACCAATGTCGACGATCAGGCCCGTCTCTTCGGCAATCGCTAAAAAGACCGCCGGTGACAGCACGCCTAGGCGAGGATGGTGCCAGCGCAACAGCGCCTCCATGCCACGCAGGCTGCCATCCGCAGAGCGAATTTGCGGCTGGTAGTAGATTTTGAGTTCGTCTTTCTCCAGCGCCCGCTGCAGATCATTTTTGATGAGCGAGCGAAACTGAACGGCCTCTTGCAAGGACACTGAATAGAAACGACTTTTGTTGCGGCCATCCAGCTTGGCTTGGTACATGGCCAGATCGGCGTACTTGAGCAGGTCGGCAGCGTTGTCGGTGGTGTTGCCCAGTACCGCAATGCCGATGCTGGCGGTGATGGTCTGCTCGCTAGACCCAATAAAGATGGACTCGCGCAATCTGGCATTGATGCGGTCGGCCAGCACGATGGCTTGTTCATCGTGGTCCAAGCTGGTCATCATCACCACAAACTCATCACCCCCCAAACGGCACAGCAGGTCGCCATCGCGTGCAATGAGCGTCAGGCGGCGTGCCACCTCCACCAGCAGCTGGTCCCCAGCGTCGTGCCCCATCGTGTCATTGATGCTTTTGAAATCATCCAGATCTAGCAGCAGAATGGCCAGCCTGCCGTCACTGCGGCGCACCCGGGCCAATTGGGCTTCCAGCGAACGCTCAAAACCGCGGCGGTTCATGAGCCCGGTCAGCGCATCGTGCTCGGACAGGCAGCGCACCTGCTCCAGGCTGTAGCGCAGGCGTTCTTCAATCTGGAAGCGTTGGCGTGCCTGCACCACCACCCGGGTCAGGTGGCGGCTGTTCACTTCGTCTTTCAGCAAGAAGTCTTGCGCGCCCGCCTCCAGGCACTCTTCGGCCAGGCTCTCGTTCTCATACCGGCTGAGCATCACCACGGCCACACTGTCATAGGCACCGCCCCGCAAGGCACGCAGCACTTCCAGTCCATTTTGGTCGGGCAGGCGGTAGTCGAGCAGGATCGCATCGAACTTTCGGTTTGACGCCATCTGCAGCCCTGCAGCAGCTGTCTCCGCATAGCTCACATCGCAGGGTACTGAGCTTTTGCGCAGGGTGCGCGTAATGGCAAGCCGATCCAACTCATCATCGTCAATCAACAGCAGCGAGAGTTCAGCAATCATGTATTCCTTCGTCGCTAAGCGATCAACTCCACCACACGCCAGTAGCCATGCAGCATCTCCATGGCACGCAGGACACCGTCTCCAACCTGACTCTTGATGATGTAACCCGCGATGTTGTGTTGGTAGGCAATGGCCTTGTCCTCCTCGGCTTTGGAGGTAGTCAGCACAAACACCACAGCGCTGGACAATGCCGGGTCCTTGCGGATCTCGGCCAGCACTTCCAAGCCATTCATGCGCGGCAGGTTCAAGTCCAGCAGTACCAGGTAGGGCCGGTGGGACGCGTTGCACTCGCGCAGTTTGGCCAGCCCTTCCATGCCATCTCGCGCACGCACAATAGGATTGGTGATCTGCAGCTTCTTCAGTGCCCGCTGGATGCCCATGACATCCACATCATCGTCATCCACCAGCAGCAGGGTGACATCTTTGTCGGTTTTATTGGCTTGCATTGTGGTTCTCCTCAGTCGGGCTTGATAGGCCAGGTAAAGCGGAACGCGCTGCCCAGCTTTCCGTCAGACTCCAGCGTGACAACACCCCCCACCGTCTCTACCGCCTTCTTCACGATGGCCAGACCCATGCCACTGCCCTCGACTTCGTCACGGGGCTTCAGTGTCTGAAAGATGGTGAACACGCGTTTCTGGTGTTCGGGGGGAATGCCGGGGCCGTCGTCGCGTACCAAAAATTCGTAGCCACCGGCACAGGGCTGTGCCTGCACCCAGATGGTTCCCTGCGGTTTGTCATGGTGCTTGATGGCGTTGTTGATCAGGTTGCGCAACACCAGTTCCAGCGGCACCTTCTGCGTGCGCAATACGGGCAAGTCCTGCGCGGCAACCAGTTGAATATTTTTCTGCGAGGCCGCCAGCTCAAAAATATCGCGCACCAGGTTGCCGGTGTTCACGGCCCCCACCGGATTGTCAGACTGCCCCACGCGCGAGTAGGCCAGCAAGTCGTCCAGCAGCATTTCCATGCGGCCAATGCGGCTGCGCATCAGGCGCAGATGCTCCTGCGTCTCATGGCTCAACGAATCGCCCAGGTCCTCAGCAATCCAGGTGGCAAGCTGATCCACCCCGCGCAGGGGCGACTTCAGGTCGTGCGAGGCCACGTAGGCGAAGTTGTTCAGATCATCATTGCTGCGTGTGAGCTGCCCCACCAGGTTGCTGAGTTGCAGCTCCGACTGTTTGCGGGCCGTGATGTCCACAATGGCGGACAAAACCTTGAGTCCTGTGGCGGTCATGATGGGGTTCAGGCCAATCTCGACCGGGAACTCACTGCCATCCTTGCGCAGGCCATACAGGTCGCGGCCACTGCCCATGGCGCGCGGGCTTGGGTCAGAAAAATACGCCGCGCGGTGGTGGGGGTGGCCTCCGCGAAACCGCGAGGGCAACAGCATGTCGATAGACTGGCCCAACAGCTCGGAACGGGAGTAGCCAAAGATGGCCTCAGCCTGGGAGTTGACCATTTCAATCACGCCTGACTTGTCAATCATGACCATGCCGTTGGGCGCCATTTCCACCACCTGGCGGAACTGTTCCTCTTGCCGCTTGCGCTCTGACAGATCGACGATAGCCGACACCACCTTGATGCCCTCTGCGCTTTTGATGGGGGTGAGACCAATTTCGATGGGGAATTCGCCGCCGTCCTTGCGGCGCCCAAACAGGTCGCGGCCAATGCCCATCAGCCGTGGGCTGGGCTGGGCCACGAAACTCGCCCGGTGGGCCGGGTGCACACGCCGGAAACGCTCGGGTAGCAGCACCTCGATGGCCTGGCCCAGCAGCTCTGTTCGGGAATAGCCAAAAATGGTTTCGGCCTGCCGATTCACCATTTCGATCAGGCCGCTCTCGCCAATCATGACAATGGCATAAGGCGCCATTTCCACAATCTGGCGAAATTGCCCCTCCTGCCCCTGCACCACCGCATCGTCCATGCACCTCCCCCGCTTTTATTAAAAAAGCAATGCAAATAAACCCTGCGCGCGGCGTTGCTCTTTATAAGCTTAAGGCTTTGGCAACATGGTGCCGCGCGTTGGGCTGACTATGGCGGATTCTTGATCTTTGTCAAGACACCAGATGCTGGCCGAGGCGACGCTGGATTAACTAGAGCGCACCGCGGGTGAGCTTGGCGTAATCAGCCTCCAGCTTGGCGCGGTCGACGGTTTTCAGCGCAGCGTCAAAGGCGTTGCGCAGCTCCAGGCCCGCAGGTGTGCGCTTGAAGCACACGTGCAAGGACAGCTCCGCAATCGGCTTGGCACCAAACGCAATTTTGTCGGCACCGCCAGTATGGGACAGGGTGTAGTCCAGCACATTCTTGTCAATGACGATGCCTTTGATCTTCCCGCCGCTGAGCTTGTTGACGTTGATGGCATCGCTGGCCGCCACTTCCACGCGCTGGTGCTTGTCCTTCACCAACTGGTCAAACGCCTCGCCGTTGGAGTAACCATCCACCACGCCCAGGCGGTAGTCGGCCAGGTCATTCAGCACACTCCAGTTGATAGGCGCACTGCGCAAGGATGCAATGCCAAGCACACTCATGCCCATGGGCTGCGACAGATAGCAGGCCTGCTCACGCTCCTTGCTGTAGTACTCGGGAAAGTAACCGTCAAAGTTGGGATCTTTCTCCCCCTTCTCCAAAGTGACCGACCACTCGAAGGATGCGGTCATCAGCCGGTAGCCCGCCGCCTTGGCCACCACCGAGGCCACGCGGGTGGATACCCCCGACTGGGGCAGCAAGGTGCCGGTGTAGGGCGGCCACTCCAGGGTGGACAGACGGATGAGTTTGGTGGTCTGCGCGAACGCGCCCGACGCCATCAGCAAAGACAACCCCAAAGACCAACCCAGGCACCGCATAAGCATTCCCCGATCAGGCCGACAAGCACTTGCCGTAGCCTGAGATGAACCATATCGGCAAGTACCGGATGCAGATTGGCGCAGTGCGACCCGGATTGCCTCAATTGCGACGCGCGATCGCACCCCAAATTGGGGTCCTATTTTGGTGCGTTGTCGCCGAGATACTTTTGGTAAATGGCTTTGAAGTGCCCGCTCTTCTTGATGGCGGCCAAGCCGGCGTTGAAGTCGTCGCGGATCTTCGCATCGCGAAACACCGGGCGGTAGTCCATGGGGTTGAGCTTCACAAAGCTGTGTTCGGTGACCGGCCCCAGCAAAGTACCCTCGGTGCGCTCCACCTGCGCACTGAAGTACTTGAAGATGTTGCGATCACTCAGCACCAGGTCGTAGCGTTTTTTATGCAGGGTCAGCACCTGCAAGGCCTGGTCATTCTGCTCAAAGTAATGCCCCGCAGCCTTCACGGGGTTCAACCAGTCGGGGTAACGCTTTGCAGCCCCCACAAAGGCAATGACGGTGAGGCCACGCAGGTCTTCGGGCTGGCGAATCACCAGCTTGCGCTCTGCCAGGCTGATGAAGACGTTGTCGTAGAACACGCCAGGGGCGCCGTAGAAAGCACCGCTGGGCTGCAAATCCGTGCCGAGGTCTGACATGGCGGCGTCCACCTCACGCAGCTTGAAAGCCACGGGCACCCGCATGAACGGAAAGTACTTGGGCTTGAGCACATGACCTCGGTAGGCCAGGGCCTCACGCATCACGTCCACCTCGATGCCGGAGTTGGTTTCCGGAAAACAAAACGGAGGGATGCGTTCGCCAAACGCCATACTCACCTCGTCTGCCCAGGCGGCGCCTGCCAAACTGCCCCAAAGCACCAGGGTTGCCAGCTTGAAAATGCGCATGGAATGCCTCCCTTTCGGTTTCAGCGGCGCCGTGCGGAGCGCACGCCGCTCAGCTCACCCACAATCTTCAGCACCCGGGCCAGCTTGCCGGACTCGGCCACTTCCACGGTAAATGTCATCCATGCCGTACCTTTGACGGACTGGGTTTGCACGCCGATGACGTTCATCTTCTCCTTGGCAAACACTTCGGAGATATCGCGCAGCAGGCCCTGGCGGTCATGGGCCTCCACAGCTACGTCTACCGGGTAGACATTGCCGTCTTTGCCTTGGGGCACGCCCCACTCCACCTCGATCAGGCGGTCACCACTGCGGTTCACCATGTTGCGCAGGTTGGAGCAGTCCGAGCGGTGCACGCTCACGCCCTTGCCGCGCGTCACAAAGCCGCTAATGAGGTCGGGTGGCGCGGGCTTGCAGCAGCGCGCCAACTGCGTCATCAGAGAATCGATGCCCACCACCAGCACGCCACCCTTGCCGCCGGCCGCGCGCGGCTTCTTGAGCGGCATGTAGTCATCTTGCGTAGCGGCCGGCTCGGGCGGGCGCAGCAGCATCTCGATGTTGCGCAACGAAAACTCGTCCTTGCCCACCACCTCAAACAGCGCGTCGGCGTTGTTGAAGCCCAGTTGGCTGGCCAGGTCGTCCAGCTTGATGGCGGTTTTGCCTTCGCGCTGCAGCAGTTTTTCAACTGCCTCGCGGCCCTTGGCCATGGTCTCGCCCATGGCCAGCGCGTTGAACCAGGCACGCACCTTGGCGCGCGCGCGGTGGCTGACCAGGTAGCCCAGCTCGGGGTTGAGCCAATCGCGCGACGGGCCACCTTCTTTGACCGCCGACACTTCCACGGTCTGGCCATTCTTCAGCGGCGTGTTTAGCGGCACCATGGCACCGTCCACCTTGGCGCCGCGGCAGCGGTGGCCCAGGTTGGTGTGCACGCTGTAGGCAAAGTCCACCGCGGTGGCGCCTTGGGGCAGTTCCACAATGGCTGCGTCGGGCGTCAGCACATAAATGCGGTCTTCAAACATGCCCGCGCCGTCGCCCCCGGCATGCGCACCCGACAAATCACGCTCCCACGCCAGCAGCTGGCGCAGCACGGCGATCTTGGCGTCGTACTCGCCCGCCGCCGTCACACTGCCGCCATAGCCCTTGGCACCGGCCTCTTTGTAGGCCCAGTGCGCGGCTACGCCGTGTTCGGCATGGTCGTGCATGGCCTGGGTGCGAATCTGCACCTCAATCGGCTGTGCCCCCGCATCCCGCACGACGGTGTGCAGCGACTGGTAGCCGTTCGGCTTGGGCCGGGCAATGTAGTCGTCAAACTCGTCGGTCACCGGTACAAACTGGCTATGCACCCAGCTTAAAGCGGCATAGCAGTCGGGCACCGTGGGCACTACGATGCGCAGCGCGCGAATGTCATACACTTGGTCAAACCCCAGCGACTTGCCGCGCATCTTTTTGACAATGCTGTAGATGTGTTTGGGTCGGCCCTGCACCGTGGCCTGGATGCCCTGCGCGGCCAGCTCGTCGGCCAGTTGCTGGCGCAGTTTTTCGATCGAGGCCTCGCGCTCGGCGCGCTTTTCGTCCAGCAACTTGGCGACCTGCTTGTAGGTGTCGGGCTCCAAAAAGCGGAACGACAGGTCTTCGATTTCCCACTTGACTTCCCAAATACCCAGGCGGTTGGCCAGCGGGGCAAACACCTGCAGGGCCTCGGACGCCAGGCCCGGCGGCACGGGCAGCTTGGTGGCCGCAAAGTGGCGCAACGTCTGCAGTCGCGAAGCCAGGCGCAGCATCACCACGCGCAGGTCTTTGGAGAACGCCAGCAGCATCTTGCGTACGCTCTCGGTCTGCGCGGCGGCCGTTTGGGCCATGGGCGCGGCGTTGCCACTGTGGCTGGCCGAGTTTTGCGTCACCCGCGCCATGCGCTGCAGGCGCACCAGCTTGGTGGTCTCCAGCGCCAGGTCGGCAAAGTTGTCGCCAAAGGCCTTGGCAATCACCTCGTGCGGCTTGTTCAGGTGGTCACAAGCGTAGACCAGGTAGCTGGCCGCCTGCATGGCCTCGGACCCGCCGATGGTGCGCAGGATGGCAGCCACGGCATCGGCGTGCAACAGCACGTTTTCACCGGTGTCCAAGGTCTGGGTGGCCAACAGGGGTTCGGCAAAGGCACGCGCACGTGCCAGGGCACCGGCCTGTTCGGGCAGGCTGTCTGCGGTGGCCGCGATGACCTGCGGGGTGGCCGAGGCACTGTGCTCGGCATACAAACTTTTCATGCAACGCTCACATCATCCGGGGAAGCTACCCCAGCAAAAAAGAAGCCACCGCGTCGACCTGGTCGGCCGCGATCAGGGTGGGGGCATGGCCCACACCGGCAAATTCGACCAGCCGCGCCTTCGGGCCGCGCTGGGTCATGGCCTGCGCGGTAGCGGTTGAGAGCAAATCGGAATTGGCGCCGCGCAGCAGCAGCGTTTGCGCGGTCAGGCTGTCGTACAACTGCCAGAGCTGGGCCTCGCCCTGCGCGGCAATCTCTTGCGTCACCGCACCAAACGGTACGGCGATAGCCGGGTCGTAATGCAGGGCCACGCGACCGTCGGTGGCTGGCTTGACCATGTGGCGCGACAGCTCCAACCACTGGGCTGGCGTGTGCGGGCCAAAGCTTTGCGAGATGGCCCACATGGCTTCGGCTGCCTGCTGCAGGCTGTCGAAGGTTTGCGCCTTGCCCAGGTAGGTGCCAATGCGGGCCAGCGCCTCCCACTGGAGGGTCGGGCCTACGTCGTTGAGCACCAAGCGGCGCACCGAAGCACCCACGGTCTGCGCATGGGCGCACACCGCCATGCCGATGAGTCCGCCCATGCTGGTGCCTACCCAGTCCAGTGTGGCGGGTTTCAGGTGGGCCAGCAGGGCTAGCATGTCGGCTGCGTAGCTGGGCAACTGGTAGCCTTGGGGGTCTTTGAGCCAGTCGCTCTGGCCGCGGCCCGCCACATCGGGGCAGACCACGCGCAGCGGCTGCGGGCTGCGCGCCAGCAGCGTCTGGGCCAGCACATCGAAATCGCGCCCCTGGCGCGATAGGCCATGGACGCAGACGATGGTGTGGGTTGCCTCAGGCGCACCCCATTGCCAGTACGCCATGCGGTGCCCACCGTTGGCGTCAGCGCAGGGTACGTAGTTCAGCGTAGGGTCAGCCATGGTGGAATCACTCGTTTGATAATGACCACATCCTAATGGAAACCCCCTACTCTTTTGGAAGGAAGCAGCATGTTGAAAGGTAAAACCGCCATCGTGACCGGATCCACCAGCGGCATCGGTCTGGGCATCGCCAAGGCGCTGGCCGCCCAGGGCGCCAACATCGTGCTGAATGGCTTTGGCGATGTGGACGGCCCCAAGGCCGAAATCGCCACGCTGGGTGCCCAGGTGGGTTACCACGGGGCCGATATGAGCAAGCCCGCCGAGATCGAAGCCATGGTGCAGTACGCCACCACCACCTTTGGCGGTGTGGACATTTTGGTGAACAACGCCGGCATCCAGCATGTGGCGCGGGTAGAGAACTTCCCAGTGGAAAAGTGGGACGCCATCATCGCCATCAACATGAGCAGCGCCTTCCACGCCACGCGCCTGGCGCTGCCCGGCATGCAGGCCAAGAACTGGGGCCGCATCATCAACGTGGCCAGCGTGCACGGGCTGGTGGGCTCGGCCGAAAAGTCGGCCTATGTGGCGGCCAAACACGGTGTAGTGGGCCTGACCAAGGTGACCGCACTGGAGAACGCCACCAGTGGCGTCACCTGCAACGCCATCTGCCCCGGCTGGGTGCTCACGCCCTTGGTGCAAAAGCAGGTGGATGCGAAGGCCGCCGCCCAAGGCATCAGCAATGCCGACGCCACCAAGCAGCTTCTGGGCGAAAAAGAGCCTTCGATGCAGTTCACCACGCCCGAAGAGCTGGGCGCGCTGGCCGTGTTCTTCTGCTCACCAGCAGGCGACAACGTGCGTGGCGTGGCCTGGAATATGGACGGTGGCTGGGCCGCACAATAAGAGCCTTTTAGGCCGCCAGCCCTCGTGCGCTATGCGCCAACAGCTCCTGTTTTTATAGCAGTACAGCCTAACTGGACTGCTTG
The DNA here is from genome assembly GCF_056405715.1 of Rhodoferax sp. P1_F3. Lineage (NCBI taxonomy): Bacteria > Pseudomonadati > Pseudomonadota > Betaproteobacteria > Burkholderiales > Comamonadaceae > Rhodoferax > Rhodoferax sp. P1_F3. Next base: position 98,768 of record NZ_JBFUBO010000004.1, on the reverse strand, counting down.
AATGCCATCACGGCCTGGTTGCGCAGGGTGCGCAGCAGGGCCAGTTCCTTATCGTCCAGCTCTAACGCGCCGCGCACGGCTTTGTCGGCGTAGATCAGGCCAAACGGCGCACCCTTGATCTGCAGCGGCAGCAGCAGGAAGGTGGGCGCGTTGATGTGCAGGCGGTACCAGTCGGGCAGGCGCTGCACGATGCGCGCCTCCGAGGCATCGCTGATCATGGTGTCCGCGCCCTTCACGCTGACCACACCAAACAGGTCGGGGCTATCCGATTTCAGGTGCGTCTTGAACACCTTGACGCAGCGCTCCACGCCCTCCCCCAGGCCAAAGCGGCCCACCATCATCTCGGTCTTGGAGTCGCGCATGCAGAAGATGATGCGGTCGAACTCCATGGCGCGGTACATGGTCTCCAGAATCATGCGCAGCACGTCACTGAGCTTGAAGTCCTCCACCATGGCGTTGGTGATGTCCTGAATACCGGCGGCCAGGGTCTCAGCCACCTGGCGTGCGCGCAGCGATGCGATTTGGTCGGAGTCGGCTGCGGGCGTGGCCTGCAGCTCCAGGCTACCAAACTGTGATTCTTCGGGCTTGCTGGGGCGCAGCATCTCCACAGGCGGCTCGGCGGGTTTGAGCAACTTGGCGGCGGCGGACCCGGGCGCAACCCGAATCTCCATGGCCGCGGCCAGGTCCACCAGCTTCTGGCGTGCCTTGTTGGTGGCGGCCAGCACCTCTTTGGCGCTGACCCCCATGGCGGCCATGTACTTGCGGGTAACCAGCGACAAGCGCGCTTCCCGCTCCTGCGGGTCGCTGTGCAGCAGCACATCGGCCATTTCGTTGGAGGCCAGCGCCACCCAGCGCACGCGTTCGTTGCTGTCGGCCGGTGCGCGCTGGGGTGGCTCACCCGCGGGCTTGCGCATGCAGCGCTGGATGTCTTCTGGCAGGCTCCAGGCCCTGGCAATGCCCAGCCCCAGTGCCTCAAAGCTCAGGCCCAGCACGCTGATGGCCGCGGATATTTCTGACAAGGGCCGACGCGGGTCTTGCATGAGGCCACGCACGCGGGAGGCCTCTTCGGGAAAGTAAAACAGCACCAGCAGTCGTCCCAAGTTCTGGAACATGGCGCCAATAAACGCCTCTTCGCTCTCGCGCACCACAGGGCACAGCTCGCCACCAATGCTGCCCGCCAGCAGGGAGCGCAAAAACTCTTCTTTCAATTGCGCGGCATGGGCCTTGTCCTGCATGTGCTCTAGCAGCACCAGGCTCAGCGCCATGTTGCGAATACCGTTGAAGCCCACCAGCGTGACCGCGCGCGACACCGTGCTGATGGTGCCGCTGCGCCCGTAGTGCGCGCTGTTCACCAGCCGCAGCAGCTTGTTGGTCAGCGCCACGTCCTTGAGAATTTCATTGGTGACACTGCCGACACTTTCCGTCTCGGACGCCGCCATGCTCTGGATGCGCACCACCGAATCGGACATCGCCGGGAAGTCGCTCTTGTGGCGCATGCGCCGCAGCAGAAAGTCCAGCGTGTCGCTGCTGTTGGTGGCTGCGCTGGGTGAGCCGGTCACACTGCCTGCGGTGGACTGCGTCCACTGCTCCAGCTCGGACTGGAACACCCGGGCACTCACAAAACGCTGGCGCGCGTCGTGGGCCAGTGCACGGTTGACGATGGCACGCAAGCGGTCGTCCACGCCCGGCACGGTGTCCTCTGGCAGTAGCAGCTGTTCGTGCATCACGCGGTAGACCGCGCGATACGGGTCGGCCTCGTCGATCAGGCGCTTGCCTGTGAGCAATTCGGCCAACACCGCACCGGCCGAAAAAATATCTGTAGACGGGGACGGTGGGGCACCGTCAGCCGCTTCGGGTGACAGATAGCCAATCGTCCCCCCCACCACCGATGGCTCCGGGCTACTGCTGTCGCGAATGCGGGCGGCAATACCAAAGTCCATCACGCGGGCACGCCCAGCGCCATCGATGAGCACGTTGGAGGGCTTCAGGTCGCGGTGCACCACACCAGCGGCATGGGCCGTGGCCACGGCGTCCAGCACGTCCATCATCCACGCCACCGACTGCGGTACGGGAGGCGCGCCGCGCTCGCGCAGGATTTGTTCCAGCGTCTGGCCGGCCACATACTCGAACACCAGGTAGGGATGCTGTGCGTGGATATCGGCCTCAAAGACCTGAACGATGTTGGGGTGCGTCACGCGCCCGACGCTGCGTGCCTCTTGCAGCCAATGGGCGACGGCCTGCGCGTCAGAGCCTTCACCGGGGCGCATGACCTTGATGGCTACTTCGCGTTCCATGCGGGGGTCAAAGGCCCGCCACACGGTGGACTGTGCGCCCAGCCCCAGCACCTGGCGCAGTTCAAACCGCCCCAACACGCTGCCAACCGACAACGCCTCGGTAGCGGGCAAGTGGCTCTGGGCAAAAGACGGGGATTCAGGCATATCGCTAGCTTCTGGCTGTTATGAAAAGGGCCCAACGACGGTGCCCTCGACGGCAAAACACATGCTGGAGTATGGCACCGCCAGCCTCATTTTTTGAGCTTGAATATCAGCCTACGGCAAACCCTGCCGATGACTGCGCAGCACGCACAAACGCGACAAACTCCGGCAAGGGAATGGGCCTGCTGAACAAGTAGCCCTGGAAGATATGGCAGTCGTGTTCCAACAGAAAATCCCGCTGCCCCTGGGTCTCCACGCCCTCGGCCACCACAGCAAAGCCCAGGCTCTTGCCCAGGGTGATGATGGTGTGGGCAATCGCAGCGTCATTCGGGTCGGCCAGCACATCGCGCACAAAGGACTGGTCGATCTTGATTTGCTCCAGCGGCAGGCGCTTGAGGTAGGTCAGCGACGAATAGCCCGTGCCAAAGTCATCCAAGGAGAAGCTGACCCCAATGGCCCGCAAGGCCTCCATCTTGTGGACGATGTCATCCATGTCTTGCACCAGCATGCTCTCGGTCAGCTCCAGCTTGAGCCGCTGCGGATCGGCCCCCGTCCGCTGAAGCACCGCCTGCACCTGGTCTACAAAGTCCTTCTGGTGAAACTGACGCGCGCTGACATTGACCGACAGGTTGAGCTGAGCCAGCTCGGGCATCTGTGACCAGGTCACCAACTGAACACACGCAGTGCGCAGCACCCAAGCACCCAGCGGAATAATCAGCCCGGTCTGTTCGGCCAGGTCAATGAACTCGCCGGGGCTGATCAATCCCTGCTGCGGGTGCTTCCAGCGCAATAGTGCCTCGGCGCCCAGGACGCGCCCTTCAGACGTCACCTGCGCCTGGTAGACCAGGAAAAACTCTTCGCGGTGGATACCCTTGCGCATGTCCATCTCCAGCCGGCTGGACTCGGCCACATCGGTCACCATGATGTGCACCAGCGCGTACAAGCCCAGCATGGCAAAGGTGGTGTTGGTCCAGGTGCCTGAGATACGGATTTCGTCGGGGATACGGTACGGCGTAGACAAGCCCCACACCGTGCTGGCCACCGCCACATAGGTGAGGAACAGAACACCCACCACGGTATTGCGAATCCAGGGGGATTCATCACGCAACACCAGCATGGAGGCCAATGCCAGCACCAAAAAGTAGTGGTGGGTGGAGCGTGGCGCCACCGAATCGGGGATGTCAAAGACAAAAGAAAACACGCACAGCATGGTGTATATGCCACCCGCCATCAGTGCAAAGGCCAGGCGGGTGCGCTGCTTCACCGTCAGGTAGGCCACCGCCACACCGAGGGACAGCATGCCCAGTTCGATCGCGACAATGGACCAGACACCCCGCAACACAAAGAACACCGACCACACCGCGCCGATGCTGACCATCAACGCCGCCCCCGTAAAGAGCATGCGCCGCACGCGACGGTGGTGCTGGTCCAGGGTATTGGTTGACAGACCCATGGTGTTGCGAACTCAGGCTTGTGCGCTCAGGTAGGCTTCGAACACGTCAACAGGCAATGGCCGGCTGAAGTAGTAGCCCTGGTAGGCGCTGCAGCCGTTCTGGGCCAGAAAATCCCGTTGTGCGGCGGTCTCTACCCCTTCGGCAATGACTGCCAATCCCAGACTGTTGCCCAACGCGACGATGGTGCGGGCGATGGCGGCATCGTTGGGGTCAGTCAGCACGTCCTGCACAAAGGACTGGTCGATCTTGAGCTGGTCCAACGGCAAGCGCTTCAGATACGACAGCGAGGAGTAGCCGGTGCCAAAGTCGTCCAGCGAGAAGCCTACGCCACGGGCACGCAGGGACGTCATTTTGGCAATCACATCGTCCACGTTATCTACCAGCAGGCTCTCGGTCAGCTCCAGCTTGAGCCGCCGCGGATTGGCCCCGGTGTAATCCAACATGGCCAGAATGTGGTCGGCAAAATCCTGCTGCCGGAACTGGCGTGAGCTCACATTGACGGCCAGCACCAGCGGCTCCGTCAGCGGGGTTTTGGCCCACTCGACCAATTGGGCGCAGGCGGTCTCCAGCACCCAACTGCCCAGGGTCAATATCTGTCCGCTCTCTTCGGCCACTGGGATGAATGATGCCGGAGACACCAGGCCCCGCACGGGGTGGAGCCAGCGCAGCAAGGCCTCTGCTCCATACACGCGGCCCTGGGCGTTCACCTGCGGCTGGTAGTACAACAAGAACTGCCCATACAAAATGCCTTGGCGAATGTCGGCCTCCAGCTCTGCGCGCTGGGACACCGCAGCCTGCATCAGGGGGTCAAAAAACCGCAGTCCGTTGCGCCCGGCATTCTTGGCCTGGTACATGGCCAGATCGGCCTGTTTGAGCAGCTCATCAATACCCACCTCGTGGCCGCAGTAAAGCGCCAAGCCTATGCTGGGCGTGCTGTGGTATTCATGGCCGGCCAGGCCAAAGGGTGCATTCAGCGTCGCAATCAGCTTTTCGCCCACGGCAGTGGCCTGTGCGGCCGCCACCTCGCGCACGGCGTCCAGCCCTTCGAGCATCACCACATACTCGTCGCCCCCCAGCCGGGCCACAGTGTCTTCCTCGCGCACGGCCTCCATCAGCCGCTGCGCCACTTGCTGCAGCAGCAAATCACCCTTGTCGTGCCCCAGCGTGTCGTTCAGCGTCTTGAAGTGGTCCAGGTCAATGAACAGCAAAGCCCCACAATCGCCGCTGCGTGCGCTGCTTGCCAGTGCATGCTGCAAGCGGTCCATCAGCATGCGTCGGTTGGGCAGGCCTGTGAGCGGATCGTAAAACGCCAGCTGGCGGATCTGGTCTTCTGCGGCCTTGCGCTGGGTGATGTCGGTGACCGTGGCCACATAGTGGGTCAGCTGCTTGCTCTCATCGGTCACCGCGGTGATGTGCATCCATTGCGGGTACACCTCTCCATTCTTGCGCCGGTTCCACAGCTCGCCTTGCCAGGTGCCGTCACGCGCCAGCGTGGCATTCATCTCGGCATAAAACGCGTTGTCATGCCAGCCGGAGCTGAACAAGGTGGGCGTCTTGCCAATCACCTCATGGTCGTCGTAGCCGCTGATGCGGGTGAATGCCTGGTTCACCCGCAAAATCTCGCGCCGGGCATTGGTGACCAGCATGCCCTCCTGCGCCTCAAACGCCGTGGCGGCTACGCGCAGCTCTTCCTCGGTGCGCTTGCGGTCGGCCAAATCAATGTCAAAACGGAAGAACTCGGCCTGCTCGGCCGGGTTGTGCACCGCCGCATGGCTGGAGAACACTGGCACGTCCTTGCCGTTCTTGTGCATCAAGACCAGCTCTTCGGGGACGATGACGTCGCCCGAACTCGCCATCTCCTGCAGCGCCTCTCGCATGGGCTTGCGCAGCGCATTGGGAACAATGGTCTCAAACAGGTTGCGTCCCACGGCTTCTGCTGTCGTGTAGCCGTACAGGCGCTCTGACGCGTGGTTCCAGTAAGTAATGGTGCCATCCGGCGTGTAGCCCTGTACGGCCACAGAGGGCAGGTTTTGCAGCAAGTTACGAAAGCGTGCCTCCGAAGCCTGCAACTCGCCCTGCGCGGCCGAGCGTTCCGTCACATCGCGCGCCAACAACACCACGGCCCGGCGCTTGTCCAGCCGCTCAGCCAGCGGGTGGGTTCTGCCTTCAAACCGCCGCAGGCCCTGGTGGGTCTGGATTTCATACTCAAACATCTGGGTAGCCTGCAGCTCCAGGGTTTTGAGCACCTGGTCCAACAGGCGGTTGGCCTCCGCCGCTGGTAGCACATCGTGCAGGCGCCGCCCGAGCAATGAGTCCCCGCTGGTAACCCGCAAGTTGCTGCGGCTGGACAGCACCTCGACAAATTTTCCATCCTCGTCCAGCAAAAACAGCAAGTCCGGAATGGCATGCACCGTGGCCTGCAAGCGGGCCTGGTGGGTGTCCAGCGCTATTTCCGTTTCAAAGCGAGAGCGCACGTCTTTGAGGATCAGGCCCATTAAAAGACTGGCCGGGGTAAATACCAGCAGCAAGGGCATGCCCACCGTGGCGATCACCTTGGGCGCCGCATCCGGTGGAAGTTGGAAAAACAGGCTGACTTCTACAAGGTGCACCAACAGTCCAAAGCCCAACAGCGTGGGCCAGCCCAGGTTCACCCAGCTGGCCCGATGGGCGTAGTAGTAGGCGAGGCCCATCGCATAGCTGATGAATACCACGGCCGTGCCCACATTGGCACCGACACCACCCAAGTACCAGCGGTAGCCGCCGGCTATGAGCGCTGCAATGGTTCCCGTCAATGGCCCGCCGAACAGACTGGCCATGCTGATCACCACCGAGCGGGCATCGAAAATAACGCCAGTGGTGATCACCAAGGGCATCATCATCCCGATGACGCAGATGCCGCCAAACAACACGCCGCTGAAAATTTGGCTCAACCGCTCCCGCCCGCGCAGTGCGCGAATGCTTAAGCTGTGCAGCAGGCTCAGCGCCAGCAGAAGGACGACGCCCTTGACCAGCTCTAACACCATAGGGCAAGCCCCCCGCCCGGTACGCAATAGCACGCCAAAGCAAATACCCCTGAAGTATTGTTCAGGGCATTATGGCGTGGGTAAGGCAGTTTGCGGGGCCCCAGTCTCAGTGCCTGGTGGCGGGAGATTCAGGGGCTTTTTTGCTGGGTACGGAGCTGGCGGCGCAGCTCGGCGCGCTCCTCAGCGGTCAGCTGGCGTTCGCTGCTGACTGGTGCTGCGCTGTCTTGCGCTGGCACATTGCGGCGCTGCAGGGCTTCGCGCAGTTCGGCTCGGCGTTGCATCGCACCCTCATTCGCGGCAGGCGCGGTGTGGCCAGTCCCGGCTGCCACCAGCAATGGAAACGCACACAGCAGTAAAGTAACTTTGGAATGGGACATAGTGGATTAACGCGCGACCAGGTGCCGCTGCTGACATTGTGAAAGCCGACCCTGCGCACGCCAGTTGCTTATTTGTAACATAGTGTCAACCCATGCGGGTAGACCACGGTAGTGGCCCGCCAAGCCGCGCAAAATCGGCTTTGTTACAAATTCAGAAAAGGAAAGTGGCCCATGCAACCGACCGGAACCCGCCCCAACAAGATCTTGGTGGTCGATGACGATGCCCGCATCCGGGACCTGCTGCGCCGTTACTTGACGCAGGAAGGCTTTGACGTGCTGATTGCCGAGGACGGCAAGTCGCTGACCCGCATCATGCTGCGCGAAACCGCTGATCTGATCGTGCTGGATCTGATGATGCCTGGCGAAGATGGCCTGTCCATCTGCCGCCGCCTGCGTGCTGCCAATGACCTGACCCCCATCATCATGTTGACCGCCAAGGGCGAGGACATTGACCGCATTGTCGGTCTGGAGGTGGGCGCCGATGACTACCTAGGCAAGCCCTTCAACCCACGCGAACTGCTGGCCCGCATCCACGCCGTGCTGCGCCGCCGCCCGGTGACCGAAGCGCCAGGTGCACCGTCCAGCGACAACGAGGTGGTGAAATTTGGCGCCTTTGTGTTTGACTTGGGTGCCCGCACCCTGAGCAAAAGTGGCCAGGAACTGGCCCTGACTACCGGTGAATTCGCCATGCTCAAGGCCCTGGTGCGCCACCCGCGCATCCCCCTGTCGCGCGAAAAACTGGCCCAACTTTCCCGCGGCCGCGAGTTCGAGCCGTTTGACCGCAGCCTGGACGTACAAGTGTCCCGCCTGCGCAAACTGGTCGAGAGCGACCCCACTACCCCGCGTTTTATCCAGACGGTGTGGGGCGTGGGCTATGTGTTTGTGCCAGACGAAGCGGTTTGACCCCTCCAATAAGCAGTGTCACAAACCAATCCCCCTGACTTTGACCCCAGCGCCGTCGCGGCGCTGTCTGCAGACGAACCCACCGGCATCCACTGGCCGTTTGCGCGGCTCAGCCTGTTCTGGCGCACCTTCTTTCTATTGGCGATTTTGCTGCTAGGCAGCATTCTGGCCTGGTTGCAGACGCTGCGGTCGCTGGAATTTGAGCCACGCGCGCTGCAAACGTCCCAGCAACTGGCCTCCCAGGTCAACCTCAGCCGTGCCGCACTGATCCACGCCGATGCCATTGCCCGCGTCTCGCTGATCAAAACCATGAAGGACGAGGAAGGCCTGCGCATCGTGCCGCGCGAGCCCAATGACGAGTTCAGCCTGCTCGACAGCGACACCCTGAGCCGCCGCGTTGCACAGGACCTGGCCGAGCGCCTGGGCAAAAGCACGGTGGTGGCCAGCCAGGTGAATGGCCAGATGGGCATATGGGTCAGCTTCATGATCGATGGCGACGACTACTGGCTGCAAGCCGACCAGAGCCGGTTTGCGCCTGCGGGAGGCACGACTTGGATGATCTGGCTTTTTGTCGCTGCCGCTTTGTCTTTGGCCGGTGCAGCCTTGATTGCCCGGCTGATCAACCGCCCGCTCAAGGAGCTGTCGTTTGCGGCCAGCCGCGTGCGCGAAGGCAACTTCAGCGCCAGTCAGCTGGACGAGCATGTCAACACCAGCGAGATCCGCGAGGTGAATATCGGCTTCAACCGCATGGCCCAGAAACTGGCCAAGGTGGAACAGGACCGGGCTGTGATGTTGGCTGGTATTTCCCACGATCTGCGCACGCCGCTGGCCCGCTTGCGCCTGGAAACCGAGATGAGCGTGGCCGATGAAAGTGCCCGTGCCCACATGGCGGCCGACATCAGCCAACTCGACGCCATCATTGACAAGTTTCTGGACTACGCCCGCCCCGACCGGGTGGCACTGGCCCCCGTGGTGCTGGGTGATGTGGTGGAGACCTGCGCCTATTCGTTGCAAAAACTGCCCGATGTGCGCATCAAGATCGACATGGAAGAGGATCTGCTGGTGCTGGCCGATGAGGTGGAGTTGGGCCGGGTGCTGTCCAACCTGCTGGAGAACGCCCGGCGTTATGGCAAGTCGGTCAACACCGGCATTGCCATGATCGACATTGCCGCCATTGCGCGTGACAAATGGGTGCTGATCAAGGTGCGCGACCACGGCATTGGCGTGGCGGAAGAGCAGTTACACCAGCTGACCCAGCCGTTTTACCGCGGCGAGGCTGCGCGCACAGCGGCCAATGGTGCAGGCCTGGGCCTGGCGATTGTGGACAAGACCATCCAGCGCATGGGCGGCACGTTCAAGCTGGGCAACTCCAGCACCGGGGGCTTGTCTGCCCAAATCCGGCTGCAGCGCGCTACCCGGCTTTGAACAACAGCACGACGGCGCGGGCCTCCATGGCCCGCCCCTCGCCCACCGGTCCCATTTTTTCGGCCGTCTTGGCCTTCACATTCACCTGCCCCACGTCCACACCCAACACGGCGGCAATGCGCTCGCGCATGGGAACGATATAGGGCGCAAGCTTGGGCGCCTGGGCAATGATGGTGCTGTCCAGATTACCCAGCGTGTAGCCCAGCGCGCGGATATCCGCCGCCACTTTGGCCAGCAGCACCGCCGAGTCCGCACCCTTGTACTGGGCATCGGTGTCCGGGAAATGCTTGCCAATGTCGCCCAGCGCTGCAGCACCCAGCAGCGCATCGGTGATGGCGTGCAGCAGCACATCGGCGTCGGAATGGCCCAGCAGCCCTTTGCTGTAGGGCACCTCCACACCGCCCAGCATGAGCTTGCGCCCTTCTACCAGTTGGTGGGTGTCCCAGCCTTCTCCAATTCGAACATTCATAGTGTTGGGTTCCTGTGTCAGGGGGCTGGGGTCACGGCAAACGTGGTGACCTCCATGCCCGAAATGGAAACTTGCATGGACTGGAACCCCAGTCCGGCCGTGTCTGTCAATTGCTCGCGCACGCGCTGGGTCACCAGCACCTCTCCCGGGCGGGCAATGTCTTCGCCCAGTTTGTAGGCCAGGTTAACTGCGTCGCCAAAGCAGTCCACCTGCTCCAACAACAATATCTCGCCCACATCAATACCCACACTGAACGCCAGCAGTGGCGCCTGGCCCTCCACCACGGCCGCATTCACCATGGCCAGGGCCGCGGCCACCGCATCCGCCACGTCGTCAAACACCGCGAGCAGGTTGTCGGCCTCGTTCTTCACCACCTCGCCATGGTGGGCCAACACCAGCGGCCGGGTGATCTTGTGCATGCGGCGGATCTGGCACAGGTAGGCCAAGATGCCATCGCGCCGTACCGTCAGCGTGAAGCCGCTCATGTCCAACGCCAGCACCGCCTTGCGGCGTTGGAAGGTGTCCAGAATCATCTGTTCCACGCCGGGCTTGCGCGCCTCGGGTGTGGCGATCAGGGTGTCCAGCAGGGCGGCAAAGGCGTGCATGGCGGTTTACTCCGGTGTGCGGGCGGCCAGCACGGCCTGGGCCAGCGCAAAGTCTTGCGGATAGGTCACCTTGAAGTTCTGGGCGCTGCCCTCCACCAGGCGTGGCTGCAAGCCCATGAACTCCATGGCGCTGGACTCGTCGGTCACCGCGTCGCCCGCGGTCTGCAGCGCTTCTTGCAAAGCCCCCAGTCGAAACATCTGCGGCGTCTGGGCCAGCCATTTGTCGGCCCGGTCTACGGTTTGGGCCACGCGGCCACCCTGCTCCTGCTTCAGCGTGTCTGGCAGCTTGAGCGCCAGCAGGCCACCCACGGGGTCATGCTGGCAGGCATCGATCAGTGCATTGATCTGCGCGGGTGTGACGAGGCAGCGCGCGGCGTCGTGTACCAGCACCCAGTCATCCGCCTCCGCACCCTGCTCCCGCAGGGCATTCAGACCATTAAATACGGTTTGAGCCCGCGTAGATCCTCCGCAAGCCGCTACCAAAACCATAGCAATCTGCTGCTCAAAGAACGTATCAGTCTGGCTCACCACCACCATTGTTCCTTCCAACCGGGGAACCGCCGCTAAGGCTGCCAGCGTGTGCAGCACCATGGGCTGACCGGCGATGGGTTGGTACTGCTTGGGGCCAGCGGCGCCCGAGCGACTGCCATTGCCCGCACAGGGAATGAGCGCCCATAGGCGTGGAGAGGTCGCGCCAGAAGTGGAAAGAGTTTGTGGGAGGACGGCATTCATAAGGGTGGCCCATTCTAAAATCGAACCCATCCATGGATTTACCTAAACTGACCTCGGGCAAGCGCTTCACCTTGCCCCGCCCTGCTGGCTCTGCCGACGCCCTGCTCTTGGCCCGCTTGGGCGAACGTGAAAAAGCCGCCGGCCGGCCCATGACCGTGGTGACTGCCAACGCCAGTGACGCCCAGCGCCTACTGGAAGAAATTGCTTTTTTTGCGCCCACGCTGCGCTGCGCGCTGTTCCCCGACTGGGAAACCCTGCCCTACGACACGTTTTCACCGCACCAGGACCTGATTAGCGAGCGACTGGCCACCCTGTGGCGCATCAGCCAGCGCGACAAGGAAACCGGCGCCGACGTAGTCATCGTGCCCGCCACCACAGCGCTGTACCGCTTGGCACCGCCCAGCTTTCTGGCCGGCTACACCTTCGAGTTCAAGGTCAAGCAAAAGCTGGACGAGGCCCGCCTCAAGGCCCAGCTCACGCTGGCCGGCTACAGCCATGTAACGCAGGTGGTGAGCCCGGGTGAATACGCGGTGCGCGGCGGGCTGATTGACCTATTCCCTATGGGCAGCGCCGTGCCCTACCGAGTGGACCTGTTTGACGACGAAATCGACAGCATTCGCACGTTTGACCCCGACAGCCAGCGCAGCCTGTACCCTGTACCCGAAGTGCGCCTGCTGCCCGGGCGCGAGTTCCCCATGGACGACGAGGCACGCACCAAGTTTCGCAGCCGCTGGCGCGAACTGCTGGACGGCGACCCAACCAAGAGCCGCATCTACAAAGACATTGGCAATGGCGTGGCCACCGCCGGCATCGAGTACTACCTGCCCTTGTTCTTTGAAGAGACGGCCACCGTGTTTGACTACGTGGGCGCAGACGCCACCGTGGTGCTGCACGGCGACCTGGAACCGGCCTTCCAGCGCTTTTGGCAAGACACCAAGGACCGCTACCGGCTGGTGCAGGGCGACCCTGACCGCCCCGCCCTACCACCCGAAGCACTGTTTTTAGGCACCGAGCAGTTTTATGCCCGTGCCAACGCGCATGCCCAGCTGGCAATTCGCGCGCCCGGTGAAGGCGACGCGTTTGTGGAGTTTGCGGGGTTGCCGGCCTTGTCAGTCGAGCGCGGCACCGAAGACCCGCTGGCACGCCTGAAGACCCACGCGCGCAACACGCAACACCGTATCCTGGTGCTGGCCGAGAGCGATGGTCGGCGCGAAAGCCTGCTGGACTTCTTACGCGCCAGCGGCATCTCGCCGCCTGCGTTCGATTCGTTGCAAGAGTTTCTGACCAGTGACGAGAAATTTGGCATTGCCACCGCCGGGCTGACCGTGGGCTTTAGCTGGCTGGAATATGGCATTGACCTGGTCACCGAGACCGAGTTGTTTGCCTCCGGCCCCACCACGCGCCGTCGCAAAAAGCAGGAGCAGGTCAGCGATGTGGAAGCGCTGATCAAGGACCTCTCCGAGCTCAATGTGGGCGACCCGGTGGTGCACAGCTCGCACGGCATTGGGCGCTACCGCGGCCTGATCAATATGGACATGGGCAACAAAAACGCTGCGGGCGAGCCCGAGCTGCAGGAGTTTTTGCACCTGGAGTACGCCGACAAGGCTACGCTCTATGTGCCGGTAAGCCAGCTGCAACTCATCAGCCGCTACACCGGCGTCAGCGCCGACGAGGCGCCGTTGCACCGCCTGGGCAGTGGCCAGTGGGAAAAAGCCAAACGCAAGGCCGCCGAACAGGTGCGCGACAGTGCGGCCGAGCTGCTCAACATCTATGCCCGCCGCGCTGCGCGCGAAGGCCATGCCTTCCGCTACAGCCCGGGTGACTACGAAACCTTTGCCAACGACTTTGGCTTTGAGGAAACCGCGGACCAGAAGGCCGCCATCCACTGCGTCATCCAGGACATGATCAGCCCCCGCCCCATGGACCGGCTGGTCTGCGGCGACGTGGGTTTTGGCAAGACCGAAGTCGCCTTGCGCGCGGCCTTTGTGGCGGTGACCGGTGGCAAGCAGGTGGCGTTTTTGGCGCCCACCACGCTCTTGGCGGAGCAGCACTACCAGACGCTGGTGGACCGCTTCGGCAAATGGCCGGTCAAGATTGCCGAGATGAGCCGCTTCCGCAGTGGCAAAGAAATCACCGCCGCACTCAAGGGTGTGGCCGACGGCACGGTGGACATTGTGGTGGGCACGCACAAGCTGCTGAGCCAGGACACCAAGTTCGCCAACCTGGGCCTGCTCATCATCGACGAGGAACACCGCTTTGGCGTACGCCACAAGGAGCAGATGAAAGCGCTGCGCGCCGAGGTGGATGTACTGACCCTGACTGCTACCCCTATCCCCCGCACGCTGGGCATGGCGCTGGAAGGCCTGCGCGACCTGAGCGTGATTGCCACTGCCCCACAGCGTCGCCTGGCCATCAAAACCTTTGTGCGCTCCGAGGGCAATGGCGTGATCCGCGAGGCAGTGTTGCGCGAACTCAAGCGTGGCGGCCAGGTCTACTTTTTGCACAACGAGGTGGAGACCATCGAGAACCGACGCCAGAAGCTCGAAGAGCTGCTGCCCGAAGCCCGCATTGCCGTGGCCCACGGCCAGATGCCCGAGCGTCAGCTCGAAGCCGTGATGCGCGACTTCATCGCCCAGCGCTACAACTTGTTGCTCTGCTCCACGATTATTGAAACCGGTATTGACGTGCCCACGGCCAACACCATCGTCATGAGCCGCGCCGACAAGTTCGGCCTGGCCCAACTGCACCAGCTGCGCGGCCGCGTGGGCCGCAGCCACCACCAAGCCTACGCCTACCTCATGGTGCCCGACATTGAAGGCCTGACCAAGCAGGCCCAGCAGCGGCTGGACGCGATCCAGCAGATGGAGGAATTGGGCAGCGGCTTTTACCTGGCCATGCATGACCTAGAAATCCGCGGTGCCGGCGAGGTGCTGGGCGAAAACCAGAGCGGCAACATGCTGGAAGTCGGCTTCCAGCTCTACAACGAGATGCTGAGCGAGGCCGTGCGCTGCCTCAAGGCCGGTATCGAGCCCGACCTGTTGAGCCCGCTCAACGTCACCACCGAGATCAACCTGCACGCCCCCGCGCTGCTGCCGGATGACTACTGTGGCGACGTGCACCTGCGCCTCTCGTTCTACAAAAAGCTGGCCACGGCCAAGAACACGGACCAGGTGGACGCGTTGCTCGAAGAAATTGTGGACCGCTTCGGCAAGCTGCCGGCCCAGGCGCAAACCCTCATCGACGTGCACCGCTTGCGCGTGATTGCGAAGCCCTACGGCGTGGTCAAGGTGGACGCGGCGCCTGGCGTGATCACCATCACCTTCAAAAAGGACCCGCCGATCGACCCGATGAAGATCATCAGCCTGATCCAGAAGAACAAACACATCAAGCTGGCGGGCAATGAGAAGCTGCGCATTGAGCGCGAGCTGCTAGAGGTGAAGGACCGGGCGCAGATGGTGCGTGACATTCTGCGTAGCCTAGGACAACCTGTGGTGGAAGCGGCGCCCGCTGTGAAATCCGCCTCCTGACGCGCTGCCGATCTCCGAAACCGCTTTTTTCCGGCTACATTTTCGACACAACTTTCATTGGGGAGCCTATGGATCAAGAGAACGCAAGCATCGCAGCCAGCAATGTGCACAGCCTGGGTGGCAAGTCATGGACGGCCTACATAGGAACGGCGATTCTCGCCCTTATTCTGATGGTGCTGGTGGCCATCTTTGGGTACGCCAATATCTTCGGCGGTCTGCTGATTTTCGCACTGGCGCTGCCTCTCATCCTCCTCCGGTTTTTCTCGATCAAAAGCTACCACCTGTACATGAATGACGACGGTGTCTGGGTATTCCGCGGCATCTTTCCCTGGAGCAAGGGGGTGATCGGTGTGAAATGGCGTGACCTGGACGAGGCAACGTTTACCCAGTCCCTGTTCAGCTGGATGTTCAAGTCTTACTCCATTCGCATTGGCCACCGTTACACCAAAACCAGTGAAATACTCCTGAACAGTTGGAACCATGGGGACAAGGCAGTCGTCACCATCAACACCAAACACAAAGAATTGGTCAAGGGCAACGCGCTGAACTAAGCCCTGCGCCCGCACCCTCGCCCCCATCTATGTCCCAAGAAATTGCCCCCGGCCTCGTCGTCCAGCATCTGCCCGCCGCCCTGAAGCTTGCCGACTACAAGCTCATCGCCTTCGACATGGACTCCACGCTCATCAACATCGAGTGTGTCGACGAGATTGCCGACGCCGTGGGACGCAAGGCTGAGGTAGCGGCTATCACCGAAGCGGCCATGCGCGGAGAGATCACCGACTTCAAGGACAGCCTGCGCCGCCGGGTAGCACTGCTCAAGGGTGTGACCGTGGCCGACCTGGAAGCTGTTAAGCGCGAACGCTTACGGCTGAACCCCGGCGCCGCCGAGCTGGTAACGGCGTGCAAGCAGGCCGGGCTCAAGGTGTTGCTGGTCAGCGGCGGCTTCACCTACTTTGCCGAGCATGTGCGGGAGCTGCTGGGCATCGACTACACCCGCTCCAATGTGCTCGAAATCGCCTCCGGCCCCCATTGCGGGGTGCTGACCGGCGGGCTAGTGCAGCAAAGCTGGGGAGACATCTGCGACGGCGCTGAAAAACGCCGCACCCTGCTGGAAGTAGCCTCGCTCTTGGGCATAGAACAGGCTCAGTGCATTGCCATGGGTGATGGCGCCAACGACCTGCCCATGATGGGCTCCGCGGGCCTGTCAGTGGCCTACCACGCAAAACCCGCGGTGCGTGCGCAGGCCCAGGTCGCCATCAACAGTGGCGGTCTGGATCGCCTGCTTGAAGTGCTGACGTAAAGCCGCACTACCCCGGCCGCTCAGGCCTTGTGCACCACCGCCCGTCCCTGCTCCACCGTGAACGCTGCCAACGTCTGCACGTCGGAGTCTGCCCGTGTCACGTCGTCCACCACGCGCAGCGTCACACTAAGCTGCTTGGGTGTGAACTCCGCCACACCGTAGCCACGCCGCTCACGGTCGGCAAATACAAAGTGCGGGTTGTCCTCCAGGGTGTCTGCCATGCCTTCGTTGGTGCCACCGCGTGAAGTGATACTGGTGCCGCAAAATTCCACACCCACGACCGCACTGTCGCGGCGCGCGTAGTCGGCTTTCACATGGCCCACCCAATTGGAATGCACGTCACCGCCCAGAAACACAGGGTTGCTGACCTGATGGCGCTGCAGCGCATCGGTCACACGCGTGCGGGCGGTGCCGTAGCCGTCCCAACCGTCGTTGGACACACTGATCCCATCACCTGGCTTGAAGTCGCGCTGGCCAAACACCGTTTGTTGGCCCAATACGGTCCATTGCCCACCACCCATGGCCAACGACTGGTCGAGCCAGCGCTCCTGCGCGGCGCCCAGTAACGTGCGACGCGGGTCTGCCAGCGCCGCACAGTGGGCCGGGTTCACGGTGCTGGAACCTGGCCCACCACCCTTGGTGCAGGCCTGCGGGTCGCGGTACTGGCGATCGTCCAGCAAGTGCAGGGTCGCCAAGCGCCCAAAAGGCACGCTGTCGTAGAGGCGCAGCTCGCGGTCCTGTCCCCAGACACCATTCAGTGCCCGACCCAATGCTCCGGCCCGCAGCGGCATGTGCTCGTAGTAGGCCTGGTAGGCGCCAGCACGGCGCGCGGCAAAGTCGATGCCCTCCGGGCCACGGTTGCCCGGCGTGATGCCCGCGTAGTCGTTTTGCACCTCATGGTCATCCCAGGTCAGCAGCCAAGGGCAGGCCGCATGCATGCCTTGCAGGTCGGGGTCGCTTTTGTAGAGGGCGTAGCGCGCGCGGTAATCATCCAGGCTAACGGCGGTGCCGCCTGACACGCTGCGCACCGCCTTGCTGCTACCCGCATATTCGTAGATGTAGTCGCCCAAAAACATGAGCGCATCAAGCTGCTCGCCCAGCATATGGCGGTAGGCGCTGTAGTAGCCGTGTTCCCAGTGCTGGCAGGACGCATAGCCCAGGCGCAGCCGCTTGGCGGCCGCGTCTGGCGCGGGGAATGTGCGGGTGCGCCCCACGGTGCTGATCGCGCCTCCAAGCATGAAGCGGTAGTGGTACCAGCGGTCAGACTCCAGGCCCTGCACCTCCACATGCACCGAATGGGCGAGCGACGGCAGCGCCTGCGCTTGGCCGGATTGCACGGGGCGTCGAAACTGTGCGTCATGCGCCACTTCCCATCGCACGGTGACGGGCTCTGCACCCCAGCGCGCCACGGCCTGTAGACCGCCCTGTACCAGCCGGGTCCACAAGACGACGGAATCATGTGTAGGCGAACCGCTGGCCACACCCAATGCAAAAGGATCGCTGTCTAAACGGGTCTGGCTCCAGGCCCTGCGTGGCAGCCATAGCCCCTGGGCACTGCCAACAGCCAGCGCCAGCAGTTGGCGACGGTCCACCGCCATAAGTATCAGCCCATGGCCGCGATTTGGCGCAGGGCCTGCTCGAACACTTCGGGCGGCTGGCCACCGGAAATCAGATGCTGGTCATTGACCACCACAGCGGGCACCGAATGGATACCCTGGTCCAGGTAAAACTGCTCTTGCTCGCGCACCTCATGGGCGTAGTCGCCCGATGCCAGCACGCGCTGGGCATCGTCCACATCCAGGCCCGCAGACTGCACTGCACGCAACAGCACCTCGTGGTTGCTGGGATCTTCGCCGTTGGTGAAATAAGCGGCAAACAGCGCCTTCTTGAGCGAGAGTTGCTGGCCCGACGTCTCAGCCCAGTGCAGCAGACGGTGCGCATCGAAGGTGTTGTAAATGCGGCCACGCTTGTCCATGTTGAAGGTGAAGCCCAGGGCTTCGCCGCGCTGACGGATATTCTCGCGCGCCGCCGCGGCCTGTTCGGGGGTGGATCCATACTTCTTGTGCAGGTGTTCCGTGATGTCTTCGCCCTCAGACACCATCTTGGGGTTCAGCTCAAACGGCTGAAAATGGATGTCGGCCTGGACATCGCCATCCAGCCGGCCCAGCGCGGTTTCCAGGCTTTGCAGGCCAATGGCGCACCAGGGGCACGATACATCCGACACGAAGTCGATTTTTAGAGTCTTCGACATAAAAAATTCCTTGTTTTAAGCGATCACGAACCGCCGCTGCGCCATTATGCTTAGGGTTATCCATTACTGCAGATGGCGGGGTTTCCGCCCCTTTGAGAACGTTTCGTTTCCATGTCAGCGATCCATTTTTTGGTGGCAGATGCCAGCCCTGCGGTGCAAACATTTTTGCGCCAGCTCCTGGAGAGCTACGGTTTTGAGCCCGCATGGATCAAGACCGTCAGCACCCCACAGGTTGCGCTGGAAGTCGCGGCCGTGCACCAACCCCATGTTTTGCTAAGCGACTGCTTTTCAAGGGAAGCGCTGACAGGCTTGGCCTTGCACGCGCAATTGCGACAATACAACCCCCGCTGCCAGTTCGGGCTGATGAGTGCCCACATGGATGCCACCCTGGTCCAGCAGGCCCAAAAGGCCCAGGCGTTGTTTCACCTGCGCAAGCCGTTCACCGCCTCCGAAATCAAAGGCGCCATGGCTAAGGCCATGGAGAAATTGGCAGAAACGCATCCGCCCATCGCCCGCCTGCTGCACCCCACGAGCGCCCAGGCCGCTCGGCAGTTGATGCCGGTCATGCCCAAGTTCAAGGACGGTGACACCGTGATCTACCAGGGGCGCCAGGACACGGTCAAGCACGTAATCTTTCGCCGCGGGGAATTGGTTGTCCAGCTGCGCGGCACCCCCGGCATGGTAGAGGCCTACAAGCTGCAGCGCGCCTAGTTACAGCGCCTGGCCCAGGCGGCCAATGCCTTCTTCGATCTTCGCCACATCGGCCGTGGCAAAGCTCAGGCGCAGGGTACTCAAGTCAGGGTCGTGCGCGTAGAACGGCGCGCCGGGCACAAAGGCCACCAGCTTGTCGATCGCACGCTTGGCAAAGTCGCTGGCATTGCTTTCTTTGCCATTCGCACCCGTGAGGCGCGCCCAGAAGAACATGCCGCCCTTGGGCTGCTCAAACGCAATCGCATCGCCCAGTTCACGTTGCAGGCATTCGGCCATCACGCGGGCCCGTTCGGCGTAGGTGGAGCGCACGGCTTTCAGGGCCGTGGGCAGACGGTTCAGCGTCAGGTAGTGGGCGGCGGTGGCCTGGGTCAGGTTGCTGGTGTGGGCATCGCTGAACTGCTTGCACATGGTGGCGCGGCCCAGCAGAGCCGGTGGCGCAATCAGCCAGCCCACACGCAGGCCGGGGCTCAGCACCTTGCTGAAACTGCCGCAGTGCGCCAGCCAGTCGCGGCTGCCGGGCACGTTGTCGCTCAGCGCCAGCAGGCTGGGTGGCGGGACTTGGTCAAAAAACAACTCGCCATAAGGGTCGTCTTCTACCACCAGGGTTTGGGTGCGCACCGCAATCTCCAGAATGCGCTTGCGCCGCTCCAGGCTCAGCATGGCTCCGCTGGGGTTGCCAAAGGTGGGGATGAGGTAGACCAGCTTGGGTTTGTGCTCTTCAATCAGCGCTTCGAGCTTGTCCACGTCTACACCGTTGGCGTCGATGGGCGCGCCGATGACGTGGGCGCCATAGAGGCGGAAGCATTGGATGGTGGCCAGAAAGGTGGGCGCCTCCATGATGACCTTGTCGCCGGGCGAGATCATGGTCTTGCCAATCAGGTCCAGCGCCTGCTGGCTGCCGGTCGTGACGATCAGGCCTTCGGGCGCCACCGTGGCACCCTTGCTGGCCATGTGGGTGCTGATGCCTTCGCGCAGCGGCTGGTAGCCTTCGGTGGCGCCGTACTGCAGCACCGGGCCGGGGCTGTTCTTCAACACTGCATCGGTGGACTCGCGGATGCCTTCCACATCAAACAGTGCGGGGTCGGGAAAACCACCCGCAAAACTGATGATGCCGGGCTTGCCCAGCAGTTTGAACAGCTCACGGATGGCGGAAGTTTCTACATTGTTCAGGCGATCGGCAAATTGCATGGGCTCTCTTTCGGCAAACGAAGGAAAAAAATAGTCAGCCATGCCGCGCAGATTGCAGCGTGTGCGCATGGCTTTGGGTTAAATTGTCACCGATTGGGTCGCAACTTTTTTGGGAGAAACCATGGCCAACCTCGATTCATTCTTTGAATCCATCAAATTGCCTTCCATGTCCGAGGTCGCGCATGCGCTCATTCAGAGTCTGAATGACGACAACGCCTCAGTCCCCCAGATACGCGATCTGATCGCCAAAGACCCCGCCCTCTCGGCCAAGCTGCTGCGCCTGGCCAACAGCGCCCAGTTTGGCCTGCCGCGCGGCGTGGGCACGCTTGACGACGCCATCACCATGGTGGGCATGTCCAAGGTGCGCACCCTGGCACTGGGCGCTTGCCTGAGCGAATCCTTCCCATCCCTGCCCGACCTGGATCGCACCGAGTTCTGGCGTTCCAGCATGGCCTGTGCCGGCTACGCGCAGTGGCTGGCGGTGCGCCTGGGCATTGACGGCCAACTGGCCTGGCTCACCGGCATGATGCTGCGCCTGGGCGAGCTGCTGATTGCCCAGGCCGACCCAGGCACGCTGCATGAAATCGAAAAGCTGCCCCATATTCCCGGTGTACGCTGGCAGCGCGAGCAGCGGCTTATTGGCTTTACCGAAGGGCAAATCACCGCCGAACTGGCCCGCCGCTGGAACTTTCCTATGCAAATGGTGCAGGCGTTGCAGCGCTCTGCCGACCCCATCACCGACCAGGCCTTCTCGCGCCTGGGTGCCATCGTGCACCTGGCCGGTCTGCTGGCCGAAGAACCCCACCGCGACGCCTCGGCCGTGGACATCCTGCCCACGGAAGTCATCAGCGCGCTGATGCTCGATGTGGACTGGCTGCGCACCAAGTTCCCAGACGAAGCGACCTTTCTGGATGTCAGCACCCAGTGACGCCTGCTGCGATTGAAACCTTTTTTGCCACCCTGAAAGCCGCCAACCCGCACCCGCAGACCGAGCTGGAATTCAGTTCGGTGTTCGAATTGTTGGCGGCGGTGCTGCTGTCTGCCCAGGCGACCGACGTGGGTGTCAACAAGGCCACGCGGCGGCTGTTTGTGGTGGCCAATACCCCGCAAAAAATTCTCGATCTGGGCATTGAAGGCTTGGAGCAGCACATCAAGACCATAGGCCTATACCGTAGCAAGGCCAAGCACCTCATGCAAACCTGCCAGATGCTGGTGGAGCTACACGGCGGCCAGGTGCCGCGCACGCGTGAGGCGCTGGAAGCCTTACCTGGCGTGGGCCGCAAGACCGCCAATGTGGTGCTCAACGTGGCCTTTGGTGAGCCCACCATGGCGGTGGACACGCACCTGTTTCGCCTGGGCAACCGCACCGGATTGGCCCCTGGCAAAACACCGCTGGAAGTGGAGCACAAGCTGCTCAAGCGCATTCCCAGCGCCTATTTGGTGGACGCCCACCACTGGTTGATCCTGCATGGCCGCTATGTGTGCCAAGCGCGCAAACCGCTATGCTGGCAATGTGGTGTGGCCGCGGTCTGCGGCTTTACACTCAAGACTCCCGCACCCCCAAGCTAAGCCCCTCCCCACCACCATGGCGGACATCAACTCTTTCATCCAGACGGTCAAACTGCCCGTCATGCCAGAGGTTGCGCACGCCCTGATCCGCACACTGGAAGATGATGACGCCGATGTGGTCATGGTGCGCGACATCATCGCTAAAGACCCAGCCCTCACCACCACACTGCTGCGCATGGCCAACAGCGCCATGTTTGGCCTGTCGCGTTCGGTCACTTCGCTGGACAACGCGGTCACCGTGGTCGGTATGGCGCAGATCCGCGCGCGCGCGCTGGGCATCTGCATGGCGCAGGGTTTTGCCCTGCCCCCATCCATCAACCGCCAGGAGTTTTGGCGCTACAGCATGGTGTGCGCGGGCTATGCCAAATGGCTGGCCAGCCAGACCGGGCTGGACGAGGCCCAGGCCTGGCTCACCGGCATGATGTTGCGCTTGGGTGAACTGGTCATTGCGCTGCACAACCCTTCGTTGATCGCACTGGTGGATACGCAGCCCTGCCCGGCTGGCGAACGCTGGCGGCGCGAGCACCTGGTGCTGGGCTTTGACGAGGGGCAGATCACTGCCCTGGTGGCCATGCGCTGGGATTTTCCCGACGACGTGGTGCAAGCCCTGGGCCACTGTACCGACGCCACAGCCGCGGTACGGGTGTCGCGCCTGTGCGCGGTAGTGCACCTAGCGGGCTATCTGGCCGATCAGGCCAGCAGCCTGGCTACGGTACAAGACGGGCTGCGCCAGGCGCCGGCTGGCGTTCTGGGCTTTCTAAAATTACCCGTGGAGCGTCTTGTAGTGCAGTTGCCCGACCCAGAAGGCTTCAGCGATATTTCCAGTTTGTTTGCCTGAGCGGCGCCGTGAAGAGAGTGATTCTTTGAAGCTGGACATTCGCACCATTCTGTTCATGGCCGCCTTCATGGGGCCGCTCATGGCCTTCGTACTCCTCTCACTGCGGCGCAACTACCCCGTCAGCGTGCGCGGCCTGGGCTGGTGGGCAGGCGGCACGCTGGTGATTTTTGTCGGCATTGTGCTGGTGGCGCTGCGCGGCATATTACCCCTGATGGCGACGGTGTGGGGCGGCAACACCCTGTTGGTAAGCGGCACCCTGATGTGGCTGCTGGGCACGGAGAAGTTTCTGGGCCTGCCCTCCAGCCTAAAAACCGTGGGCGCGCTGGTGGCTCTGGCATCGCTGCTACTGGCCTATTTTGTGGAAGTGCAACCGGTATACGAAGCCCGTGTGGCCGTGATTGACGCCACCATGGTGATGCTGGTGGTGGTGCACAGTCACCGCCTGGTGCAGCACAACCGCTTCGATTTTTCAGGGCGCTTTTTGGTGCTGTCGCTCATGGCCACGGCCTGCGCCTGGGTGGTTCAGGGCGCGGGGGCGCTGTCGGGCTACACCGAAGGCAACGCCATGGTGTCCAACAACTTCAACGCCGTGATCAGCGCGGTGCTGACCTGCTGCACCCTGCTCACGCTGATCGGCTTTGTGCTGCTGGCCAGTGAGCGCGTGCGCGATGAGTTTGAGCGCCTGGCCACCAAAGATTCGCTGACCGGCGCACTCATGCGCCGGGCCTGGGACACCGCCGCCCAACTGGAGATGGACCGCTGCCGCCGCCATGGCCGCGACCTGTCGCTGATCGCCATGGACCTGGACCATTTCAAACAGATCAACGACACCTACGGCCATTTGGCTGGCGACAAGGCGCTGATCGATTTTGTGGTCCGGGTCAACACCCACTTGCGCCGCCAGGACCAACTGGGCCGCCTGGGTGGCGAAGAGTTTGTGCTGCTGTTGCCTGAGACTTCGCAGGACGAAGCGGCGGTGGTGGCCGAGCGCATACGCGCTGCTACTGCCAGCTCGCCCGCCCACCCGCGCTACACGGTCAGCATGGGCGTAGCGACCTTGCAGCCCAGTGACATGTCGCTGCAACACCTGATGTCGCGGGCCGATGCCGCCATGTACCGCGCCAAAGATCTGGGCCGCAACCAGGTGGTCAAGCAATGAGCCACCGCCCCGCCCACGGACCGAAAAGGCCGACTGCCTGAGAATGCCAGTCCATGGAGTGCGCATTGGCGCTGCTGCTGAGCAGCTGTGGCGGCGGTAGCGGTGGGACGGCCCAGGCCCAATCCAGCGGCAGCATACCGGCGACCAAAGACCTCTCAACCTTCGTCAATACCTACTGGTACGTACCCACCACCTACCTTCCGGCGCAAAAGTACGTCAGCATCCCCAGCCCTTCCGTGACCCAGGTAAATGACCAGACCGTCTGGCACGGCGGGCCTGACCCACTGGGCATACATGTTGCCGATTACCTCGACGGATGCTAACTGGAGCAGCCTGCCAGGAACTAGTGGCCAAAGCGTCCCCACCGCGACCGCGGCGGGGTGCTGACATCAGCCCAAGGGCTTACCAACACACACCCATTCGCCAAAAGCCGGTGCACCACTCGGCCACTGCGCCGCCATAAGGATGTGGCGCTGGCCCTGGGCCAACAAGCTGGAGGCCCGCGCCACGCCGGCATGGGTGACCCACACTTGGTCAGTGTCCAACGATGGTGTTTTGTGGCAGGCATCCCACACCAGGGCGATCCGCGTCATGAACTCGGACACTGATTCCTTGCCGCCAAAGCGATGCGTCCAGAAATTGGCCGTCCAGGCGTCCATCGCCTCTTTGGGGATGTCGGTCCACGCCACACCCTCATAAGCTCCGAAGTCCATTTCCACCAAACGTGGTTCGTGTTTGAGTAACAAATCGGGCCGTAGCCCGCATAGATATTGCGCAAGCAGCTCACATCTTTGTAGCACGGAGGTATGCACCACAGCGCCTTGCGGCAGCACGGTGGCCAGACTTTCGGCGACCTGTCGGCTGGCTTGCGCGTCAGCTGGCACGTCCAGCGCGCCATAGCAAATGCCGGGCGCAATCAGAGGCTGTGCATGGCGCACCACCCACAGCGTCATGCCAGACCACCGCGCGGCAACCCGCCCCAAGCCAGCGCCAGACCCAGGTAGAACGCCAGCTCGCACACCTGCTGCGTGGCGCCCAGGCAGTCGCCGGTGAAGCCCTGCAGGCGGCGCGCAAACCAGCGCAGCATACCCAGCCACACCATGCCGCTGGCCAACACACCGGCAGCCAGCCACAGGAGTACGGTGGACCAATACAACCCGGGCACTACAAAAACCATAGCTGCTTGCGCAATAAACACGAGGGCTAGAGCACTAAAAGACCAAAAACCTGCCGCCCACAGGCAGCCCAAGCTGATCTGGTCCGCCAACGGTTTGGATTTGGAAGCGGCCGCATCGCCCACATGCGGCAGCAGGCGAATCGTCAGCAGCGGCCAGAAGCGCGACACCACATGGCCCGTGAACAGCGCCACACACAACACAGCACCGTGCAGCGAGCCCAGCAGCGCCAGCAGACTCACCTTGGCCAGCAACGCCAGCACTACGGCAATGGCGCCAAACGCGCCTACGCGCGAGTCCTTCATGATCTCCAGCGCACGCTCCCGGCTCTGCGTGCCACCCAAGCCGTCGGCCACATCGGCCAGGCCGTCTTCATGGAACGCGCCAGTGATGAACACACTGAGCACCGTACCCAGCACCGCGGCCACCAAGGGCGCAAAAGGGGTGGCGGGCAACAGTACCAGCAACAGCCAGGTCCCCAACGCCACCGCTCCGCCCACCAGCCAGCCCACCCCTGGCAAATGCGCCGCACTGGCGCGCAGCATGGCGGGGCTGAAGCCCACCCAGTCCGCCAGCCGGCCGGTCACCGGCACGCGCGTGAAGAACTGCAGCGACAGCAGGTAGTGGCGCAGGAAGCGGGCCATGGCACCCTGGCTCAGTGCGTGGTGACCGGGTCGGCCGACTTTTTTTCGGACACACCGGCCGAGGCAAAACTCGCCATATCCCGCAAGATGGTGCAAGCCGACTGCAGCAGCGGCCAGGCCAGCGCCGCGCCCGAGCCCTCGCCCAGGCGCAGACCCAGGTCCAGCAGCGCCTGCACGCCCAGGTGCTGCAGCATGAATTCGTGGCCACGTTCGCCCGAGCGGTGCGCAAACACGCAGCGCTGCAACACCAGCGGCTGCAGCGCATGCGCCACCAGCACCGCACTGGTGGCAATGAAACCGTCCACCACGATGACGCGGCGTTCGTGTGCAGCCTGCAGCACCGCACCCACCATGGTCGCAATCTCAAAGCCCCCCAAGGCCGCCAGTGCGTCCAGCGGCGCGGTGGCGTTAGCATGCAGCGCCAACACCTCACGCAGCACCTCGGTCTTGCGCTGCACCGCGGGGGCGTCCAAGCCAGTGCCAGCACCGGTGCACACAGCAATGTCCAGGCCCGCCAGACGCGACAGCAGCAGCGACGCGGCCGAGGTATTGCCAATACCCATTTCACCCAGCAGCAGCGCATTGCCCGGCAACCCCTTCACCAGGTCCATGCCGTGTTGCAGCGCTTCGTCGCGCTGCGCGGCCGTCATGGCGGCCTGGGCTGACGAATCTGCGGTGCCCAGTTCCGCGCCTTGGGCCTTGCGCACCTGCAAACCGGGGCGTGTACTGCCTGCGGGCAAACCGGCCAGAAAATCGCGCTTCACGCCACAGTCCACCACCGTCAGCGCAATGCCGTTCTGCTTGGCCAGCACGCTGACCGCCGCACCACCGGCCAGAAAGTTTTCCACCATCTGCCAGGTCACATCGCTAGGAAAAGCCGAGATGCCGCGCGCCGTGAGCCCATGGTCACCCGCAAACACCACCATCTGCGGCTGGTCCAGCACCGGCGCGGTGCTACCCAGGATCTGGCCGATCTTGAGCGCCACGTCTTCCAGACGGCCCAGGGAACCCAGGGGCTTGGTTTTGTTGTTGATCGTCGCCTGCAGCGCTTCGGTGAGCGTGGCGTTGGAAATGTCGGCAAGGGTGGGTAAAGAAGTGGTCATGGCAATCGCTTTCAAAAATCAGTTCAACAAATCCTGCAGCACACCCTCAGAAAAGTGCACTGCGATGTAGTCCGCCAGCCCGTCAAACACGGTCTCCAGCGTGGGCACGGTGCCACCCAGTTGCACGCCAAACAGGGCTTGCAACACGGCGGCGTCTTCAAACAGGCCGTGCAGGTACAGACCCAGCACATTGCCTTTGGCGTTGCACCAACCCAGCCCGTTGGGCAACACGGCGTGGGCCAGGTCGCCGGCGGCGGCCATGGCGGCGTGCTGGGCGGTCTGTCCGTGGTGGATCTCGTAGCCAGCAACAGACACGCCTGCCAATGCGCCCCAGGGTACCAGCGCACCAGAACCCACGCTGTTGGGGCCCAGGCCGGGGGCCGATTTCTGCGCGTTTGGCAGTATGAGGCCCCCGGCCTGGGCCCCAGCGGCGTGCGATCGCCAATCCGCGACAAATGAAGTCCGCGTATGACGCACCGTCTTGTCCTCAGCAAACACCGTCACCAGCGGCAACAACCCCAGGCCGGGTGCATTGCCATCAATGCCATGCGGATCAATCAACGCCTCGCCCAGCATCTGCAGCCCGCCGCACACGCCCAGCACCGCACCGCCCTGCCCCGCATGCCGCGCGATCGCCGCGTCCAGCCCTTGGGAGCGCAGCCAGGCCAGGTCGCCACTGGTGTGCTTGGAGCCCGGCAGGATGACCCAGTCGGCAGGCGTGAGCCCCGCCAGCTCCGACGGACTGCGCACCCACTGCAGACGCAGGCCAGGAATGTTCTTCAGTGGCTGGAACTCGTCCAGATTGCTGATACGCGGATAGGCGACTACGGCCACCGTCAGATTCACCGCGCCCTTGGCCACACTGCGGTCGTCAAACACACCGTCTTCTTCCGGCAGGCCGTGCTGCCACCACATGGGCAAGGTGGCCACGGTGGGAATGCCGGTCAGGTCCTGCAGCATCTGCGGCGCGGGTGCCAGCAGCGTGGCGTCTCCGCGAAACTTGTTGAGCACAAAGCCTTTGATGAGGTGGCGCTGGTCTTCGGGCAGCAGCGCCCAGGTGCCGTACAGGTGGGCGAATGCGCCGCCGCGGTCGATGTCCGTCACCAGCAAACAGGCCGCGTCGCCATGCTGGGCCACACGCATGTTCACCACATCGCTGGCTGCCAGGTTGATTTCAGCCGGAGAGCCCGCGCCCTCGATCACCACCACATCGTTCTCTGCACGTAAATCGTCCAACGCCTGCGCAATTTGCGGCCAGACCTTGAGGCTACGGCCGCGCCAGGGCATGGCGCTCAGTTCCGCACTCACCTGTCCCATGAGCACCACCTGGCTGTGCGTGTCGCGCTCAGGTTTCAGCAACAACGGGTTCATGCGCACATCGGGCACGGCATTGGCGGCCAGCGCCTGGAAGTACTGGGCCGAGCCAATTTCACCCTGACCGTTGTCAGAGGCCACCACCCTCGCGTTATTGCTCATGTTCTGCGCTTTGAACGGGGCTACTTTCAGCCCCTGGCGCGCGTAGTAGCGGCACAACGCGGTAGTAAGCCAGCTTTTGCCGGCGCCGCTGGTGGTGCCCAGCACCATGATGCATTTGGCGGTCATGGAAGTGCGCGTATCCACTGCAACACCTGGGATGCAGCCACGTCCGGCGTGCCCATATGGTCGGCCTCCACCGCCAGATACTGGCTGGCCGGATGCGCCGGTGCCTTGCTGTAGGCATAGTCGGGCCCCATGGCGGACAGCGGATCCTGGGTGCCTGCCACCCACAGCAGGGGCACCGGGTGTTTGAAGCGCGCAGCCGTGCTCGGCATATAGCCCAGGCCCTGCGGGTCAAAGTAGCTCAGCAGCACGTCTGCGCGCATGCGCACCATGCGTGTCTTTCCCTGGTTGAGATCTTCCATGTCCAGGGTTTCTGCACCCTTGCCTTCGGCAACCCAGACCCGCGCCTGGTCCACAGCCGCCTTGCCGAGGCCGCGCCGGTAGATGAACTCGGGCGAATGGCCCGGCGCCAACGCAATCAGGCCATCCACATCGCCCACCTCTGCCATATACGCCAGCACACTATTGGCGCCAAGGCTATGCCCCGCGAGCAGCACCCGGGTGTATCCCTTGCCTCGCAGGGCGCGGACTTCTGCGGCCACCTCCTGCAGGGCTACGGGGTAAGTCTGGTCGTAGTTGCGTCGGCGCGACCAGGGCATCTCCAGCAATTTGGTATCGCACACCGCATCCAGCTGTCGGCCCAAACCCGCCAGGTTGCTGGGCTGCCCCCACTTGCCGTGCATGAGCAGCACCGCGCACGGTTTGCCTTGCGCATTGGCGGGCAGCGAGAGGCTGCACAGCCCCAACAGTACAAGCCATACGGCAACGGCACAGACCCTGGTGCGAAGAAAGACGGTTGGCATGGTCAGC
The DNA here is from genome assembly GCF_056405715.1 of Rhodoferax sp. P1_F3. Lineage (NCBI taxonomy): Bacteria > Pseudomonadati > Pseudomonadota > Betaproteobacteria > Burkholderiales > Comamonadaceae > Rhodoferax > Rhodoferax sp. P1_F3. The sequence continues at coordinate 69,471 of NZ_JBFUBO010000004.1, read as the reverse complement.
TCCTAGCGGTTCAAGATATTGAGCAAATGGTCTTGCGCTACTGGCGACAACACCCCCAGCCGCACCCAACCCGGTAGCCCAAACGAAGTGGCATCGCGCAGCTTGACGCCTTGCGCGCGCAGCGTGGCGCACAGGGCCACGGCGTCCACCCCGATCGGGGGCCGGGCGCAGAAAAATGGCGTATCGCTAGCCTGCAAGGTCCAACCGGCGTGGTGCAGCAAATCGATCTGGCGCTGCTTCCACGTAGCCAGTGTTTGCAGGCTGGCCAGCAGCCAGGCCTGGGTGTTGGCCTGCGTCCAGGCCATCAACAGGGCGACGCCATGCGCGCCCAACACCCACGAAGGCGCCAGCGCTTCCAGTTGCTGCACCGCGGCGTGCGCCTCGAGTGGCGCGATAGCGTAGGCCGCACGCACGCCGGTCAGCCCCAGCGCCTTGTTGGGCGAAAACAGCTGCCAGAGCTGCTGGCGCTGGCTGTCGCCCAGGCTGGGCTGCCCCTCCAGGCGCAGCGTCGCGTAGGCGCTATCCAGCACCACGGTGCCACGCAGACTGGCCAGCGCCGGGCTGTGCGCCTGGCCCAGCGGGCTGGAAGGCTCACACGCCCAGACCAGCGACGCCGCGTTGGCATCGGCCACCACGGGCAGGTGCCAAGCCTGCGCCGCATGCGCGTAGTCGCCATAGGCGTGCGTGGGCAGGCAAACGCTGCGTGCGCCCTGCTGCACGGCCCAGGCCGTGATGCGAAAAATAAACTCGCTGGCGCTGCCCGCCAGTGCGATGCGCCAGGCCTCCACACCGTGGAAAGCGGCCAGTGCGGCGCGCACGGCGGTGTAGCCCGCATCGGGGTAGCGCGTGGCGTCCGCCGCCTGCACCGCGGCCAGCGCCTGCGGACACGGACCACAGGCGTTGCTGTTGGTGGAAAAGTCGTACAGCGGCGCGCCCAAGGCATCGGGCCCACCATGGATGCGGGGATTCTGGCTCATTGCCCCGCCCCCATCACTATAAAAACCATAGCTGCCAGCGCAATAACGACGAGGGCTAGAAGTGCTTTTGATGCACAAACCAGAGCAAAAGCAGTATCCACGGCCCCCGCAGCCCTACCCTGCGCGTTGAGCACATAAACGCCAGGTTTGCGCAGCGCCACGCCCAGGTTCAGTGCCATGGCAGCCATGGGCCAGCCGCTGTTGGGCGATGGGGTTTGCCGCGCCTCGGCCCGCAGACGACGCGCCAGCACGGCGCCGCGCACACCGGCCACCAGCAGCAACAGCGCGGCGGTGATACGGGCGGGCACATAGCTCAGCCCGTCATCCACGCGCGCAGCCCATTTGCCGGCCCACTGCCAGTTGCCGCCCTGGTAGACACCGGGGTAGCCCCACATGGCGTCGGCCGTGTTGGCAAAGCGGTACAGCGCCGCGCCCGGCAGGCCCAGCAACACAAACCAGAAAATGGGCGCCACCACCGAGTCGTTCAGGTTCTCGGCCAGCGTCTCGATGGCGCTTTCGCGCACCTGCGTGTCGCTGAGCTGGGCCACATCGCGGCTCACCAGCCAGCGCAGGCGTTCGCGGCCCGCATCCAGCGATTGGCCCAGGGCTGCCTCCACCGCGCGCACCTCGCTCTGCAGCATGGCCCAGGCCAGCAAAGGCTTGAGCAACAGGCCCAGCAACAGCCCCTGCCCCCACCACGGCAAGCCATGCACTGCCCATTGCAACGCAGCAGCCGCTCCTGAAACCATAGCTGCCCCCGCAGACCAGACGAGGGCTGCGAGCCAAAATGCCTTGTAATCGGCAGCGCCGGGCTGCTGCCGGGTGTGGCGCTGCAGCCAGCGGCCCACGGCGCCCAGGTAGTGGCCCATCCACACCACCGGGTGCAGGCGCACGGGCGGCTCGCCCCACCAGTGGTCCACCGCCAGCGCGACCCAAATGGCTACATTGATTGCCAGAAGGCTCATGGTGTGGGCACCGTGGATGTGCCATATGGGGCGCCAGCTTCCGCCCCCAAGGCCTGGCCCCAGGCGTTTTCAAACAGCAGGTCATCCAGGGCACAGCGCTTCGCCCAACGCTCCTTTTGCAGCATGGGCTCTTCGTAAAAGGCGTGTACAGGTCCGATGCACAGCAGCGCGATGGGCTCGGCGCCCGCCGGCATGTGCAGAAGTGCGGCGACCGCAGACGGGTCAAACAGGGACACCCATCCCACACCCAATCCCTCGGCACGGGCGGCCAGCCAGAGGTTTTGGATGGCGCAGGCGGCCGACGCCAGATCCATCTGCGGCAAGGTGCGGCGCCCGAATACATGGGCCTCCCGGCCGTCAGCCAGCGCCACAGCCCACAGCTCGGCGGCATCACGCATGCCCTCCACCTTCAGGCGCATGAATGCATCTTGGCGTTCTCCCAGGGCTTGGGCGGTTTTCACGCGCTCCTGCTCGACCAAGGCATGCAAATCCGCGCGCACGTTGGCATCTGAAATACGCACAAACCGCCAGGGCTGCATGAAACCCACGCTGGGCGCATGGTGCGCCGCCGTCAGCAGCCGCCGCATCACCTCGGGCGCGACGGATCCACCGGCAAAGTGGCGCATATCGCGCCGCTCGAAAATGGCCCGGTACACCGCCTTGCATTCGGGCTCAGAAAAACCCGAGGCAGCGGCTTCGGGGGGCGTGGGCGTTACCGCCATAGGTGGCGAGCCCTCAATCTGCACGGTAGTCCGGGCTCAGTTGCACCGTCTCGCCAATAATTAGCAAGCCGGGCTGCGGGCCATAGGCTGGCGCAAGCGCCACCAGGTTGCGCAGACTGGTGGCAATCACCGTTTGCGTGGGGCGCGTGCCATCGCGCACGATGGCCGCGGGCGTGTCGGGCGACAGGCCGTGGCTGATGAGCTGATGCGCAATCTGGCTCAACCGCTGCACACCCATGTAGAACACGCGCGTTTGCCCCGGACGCGCCAAAGCGGCCCAGTCGTGCGTGGCGTCGTCATCGGCCAGGTGGCCGGGCAGGAACACACAGCTGCCCGCCAGGTCGCGGTGCGTGAGCGGAATGCCCGCGGCGGCCGAGCAGCCGCTGGCCGCTGTCACGCCCGGCACCACCTCAAAGGCAATGCCCGCGGCCTGCAGGGCCTGCACCTCTTCGCCCCCGCGGCCAAACACATAGGGGTCACCGCCTTTGAGGCGCACCACGCGCCGGCCCTGGCGCGCATGCGCCACCAGCAGGTCGTGGATACCCTCTTGCGGCACCGCATGGTTGCCAAGCGCCTTGCCCACGTAGACGCGCTGCGCGGCGGCCGGAATCAGCGCCAGCACCTCGGGCGAGATCAACCGGTCGTGCACCACCACTTCGGCCTGTTGCAGCCGGTCCAGCGCACGCAGCGTCATCAGGTCGGCCGGGCCGGGGCCTGCACCGACGATGGACACAAAACCCGTCACACCGCTCACTGCGAGGCTTGCACCGCGCCCGCGGCAGGCGCATCCGCACGCTGCAACACCGCCAGCAAGGCTGGGCGCACCCAGCGCTGGAAGCTCAGGCCGCCCACCAGGCCCAGGCTGGCCCAAAACGACAGCGCCACCCAGGTGGTTGCCCAGATGAACTGCACACCGAGCTGCTCCAGCGCGGCATGGGCCTCAGGGCCAAAACCGGCCTGGGGATCACCCTGCAGCTTGGGTGCCCCCACCACAAACGGCAGTGCCAGCAAGGCAGCCGCCACCAGCCAGCGCCAAGAGGCGCGGGCAAAGCCGGCCACCGCGCAAGCACCTGCTGCGCTGCCTACTGCCAGCACCCACCACACCTGGCGGGCCTGCAAGGGCGCGGCTTCCATGCCGGGTACTTCAGCGTGCAAGCCCAGCGATGGCCACAGGTGAAAGCTCAGAAAACCCGCAGCCGTGACCACGCTGGCAAGGCGCAACGATGGCACGGCAGCGCCGCGCTGGTACAGCCACACCCCCATCACCGCGAACGCCAGCAGCGTCATGCTGAGAGCGTGCAGGATGTTGGCCACCCAGGTCCAGCCAATGCGCTCGGCACCGTTCTCGGGTTCCCATTCCTTGGCTGCGCCGTGCTCGTGGTCATGCGCTGCGACACCCTCGGCATGGGTGTGGGTGGCTGTTGCGGCGTCGGCCACAGGTGCCGCAGTTTCGGCTTTTTGCTCTTCATAGACCTCGGCCGCCAAAATCAGTGGGGCGGCCTGCCAGCGTTGCACGCCGGTTTGCACACTGCCCACCACCACGGCGGTGGCCAGTGCCGCCCAGATCAGTCGTTGAAAAATCATGGGGTTCTCCCGTTAAAAAGGCCAACTCAGTGGCAGGGTTTGACGGTGATGTGGCGCACGTCGTGCGCAGCGTTGTGGGCCAGCGGGCTTTCCGCAAACGCCACGCCGTAGAGCACCACCAGGCCCAGCGCCGCAGCGCCCAGCAAGGGGCGCAGCACGGCCAGGGCGGGGTTGTGGGTGGCAGCGGGGCTGTGGGTCAACGTTGTCGGTTCAGTCATAGCAATCTCCTTGGGGTGGGTGGGTAAAAAAATCAAACGTAATGGATTCGGCCGCTCATGTCGAGCCGGGGGCGCTCAGACCTACGGGGGGCAATCGGGCAAGGATACCGCTGCGCAGGCGCTCAGGACGGCTGTTGCGGGCCAAGTTGCCGTCCGCGCTGTGCTTGTGCAGCTGGGCGCAGGCAATCACCTGGGCCGCGGTTTCGTCATCAGAGGCCAGGTCGCCAAAGTAATAAGTGAACTTGCCCTGGGCTTGCAGCGTCACGGTGCAGGCACGAGCGCAACCGCTCATGCAGGCCAGGCCGTGCAGTTTCAGTCCTGTGTGCTGGCCCGTGTCCAGCTCGCAGTTCAGCAGCGCGTCCTGCACGGCTTCAAACAGGGCCAGACCCGCAGCCGGCAGCTCGCGCGAGGCGCCGGGCGGGCGGCAGGTGGTGCAAACAATGATTTCGGTGTCAGACATCGGTAACTTGTGTTTCAGAAAGTTGGGGCCAGGTGGTGCTCGGCACCCCAGCGTGCGGCCCAGGCAGCGCAGCGACCCAGGTTCTTTTTCGGGTCATCAAAATCGACGATCACTAGGTGTTGCGGCGTTTGCGGCGCCTGGGGTTGCTCCAGCGTGCGGCCATCGGTTAACAGCCACAGCCAGCATTCGATCAGGCCCTTTGAGCTGTTCGTGCGCAGCGTGCGCTGCAGCAAGCGGTCGGCCTGGACCAGGGCTTCGGCCAGCGGCGTGCCACCGCCACCGCCCACGGGTCGCAAACGCTGGCTACCCGAGGCGCGCGCGCGGCCCGGGGGCAACAACAGTTCCACGCCCTGCCCGCCAAAACGCAACAGCGCCACATCATCACCCTGGCGCGCGGCCTGTTCGATCATGAAGGCCGCATGGCCCTTGGCCAAGGCGAGGCGGCCACGCTGGCGCATGGAGCCTGAGGTATCGAGCACGATGCAATGCAAGCGGCCAGCGCGCAGCGCAACCAGCTGGTGGCGCAGGTGCGTGCGCTGCAGCGGCGCCGGGCCCTTGGCGACTACGGTGGGCAACCATGCAATGGCGGCGCTGCGCTGCCGTACGTTGGGCGTTGCGGCGGTTGAAGAAAAACTATGGGGTGGTGGAGGCCACCGCCAGCTGCCAGTCCCGTTGCGCGGGCGGCGGCTGGGATGGCCTAGGCTTTTTTTGGCGGCCACCCGGCTATTTTTTGAACCTTGGTGGTGCCTTCGGGCTGGGCGGGCATAGCGCCCCAGTCGCCTTGAGAGGTGGATGCCGTGGGCTTCTGACCCTGCGGGCGCTCAGGGTTTTGTTGTGGTTGCTGGGGTGCGCTCGCGTTGCTGGGCGCTTGCGCTGCACTGCCCTCGGGTCGGCGATGCGCCAGCGCCAGTTCCGCAACAGCGTCCACGTCCGCCACGGTCACTTCACTGCGCCCTTCCAGCGCGGCCAGCGCCCGTGCGGCGCGCAGCATCACCAGATCGGCGCGCATGCCGTCTACACCCGCCGCAATGGCGCAGGCCGCTGCATGGTGCAACACTTCGTCCGACCAGCTCAGGCGCGGTAAGGCTTCGCGTGCGGCGACCAGGGCGGCGCTCAAGGCCCGTTGTTGTTCGGCATGCTGAGCATCCAGCGCAGTGGGGTTTTCATCAAAGCCCAGCCGCGCCCGCAAGATGGCTGTGCGCTGTGCGGCATCTACGGGGTTGGCCAGCGCCACCGAAAGGCCAAAACGGTCCAGCAGCTGCGGGCGCAGCTCACCCTCCTCCGGGTTCATGGTGCCCACCAACACAAAGCGGGCGGCGTGCTGCTGCGAAATCCCATCGCGCTCGACCGTGTTCACCCCGCTGGCGGCCACATCCAGCAGCGCATCCACCAGTGCGTCGGGCAGCAGATTCACCTCGTCCACATAGAGCACACCACCATGGGCACGCGCCACCAGGCCGGGCGCCAGGCGCACCTGGCCGTCGCGCAACACGTCTTCCACATTGAGCGTGCCCACCAGTTGCTCCAGGCTGGCGGCAAGGGGCAAAGTGACGAAGGGCGCACCGGGCAACAGCGCGGCCAGCGCACGCGCCGCCGTGGACTTGGCCGTGCCGCGCGGACCGCTGATCAACACGCCACCAATGCCGGGGTCGATGGCTGCAAGTTGCAATGCGCGCTGCAATTGCGGTTGGCCCACCAGTGCGGTGAACGGAAAGGCCGCACGCGTGGCGGGTTCCAGAGAAATGTTGTCTGTAGAAGTTTTCATACCAAAGGTCCTTCTCCGTGTTCTTCAATGCGGCGCTCCAGCGCCAGCAAATGGTCTTCAATGCGTTCGCGCTGGTCGCCCGGCGCCTCCCACAGGCCGCGCTGCATGGCTTCCAGCAGGCGCTCGCCAATGCTGCGCAGCGCGCCGGGGTTGTGCTGTTGCAGGAACGCGCGATTGGTGTCGTCATGCAAATAGGCGTCAGCCACCAGCGCGTACTGGTGGTCGCCCACCACGCCTGTGGTCGCGTCAAACGCAAACAAATAGTCCACCGTGGCGGCCATCTCAAACGCGCCCTTGTAGCCGTGGCGGCGCACGCCCTCCAGCCACTTGGGGTTGACGGCACGCGAACGCACCACACGCGCCACCTCTTCGCCCAGCGTGCGGATGCGTGGCGCACCCGGCACGCTGAAGTCGCCGTGGTACAGCGCGGCGGGCTCGCCGGTCAGCGCTTCGACCGCCACCGCCATGCCGCCCTGGAACTGGTAGTAGTCGTCCGAATCGAGCACGTCGTGCTCGCGGTTGTCCTGGTTGTGCAGCACCGCGTCCAGCCCGGCGACGCGCTGCTCAAAGCTGCCGCGCGCGGCCACGCCGTGTTCGCCCTGCCCGTAGGCAAAGGCTCCGGCGCGCAAATACGCCTGGGCCAGGTCCGCACCGTCGTTCCAGCGGCCGCTGGCCATGAGTTCTTGCAGACCAGCTCCATAACCACCGGGGCGCGGGCCAAACACGCGCCATGTGGCTTCGCGCTCCGCCGCCTCGGCGCTCAAGCCTTTGGCCTGCGCATCCAACGCCTCGCGCCGCACGCGGGCGCGGATCGGGTTCACCTCGTCGGGTTCATCCTCTTCGCTGATCGCGGCCACCGTGCGCACGGCAGTGTCGAACAAGTCGATCACATTGGGAAACGCATCGCGGAAGAAGCCCGACACGCGCAGTGTCACGTCCACACGCGGCCGGCCCTTCAGGCTCATGGGCAGCACCTCAATGTCCACCACCCGGCTGCTGCCATCGGCCCACTTGGGCCGCACGCCCAGCAGCGCAAAGGCCTGGGCAATGTCCTCGCCGCCCGTGCGCATGGTGCTGGTGCCCCAGACCGACAGGCCCACCTGGCCCGGCATGCAACCATGGTCCTGCAGGTGGCGCTCGATCACGCGCTCGGCCGCAGCCGCACCCATGGCATAGGCGGTTTGTGTGGGCACAGCGCGCGTGTCCACCGAGTAGAAGTTGCGCCCCGTGGGCAGCACATCAGGCCGGCCGCGCGACGGAGCGCCGCTGGGTCCAGCGGGAACGAACTGGCCCGACAAGCCGCGCAGGCATTGCAAAATTTCTTGCGGGCCGCAGGCGTCCAGGCGCGGGCGCAACACGTCGCGCATGCGCTGCAACACTGGGGCGGTGTGCGGCCAAGCTTCGGTAGCGAATGGTTCGTTAGCCACAACATGGTCGATGACCAGTTGCTGCGCCAGCAACTCCAGCCGCTCCCGCGTGTGCCCCGCATGGCGCCAAGCCTCGACACTCACAGCCTGCAAGACGGCGGGGAACGGGCCACTCCAAGGCGCAGCCCACTCCGGGCTCAGCGCGCTAAAGCCGTCCACACCCTCCAGCTGCAAGTCTTTCGCCAAGGCCACCAGCAGGCTACGCTGCCCCGCCGCCGTGCCACCGGGAAAACGTGCCAGAGCCACCAGCGTGTCGATTTGTTGGCGGCCTTGTGGCGAGCTACCGAGGATGTGCAGGCCGTCGCGGATTTGCGATTCCTTGATCTCGCACAGATACGCGTCCAACCGCTGCAGCAGTGCCTCGCGGCCGGCGTCATCGGCGGGTTTGGCAAAGCCCAGGTCGGTGTGCAGGTTCTCCGTCAACACGCGGTCCAGAATGTCCACCCGCAGCCGCTGGGCGCGGCGTGGATCCAAGGAGATGGCCTCGTAGTACTCGTCCATCTGCCGCTCCAGCTTTTGCAGCGAGCCGTAGGTTTCGGCGCGGGTCAGGGCCGGCATCAGGTGGTCGATGATGACGGCCTGGGTGCGGCGCTTGGCCTGGCTGCCCTCGCCGGGGTCGTTGACGATGAAGGGGTACAGGTGCGGCAGCGGGCCCAGGATGGCATCGGGCCAGCAGTTGGCACCCAGCGCCACACTTTTGCCAGGCAGCCACTCCAGATTGCCATGTTTGCCCACATGCACCACGGCATCCACAGCAAACTGGCGGCGCAGCCAGAAGTAGAACGCCAGGTAGTTGTGCGTGGGTACCAGATCGGCGTCGTGGTAGCTGGCCACCAAATCCAGATCACGCCCGCGCGCGGGCTGGTTGCCCACAAATACGTTGCCGTAGCGATGGCCGGACACCATGAAGCGGCCGCTGCGTACCATGGGGTCTTGCTCGGGCGCGCCCCACAGTGCATTCACCGCGTCGCGGTTGGCGGGGTCCAGACGGTTGAAGTCCGCCAGGTAGTCGGCCATGGCCAGGCTCTGGCTGGCGGGACGCATGTCGTTGGCGTCCAGGTTGTTGGTCACGCCGGCCACCAGCGCGGCCATCAGCGTGTCGCTGCTTTCGGGCAAGGCGCCCGTCGCGTAGCCCTCGCCCTGCATGGCGTGCAGCAAGGCCACCGTGGAGGCCGGCGTGTCCAGGCCCACACCGTTGGCCAGGCGGGAATCGTCATTCGGGTAGTTGGCCAGGACCAGCGCCACGCGTTTGTCGGCATTCGGCTTGTCACGCAGCACGCACCAGCGGCGCGCCAACTCGGCCACAAAGGCCATGCGCTCGGGCTCGGGCTGGTAGCGCACCACGTCTACCTCGGTGCGCTCACAGCGCCAGGCCAGGCCCTTGAAGCTAATGGCGCGTGTGCCGATGCGGCCATCCACCTCGGGCAGCACCACCTGCATGGCCAGGTCGCGTGGTGCCAGGCCGTGCGGATCGGCTGCCCATTGCTCTTGTGCGCAACCGGCGGTGATGAGTTGCAGCACCGGGGCATCGCCGGCCAGCCGTTCCATCTGTGCGCCATCCACGCTGTCCACGTCGTCGCCATCGAGGGCAGTGATCGCGAAGCTGGTGGCGTTCAACACCACGCCCACACTGTGCTGCGCAGCCAGGGACTGCAACAGCGCCAGGCTGGCGGGGTTCTTGAGCGAATCTACGGCCACAGCCACAGTGTTGAGCCCCACTGCGTTGAGTGCGGCCAGCATCGCGTCAAACACCGCCGTGTTACCAGCCTGCAGATGGGCGCGATAGAACACCAGCAGCGCGGCGGGGGCTCCGTCCAGCCAGGCTTGGGGCGCAGGCGGCTGGTAAACCATGGCCGGTGGCAGCGCAACAGGCGGCGCAGGCCGAGCCCCCAAGCCAAACGCGCTTTGACCTATCAATTCAAAAAAGTTACGCGCATTGTCACGGCCACCTTCGCGCAGGCAGCGCCAGAGCTGACGGCAGTCCTCGTGCGGGGCGGTGCTGCGCAACAGCAGTTGCAGGTCTTCACTCGCGTCACCCGAGAACAGGGCCAACCACTGGCCACGCTCGCGCGCCAGTTCGCGCACACGCTCCACCACATAGGCCCAGTCGCTGGCGGCACCCAGGTGGTCAATCACCACCACGCGCGCATGCTGCAGCACCTCGTCCACATACATATCCGCCGACGCGGGCTGGCGCAGCCACATGAGGTTCGCCAGGCGGACCGTGGGAAAGCCTTCGGGCAATACACCCGCTGCATCGGCCAGCAAAGACAGCGTGGTGTCTGCCGCGCTGAGCACGACGATGTCACCCGGCGTTTGCTCCACGCGCACCACGCCCTGGCCACCGTCTTCAACGTGGCCGCCGGGGCGGGTGGAGAGCAAATGCATGGTTAACTTTCGCGATAGTTATGCGGCAACGGGAGTTGACAATGCAGCACTGAGTTCAGCCTGCAACACAGCCGCATCGAGCTCGGAGCCAATCAGCACCAGACGCGATTGGCGCGCTTCATCGGCGCGCCAGGCGCGGTCAAAGTAACTGTCAAAACGGCTGCCCACGCCCTGCACCACCAGGCGCATGGCCACGCCGGGCAAGGCCACGAAGCCCTTGGCGCGGTAGATCTCATGGCGGCCCACCACATCGCGCAGCGCAGCCAGCAACGCATCGCGGCTGGTCACATCCAACGCCACCTGCACCGAGTCAAAGGCGTCGTGGTCGTGGTCTTCTTCCTCGTCGTGGTGGGTCTTGCGCTGGTCGATCTGGTCTTCCACTGCGCGCTGCAGGCCCAGCAACACACCAATGTCGATGCGGCCATGCTGTGCATGTACCAGCTTCACGCCGGGCAAGGTCTCGGCGCGGATGGCGGCTTCCACGCCCACCAATTCTTCGGCCGTCAGACCATCCGTCTTGTGCACGATCACCAGGTCGGCCGTGGCCAACTGGTCTTCAAACAGCTCATGCAGCGGCGAGTCGTGGTCCAGGTTGTCATCCGCGCGGCGCTGGGCGTCCACGGCCACGGGGTCGTCGGCAAAGTCACCAGCCGCCACGGCGGGTGCGTCCACCACGGTCACCACCGCATCCACGGTGAAGGTGTTGCGCAGCGCGGGCCACTGGAAGGCCTGCACCAGCGGCTTGGGCAGCGCCAAGCCCGAGGTTTCGATGATCAGGTGGTCGATCTGGTCGCGGCGCTTGGCCAACTGCTCCATCACGGGCGCGAACTCTTCCTGCACCGTGCAACACAGGCAGCCGTTGGCCAGTTCGTACAACTGGCCGTTTTCTTCACCGTTCTCGTCGCAGCCAATGCCACAGCCGCGCAGCAGTTCGCCGTCGATGCCGAGCTCGCCAAACTCGTTGACGATGACCGCGATGCGGCGGCCTTGTGCGTTAGCCAACAGGTGGCGCAAGAGCGTGGTCTTGCCGCTGCCCAGGAAGCCGGTGACGATGGTGGCGGGGATTTTTCGGGTTTGCATTCGAGGGTCCTTCAAGAAAATTTAACGGGGCGGCAGTGCTTTGAGGCACTCCACCAGCATTTGCGCGGCCTCACCCAGGCGCGGGCCAGGGCGTGACAGCAGGTCCATACGTTCGGTATCCAGCAGGCACAGCTGCTGCTGGCGCACGGCCGGCAACGCACTCCAGCCAGGGCGGTCCGTCAGGTTGGCCAACGTGGCGCGCGGGCCAATGATCAGGTCGGGCGGGCGGCGGAGCAGCAGTTCGGGGTTGACCTTGGGGAACAAGCCCAACTCACCGCTCACCACATTAACCAAACCCAGCTTGGCCACAGTCTCGCCAATAAAACTTTTCTCGCTCGCAGCGGACGCCCCCGCCCCCACTTCTACATAGACGGTGCGCCCACGCAAGGCAGCGGGCATCCGGCCCGCGGCGGCATCCAGCTCGCCATCGATGCGAGCAATAAGCTCGGTAGCGCGGGCGGGTTCACCCAGCGTCTCACCCAGTTTCACCAGCATGCGTTTCAAGTCGGCATGGGTGCGCGCGTCCAGCATCATCACCGGCACACCCAGCGCCTGCAGGCGCTCTCCCGCACGGCTGCGCGGCCCGAGCAAAACCAGGTTGGGCCGCAGCGTCACGATGCGCTCGATCTGCGCGTCTTCCAAGCCGCCCACCTTGGGCAGCGCCAGCACAGAAGCGGGCCAGGTGGAGTGCCGATCGGTGCCCACCAACTGCGCGCAGTGGCCCAGCGCGCACACCGCCTCGGTCAGCGAGGGGGCGAGCGTGACGATGCGAAACACGGGCTGCGCTTGCGCCATGGCTACGCTGGATATAAAACCCAGCACCGCAGCAAGAAGGACAAAAAATGCGCGCAAAGCTTCAGTCCTCAATGCCACGCTGTGCAGGCACGCCCGCTTTGAAATGGTGCTTGACCAGCGTCATCTCGGTCACCGTATCCGCCAGGTCCACCAGCTCGCCCGGTGCATTGCGGCCAGTCAACACCACATGCACATGCGGCGGGCGCTCGCGCAGGCAGGTGAGGATGGTCTCCAGCGGAATCCAGCCGTAGCGCAGCGGGTACATGATTTCGTCCAGCACTACCATGAAGTGTTCACCCGCGCGAATCGTCGCCTCGGCCTTGGCCCAGCCGTCCAGCGCCAGTTGCGCGGAATGGTCCAGGTCCTTGCTCTTCCAGCTGAAACCATCGCCCAGGCCTTCGATGGGAATGCCCAGTTGCTCAAACAAGCGGTGTTCGCCAAAGCGTGCGCTGGGCACCTTCATGAACTGGTAGACCTTGACGGCCTTGCCGCGGCCATGTGCGCGCAGGGCCAGGCCAAATGCGGCCGTGCTTTTGCCCTTGCCGTGGCCGGTGTTGACCATGATGAGGCCGCGGCGTTCCGCCGTGGGGACGACACGTTCGTAATCGACGGGTGGAGTTTCAATTTGCATGGGAGCCCTCTTGGGGGGTTGGGTAACTTTGGGCAGCGCAATCCACTGCCCCTGTACGGGGTGGACGGCAATACGTCCGTCGAATACATCTTCCATGGCGCGGTGCGTGGCCAGGTCGGAGCAGGCGCCTTGGTGGGTCACGCGGCCTGCGGCCATGACGACCATAGAGTCGGCCTGCAGCGCCATGGTGATCTCATGCAACACGCTGACCACGGTTTTGCCCTCGGCCACCAGTGCACGCACCACGTCCAGCCAGTCGGCTTGGTGCGGCGGGTCCAGGTTGGCCAGCGGTTCGTCCATCAGCAGCACCTGGGCCTGCACCGCCAAGGCCCGGGCCAGCAACACGCGCTGGCGTTCGCCGCCGGACAATTGACCGAGCGCTCGCTGGCGCCAGTCCCAGGCGCGGGTGGCGCGCAGGGCTTGTTCTACGGCCGCATGGTCGGCCGCACTGGGCGGTGCCAGCCAGGCCTGGTGCGGCAGGCGGCCCAGCATGGCCACGTCCCACACGGTTAAATCGTCGGCCGAAGTTTCGTTTTGGCCCAACCAGGCCAGTTGCCGCGCGCGCTCGCGGTGCGGCAGGCTCAACAGCGGCTGGCCCAGCAAACTGACGCTGCCGCTGTGCGGCAACACGCCGGCCAGGCACTTGAGCAAAGTGGACTTGCCCGCGCCGTTGGGCCCCACGATGCTGGTCCACTGCCCGGCCGCAAGGTCCAGGCTGATACCGTGCAGGATGGGCTGTTTTTGCAAGCCATTTCCGAGGCTAGCCCCTATGGAATCTGCGCGAATAGCTATGGTTTTAGTAGCGATCGTCATGCCGCACGCCCTCCACCCAGGCTGCTGCTGCGGTGCATCAGCCACAGCAAGTAGCCGCCCCCCAGCACCGCGGTGAGCATGCCCACGGGCAACTCCTGCGGTGCAATCAGCCCGCGCGCCAGCGTGTCGGCTGCCATCAGTAGCACGCCCCCCATGAGGCTAGAGAGCAGCATCAGGTGCGCATGGGTGGTCTTCACCACCGAGCGCACCAAGTGCGGCGCGGCCAGACCTACAAAGGCAATGAGCCCGGTTTGCGCCACTGCGGTGCCCGTGGCCAGCGCCAGCACCACCACCAGCGCCGCGCGCATGGGCGCCACGGGTAGCCCCAGGCTAATGGCGGTGGCGTCGCCCAAACTCAAACCATCGAGCACGCGCGCCAGCAGCCAGGCCGCCAACACACACACGGCCCACACGCTGGCCATGAGCACACACGAGGTCCAGCCCACAAAGGCCGTGGAACCCAGCATGAAGGCCTGCATGGCCTGTAGCGATTCGGGCGAGAACAGCAGCACCAGGTGCGTCATGGCGCCCAGCACCACGCCCACCACCACACCAGCCAGCAGCAGGCGCAGCGTGTGGCCCACGCCGCGCGACAGCACCAGCGTAAGCATCACCGCGAACACCGCGCCTAGAAACGCCGCACCGGTGAGCCCCAGGCGCACCCACAGGCTGCTGGAGAACACGCTGACCGCCACGCCACCGCTCATCATGCTTCCGCCCAGCATGCCGGCGCCGCCACCCAACGCGGCCAGCGCGAGCGCCACACCCAGCGAGGCGCCCGAGGCGCTGCCCAACAAATACGGATCAGCCAGCGGATTGCGAAACAAGCCCTGTGCTACCGCACCGGCCAGGCCCAGCAAGGCGCCTGCTGCCCAGGCCCCCAGCGTGCGCGGCAGGCGAATCTGCCAGACGATCTGCTGTGCCATGGCGGTTTGCTGCGGGTCCTGCGCAGGGTTGAGCAGCGGCCCGAGCAGGTTCTCCAGCCCGGCGCTGCCTACGCAAATACCGAGTGCAACCAAAGCCACTGCGCCCAGCACGCCCGCCCAGACCAACCAGAAGACGCGCCTTGGCATCATGGTTTGGCTCCTGGGGCTTTTGTGCTCAAGCACTTCGCCATCAGGCGTGCACCTTCGGCCATGCGTGGACCGGGGCGTACCAGCATGTCGGCCTCATCGGGCGGGAAGATGCAGACCCGCTGCTCACGCAGTGCCCGAATGCTCTGCCAGCCCGGCCGAGTCGTCAGGCCGTCGGCGCTGCGCTGGCCGATCATGATGAGGTCAGGGTTGGCGCGCACGATGTACTCGGGGTTGAGTTTGGGGAAGGGGCCGAGGTTGGCGGGGACGATGTTTTTGGCGCCCAGGCGCGTCAACGTTTCGCCGATGAATGACGACTCGCCCGCCGCATACGGCCCCTGGTTCACTTCAAAGTAGACCTTCACAGTGCGCACGCTGGTAGGCAGCGACTGGGCCGCGGCCGCGACGCCCGCATCAATCGCACGCCAGATACGTGCGGCATCGGGCACCTCCAGCAACTGACCCAGCTTGAGCATCACGCGCTGCACATCGGCATGGCGCTTGGGTTCCAGCGCGATGACTTTGATGCCCAGCGCCTGCAGCCGCTCGCCCGCGCGCGACGAGGTGGCCATCAGCACCACATCGGGCTTGAGGGCGACGATCATCTCGATGTTCGGGTCCAGCCCACCACCAACCTGCGGCAGCTTTTGCACGCTGGCCGGGAAGTTGGAATAGCGGTCCACGCCGACCAGACGATGGCACTGGCCGAGTTCACACACGGTCGTTTTGCTCCGTGTCCCCCGCCCGCTTTGCGGGCTCCTCCTTGACCTGCGCAAAACGCAGTGGCGCTTCGCCGCTTCGCAGTGCGCGACGTCGAAAGAGGTTGGCAAGTGGGTGCTGCGTCATGGCGCATCCTTCAACGTCAGTGGGAGGCCCGCTGCCATCAGCGTCACGCGCTGACACGCGGCGGCCACATCCTGGTTCAATTTGCCCAGCGTATCCACAAAGGCGCGCACCTCACGCCCCATGGGGATCACTCCCAGGCCAATCTCGTTGCCCACCAGCACCACGGGGCCTGGGGCTTGAGAAATTGCTATCAAAAGAGAAGCTGCTAGCGCACTGTTTACGGGGGGTAGAGGCCTATCTTCTTCAGAATCCGCAGGCATCAGCCGGTTGGTCAGCCACAGCGTGAGGCAGTCCACCACCACCAAGGTGTCAGGCTGGCTTTGCATTTGAATCGCCTCGGCCAGCGCCAACGGCTCCTCCACCGTGGCCATCCCCGGCACGCGTTCAGCACGGTCTGCCTGATGGCGGGCGATGCGCTGGCGCATCTCGTCGTCCCAGGGCTGGGCGGTGGCAATCAGCACGGCGCGGTGGCCCAATCTCTGGTCCAGCCATTCGCGCGCGAGCAGCTCGGCGCGGCGCGACTTGCCACTTTTCTGGCCGCCCAGGATCAGCTCACTTTTCGCAATCGTCATCGTGCTCATGGCTGGAATGCTCCGGCTTGGTCTGCGTCCATCCATTGCAGGATGATCTGGTGCATCTTGGCCACGCCATCGGTCAGCGCGGCGGGGCCGGGTTGCAGGATGTCGGGGGACTTGATCTCGAACAACTGGTTGTGGTGCACGGCGTTGACCACGCCCCATCCCTCACGCGCCACCACGTTCTCGGGCCGAAATTTCTTTCCGCACCAGGAACCCAGAATGATGTCGGGGTTGCGACGGACGATCTCGGCACCGTCCGTAATGATGCGGTTCTTGCCCAGCGACTCTTGCGCCAGCTCGGGAAAACAATCGTCGCCCCCCGCAATGCCCATCAGCTCCGACACCCAGCGGATGGCGCTGATGTGGGGCGTGTCCCACTCTTCAAAAAACACCTTGGGCCGCCGCGCACCGCTAGCCACCTTGGCGGCAACCGCTGCCTGCATGGCACGCAAGTCCGCTTGCATCTGTGCAATGCGCTGTACGCCCTGCTCCGCCGCGCCCACCATGGCGGCCAGCTGGAACAGCATGGAAAAAATCTCCACCACGCTGCGCTGGTTGAAAACGGTGACCTGCACGCCACGCTTGACCAGGTCGGCCGCAATGTCGGCCTGCAGATCGGAGAAGCCCAACACGCAGTCAGGCTGCAGCTCCATGATCTTGTCCAGCTTGGCACTCAGAAAGGCGCTGACACGCGGCTTCTCGTCCCGCGCACGCTTGGGCCGGACGGTGTAGCCCGAGATACCCACAATGCGCGCCTCCTGGCCCAGCAGGTACAGCCACTCGGTGGTCTCCTCGGTCAGGCAGACGATGCGCTGGGGACCGGGCTGAAAGTGCAGTAGGTCCGTCATGCAGCCACCTCTACGGATGCAGTGAACAGCTCCACCACCGCGTCGTGGCAGGACGGGAACCAAGCGTGGAAGTAGCTGGCGCGCACGCTACCCATTTGCCACACTGCTTCACCGGCATCGTCAGACGGCTCCATGTTCGGGCGCGAGGTACGAACCATGGCCTGCAGCGGCGTGGCAGTGGTCGAGTAATGGAAGGTATGGCCGCGCAATGTGCCGCCTTCCATCGCCAACTGCTGCGGCCCCAGGCCCGCCAGCAGCTTTTGCATGGTTACCTCGCCAGGCAGCACACCCCACTGCGCATGGCGCTCGCCGTCCAGCGTGACCAGCGTGTCAAACAGCGCCATCATGCCGCCGCATTCCGCCCAAACAGGCTTGCCCGCGGCGATGTGCGCGGCCAGGCTGTTCTTGAAGTCGGTGTTAGCGGCAATCGTCTCCGCATGCAACTCAGGGTAACCGCCGGGAATCCACAGGGCGTCGCACGCAGGCAGCGCCACGTCGGCCAGCGGCGAGAAAAACACCAGCTCGGCCCCAAGCGCGCGCAGCGTGTCGAGGTTGGCCGCGTAGATAAAACAGAAGGCAGCGTCGCGTGCAACCGCAACCGTCTTGCCATGCAACGTAGGGCGTTGGGGAGGCAGAGCGTTCTGCGCAGGTAAAGGAGGAGACCGCAAAGCGGTCGGGGGACACGGAGCAGAACGCTCTGCCTCCCCGGCGCCTTGCCCATGCTCTGGTGCCGCAAACTCCACCGCCCAACGCTGCAAGTCTTCCAAGCTCATCTGGCCCAGTGGCGTAGTGGCCAGCGCATCGGCGGCCGCATCCAGCCGCTCCATGCCATCCACCACTTCAGTCGCCACCGTCAGGCCCAAGTGGCGCTTGGGCAAAGCCAAGGCCGCATTGCGCAACACCGCACCCAACCATTGGTCCTCTGCCACGCTAGCCTGCAACATGCCCGCATGGCGCGCATTGGCCACGCGATTCGCCAGCACACCGGCCCAGGGCATGTGGGGCCGATAGTGCTGCAAACCAAAGGCCAGCGCGCCAAAAGTGCCCACCATGCCTGAGGCATCCACCACCGCCAGCACCGGCAGACCAAAGCGCTGCGCCAGATCGGCCGCGCTGGGCTCGCCGTCAAACAGACCCATCACGCCTTCCACAATGATCAGGTCCGCCTCCAGCGCCGCCGCATGCAGGCGCGCACGGCAATCGGCCTCACCGGTCATCCACAAATCCATCTGGTACACCGGCGCGCCGCTGGCCAGCGCGTGCCAGCAGGGGTCCAGAAAGTCCGGCCCGCACTTGAACACCCGCACGCGCCGCCCCTGGCGCGTGTGCAGCCGCGCCAGCGCCGACGTAACCGTCGTCTTGCCCTGCCCGGAGGCGGGCGCGGCAATCAGAATGGCGGGGCAAGTGGCGGTGGCGTGCATAGGTGTCAGGGCGCCCACTTCAGGCCCACATAGAGGGTGCGGCCGGCAGTGGCATAGGTGTCAGCGAGTTGGTATTTGGTATCCGTCGCATTGTCCATCCTCACCAGTACCGACCACTCGCGCGACATCGGCCGCTGGGCCGACAGGTTCAGCAGCACGTAACCCGGCAGCACGGTGGCATTGGCCGCATCGTCAAAGCGCATAGACGACAGCTGCAACTCCGCACCGAGCGACCAGCTTTGCACATGGGTATCCAAGCCCACCACCGCATGGTGGGTGGCGCGGCGGGGCAACAATTTTCCAGTCACGCTGTCCCGCGGGTCCTGCAAGTCCAGAGAACCCCATAGCCGCCCCCACTCCAGCGCACGCTGCGCACTGAAGCCCACGCCTTGGTATTGGGCCTGGGCCGTGTTGGCGTAGCAACCGGTGGCCGGCACAGGGCAGCCCGCTGCCGGCGCGCCCGATAGAAAACTCAGCAGGTTCGTCAGCGTGTTGCGGTACACCACGACCCCAAAGGCATTGGCGCCCTCGGTGTAGTGCAGGCCCAGCTCCACATTGCGGCCGGACTCAGGCACCAGGGTAGACACACCGTATTTGCTGAAGCGCTGGTACAGCGTCGGCACCCGGAACGAGCTGGCCGTGCTGGCCGACGCGCGCCACTGCGGCGTGACAGCGTAGGCATAGGCGGCGGACGTCGTGGTCTGGCCGCCAAACTCGCTGTCGTTGTCATTGCGGGCGCTGAACTGCAAGGTGTGCACCTCGCCCGACCAGGCATAGCCCACGCCGGCCCCCGCCTGGGATTTGCCACGGTCGATGCGTGGCGCGCCCGAGAGCTGAAAGGCATCGTTACGCTGTTCCAGCGTGGCGCTGAAGGCCTGCGGGCCCAGGCGGTATTCGTTGAACCATAGCGCGCTGTCGATCTGCGTGCGGTTGTTGGTATCTGCGGGCAGGTCACGCCCCTGGTCCAGGCCCTGGCTCAGGCTCAGCTTGGTGGCGTAGCGCTCGGTCCACTGCGAGCTCCATTGCAGGCTTTGCGTGGAGTTGCTATTGATGCTGCGGTAGTCCTTGGTCAGACCGCCGTCGTACTGCGCATCCATGCGGCTTTGCAATACCGTCAACTCCAGGCGCTGGTCCGGGCTGAATTGCAGGCCCAGGCGCACGTTGCCGCTGTTGCTCAAGTAGCCATCCGCATCGGGGTTCTGGGTGCTGACGGTGCGGATGTTGAATCCGTCGCTGATCGCACCGGAGATGCCGAAGGAGTAGTCCACCACACCCGAGCCGCCGCTGGCCGAAAAGTCCAGCGTTTGCGTGTTGTTGCTGCCGTAGCCCAGCCCAATCGAAGGCACAAAGCCGCCCTCGCCTTTTTTGGTAAAGATCTGGATCACCCCGGCGACCGCGTCCGAGCCATAGACCGCGCTGGTGGGGCCGCGCACGATTTCGATGTGGTCAATTTGCGAAAGCGGGATGGTGTTCCAGTTGGCACCGCCGCTGACGTTTTGCGAGTCCAGTCGCACGCCATCGACCAGCACCGCGGTGTGCTTGCTTTCCCCGCCGCGTACAAACACCGAGGTGGCGTTGCCAATCCCGCCAGTGCGGGCAATTTCGAGCCCCGGCACACGGGCCAGCACGTCGGCCAGGCCGACCGGGCCGGCACGCTCCAGCGTTGCACGGTCAATGATGGTGACATCCGCCACCACATCACCTACCGGCCGTGCCATGCGCGTTGCGGTCACCACCACTTCTTTGAGAGGCACGGCCGACTCCAGCTGCGCTTGCGCAGCAGTGCCAGCCCACAGGGCGAGCAGGAGCGCCGAACATCGCACTCCAGAAATACACCATGTCATGAAACAAGAACCCGAACTGGAACCCTCCCCGGCTTCCCCGCCAGGGCATGGGCGTCACGGAGACGCGCCAGGCGCACCTCCACCGTGTTGGCCGGTATCCGGGCTGGTGGATGCAACCTCCATCGCCTTCCCAAGCGTGTGTTCAATACGCTCAGTGGCCGTGATGGAAGCGGAGTACAAGGACTCGTCCACTTACCGTTGCGGGGGCAGCGCAGGTTAGGCTTGCTGTTACCAGCGACGCCCTCCTGCTTCCCGTTGAACTGCGGCGTGTGAACCACACCGCGAGCACCAACCCGCGCATTTTACGCTGCCCCAGCTTTCGCTCACCCTACAATGCGGCTTCTATGTCGAACCAGACCCCCATCGACCAAATTGCCGAGCGCGTGGAACGCCTGCTGGTGCGCTACGAGGAGCTACGGCGCACCAACGCCCTGCTGGCAGCCCAGGTGGAAACGCTGACCACTGAGCGGGATGCTCTGAAGTCCCGCCTGGGCGCCGCGCGTGCCCGCGTGGATGCCCTGCTGGAACGGCTGCCCGACACCCTGGCCACGCAAAAAGACGCGACATGAAACAGCTAGAAGTTCAAATCATGGGGCAGAGCTACCTGCTGGGCTGCCCGGAAGGTGGCGATGCCCGCCTGCTGGAAGCCGTGGAACGTGTAGACACCGCGATGTGCAAAATTCGCGACGCAGGCAAGGTGCGCGCACGGGACCGCATTGCCGTGCTGGCCGCGCTGAACCTGGCCTTTGACCTGTCGGAACGCCCTGCAGCTGCGGCGGTTGCCGCAGCTGCCACATCACCCAGCCCTGCGGCCACTTCGGCCGACCATGCGGGTGACGGCCAACTGCTGCTCAGCTCCCTGCTGGAACGCCTGGACGCCGCACTCGGCGAAGACGGCCGTTTGCTCTAAACCGGGCCGCCAAGGCCTACAATTGCAACTGTCTGCGGTGCTGCCGGGCTTTATATTTCCTGAACCAATGCTCATTGAGCCCGGGCTTGGAACATTGCCTTGCTAGCGTGATCATCTCGCGTCAGATGAACCCAAAGCCGGTGCTGACCTCGCCCACCTAAACTTCGGTTTAGGGTGACGGTCTGGTGGATCACACCGCAGACACCTTATTCATCCCGCTCAAAAGCCCAGGGCGCCCAGCTTGGGCGGCGGCGTCAGCTGTGCAGCCAAGGCTTCAAATTCAGCCACAGGCAAGCCCGGTGAGCACAAAAACCCTTGGAACGATGCGCACTGCAGTGCACTCAGGTACTCGCGCTGCGCCTCGGTCTCCACCCCTTCCGCCACCACCGAAAGCTTGAGCGCCCGTGCCATGGCCACTGTGGCGCCCACAATGGCGCGGTCACTCTCGTCTTCGGGCAGGCCCATGACGAAGGTGCGGTCGATCTTGAGCTTGGAAATAGGGAATTTCTTCAGGTAGGCCAAGCTGGAATAGCCGGTGCCAAAGTCGTCAATCGCCAGACTCACGCCCAGCCCGGCCAGTGCATGCAGGCGGGTCAGCGCCTCGTTGGCGTCTTGCACCAGGATGGATTCGGTCAGCTCCAACTCCAGCAGCGCAGGGTTCAGTTCCGCATCGGCAATGCAGCCTGCCACACGCTCCACAAAATCGGGCTGCTGGAACTGCAGGGCCGACACGTTGACCGACACCACCAGCGGCCGGCCCGCGCGCTGCCATTTCGCGGCTTGGCGCACGGCCTCCTGCATGACCCAGCTGCCAATGGCGATGATGAACCCGGACTCTTCGGCCAGCGGAATGAAGGTACCGGGCGAGACATTGCCGAGCTCCGGGTCGGTCCAGCGCACCAGGGCTTCAGCGCCCAGCAGACGGCCATCATCCAGCGCCACCTGGGGCTGGTAGTGCAGGCGGTACAGGCCCGACTCCATGGCGCGGCGCATGGCATGGTCCAGCTTCATGCGTGACAGCAGGTCCACATTCATTTGCGGCTGGTAGAAGCGGAAGTTGCCGCGGCCGCGCTCTTTCACGCGGTACATGGCCGTGTCGGCACACTTAATCAGGTCGTCCAGCGAGCGGCCATCGGCCGGGTACA
The DNA here is from genome assembly GCF_056405715.1 of Rhodoferax sp. P1_F3. Classification (NCBI taxonomy): domain Bacteria; kingdom Pseudomonadati; phylum Pseudomonadota; class Betaproteobacteria; order Burkholderiales; family Comamonadaceae; genus Rhodoferax; species Rhodoferax sp. P1_F3. Next base: position 46,981 of record NZ_JBFUBO010000004.1, on the reverse strand, counting down.
TGGCAATGCCAATACTGCAGCCCAGCGAGAAGTTCATCTCGTCCACCAAAAACGGCTGGGCCATCGCGTCCAGAATGCGGCGTGCGGCCACCTCGGCGCCCAGCGCATCGGCATCCTGCAAAAACGCTACGAACTCGTCACCCCCCATGCGACTCAGCGTGTCCACATCGCGCATGCAGCGCAGGATGCGCTCGGCCACCTCGATCAGCACACGGTCGCCAAACGCATGACCCAGCGAATCGTTGATGTTCTTAAAGCGGTCCAGATCAATGAACATCACGGCAAAGGTGCCGCCGCCGCGCTCGGCCAAGCGCAGCGAAAAATCCACACGCTGGGCCAGCAACAGGCGATTCGGCAGGCCCGTCAGCACGTCGCGGTAGGCCAGTTTTTCGATACGGCGCTGTGCTTCCAGGCGCTCCGTCATGTCCTTGAAATGCCCAACGGTGTTGACGATGGCGCCCTGCGCATCCGTCAGTGCCACCCACGACACTTCCACGGCGACCGAGGCATCGCCCACCGTGCGCCAGACCTCACCGGTCCACATGCCGTGGGCCAGCAGCGCCATGTTGATATCTGCAAACAGCTCGGGACGCTCGGGGTCATGGAACAGCAGTTGGGCAGACGTGCCCAGCAAATACCCCGTGTAGGCTCCGGTTAACTGAAGGCAGCGCGGGTTGGCCTGCACCACGGCAAACGCCGCGTCGGTGATGAACACCGCATCGGGGCTGGACTCGAACACCTTGGCCGCCAGGCGCAGCTGCCCTTCAGCAGCCACGCGGGCGGAAATATCGCGAAACGAGTACACCTGCCCTTGCACCTGGTGGTGGCTAGTCTGCGGCACGCTGACGCGCTCCAGCGTCTTGCCATCGGTCAGGCGCAGCACGTCCGCCCGCCCGGTGCCGCCATTGACCGGCAAGGGCTGCACAACGCCAGTGTCCTGAAGCATCTGCGCCATGTGGCTGTCCAGGGCTTGTGGGTCGGCCGTCTCCTGCAGTGCCACAGGCAGGCGCCAAAGTTCAGCAAAGCGGCGGTTGTAGTTGCGCACCTGGCCTTGCAGGTCGGTCACCAGAATGCCGTCGCCGGTGGACTCCAGCGTGGCGCGCAACTCGGCCAGGCGCCGTTCCAGTTCGTCTTCGGCATGCTTTTGGGGGCGCATGTCGCGCAGGCCCACCACGTACACCGGCTCATCGTCCTGCAGCCACACACGGCTGACCTTGCGCTCTACGGGAATAGCGTCGCCATCGGCACCGCGCAGCAGCGTGTTGGAATGGATGTTGTGGGCCACGCCGGCGGCCACGTCTTCCCAGAAAAACATGTCTTCGGGGGTGGCGGTCAGGTCAATGGCTGGCAGCCCCACGAGAGAAGCGACAGGCAGGCCCACCAACGAAGCCGCAGTCTGGTTGACTGCCAGAATGCGCAGGCTCTTGGGGTCGACCAACCAGACCGCTTCGAGCATGCCCTCCAACAAGCTTGCCCAAGCGTGGACTGTCATGCAGTCGGTTCCGGTGATTCGGGGTCCGTCGCCTGTTCAAAGAAATAGCAGATGCGCTGCCGCGGTGCCAGGTAGTCCTGCGCCGACGCGGGCAAAGCCGAGGGCTTGAGGCTGCGGCGGATGCCCAGGTGGGGCGCGTGCTCCAGGTCCAGGATCAGCGCCTCTTGCTTGGGCACGCTGGGGTCGTGCACGATAACGCGTGGCTTCAGCGGCCGCGCCGAGTTGACCGACACCACGATGGCATAGCGATCATCAATCAGCTGCACCACCGAACCCGGCGGGTACACGCCCATCATGCGGATAAAAGCGCTCAGCGCAGCAGCATCAAACCGGGTTTTCAGCTGCGCAAAAATCAGGGACAGCGCTTCGTGTGGCGTGAGCGCGGCACCCGGGCGGCTGGGGTTGCAAAGGTTGTCGTAGCGGTTGACCAATGCCAGGATGCGCCCGGCCACGGACATGGCATCGCCCTTGATGCGGGCCGGAAAACCACTGCCGTCCACCAGCTCGTGGTGCTGCACCATGGCGTTTTGGGCACCTGGGCTCAGCTCCATGGCCTTGGCCAGCAAGGCGCCCTGGGCCACGTGCTCCTGGTACATACGGTACTCGACGGACGAGAAGTTCTCTTCCACCCAACGCACGCGGTCCGGCACTTTGACCTTGCCAATGTCATGCAAAAACGCGGCCAGGCCCAAGTCCAGCATGTCACTGTGCGGCAGGCCCATGGCCTTGCCCAGCAGCAAGCAGACAATGGTCACGTTGACTGGGTGCATGGACGATTTGTCGCCCGCGGCCTCGGACAGCAGGCGGATCGACGCCTCCCCGTCTTCGAGCAGCTCGGTGACATAGGAATTGACCATGGCGTGGCACTGCTCGGCCATCACTTTGGGCTGGGTCTGCACCTGGTCCAGCGCCTTGCGGTATAGGCGCACGGATTCGCCAAACCGGCGCTCGCACACCACCAGGCTGCGCTCTTGGGCCGAGACGGCAAGGGCACGCAAGCGGCGTTGCTCCTTGTCACGCAATGCCGCTTGCAAGCGCTCTTCGGTAGCCGCCGACAGGGCGGCAGCCGCGGCGGTGGGGGTTCCATTGAAGCCAGCGAGTGCTTCAGGATCGCTCTTAGAAGGCACATAGCGCACGCGCACTTGCCCCAGTTCCCGGATGGTGTCGATTTGCTTTTGTGAAGAAATCTTGAAGCTACCCGTGGGAAACGGATGCGACATCCAGCCCACGTCCAGCTCGACATACAAGCCGACGCGCAGCAGTTTGGTATCTACCCAAACGGACTCTTCTGTGTTCATATTGTGTTGGTTGCTATCGCCTTGGGCCCGTCAGCCCCACGTTGGTGACAGGCCGGATCCGCACTGCGGACCCACTTTCTTGACAGCGGTCAAGCTGACTCGAGCATACCCCACGCCAGGAGGGAGAACCGTCACAGGGGAATGCGGTTTTGGCATATCCACCACAGTGAAACACATCCACGCTAGAGATAGGCACCTAAGCCGCCATCAGGATGCAAAAGAGCCCGCTTCTGCGGGCTCTTTTGCATCGCCGGCACAGGGCCGGCAACAACGGGCATCAGCCCATGTGCAGACCACCATTGACCGAGAAGTCGGCACCAGTGGCATAACCACCTTCTTCCGATGCCAGCCAGGCAATGATGGAGGCGATCTCGGAGGGTTCACCCAAGCGCTTGACGGGCACGGTGGCCACAATCTTGGCCAACACATCTTCTCGGATGGCCTTGACCATGTCGGTGCCGATGTAGCCGGGGCTGACGGTGTTCACCGTCACGCCTTTGGTGGCCAGCTCTTGGGCCAGGGCCATGGAGAAACCGTGCATGCCGGCTTTGGCCGCCGAGTAGTTGGTTTGACCGGCCTGGCCTTTTTCACCATTCACCGACGAGATATTGATGATGCGGCCCCAGCCTTTTTCAACCATGTCGGCCACCACTTGCTTGGTGACGTTGAACATGGAGTTGAGGTTGGTTTCGATCACCGAATCCCAGTCTTCGCGCGTCATCTTCAGGAACATGCGGTCCTTGGTGATACCGGCGTTGTTCACCAGTACGTCAATCGTGCCGTGTTCGGCCTTGGTCTTGCTGAACGCTTCGACGGTGGACTCCCACGCGCCCACATTGCCCACCGAAGCGTAGAAGGTGTAGCCCAGCGCCTTTTGCTCATCCAGCCACTTGGTGAAATCGCGCGTGGGGCCGCAGCCGGCGATAACCTTGAAGCCTTCTTTGTGCAGGCGCTGGCAGATGGCGGTTCCGATGCCGCCCATGCCGCCGGTGACGTACGCTACTTTTTGTGTCATTTTTGTGTCCTCTTTTTAAATTCAACTGCTATAAAAACAAGAGCTGCCAGCGCATATTCCATGCCAGCTAGCAGCCTAAAACCTATTTAACGCTCGACCGCCAGGGCGACGCCCATGCCGCCACCAATGCACAGCGAGGCCACGCCCTTCTTGGCGCCGCTGCGCTGCATTTCGTGCAGCAGCGTCACCAGGATGCGGGCACCGGACGCGCCGATGGGGTGACCGATGGCGATGGCGCCACCGTTCACGTTCACCTTGGCAGGGTCGATGTCCAGCAGCTTGTTGACGGCGCAGGCCTGCGCGGCAAACGCTTCGTTCAGTTCAAACAGGTCCACGTCCTGCGCCTTCCAACCGGCGCGGGCCAAGGCACGCTGGGTGGCGGACACGGGGCCCAGGCCCATGAGGGCGGGGTCCAGACCGGTGGTGCCAAAGCTGACGATGCGGGCCAAGGGTGTCAGGCCCAGAGCCGCGGCCTTCTTGGCCGTCATGACCACCACGCCGGCAGCACCGTCGTTGATGCCAGAGGCATTGCCCGCGGTCACGCTGCCTGCCTTGTCAAACGCAGGACGCAGGCCAGCCAAGGCCTCGGCATTGGTTTTCTTGTTGATGAACTCATCCGCATCGAACACGATGGGGTCGCCCTTGCGCTGGGGGATGGAGACCGGAACAATTTCGGTCTTGAACTTGCCAGCCTCTTGTGCCGCGGCGGCCTTTTGCTGGCTGCCCAGCGCCAGCGCATCCTGCTGTTCGCGGGTGATGCCATTGGCCTTGGCCACGTTCTCAGCGGTGATGCCCATGTGGTACTGGTTGTACACGTCCCACAGGCCGTCGGTGATCATGGTGTCGACCATCTTCCAGTCGCCCATGCGCTGGCCGTCGCGGCTGCCCAGCAGCACGTGGGGCGAAGCGCTCATGTTTTCCTGGCCACCGGCAATCACAATCTCGCTGTCGCCCCAAGCCACGGACTGGGCTGCCAGCATCACGGCCTTGAGACCGGAGCCGCACACGGCGTTGATGGTCAGCGCGGGGGTTTCCTTGGCGAGGCCGGACTTGATGCCGGCCTGGCGCGCGGGGTTCTGGCCCACACCGGCAGCCAGCACCTGGCCCAGGATCACTTCGCCCACGGCGTCCACGGGCAGGCCGCTGCGCTCCAGCAGGCTCTTGATGACGATGCTGCCCAACTCGGTGGCGGGAGTTTTGGCGAGAGAGCCACCAAATTTGCCTACGGCGGTGCGAGCTGCAGCAACGATAACGATGTCTTCCATAAGGTGTCTCCTTTATTTAATCAACCAGAAATTCTCAAGCCTTGGCTTGAACGTAGCGCCCGGGAGCTGCCTCGATGGCTTTGTACTTGCCTTTGCCATAGGTTTTGGGCGCAGCAATTTGCTTGCCAGCATGGCCCTTGAGCCACTGGGACCAGTCGGTCCACCAGCTGCCGGCATGCTCGGTTGCACCCTCCAGCCACTGCGCATGCGTCTTGGGCAATTTGCCGTCGGCACGTATCCAGTGGCTGCGTTTGTTCTTGGACGGCGGGTTGATCACGCCGGCAATGTGGCCCGACGCACCCTGCACAAAACGCTTCTTGCCGGGCAACACCTGGGTGGAGGCATAGGCCCCGCCAATCGGCACGATGTGGTCTTCGCGCGAGCCGTAGATGTAGACCGGAATATCCAACTGGCGCAGGTCCAGCTTCTCGCCACAGACGGTGAGCTTGCCAGGCTTGACCAGGTTGTTTTCCAGGTAGGTGTTGCGCAGGTACCAGGCATACCAGGGGCCCGGCAGGTTGGTGCTGTCGCTGTTCCAGTACAGCAGGTCAAACGGCGGTGGGGTTTCGCCTTTCAGGTAGTTGCCCACCACGTAATTCCACACCAGGTCGTTGGGGCGCAAAAAGCTGAAAGTACTGGCCAAGTCCTGGCCCTTCATCAGGCCGCCCTTGCCGAATTCGCCTTCGCGGTATTTGACGAAAGCCTCGTCAATGAACACGTCCAGAATGCCGGTGTCCGAAAAATCGAGGAAGGTGGTGAGGAAGGTGGCGCTATCCACAGGCTTTTCGCCCCGCGCAGCCAGCACGCCCAGCGCGGTGCCCAGCATGGTGCCGCCCACGCAAAAGCCCAGCGCGTTGATGGTGGGCGAGCCGCTGATGTCTTTGGCCACGCCAATGGCGCGGATCACCGCATGCTCGATGTAGTCGTCCCAGGTCTTGTTGGCCAGCGTAGTGTCGGGGTTGCGCCAGCTCACCACAAAGGTGCGATGGCCCTGATCCACCGCGTAGCGGATCAGCGAGTTCTCGGGCTGCAGGTCCAGGATGTAGAACTTGTTGATGCACGGGGGCACCAGCAAAAATGGCTTCTCATACACCTTGGCAGTCAGCGGCTTGTATTCAATGAGCTGGAACAGCTCGTTCTCAAACACCACCGCGCCTTCGGTGGTGGCCACGTTCTTGCCGACCTCGAACAGGCTTTCGTCCGTCATGGACACATGGCCCTGCTGGATGTCGTGCACCAGGTTCTTCATGCCTTTGGCAATGCTCTCGCCCTTGGTCTCGATGGCTTTTTTCTGCGCCTCGGCATTGAAGGCCAAAAAGTTGCTGGGCGCGGCGGCGGCCATCCACTGCTCTATCGCAAAGCGGATGCGGCTCTTGGTCTTGGCATCAGCGTCCACGGCCTCGGCTAAGCCCATGAGCGTGCGGGCGTTCAGCAGGTAGACCGCCGCGGCGTAGGCGGCCACGGGGTTGTCACCCCAGGCGGGCGCGGCAAAGCGGCGGTCGGTGTTGGCGGGGGCCTGGGTGGGGTGGGCCAGCCCCTGGCTGAACAAGCCCATGGCATCTTGCAGGTACTGCTGTTGCAGTTCCTGCAGTTTTTCGGGGGCAAAGTGGATTTCGGGTGCTTTCTCGGCCATGGCGGGAAAGCCCGCGCCAGCGGATCCCAGGTCCATGCCCTGGAAGGATTCCAGCGCCTTGGACCAGCTCTGGGTAAATGCCTGCTGAAATTGTTGCGTTGCCTGGGCCAAAAAGTCGGAATTGGGTTGGGTCACGCCGTCACCTCGGGTTTTAGTGTCTCTAGTCTAACGCCCAAGTATGGCAGTCCTGCGGCTGCGTTATCCTGACATAACGCAAATTGAAACTCTATGTACATCGTTCCCATCGCCTGGCTCTATGTCGCCCTCATGATGAGCGTGGCCGAAGCCACCAATACCACCGGCACCGTGCTGGGCGCCATCGTCACCTTCATCCTCTACGGCCTGCTGCCTACGACGCTGATGGTGTATTTCATGGGCACGCCCGCGCGCAATCGCAAGCGCCGGACCCGGGAGATGGCCGAACGCGAGGCGGCTATCGCCGCCCACGCAGCGGCGGCAGCCGCAGCAGCGTCAGCCCAGCCAGACGCAGGCAGCGAAACGCCCGCTAACGCGGTCGCGCCGGTGCGAAAAGAAGCGTGAGGGATTGCTGACGGTGCACCAGGGCTGGCTGCCGTCGTTGCCATAGACCGCTTTCACACCCGCTACCTGCAGCCGCTGGCGCGCCAGGGCCGACAGGTTGGCCAGCCATTTACCCCCGCCCAAGGCCTGGAAATATTCGGACGCCTGGGCATGCGTATCCACAAACGCCTGACGCACCTCATCGCCCACCTCAAACGCCGTGGGACCGATGCACGGCCCCAGCCATGCTATGGTTTCAGGAGCTGCTGGCGCATATTCCACGGGGGCTAGAGCACTTTTTTGTGCATAAACTGCAGCCCGCGTGCTCTCTACCACGCCCACACCGCCCTGCCCGGCCAAACCCCGCCAGCCCGCGTGGGCTGCTGCCACCCAACTTCCGCTGGCGTCACACAGCAAGATGGGCAGGCAGTCCGCCACCATGATGGTGCAGGCTATGCCGGGTTGCATGGTCAGGCAGGCGTCGGCGTGGGTTCCATCGGTGGTATGGGTTGCCAACACTTGCACCTGCGTGCCATGCACCTGTTCCAGAAACACCGGCCGCACGCCCAGCGCGCGCTGCAGCACGGTGCGGTTGGCCAGCACATCCGCCAGGTCGTCACCCACGTGCGTGCCCAGGTTCAGCTGGTCATAGGGCGGGCGGGACTGCCCGCCACTGCGCGTGGTGCACAACGCCTTCACCCCGGCAGGCGCAGGCCAGTCAGGCACCAGCCAATCGGCTGGCAGGTTCATGGCGTGAAGTCCGGGCAACGGCTGGGCTGGGCTGCGTCAAACGCGGGCAGCGCCATGCAGGCGTCAAACGCGGCCATGGTCTTGGGCAGGCCGCTCAGGTCGGTGTCAAAGCGGCGGGCGTTGAAGATTTGTGGCACCAGCAGGCAGTCGGCCAGCGTGGGCGCATCGCCATAGCAAAAGGCCGTGGGGCGCAGGCCCTGGGCGTCCAGTGCGTCCAGTTGGCGCTCAAACGCCAGCAGGCCCTGGCGCACCCAGTGGCGGTACCAGGTGGTTTTTTCGTCCTCGTCGCACTGCAGGGTGCCCGTCAGGTACTTGAGCACGCGCAGGTTGTTGAGTGGGTGGATCTCGCAGGCAATGGTCTGGGCCAGCGCACGCACGTGGGCGCGGCCCAGCGCGCTGGCGGGCAGCAGCGGTGGCTTGGGGCGGGTTTCTTCCAAATAGTCGATGATGGCCATGGACTGGCTGAGCGTGTGGCCATCCACCTCCAGCACCGGCACTAGCGCGTCGGGCGAGCGGGCGCGGTGCGCATCCTGCAGCTGCTCGCCGCGCACCAGGTGCACGGGGATGTAGTCAAACGGCAGGCCCTTGAGGTTGAGCGCGATGCGCACCCGGAACGAGGCGGACGATCGGCAGTAGTTGTACAGCTTCATGCCCGTGAGGATAAACCCGAAGCCGTTACCATTGGAGACCCTCACCCTGACATTTCCCCGCCTGGAGCCCCCATGATTCTGGAACTTGCCGATATCCGCATCCACCCCGGCCAAAACGCCGCCTTTGACGAAGCCATTGCCCGCGGCCTGCGCGACGTCATCTCCAAGGCCAAGGGTTTCCAGGGCTACAAAGTGAACAAGGGTATCGAGAGCCCCGAACGCTACATCCTGCAAATCTTCTGGAGCACGCTGGAAGACCACACCATCGGCTTCCGCGAAGGCGAGCTGTTTCCCCAGTGGCGCGCTATCGTGGGCCCTTTCTTTGCCACACCGCCCGTGGTGGAGCACTTTGACCTGGTGGTGAAGTCGGTTTAAGAGGACACGCGCCATGAGCTTTGTTGTCACGCCTCCCGCCATTTCCTCCATCCCCGTGGTGGGCGAGTCGGCACGCTTCCCCATCCACCGCATGTACTGCGTGGGCCGCAACTACGAAGAGCACGCCAAGGAAATGGGCCACACCGGCCGTGAGGCGCCCTTCTTCTTCATGAAGCCGGCCGACGCGGCCCTGGTAGCCGAAGCTGGCCAGACCGTGGCCATGCCCTACCCCACGCTGACCAACAACCTGCACCACGAGGTGGAACTGGTGGTGGCCATTGGCAAGGGCGGCGCCAACATTGCCGCGGCCGACGCACACCAGCACATTTACGGCTACGCCGTGGGCCTGGACATGACACGGCGCGACCTGCAAAACGAGATGAAGAAACAGGGCCGCCCCTGGTGCATTGGCAAGGGCTTTGACTTCTCCGCGCCCATCGGCCCCATCACCCCTGCGGCCCAGGTGCCCGCCATCCACAGCGCGGCCATTGCGCTGCAGGTGAATGGGCAAGACCGCCAGCGCAGCACCATTGCCAAGCTGATCTGGAACATTGCCGAGACCATCGAGCAACTGTCCGCCGCCTGGACGCTGCAGCCCGGCGACCTGATCTTCACCGGCACACCCGAAGGCGTGGGCGCCGTGGTACGCGGCGATGTATTGCTGGCCAGCGTGGAGGGGCTGCAGCCCCTGCACGTGCAGCTGGTCTGAGCTGCCTCATGCTGCGCCCCCCCATCCAACATTGCAAACAATGCGGCACTGCGGTGGTCTACCGCGTGCCCGATGACGGCGACACCAAAGAGCGCGCCGTCTGCCCGGCCTGCAGCACCATCCACTACGAGAACCCGCTGAACGTGGTGGGCACAGTGCCGCACTGGGGCGACCAAGTGCTGCTGTGCAAGCGCAATATCGAACCTCGCTTTGGCAAGTGGACGCTGCCCGCGGGCTTTATGGAACTCAACGAGACCACGGCCGAAGGTGCCGCGCGCGAAACCGATGAAGAAGCCGGTGCGCAGTTTGAGATGGAAGGCCTGTTCACGCTGCTGAACGTGGCGCGTGTGGGGCAAGTGCACCTGTTCTACCGCGCCCGACTGACCAGCGACCAGTTCAACCCCGGCACCGAGACCATCGAGGCCCGGCTGTTTACCGAGGACGAAATTCCCTGGGATGAGATCGCCTTTCGCACCGTCAAGGAAACGCTGGAACGCTACTTTGCCGACCGGCGCACCGGCCACTACGGCATCCACACGGTCGACATCGTCTAGCCTGCCATGCTGCCCTGCTTTGTCATGCTGGACCTGGAAACGACCGGGGGCAGCGCGGTGCACGACCGCATCACCGAGATTGCCGCAGTGCGCGTGGAGGGGGGCGTGGAAGTGGCGCGCTGGAGCACGCTGGTGAACCCCGGCGTTTCCATCCCCTCCTTCATCCAGAGCCTGACCGGCATCACCGATGCCATGGTGGAAGACGCGCCCACGTTTGCCCAAGTGGCCCCCCGGCTGCTGGAGTTGTTGGACGGCGCCGTGTTCGTGGCCCATAACGTGGGTTTTGACCACGGCTTTGTGGTGCACGAACTGGCCCGGCTGGAGAAGCCGCTCAAGGTCAAGACGCTGTGCACCGTGCGCCTGTCGCGCCGGCTGTACCCACAGCACAAGAGCCACGGGCTGGATGCCATCATGCAGCGCCACGGCCTGCGCACGCTGGCCCGGCACCGCGCCATGGGTGATGTGGAGGTGGTGCTGCAATGGCTGCAACTGGCAGAGAGTGAACTGGGCGCTGACGTGGTGCAACGCGAAGCCACCGCCCTGCTGATGGGCGGCACCAGCGTGCCACCGCAGCTGGAAACACCGGTGGAAGACATCCCCGACACTCCCGGCGTCTACCTGTTCTACGGCGAAGGCCGCACGCCGCTGTATGTGGGCAAGAGCGTGAACATGCGTACCCGCGTGCTGGCCCACTTCCAGAGCGCGGCCAAGGTGGCGCGCGAGGCGCGCATTGCGCAAGAGATTCGCCGCATCGAATGGCATGACACCGCCGGTGAGCTGGGTGCCCTGCTGCTGCAAACGCGCCTGGTCAAGGAACTCAAGCCGCTGCACAACCGCAAGTCCAGCAAAAAGGCCCAGGTAGAACTGGTGCAGCAAACCCTGCAAGGCTGGCCGCACACGGGGCGCATCGGTATCCGCGAGCACCACGCACGCACCGGCCGCACCGATGTCCATGTGTTTGACCAGTGGTGCCATGTGGCCACCGTGCACTCTGCCGAGGACCTGGACGATGTGCGCCAGAGCCGGCAAGCGCTGGCGTTTGACCTGGAAACCTACCGCGTGCTGGCCAAACGCCTGGCCCCCCCCATGGGCCGCGACAGCACGGTCTTCCCCCTGGAGAATGCCCATGGCTAAACGCAGCCTGCCCTTGCGCGCGCAGATGGCCGACGCCATTCTGGAGCTGGTGGTGCAGGTGCCCGCCAGCGACGAGCCCACGCAGCAGCACCCCGCCGAGCGCGCCCATGCCATTGCCCGGGCCACCGCGCGCAAGGCCAGCCTGCTGGCGGGCTCGCTCTCGCTGCCGCCCGGCTGGCTGGGCTGGGTCACCGTACTGCCTGAAATGGTGGGCGTGTGGAGGCTACAGGCGCAGATGGTGGCCGACATCGCCGCGGTCTACGGCCAGCACCACACCCTGGGGCGCGAACACCTGCTGTACTGCCTGTTCAAGCAGCTGTCGGCCCAGCTGTTTCGCGACATCGCGGTGCGCATGGGCGAGCGCGTGGTGGTACGCCCCACCACCGTCAAGGTGCTGCAGACCCTGGCGCAAAAGCTGGGCGGCATGCTGGCCGTGGCGGCGCTGCGCAAGGGCGCATCGCGCTTTGTGCCACTGCTGGGCGCGGTCAGTGTGGGCGCGTATGCCTATTACGACACGCTGCAGGTCGCACAGAACGCCGTCGCCTTATTTGAGGATAAAACAGGGGCCTAGCCCCCGTGGACATTGCGCAAGAAGCTATAAAAATAGGAGCAAACTTGGATTTTCTACACAACCTGCAGTGGGTGCTGCCGCTGCGCAGCCCTGCCCTCACCCAGCTCGCTCTTGGGTTGTCATGGCTGGGCTATGCCACCTTTCTCATGTTCTTCATGTCGATTGGCTATTGGGTCTGGAACAAGGAGCGGTTCTTTCGCCTGCTGATTTTGGTGACGGCCAACGCCCTGCTCAACGCCTACGTCAAAGACCTGTTCCAGGACCCACGCCCACCGCTGGAGTTGCGCCTGGACGACCTGGTGGGAGCCAGCTATGGCCTGCCCAGTGCCCATGCGCAATTGGCAGTCACGTTGTGGCTCTGGCTGGCCTGGGAGGTACGACGCGCCTGGGTGTGGGGACTGTGCATCGCCATCGCGCTGGGCGTGATCCTGAGTCGCCTGTACCTAGGCGTGCATGATCTGGAGGATGTGCTGGTAGGCGCCGGGCTGGGCGGCACCAGCTTGCTGGTGTTTGAATGGGTGCGCCATCGCCATACACGCCTGCACACCTCCTTGCCGGTGCAATTGGGTGTTATCGCCGCTGTTGCAGGCTTGGCCCTGCTGACCTGGCCAGGCGGCCAGCCTCCCGACTACGTACCCATGCTGGCCACTTGGCTGGCCACCGCTTCGGCCTGCCTGCACTGGGACCGGCAGCACCTGCGCTTTGCCGCCCCCATCGGCCCGGTGCGTGTGGTTGCCGCCGCCCTGCTGGGCGCTGCGCTGTTCTGGGGCGAGCAGAAACTGCTCAAAACCCTAGGCCTGCTGCTGCCTCTGGGGCCCCTGCCATGGGCTGCGATCAAGGGCTGGGCAGGTGGCCTGTTTGTGGCCCTGGTGGTACCGTGGTTACTGCGCCAAGCACGCCTGACCCCGGCCCGCACCGCCTGACTTTTCCACTGCGCTCCATGGCAAAACTCTTCTTTCGCTACTCGGCAATGAATGCCGGCAAATCCACCTCTTTGCTGCAAATCGCCTACAACTACGAAGAGCAAGGCCAGACCGTGCAGCTCTTCACCGCCGGCATTGACGACCGCAGTGGCAAGGGCCGAATCGCGTCGCGCCTGGGCCTGCAGCGGCAAGCCGATGTATTTGACGAGAACACCGATTTTTTGGCGTTGCTACGCGACCGAAAAGACCTGGCCTGCGTGCTGATCGACGAATCGCAGTTTCTGCAACCCGCCCAGGTGCGCCAATTGCACCAACTGGCCCACACCGCCGGTATTCCCACCATCTGCTTCGGCCTGCGCTCCGACTTTCAGGGCAACCCGTTCCCCGGCGCCGCACACCTGCTCACGCTGGCCGACGACATCGAGGAAATCAAAACCATCTGCGCCTGCGGCCGCAAGGCCACCATGAACATCCGCATGGACGACCACGGCCACCGCGTGCGCGAAGGCGAACAGGTGGAGATCGGCGGCAACAACCGCTATTTGCAGGTCTGTGCGCGCTGTTTCTACAGCGAGCCTGTGCGCGCCAAATTCGCTCTCGCAAGCGCCAAGAAAAATGCCGCTCACCAGTAATGGTGAGTGGCTTTTTAATAGGGAGAAGGTGGGCGGCAGACCTAGCCTAGCAGATGCCCCTACCAATTCAGAGCAAAAGTGACTGGGAGAAGAATAGATGCTGAACGATGACATAGAGGGCAATTTCCGCCGCAACCTGTTGGTATATTGCACAGTCATACTGGCGGGAAATTTTCTGCAGCTACCGGTGGAAAAGCTGATGCAGAAACTGCTGGGCATTGAGCCGGGGCAGTTGGATCCGGTAAGAGTGTTTGTAGTGCAGCTATTGGTGTTTTTATATCTCAGCCACAGGCACTATTTTTCTAAGGCCGGCAGGGCATCTTGGGCCAACATCAAAGCCAAGCAGAACGAGCTGTTGCGAGAGAAAGTACGAATCGTTGCAACCAACTTGGTGGAATACTCAAACCGCGAACAAGGCCCTTGGAGCAACGACATAAAGCAGCCACGGCATGGTGTGCTTGAGGACTTCATCATTCAACGGTCCATAAACGGCCAAGCCTCACTTGGACCTGAATACAAGTATGTCACTATGGAATTGGTGGGGCATCTTAATGACTGGACTTTGATCATCAATACCAAAGTGGACGCCCGAAAAGACCCGACTGTGCCATGGAGCGCTGGAGATCCGGAAGTGTTCTCCATGGGGCAAGTGCATTTCGAGTATCCCGAATTTATGCGAAACAGCACTTCTAGTGCAGCACTGCGAAAGGCTGTAACCATGAGTGGCGAAGCCACCGAGATTGTGGTACTAGGCCTTGTCACAAGCGCAACTGCGGCCCTGTTTGTATGGAAGTTTATTCAGCTAGTTCTTTAAAAAAGAACTGGTTCGATCCGTCTGCAATCAGTGTGTGTAGATCTGCTTCAGATTGCGCCGCTGTTTCCGAGATTTTGTTGCCTCCAATTCCGGCCAGCCGGTTAGCTTTTCGGCATAGGAGTCCAGCTTCTTTGCGCTGACCCGCCTGGGGTAGCAAGGCTCAATTTCCTCTGAGCTCAAATACTTCTTCGCGGTGTTGTGTGCCAGGCCTGTACGCCTGGAAATCTCGCGGATGGACATTTGTTCCCGTAGTGCCCAACGTCAGATCAGTTTTCAACGGGGAGCAAACCCGTTGTTCCCCCAACTTGTGTCGGAAGTTCGCACACCGCATCGGATGAATGCGGAAGCCAAATTCACTCGAGATGTTGATTTAACAAAGAAAAAGGCCGTTTGCTGGAAGCCAGCAAACGGCCTTGGTCTTGGGAGTGGTGGAGCTGGGGGGATTTGAACCCCCGTCCACAAGCCTTCTTCGAACAGTTCTACATGTGTAGCCATCTGGTTTGGATCTCGCTCCCTACATCGCGCAGTGGCACGCTATGCAAGACGCCAGCAACCTATTTTCTTGACCCACCCTAAGTTACCCAAGGCAGGCCCAGCCGAATGAAATTAGCCCACAGCCTGGACGGCTTGCGCCACCCTTGCCCAGCCTATCGGCTTGCTGTTGTGAGCCTCACTAGCAATTAAGCAGCGAGTGCGAAACGTTCGTCGTTTGCAGTTAGTTTGTTTGAATCTGTTTTACGAGCGCATTCAGCTCGACATGCCCTGCTGCGCGTCCGAACCCGTGTCGAAACCAGTGCAGCCCCTGAAACTCTATTTTAGGTGGCTTCTGCAAATTGCAAGCCCCCACAAAGACAAAAGGGTTAGCTGGAATTTCCAGCTAACCCTCGTCAATTTTGGTCGGTGTGAAAGGATTCGAACCTTCGACCCCTTGCACCCCATGCAAGTGCGCTACCAGGCTGCGCCACACACCGATCGAGCCTCAAATTATAACCCGGCTTACAGGTGTTTCTCAGGCTGCCTCGGCAAGAAGTTCACGAATTTCAAATAATTCGCGCTTGAGTTGAATCAGTTCCATTGCGGGCACATCCAGGCTGTCCATGCTCTGGCTGTCTTCAAAGTCTTCGAGGTCCATGTCGTCGACTTCGACAACCTCTAAACCTTCCAGCATGACCTCGCCATTGCGCTTCTTGTCGCGCTCGCTTTGGAGCAGCTCCTGCATTTTGTTGCGCGCGCCGCTGATGGTGAAGCCCTGGTCGTACAGCAAATCGCGGATCCGGCGGATCATCAACACCTCGTGGTGCTGGTAGTAGCGGCGGTTGCCACGGCGCTTCATAGGGCGCAGCTGCGTGAATTCTTGCTCCCAATACCGTAGCACGTGGGGTTTTACGCCGCACAAATCCCCCACCTCACCGATGGTGAAATAGCGTTTGGCGGGGATGGGGGGGAGCGTTTTCTCCATTGAAATCAATGCTGTACGAGGCAAAGCGCAGAGGTTACTCTAACTTTCCCTAACGTGCAAAGCCCAAATGGATACCGCCACAAAATAAGGCGGGACTGTGGCTTAAATCACGGGTGTGACTTTGTTCTCGTCCTGGATTTGCTCTTTGAGCTTGTGGCTGGCGTGGAAGGTCACCACGCGGCGTGCCTGGATCGGAATCGCCTCTCCCGTGCGCGGGTTGCGACCTGGCCGGGGCGCCTTGGTGCGGATCTGAAAGTTGCCAAAGCCGGATATCTTCACGTCGGTGCCATCCACCAGGCTGGCCGCGATCAGGTCAAAAAACGCGTCGATCATGTCCTTGGACTCGCGCTTGTTCAACCCGATTTGCTCGAACAGCATGTCGGCCAACTGGGCTTTGGTCAGCGCGGGCGTTTCCAGGCTTTCAACAGAAAAATCCATGGTGGCTAGAACCTTCTCTGGGGGATGGGTCAGGTCAAACGCGCTGGCGGGCAGCAACCGCCGCAACCAGTTGGTCCACCACGGCTTTCACCGCGGTTTCAATTTGCTCTTCGGTCAGAGTGGCTTCATCGCTGTTCAGCGTCAGGCGCACGGCCAGGCTGCGGTCGGTTGCACCGTCTGCGGCCACCACATCCTTGGCAAGCTTGGGGCGGTACACGTCGAACAACTGCGCGTCGCGCAGCAGGCCCGACGTAGGCGCAGCCCACACGGCGGCCATCAGGGCGGCATGGGTCACGCTGTCGCCCACCACCACGGCGATGTCGCGTTGCACGGCCTGGAACTTGGCCACCGGCTTGAATTCGGGCACGGGGCGGGCCAACACGGCCTCAAGCCCCAACTCAAACACCACGGGTGCCGTCGCCAGCTCATACGACTGGCGCCACTTGGGGTGCAATTCCCCCACATGGCCAATCACCTTGCCGTCCAGCATCACCTGGGCGCACCGGCCCGGGTGCATGGCGGGGTGGGTACCGGGCGCAAACTCGGCCTTCAACGGGGCCAGCAAGGCTTCCACATCGCCCTTGGCGTCGAAGAAATCCACGCCCTGCTCTTTGCGGCCCCACTGCAGCGCATCGGCACTGCCACCTGCCAGGCCTGCGATGCGCATGGGCTGGTCAAAGCCTTCGACGGTGCTGTCGGTGCTCTTGACCGACGCGTCGCGCAAGAACACGCGGCCCAGTTCAAACACACGCACGCGCGGTGCCTTGCGGGCGGCGTTGAAGCGCAACACCTGCAGCAGCGAACCGATCAGCGAGGAGCGCATCACGCTCATCTGGCTGGCAATCGGGTTCAGCAGCTTGATGGGATTGGGGTTGCCGGCGAGCTCATGCTCCCAGCGCTCTTCCACAAAGCTGAAGTTGATGGTTTCCTGGTAACCCAGGGCGGCCAGCGCGCGGCGCACGGCAAACGGGCTGCGCTGCGCTTCCGCACGAATCTTGGTTGTGATGGGGGCCAGCGGCGGTGTGTGCGGCAGGTTGTTGTAGCCCACCATGCGGGCCACTTCCTCGATCAGGTCTTCTTCAATCTGCAGGTCGAATCGGTAGGACGGGGGGGTCACGGTGACCGTGCCCTCGCCTTCCGTCACGGGCAAGCCCAGACGCTTCAAGGCATCAGTGCATTGCGCCTGCGTCAACGGCATGCCAATGACCTTGACGGCACGTGCCACGCGCAAAGTAACCGGTACCGGTGTGGGCACGTTGGCTTTTTGGTCATCCACCGGGCCGCAGGTGGTGACTGGGGTGCCGCAAATGTCAATGATCAGCTGCGTGACGCGCTCGATGTGCTCCACGGTCAACGCAGGGTCCACACCACGCTCAAAGCGATGACCGGCGTCGGTGGAGAAGTTGAAGCGGCGCGAACGACCGGCAATCGACTTGGGCCACCAGAATGCGGCTTCCACATAAATGTGCTGCGTGTCATCAGACACGGCGGTGGCGTCACCGCCCATGATGCCAGCCAGCGACTCCACTTGGGAATCGTCGGCAATCACACCCACCTTGTCGTCCACCGTGACGGTGTTGCCATTGAGCAGCTTGAGCTGTTCGCCGGGCTTGCCCCAGCGCACGTCCAGACCGCCATGGATCTTGTCCAGGTCGAAGATGTGGGATGGGCGGCCCAGTTCGAACATCACGTAGTTGGAAATGTCCACCAACGGGGTCACACTGCGCTGGCCGCAACGGGCCAGGCGGTCCACCATCCACTGGGGTGTCTTGGCCTTGGTGTTAACGTTCCGCACCACGCGGCCAGAGAAGCGGCCGCACAGATCGGGCGCGCTGATCTTCACAGCCACCTTGTCCTGGTTGGTCACGGCAACAGGGGCAATGGGTGCGGTGATCAGCGGCGCGCCGGTCAGGGCCGCCACTTCGCGCGCCACGCCATAAATGCTCAGGCAATGCGCGAGGTTGGGCGTGAGCTTGAGGGTGAACAGGGTGTCATCCAGGTCCAGGTACTGGCGGATGTTCTGGCCCAAGGGCGCGTCCAGTGGCAGCTCCAGCAGGCCGCCATGGTCTTCGGACAGCTTGAGTTCACGCGCAGAGCACAACATGCCCTGGCTTTCCACGCCGCGCAGTTTCCCGACCTTGATCAGAAAAGGCTTGCCATCCTCACCGGGCGGCAACTCGGCCCCCACCAGGGCGCAGGGAATGCGAATGCCCACGCGGGCATTGGGTGCGCCGCAAACGATATTCAGCAGCTCGGGCTGGCCCACGTCCACCTTGCAGACGCGCAGGCGGTCGGCGTTGGGATGCTGCTCGGCTTCCTTGATCTCACCGACCACGATCTTGGTGAACGGGGGCGCGACGGGCTTGAGTTCTTCGACCTCAAGCCCGGCCATGGTGAGCGTCTCCGCCAGCTCGGCGGTGGAGATGGAAGGATTGCAGAAGGTACGCAGCCAGGATTCAGAAAATTGCATGGTCAGTCAGGCGAGGTATTTGGCGGTGGGCAGTGGCAGGTGCTTGTCGGTTTACTGAAACTGGGACAAGAAACGGATGTCACCGTCAAAGAACAGGCGCAGGTCGTTCACGCCGTAGCGCAGCATGGTCAGGCGGTCCGGGCCCATGCCGAAGGCAAAGCCAGTGTATTTCTCAGGGTCCAGGCCCATGTTGCGGATCACATTGGGGTGCACCTGGCCAGAACCGGCCACCTCCAGCCAGCGGCCCGCCAGCGGGCCGGTCTGGAACTGGATATCGATCTCGGCACTGGGCTCGGTGAAGGGGAAGAAGCTGGGGCGGAACCGCAGCACCAGGTCGTCCGACTCAAAGAAGGTGCGGCAGAAATCGGTGAAGACGAACTTCAGGTCCTTAAAGCTGACGTTCTCGCCCACCCACAGGCCTTCGCACTGGTGGAACATGGGGGAATGCGTGGCGTCGCTGTCCACACGGTAGGTACGGCCGGGGGCAATCACACGGATTTCGGGCATATCGCCGGAGAACAGACCTTCGGAGGAAGCACCGGCAGCTGCGCGGTGCGTTTTGACGTGCTGCACCGCATAGCGAATCTGCATGGGGCTGGTGTGGGTGCGCAACAGGTTGGGCGCGGTTTCCGAGCCACCTTCCACATAGAAAGTGTCGTGCATGGAGCGCGCGGGGTGGTCTTCAGGCGTATTGAGCGCGGTGAAGTTGAACCAGTCGGACTCGATTTCGGGGCCCTGGGCCACTTCAAAACCCATGGAGCCGAAAATGGCCTCGATGCGTTCCAACGTCAGCGACACGGGGTGCAAACCGCCCTGCCCGCGCTGGCGGCCTGGCAGGGTCACGTCCAGCGCTTCGGCCTGCAGTTGCGCCTGCAACTCGGCATCGGCCAGCGCCTGGCGGCGCTCGGTCAGGGCCGCCTCAATCGCTTGTTTTGCCACGTTGATCGCAGCACCGGTTGACTTTTTCTCTTCCACGCTGAGTGCGGCCATGCCTTTCATCAGCTCGGTCATGCGGCCGGACTTGCCCAAAAACAGGGCTTTGGCATTTTCCAGATCGGCGGGCGTCACGGCTTGGGCAAAAGCCGCTTTGGCGGTGTCAACGATGGCGTTCAACTCGGTCATAAATTCTTGTGTGACTGTTTATGTCATTGAAAAAGGGCTAGTGCTTTTTCAAGCGCTAGCCCTTGTTTCTGGTGCGCCGAGTGCTACAAAATCAGTAGCAATCAGCCGCGAACTCAAGCAGCCAGTTTGGCTTTCACTTGTTCCACGATGCCAGCAAAAGCAGCCATGTCATGGATCGCGATATCGGACAGAACCTTACGGTCGATCTCGATGTTCGCTTTCTTCAGACCATTGGCAAACTGGCTGTATGTCAGACCGCATTGGCGGGCCGCAGCGTTGATACGCGCGATCCACAACTGACGGAACACACGTTTCTTGGTACGACGGTCACGGTAGGCATATTGCCCAGCCTTCATTACCGCTTCTTTGGCGATACGGAAGACATTACCGCGGCGACCGCGAAAACCTTTTGCAAGGGCCAGAACTTTTTTATGGCGGGCGCGAGCCGTTACACCACGTTTGACGCGAGGCATGTGATTACTCCTTGTTCGTCGTTAATTAAATACCACGACCGGGCAGCATCTGTGCCATGTGACCCATATTGGTCTCATGAACTCCAGTGGAGCCGCGCAAGTGGCGTTTATTTTTGGTGGTCTTCTTGGTCAAGATGTGACGTTTGAAGGCTTGACCGCGCTTGACGGTTCCACCTGGACGGACGCGGAAGCGTTTCTTCGCCGCGCTCTTGGTCTTCATTTTGGGCATGTTCATGCTCCTTTTCATTTGTGCTCGTGAGGCGTCCGGAAAACTACTTCCAGCCTTGTTGGCCCCGAGCCACTTTTTAAGTGGTGCGTTTTACCGCCCCACTGGTTGGCGAACCCTAAGATTCGCCGTTCACCCCGGCAGGTGACCAGACCTGCCGAGAGAATTTATGCCGCAGATTCCGCTGCGGGCTTCGGTGTGCCACCACCAGGCTTTTTACGGCCTGGGGCGATCATCATGATCATCTGGCGACCTTCCAGCTTCGGGAATTGCTCCACGAGGATGGTGTCACCCAGTTCGTCGCGCATGCGCTGCAACATCGCCAAACCAATTTCCTGGTGGGTGATTTCGCGACCCCGGAAGCGTAAAGTGATCTTGCACTTGTCGCCTTCGGCCAAGAAACGCCGGATGTTGCGCATCTTGATGTTGTAGTCACCGTCATCCGTACCCGGGCGGAACTTGATTTCCTTGATCTCAATGACCGTCTGCTTGGCTTTCGCTTCCGCCGCTTTTTTCTGTTCTTGGTACTTGAACTTGCCGTAGTCCATCAACCGGCACACAGGCGGGTTGGCAGTTGCCGCAATTTCAACCAGATCCACGTCCAGCTCGCCTGCCATACGCAGGGCTTCCATCAGGCTGACGACACCAAGAGGCTCATTTTCGGGGCCAGAGAGGCGAACCTCTGGGGCCATGATTTCCCGGTTAAGACGGTGTTTGCGTTCTTCACGCTGACGGCGGTCACGAAATTCAGTAGCGATGGCTCAATCCTTCACAATTTTTGCTACACAAATAGTAGCGATTGCCGCACAGCACACGCCGTCAAACCGGGTTTTCTTGGGTAGAACCTCAAGCCGCTGATTTGTTGGCAATGTCACTCGTGATTCTTTGAACAAAGGCATCAAGGGACATTGCACCGAGGTCTTGACCACCCCGGGCGCGCACTGCGACAGCGCCTGCTGCCATCTCTTTGTCGCCAATGACGACCAAGTACGGCAGCTTTTGCATCGAATGCTCCCGTATTTTATAGGTTATTTTCTCGTTGCGCAGATCTAAATTGACCCTAAGCCCTTGATTTTGCAGCGTTTTGGCCACGGAACGGCAGTAATCGGCCTGCGCATCGGTGATATTGAGCACTGCCACCTGCACCGGTGCCAGCCAAGCTGGCAAGGCGCCAGCGCTGCCTTCAATCAAGATTCCGATGAAACGCTCCAGGCTGCCCACAATGGCGCGGTGCAGCATGATGGGGCGGTGGCGCGCGCCGTCTTCGCCTACAAATTCGGCGTCCAGTCGCTCCGGCATGTTGGGATCGATCTGGATCGTGCCGCACTGCCATGGGCGGCCCAACGCGTCTTTCAGCGTGTACTCGATCTTGGGGCCGTAGAAAGCGCCCTCGCCCGGCAGGTACTCAAACTCACAACCGGAGGCACGCAAGCCTTCGGCCAAGGCTGCCTCGGCGCGATCCCAGCTTTCTTCGGTGCCGATGCGCTGTGCGGGGCGGGTCGCAATCTTGTAGATGATGTTGTGAAAGCCGAAGTCTGCGTAGACCTTTTGCAGCAAGGTCGTGAAGTTCGTCACTTCTTCCTGGATCTGGTCTTCGGTACAAAAGATGTGGCCGTCGTCCTGCGTGAAGGCGCGCACGCGCATGATGCCGTGCAGGCCACCGGACGGCTCATTGCGGTGGCAGTTGCCAAACTCGCCAAAGCGCAGCGGCAGGTCGCGGTAGCTTTTGATGCCCTGCTTATAGATCAGGATGTGGCCCGGACAGTTCATGGGCTTCAAGGCGTAGTCGCGCTTTTCGGACTCCGTGACGAACATGTTTTCGCGGTACTTGTCCCAGTGGCCCGTCTTCTCCCACAGACCCTGGTCCAGGATTTGTGGGCCCTTGACCTCTAGATAGCCGTTGTCCTGGTAGACCTTGCGCATGTACTGCTCCACGCCTTGCCACAGCGTCCAGCCCTTGGGGTGCCAGAACACGGTACCTGGCGAGTGTTCGTCGATATGGAACAGGTCCAGCTCACGGCCCAGCTTGCGGTGGTCGCGCTTTTCGGCCTCTTCCAGCATCGTCAAATGCTGCTGCAACTCGTCTTTCGTCGCCCAGGCCGTACCGTAGATGCGCTGCAGCATCTCGTTTTTGTGGTCTCCGCGCCAGTAGGCACCCGCCACCTTCATGAGCTTGAAATGCTTGAGCTTGCCCGTGCTGGGCACGTGGGGGCCGCGGCACAAGTCTTCGAACTTGCCTTCGCGGTACAACGATACGTCTTGGTCCGCCGGAATGCTTTCAATGATCTCGGCCTTGTAGTGCTCGCCCAGGCTCTTGAAATAGGCCACGGCTTCGTCGCGCGGCAGTACACGGCGTGTGACCGGCTCATCCAGAGACGCCAATTGCGTCATCTTCTTTTCAATGGCAGCCAGGTCTTCCGGGGTAAAGGGGCGCTTGTAGGAGAAGTCGTAGAAGAAGCCGTGCTCAATCACCGGGCCGATCGTCACCTGCGCATCGGGGAACAATTCTTTGACCGCATAGGCCAGCAAGTGGGCGGTGGAATGGCGAATGACTTCCAGACCGTCCGCGTCCTTGGCGGTGATGATGGACAGCGCGCTGTCGACTTGCATTTGGAAGCTGGTGTCGACGACTTTGCCATCGACCTTGCCAGCCAGTGCCGCTTTGGCCAAACCTGCACCAATCGAGGCGGCGGCTTCGGCAACTGTTACCGGGCCGGGGAATTCGCGTTTAGAACCGTCGGGGAGCGTGATGTTGATCATGGTGAATACCGAAAAAGAGTGAATCAGAAAAGCAAAAAGCGCGGAGAGGTCCGCGCTTTACTATGAATTTGGTAGCTGGCAGCGCACAAGGCGCGCGGACTACGGCCTTATTCGCTAATGAATGTCGCCGGTGTAGTTCGCGGTGTCATAACCAAACTGCCTTTCTCGCTCTTATACAAATGTGGAGCCCGCATTTTACCCAATAAAAAAGGCCGGGCGCCTTGTGGGCAGCCCGACCTTCATTCCACAGCGGGTCGCTTAGTGGAATTGCTCTTCTTCGGTAGAACCGGTCAGCGCCTTCACGGAGGAAGAACCGCCCTGGATCACGGTGGTCACGTCGTCGAAGTAACCGGCGCCCACTTCCTGCTGGTGCGACACGAAGGTGTAACCCTTGTCACGTGCTGCAAATTCAGGCTCTTGCACCATGTTGACGTAGTGCTTCATGCCTTCGCCATTGGCGTAAGCGTGGGCAAACTGGAAGGTATTGAACCAGTTGATGTGGATACCGGCCAGTGTGATGAACTGGTACTTGTAGCCCAATGCCGACAGGTCTTCCTGGAAGGAAGCGATCTGCTTGTCGTTGAGGTTTTTCTTCCAGTTGAAGGAAGGCGAGCAGTTGTACGACAGCAGCTTGCCGGGGCAGGCAGCGTGCACGGCTTGGGCGAACTCACGGGCAAAGCCGATGTCGGGCACGCCAGTTTCGCACCACACCAGATCGGCGTAAGGTGCGTAGGCCACGCCACGGCTGATGGCTTGCTCCAGGCCGTTCTTGACGCGGTAGAAACCTTCTTGGGTGCGCTCACCGGTCAGGAAAGGCTTGTCGTTGGCATCGTGGTCCGACGTGATCAGGTTAGCGGCTTCAGCGTCGGTACGGGCCAGCACGATGGTGGGCACGCCCATCACGTCGGCGGCGAAGCGGGCGGAGATCAGCTTTTCCACGGCTTCTTGCGTGGGCACCAACACCTTGCCGCCCATGTGGCCGCATTTCTTCACGGCAGCCAGCTGGTCTTCAAAGTGCACACCAGCAGCGCCGGAGGCAATCATGTTCTTCATCAGCTCAAACGCATTCAACACACCGCCAAAACCGGCTTCCGCATCGGCCACGATGGGCAAGAAATAGTCGATGAATTCCTTGTCGCCAGGGTTGACGCCGCGGCCCCACTGGATTTCATCCGCGCGCTTGAAGGTGTTGTTGATGCGGCGCACCATGCTGGGCACCGAGTCGTAGGCGTACAGCGACTGGTCGGGGTACATGGTTTCGGACGTGTTGCCGTCGGCGGCGACTTGCCAGCCCGACAGGTACACGGCTTCCAGGCCAGCCTTGGCCTGTTGCATGGCTTGGCCGGCAGAGATGGCGCCGAAAGCGTTGACGTAGCCCTTCTTGGCGCCGCCGTTGATCTTGTCCCACAGCTTCTCGGCACCACGCTTGGCCAGCGTGTGCTCGATAGGCAGCGAACCGCGCAGGCGCACCACGTCGGCAGCGCTGTAACCGCGTTTCACACCCTTCCAGCGGGGGTTGGTGGCCCAGTCTTTTTCCAGTGCGGCGATTTGTTGTTCGCGGCTCAATTGCTCGTTGATGGATTGCGGCATGAGAACACTCCTAGGTTGGTTAAACGTTGCGGCCTGGTTTTGTCATGCAATTCCGGTGCCGATGGATGAATTCTAAGTCTTATATAAGACATATTTTTAATCTTATGTCTTATATAAGACTTAAATTTACTTGTTTAAATTCAATGACTTAGAGAGTGCATATTGAATAGTGAAATCATGGACGTGTATGTGAAATACATGGACAGCTTTTACCCACGTTTGAGTTCACTATGCGAAATGATGCAACGTATCGCAAAAAGACAGCCACGTGGCCCCCTACGCACGCACCGAACGTGGGCCATCGCACGGCACGGTCACGTCTCAGATCAGGACAACATGGAATGAAAATGGGCTCCAGCCCTCGCAGAATATGCGCGAGCAGCTATGAAAAAGAGAGCACCTCGTTAACCAGAGGGCACCTTCACACGGGGCTGTCGATGCGAATCCAGGTGGTTTTGGTCTCGGTGTACTTGTCCATGGCGTGCAGAGACTTGTCGCGTCCTACCCCGCTCTGCTTGTAGCCACCAAAGGGGACGGTGATGTCATCCTCGTCATACTGGTTCACGTGCACGGTACCGGCACGCAGGGCACGCGCCACGCCATGGGCTTTGTTAATGTCGCGCGTCCAAACCCCTGCTTGCAGGCCATAGATGCTGTCGTTGGCCTGGCGCACGACTTCGGCCGCATCGATGAACGACGAGACGGCCAGCACCGGCCCAAAGATCTCCTCGCGCGCAATCGTCATGTCGGGGCGTACACCGTCAAAAATGGTGGGCTGCACATAGCAGCCGCCACTGGACTGCAGCACCTGCTCGCCGCCGGCGATCAGCGCGGCGCCCTGCTGCTTGCCGCTGTCGATGTAGCGCAGCACGTTCTCCATTTGTACCTTGTCGACCAAGGCGCCCATCACCGTCTCCGGCAGCAAAGGGTTGGCCGGCGCATAGCCGGGCACCAGGGCCAGGGCTTTCTCCAGAAACTGGTCCTTGATGCTGGCTTCCACAAACAGGCGCGACGGCGCATTGCAGCTCTCGCCCTGGTTGAAGAAGATGCTGCCGACGGCGGCCTGCACCGCGCGGTCCAGGTCCGGGCAGTCGGCAAACACGATGTTGGGCGACTTGCCACCCAGCTCGGTCCAGGCACGCTTGATGTTGCTTTGCCCTGCCATCACATGGATCTGCTTGCCCACGCGCGTGGAGCCGGTAAAGGCAATGCAGTCCACATCCATATGCAGGGCCAGCGGCGAGCCCGCCTCCGGGCCAAAGCCAGGCACCACGTTCAACACGCCAGCGGGAATTCCCGCTTCCAGCGCCAGATCGCCCAGGCGCAGCGCCGTGAGGGGCGATTTTTCACTGGGCTTGAGCACCACGGAGTTGCCCGCAGCCAGCGCCGGTGCAATCTTCCAGGCCGCCATGATCATGGGGTAGTTCCACGGCACGATGACGCCTACCACCCCAACGGGCTCACGCGTGATCAGGGCCAGCGCGGTGTCGGGCGTGGGGGCGATCTCGTCGTACACCTTGTCCACCGCCTCGCCATACCAGCGCAGGCAGTTAGAGGCACTGTTCACATCCACCCCGCGCGCGTACTTCACAGGCTTGCCCATGTCCCACGCTTCTGTGACCGCCAGCTCATCAGCATGGGCCAACACCAAATCGGCAAAGCGGATCAGCACGCGCTTGCGTTGCGCCGGAGCCAAGCCGCGCCAGCGCTTGTCGTCAAACGCTGCGCGGGCGTTCTGCACTGCCAGGTCGATATCCGCTTCCGCACAGCGCGCCACCTGCGTCAGGATGCTGCCATCCACGGGCGAAATGCAATCGAACAGCGCACCACTCTGGGCGCCCACGCGCGCACCGTTGATCAATGCACGCCCGTCAAAAGTCAACTCACGCATAGCAAATTCCTTGTGGTGTGCGGCCAGAGGCGGCGCAGCAGTTCAAACCGGATTCAGCGCGGCAACTTCCGCACGGGCGGCGGCCGCAATCTCGCGCTCACGCTTGCGTGACTGGCGTGCCACCCAGACGCTGTAGCCCACGATGACACAGGTCACCGTGGTGATCAGCAAGGTGGCAGCCGCGTAAATGGTCGGGTTGATACCGCGACGCGCGTAGCTGAAAATCACCTGCGGCAAGGTGCTGACACCGGGGCCGGACAGAAATTCAGAAATGACCACGTCGTCAAACGACAGCGTGAACGACAACAAAAAGGCTGCAAAGATGGCCTGCGCAATCTGAGGCAGTGTGATCAACAAGAACACCTGGTGGGGGCGCGCGCCCAAGTCCATGGCGGCTTCTTCGATAGAGCGGTTCATTTCCAGCAGGCGCGACTGGATCACCACCATGCCATAGGCCATGCCTAGCAGCGTGTGGCCCAACACAATGGTCAGCATGCCACGCTCGGGCCAGCCCAGGAAGTTTTGGGCGCCCACCATCAGCAATAGCAATGAAAGTCCGATCACCACCTCCGGCATCACCAGCGGCGCATTCACCATGCCGGAAAACACAGTGCGGCCAATGAAGCGGCGGTAGCGCACCAGCACAAAGGCCGCAAACGTGCCCAGTACGGCCGACAGCACACCGGTGATGGTGGCTACTTTGACCGACAGCCAGAAACCCTCCACGATCTTGGTGTCGCGCGTGAGCGCGTCGTACCAGCGCAGCGAGAAGCCGGTGAAGTTGGCATCCTGCCGTGTGCTGTTGAACGAAAACACGACCATGAACAGCAGAGGCACGTACAGGAACACATACACCGCCGTCAGCCACAGCTTGCCAAAGTTCTTTTCCACAAATGCTTTCATCGTGCGGCCCTCAATGACGCCCGCCGGACTGTTCGGAAGCCTCGCCGGTGTAGTGGTAGTACATGGCCAGCGGCACGATGATGATGGCGATCATCACCACCGCCAGCGCCGTGGCGCGCGGCCAGTTGTTGGCGGTGAACATCTCGTCCCACACCACGCGGCCGATCATGATGTTCTCCGGCCCGCCCAGCAGCGAGGGGATCACAAACTCACCCACCGCGGGAATGAATACGAGCATGAAGCCCGCCACGATGCCCGCCTTGGACAGCGGCACGGTCACCAGCCAGAACGCGTTGAACGGAGAAGTGCCCAGGTCATAGGCCGCCTCCAGCAGGCGGAAGTCCATCTTCACCAAGTTGGCATACAGCGGCAGCACCATGAAGGGCAGGTACACATAGGTCATGCCCACCAGCATGGAGACATTGGTGTACAGCATCTGGATGGGTTCATCGATGATGCCCAGGTACATCAAGGCCTGATTCACCACACCCTGATCGGCCAGGATGCCTTTCCACGCATAGACGCGCAGCAAAAACGAAGTCCAGAACGGTAGCATCACCATCATCAGCAAGGCTGGGCGCACCGTGGGTTTGGAGCGCGCAATGAAATAGGCAAACGGGTAACCAATGCCCAGGCACAGCAGCGCGGTGCACAGCGCATACCAGAGCGAGCGCAGGTAGGCCTCGATATAGAGCGTGCGGAACAGGCCGCCCTCCTCCCCGTTGCGGAAGATGGACCAGTAGTTCTCGTACTTGAGCTTGAGCAGACCGGTCTGCGTGTCCCAGATGGGCTTGAAGGGGTGGATGTCCCCCGCCATGTCCACAAAGCTGATGTAGGCCAGGATGAGGAACGGCAGCAGGAAGAACACGGTCAACCAGGTGAACGGCACGCCGATCACAAAACGCCGGCCGAGCATGGGGAAGCGGGATGTAGGCTGCATGTCAGCCCCTAGTCGCGCAGCACGATGCCGGAGCGGTCGCCCCACCAGAAGAAGACGTTGTCTTCCCAAGTGATGTCGCTAAGTTCCTGGCGCCGGGTGTTGGCTTCCATGATCTTCACCTTGGTGCCGTCCGTGGCGACCACGATGTAGGTGTTGTACGAGCCGAAGTAGGCAATCTCCTTGACCTGGCCGGTGAACACGTTGTGCGTCACATTGGGTCGCGTCTTGCTAATCTCGATTTTCTCGGGCCGCACAGCAATGCCCACAGGCATATTCAGTGTGCCGCTGACCCCGTGGCCCACCTGAATTTCACCAATGCCGGTGACGGCGGCGCATCGGTCATGCTCGTCCACGCTCAGGTGGCCATCAAAAATGTTCACGTTGCCAATGAAGTCGGCCACAAAGCGGTTGGCCGGGTGCTCGTACACCTCTTCGGGTGAGCCCACCTGCAGCACACGGCCCTTGCTCATTACCGCAATGCGGTTGGCCATGGTCATGGCCTCTTCCTGGTCGTGGGTCACCATCACACAGGTCACACCCACTTTCTCGATGATGTTGACTAACTCAAACTGGGTCTGCTCGCGCAGCTTCTTGTCCAGCGCCCCCAGCGGCTCGTCCAGCAACAACAGCTTGGGCCGCTTGGCCAGGCTGCGCGCCAGCGCCACACGCTGCTGTTGCCCACCCGAGAGCTGGTGCGGCTTGCGCTTGGCATAGGCGCCCAGTTGCACCAGGTCCAACATCTCACCCACACGCTGTTTCACTTCGTCCCGCGGCAAGCCTTCGCGCTTCAAGCCAAAGGCCACGTTTTCCCAAATATCCAGGTGCGGAAACAGCGCGTAGGACTGGAACATCATGTTGATGGGACGGTCATACGGACGCAGCTTGGCCACGTCCTGGCCACCCAACAAAATGCGGCCCGAGGTGGGCGACTCGAAGCCGGCCAGCATGCGCAGCAAGGTGGACTTGCCGCAACCCGAGCTTCCCAGCAGGGCAAAAATCTCACCCTGAGCGATGGAGAGGGATACCTCGTCCACCGCCAGCGCTTCATCAAAGCGCTTGACCAGTTTTTCGGTCACCAAGTAACCCGCGTTGTCCGCTTGTGCTGTCATCAATTGATCCCTGCTGAATAAGACCGCGCCATGAAAAAGGGCTGTTCATACACACGTACAAACAGCCCCTGTTGGCGTTTACACCAAAACCTTACTTGCCTTTTTTGAACGCGTTGTAAGCGTTGGCCAGTGCCTCACGGGCTTCGTTGCTGAAGCTGCTAGGAGGAACCATTTTCGCCAGATAGTCAGCGTCCACAAAGATGGTCTTGTTGCTGGCGATCTCAGGCTTGACCTTGTCCACAGCAGCTTTGTTGCCGGTGTTGTAGGTCATTTCATTCGCCATTTGCGCTGCATTCTCAGGGCGCAGATAGAAGTCGATAAACGCCTGTGCGTTGTTGGGGTGCTTGGCATCCTTGGTCAGCGCGATGGAGTCAATGAAGATCAGCGCGCCGGTGCTGGGCAACAGGGCTTCGATCACGTCCTTGGAACCGTTGTCCTTGGCACGGCCAGCGGCGATGTTGATGTCACCTGCCCAGCCGATGGCTGCGCACGCCTTACCGCCCGCGATGTCGTCGATCATGGTGGCGCTGAACAGGCGCACATCCTTGCGGACCTTGGCCAACATAGCGGTCGCAGCCTTGTAGTCTTCCGCGTTGTTGGAGTACGCATCCTTGCCGATGTAGTGCAGGGCTGCGGGCAGGATTTCGGTAGGCGAATCCAGGTAGGCAATGCCGCAGGACTTCAGCTTGGCCGTGTACTTGGGGTTGAACACCAGGTCCCAGGCGTTTTCAGGCATGGGCATGCCGCCCAGCGCCTTCTCGACCTTGGTTTTGTTGATGCCCACGGTGGTGAAGCTCCAGGCCCATGGCACCAAATGCTTGTTTTCGGGGTCAGCCTTGGTCATGACAGCCAGCAGGGCGGGGTCCAGGTTGGCCAGGTTCTTGATCTTGGACTTGTCCAGAGGCTGCAACAGGCCGCCTTCGATTTGCCCCTTGGCAAACACGGTGCCGGGCACCACGATGTCGTAGCCAGTATTGCCAGCCACCAGCTTGGCTTGCAGGGCTTCGTTGGTTTCAAAGGTGTCGTAGTTCACCTTGATGCCGGATTCCTTCTCGAAAGCCGCCACCATGCCTTCGGGGATGTAGTCAGGCCAGTTGTAGATATTCAGCACTTTTTCTTCCGCGTTGGCTGCGGGAGCGGGCGCGCTAGCCACTGCAGCGGGCGCGGGAGTAGCCGCTACGGGCTCCTCTTTTTTGCCACAAGCCGTCAAAACCAGCGCCGCTACGGCGACGGAACACAGGGTGTACTTCATGTTGGAGCTCTCCGTTACAAAAATAGAGGAAGAAAAGTCAGAAATATGCGAAGCAAAAAACAGACCAAAAGATTATAGAAGTGCTTAGACCAGCCCACGGGCCTTCAGATCCACCAAAGTGCGGTCCAAAGCCAGATGGATCAGGCGCATCAGCTCGTCAATATCGGTTTTGGTCATCACCAGCGGCGGTGCAATAATCATCCGGTCGCCCACAGCCCGCATGATGAGGCCATTGCCAAAGCAGTGACCGCGGCAGACCATGCCCACGCCGTCATCAGCGTGGAAGCGCTCCAGGGTTTTCTTGTTCTTCACCAGCACCAGGCCGCCCACAAAGCCGCAGGTCTCGGCGTGCGCCACCAGCGGGTGCTCGTTCAACTCGGCATAGCGCTGCGCAAAATAGGCGCCGATCTCTCCGCGCACTTTCTGGGGCAGCTGCTCGGCCTCCATGATGTCCAGGTTGGCCATGGCCACCGCGCAGGCCACGGGGTGGCCGCTGTAGGTGTAGCCATGGTTGAACTCGCCGCCCTGCTCTATCAGCACCTGGGCCACGCGGTTGCCCACCATCACACCGCCCAGAGGCACATAGCCACTGGTCACGGCCTTGGCAAAGGTCACCAGATCGGGCTTGTAGCCAAACTTCTCATAGCCAAACCAGTGGCCCAGGCGGCCAAAGGCGCAAATCACCTCGTCGCTGATGAGCAGGATGCCGTACTTGTCCACAATGCGCTGGATCTCGGGCCAGTAGGTGCTGGGCGGAATGATGACTCCGCCCGCGCCCTGCAGCGGTTCGGCAATGAAGGCAGCGACCTTGTCAGGCCCCACTTCCAGAATTTTGGCATCCAGCCAACCCGCCGCACGCACGCCAAACTCTTCGCGCAACTCACCTGCAATCGCGTTCTCAAAGAAATACGGCTGCTCGATGTGGGTGATATTGGGAATCGGCAAATCGCCCTGCGCATGCATGCCGCTCATACCGCCCAGCGAAGCACCTGCCATGGTGCTGCCGTGGTAACCATTGATGCGGCCAATAATGACCTTGCGCTGCGGCTGGCCCAGCAAGTCCCAGTAGCGGCGCACCATGCGCACGTTGGAGTCATTGCTCTCGCTGCCACTGCTGGAATAAAACACGTGCGAAAAGCTGCGGTCGCCCACAGAAGGCGCCAGGGACGCCAGGCGCGCCGCCAGCTGCACCGCCGGCACATTGGTGGTCTGGAAGAAGCTGTTGTAGTAGGGCAGCGTCATCATCTGCGCATGGGCAGCATCCGCCAGCGCCTTGCGACCATAGCCCACGTTCACACACCACAGGCCGCTCATGGCGTCCAGGATCTGGTGGCCTTCAGAGTCCCACACATAGATGCCTTCGGCGCGCGTGATCACGCGGGCGCCGCGGCTGGCGAGGTCCTTGAAATCGGTGAACGGGTGCAAAAAATGCGCGCTGTCCAGCGACTGAATGAGGTCGGTATCGACAGGGGTATTCATGGCAGTCTTTTCAGATTGAATGAGGGGCTCAGACGTGGAGCAACAAATGCTCCCGCTCCCACGGCGAAATCACTTTCATGAACTCGTCAAACTCCAGCTCCTTGATCTCGGTGTACACCGTCACAAACTCCTTGCCCAAGATCTCGTGCAGGTCCGATTCCTTGCGCAACCAGTCCAGCGCCTCGCCCAAGCTGCGCGGCAGCGCGTAGGGCGACAGGTAAGCGTCACCGCGCATTTGAGGCTTGGGCTTGATCTTGTTTTTCAGCCCCAGGTAGCCGCAGGCCAGTGTCATGGCCATTGCCACATAGGGGTTGGCATCGGCACCGATCACCCGGTTCTCCACGCGGCGCGCAGCGGGAGACGAAATGGGCGAGCGAATGCCCACCGTGCGGTTGTCATAGCCCCATTCGATGTTGATGGGCGCCGCCGTGTTGCGTGACAGGCGGCGGTAACTGTTCACATAGGGCGCCACCAGCACCATGGCTGCGGGGATATAGCGTTGCAGCCCACCGATGTAGTGGAAGAAAGCCTCGGACGGCGTGCCGTCTTCGTTGCTGAACACATTCTTGCCGGTCTGCACATTCAAGAGGCTTTGGTGCACGTGCATGGCGCTACCGGGCTCGCCCGCAATCGGCTTGGCCATGAAGGTGGCATACATGTCGTGGCGCAGTGCCGCTTCGCGCACGGTGCGTTTGAAGAAGAACACTTCGTCGGCCAGGCCCAAGGGCTTGTTGTGGAAGAAGTTGATTTCCATCTGCCCCGCGCCCACTTCATGGATCAGCGTGTCCACATTGAGCTCCATCTTGTCGGAGTAGTCGTAGATCTCTTCAAACAGTGGGTCGAATTCGTTTACCGCGTCGATGCTGTACGCTTGGCGCGAGGTCTCGGCGCGGCCGCTGCGGCCAATGGGTGCGCGCAACAGCGTGTTGGGGTCAGTGTTGCGGGCTGTGAGGTAGAACTCCAGCTCAGGCGCCACTATGGGTTGCAAGCCCTCTGCTGCAAACAGGTCACACACGCGACGCAACACGCTGCGTGGGGCGAATGGCACCAGCTTGCCTTCGTGGTCAAAACAGTCGTGAATCACCTGTGCCGTAGGGTCAGTCGCCCAGGGAACAATGCGCACCGACGAGGGGTCGGGCCGCAGCTGCATGTCTTTGTCAGTGGGGTCGACCACGTCGTAATAGGGGCCGCTCTCAGGAAATTCGCCCGTCACCCCCATGGCCACGATGCCTTGCGGCAAGCGCATGCCGCGGTCTTCGGTGAACTTGGCACGGGGCAAGATTTTTCCCCGCGCGACGCCCGTCAAGTCGGGCACCAGGCATTCCACCTCCGTCACTCGCCGTTCATTGAGCCATTGCTCCAGATCGTTGAAGTTCATTGGTTTGTTTTCACTCATTCCCTACTCCTTGCTGTATGCACCGCAAGAGGCGTGCCCATCGCGGGTGGCAACGCGGTGCTGGCTTGGCTACCAAGAGCCTGATGCCATTGTGCTGCATAAATGCACCAGCCAAGTGCATGGCCCCACCCTCACCAAGGCCGCGTGTTGCATGGTGTATCGTCGTGCGCTTGTTTCTCACCCTGCGCCCCACTGTATGACCCATACGCCCGCTGTCCTCGCCCATCCGCCACGCTGGATCGCCTACAGTTTTCTGGCGCTTAGCATGGCGCTGGTCGGTAGCTACGTGGCACTGTCCAAGCCGTTGGTCGCAGCCCTCCCCGTTTTTCTATTGGCCTGGTTGCGCTTCGGCATTGGCGGGCTGGCGATGGTGCACTGGCTCAAGCGCCCGGCATCTGAACTGCCCATGACGCCCGCGACACGCAAGCTGGTGTTTCTGGAGTCTCTGCTCGGCAACTTCTTGTTTTCCATTTGCATGCTGTTTGGCGTGAGCATGACCACGGCGGTGTCTGCCGGTGTGATCATGGCGTCCATTCCTGCCGTGGTAGCACTCATGAGCTGGGCGTTCCTGAAAGAGCGCATCGGCCTGCGCACCTGGGCCGCCGTGGCCTGCAGTGCGCTGGGAATCGGTTTGCTGGCGCTATCAAAAGGAGAGCTATCCGCGCACAGTTCATCGGGGCCAGAAGGCGATTTGGCACACGAGCAAGTGCTGTTGGGCAACCTGCTGGTGTTTGGCGCCGTGCTATGCGAAGCCGCCTACGCCGTGATCGGCAAAAAACTCACGGGCGCCTTATCGCCCAAGCGCATCACCGCATTGATCAACCTCTGGGGCTTTGCCCTGATGACGCCCATGGGCCTGTACATGGCATGGCGCTTCAACTTTGCGTCGGTGGCCACAGGCTCCTGGGTGCTGCTGGTCTTCTATGCGCTAGCCGCCAGCGTCTGGACCGTCTGGCTGTGGATGACGGGCCTGAAGACCGTGCCCGCAGCCCGCGCCGGTGTCTTCACGGTCATGCTGCCCATCTCGGCCGCCTTGGTCGGCGTGCTGGTGCTGGGTGAAAGTCTGGGTGGCATGCAACTGCTGGCGTTTGGCATTGCACTCCTGGGCGTGGTGCTGGCCACCCTGCCCTCGCGCGCTGCGGTGACTACACCAGCGGCGTAGCCGACACCACGATGCCGTCCTCGTCGGCATAAAGCCAATCACCCGGCCGCACCCACACCCCCTGCAGCTGGACCGCCACATTGGCCTGGCCCTGGTTGCGTTTCTCGGTGGGCAGTGGCACGGGCGCCAGCGCGCGGATGCCCACGGCCTGCGTGGCCAGTTCGGCAGTGTCGCGCACGCAGCCGTCGATCACCACACCGGCCCAGCCATTGCGCGCCGCGGCCGCACCCAGGTTGCCGCCCAGCAGGGCTTTGCGCAACGAACCACCGCCATCTATGACCAACACCTGGGCCACGCGGCCATCAGGTGTGTCCACCCAACCCTGCGAATCCACTGCGGCTTTCACCAGCGTGTTGTCCTCAAAACACTTCACCGTGACCACGGGGCCCGCAAACTTCAGCACCTGGCCAAAGTCGCGAAACACCGGTGGCAGCACCCGAAAGGCACCCGAAGTGTCGCCCTTGTGGGCATCGCAAAGGTCACAGGTTGTAAATGGCTGGGGCATCAAGGGCACTCCTTTTCAGTGTTGCGGGCTATTCTCCAATGGAAAAAACAACATTCCCCAATGAAAATTGCAGTTTCTCCCTTGGAAACGCGCTTTTTTGCCATTAGCATCCGGGTTACCAGTGAAGAAGCAGTTTTTTGCTGGTGATTAATCAATCTTCTAGAAGGACAATCAATCATGGCAACTGCGAAAAAAGCACCGGCAAAAAAAGCCGCACCCGCAAAGAAAGCGGCTCCTGCAAAGAAAGCAGCAGCACCAGCGAAGAAAGTCGCTGTGAAAGCTGCTCCAGCAAAGAAGGCGGCTCCCGCCAAGAAAGCTGCTCCCGCTAAAAAGGTTGCAGCCAAGAAGGCCCCCGCCAAAAAGCGCACCGTGAACGCCGCATTCATGAAGGCACTGACCCCCAGCGCCGCATTGGCTGCCGTGGTGGGCGCTGCGGCTCTGCCCCGCACTGAAGTGGTGAGCAAGCTGTGGACGTACATCAAGAAGAACAAGCTGCAAGACGCAGTGAACAAGCGCAACATCAACGCCGACGCCAAGCTGAAGGAAATCTTCGGCAAAGCCCAGGTCACTATGTTTGAGTTGGCTGGCCTGATCGGCAAGCACCTCAAGTAAGTCACACTTGCAAAGCGCTAAAAGGCCGGCTAACCCCCGGCCTTTTTTTGTTGGCATCAGCATTGCTAGTCACTTCGGCGACTGGTAACCAACCTCATAAGGGAAACTCACTAGTCGTTATTGGCCCGGATCAACACTCTGCACTGCAGTGCACGCCTAGAATTCGCCCCTTCATGCTGCGCTTCCTACTTACCCGATTGAGCCTCGTCATTCCCACGTTCTTTGGGATGACTCTGCTCGCTTTCTTTCTGATCCGCCTGGTTCCAGGCGACCCTATTGAAACCTTGGCGGGCGAGCGCGGCATTGATGCCACGCGCCACGCGGTACTCCTCAAGGAATATGGCCTGGATCAGCCCGTAATGGTGCAATACGGCATCTACATCGGCAAGGTGCTCAAGGGGGATCTGGGCAAATCGATCATCACGCAAGAGCGTGTGCTCACCGAATTTGCAACCTTGTTTCCTGCCACCATCGAACTGGCAACCTGCGCCATCCTCTTCGCTTTACTCATAGGTGTTCCAGCCGGGATTTTGGCGGCGGTCAAACGCAACTCCATCCTGGACCATGGTGTCATGGGCGTGTCGCTGGCGGGCTATTCCATGCCCGTCTTCTGGTGGGGCTTGTTGCTGATCCTGCTGTTCTCTGTGCAGCTGGACTTGACGCCCGTGTCGGGCCGGATCAGCGTGCAGTACTTTATTGAGCCCACCACGGGCTTCTTGCTGATAGACAGCCTGCTCTCCAACGACAAGGGGGCCTTTCTGTCGGCGCTGTCACACCTGATCCTGCCCACCATCGTGCTGGGCACCATCCCGCTTGCGGTCATTGCGCGCATGACACGCTCGGCCATGCTTGAGGTGATGGGTGAAGACTACATCCGTACCGCCAAAGCCAAGGGGCTGACTGGCCTGCGCGTAGTGGCGGTGCACGCCCTTCGCAATGCCCTGATTCCCGTCATCACGGTCATCGGGCTGCAGGTTGGCCAATTATTCACTGGCGCCATCCTCACCGAAACGATTTTTTCCTGGCCCGGTGTGGGCAAATGGCTGATTGAAGCCATCAGCCGGCGTGACTATCCTGTGCTGCAGGGCGGCATGCTGCTGCTTGGTGTGGTCGTCATGACCGTGAACCTGTTGGTGGACATCACCTACGGCATCATCAACCCCCGCATTCGCCACCAAAAGTAATGACTACTACCGCTATTCATACGCCGGTGGCGTTGCAACCCGCCCCACCGTTGCAAGAGTTCTGGCGCTACTTCAGAGTCAACAAGGGCGCCATGGCAGGGCTCGCCATCGTGACCTTCGTGCTGCTGATGGCACTGTTTGCCCCCTGGCTGGCACCCTACGCGCCGGACCTGACCAACAACGCGGCCTTTCTGAAGCCCCCGGCTTGGCAAGATGGCGGTTCCTCTGCCCACCTGCTGGGGACCGACGCTATCGGGCGCGACATTCTCTCTCGCCTCATGTATGGTGCCCGCCTCTCCCTGGTCATCGGCATTGCCGTGGTGTCCATTTCGGTGATCGTCGGCACCGTGTTGGGCCTGGTTGCAGGTTACTTCAAGGGCCTGCTGGAAATCGCCATCATGCGGGCCATGGACATCATCCTCACGCTGCCCAGCCTGCTGCTGGCCATCGTGATCGTGGCGATCCTCGGGCCTGGCCTGGTGAATGCCATGCTGGCGGTGGCCATTGTGGTGCTGCCGCACTATGTGCGCATCACGCGCGCCGCCGTGATCGCCGAAACCTCGCGCGACTACGTGACAGCTGCGCGCATGACCGGCGCCAGCCACCTGCGCCTGATGTTCAGCGAGGTACTGCCCAACTGCACCGCCCCGCTGATTGTGCAAGCCTCCATGGGCATTTCCACCGCCATTCTGGATGCGGCCGCACTGGGCTTTCTGGGCCTGGGTGCGCAGCCCCCCTCCCCCGAGTGGGGCACCATGCTGGCCGATGCACGCGAATTCGTGCTGCGCGCCTGGTGGGTCGTCACTCTTCCCGGCATGGCCATTTTGATCACGGTGCTGGCGTTCAACTTGCTTGGGGATGGACTGCGCGATGCGCTAGACCCCAAACTCAAACGTTAAGCCGAAAAGAGAACAACGCCTATGGCATTGCTTGAAATTGAAAACCTGTCCGTCGAGTTCCCGTCGCACAACGGCGTGA
Source organism: Rhodoferax sp. P1_F3 (assembly GCF_056405715.1). Lineage (NCBI taxonomy): Bacteria > Pseudomonadati > Pseudomonadota > Betaproteobacteria > Burkholderiales > Comamonadaceae > Rhodoferax > Rhodoferax sp. P1_F3. Next base: position 8,698 of record NZ_JBFUBO010000004.1, on the reverse strand, counting down.
TGCATGCGGTACAGGATGTCAGCCTCACACTCGAGGCTGGAGAAGTGTTGGGTGTGGTGGGTGAGTCCGGTTCTGGCAAAAGCGTCACCATGATGGCGCTCATGGGCCTGGTGGCTTTTCCGGGCCGCGTACAGGCCAAGACGCTGCGTTTTGATGGCCACGACCTGCTGGGCCTGAGTGACCGTGAACGCCGCCGCTTCACCGGCAAAGACATGGCCATGATTTTTCAGGACCCCACCACCAGCCTGAACCCCTGTTTCACCGTGGGCTACCAGCTGGCCGAAACGCTGAAGCTGCATCTGGGCATGGACCGCAAGGCCGCCCACAAGCGCTCCATCGAGCTGCTCGAACAGGTCGGCATTCCGGCTCCCGAGAGTCGGCTCAAGGTCTACCCACACCAGCTCTCAGGCGGCATGAGCCAGCGCGTGATGATTGCCATGGCGATTGCCTGCAACCCCAAGCTGCTGATTGCGGATGAGCCCACCACCGCGCTGGACGTGACGATCCAGGCGCAAATTTTGGACCTGCTCAAGACGCTGCAAAAAGACCGCGGCATGGGCCTGGTGCTGATCACCCACAACATGGGTGTGGTGTCCGACATGGCGCAGCGCGTGGCCGTGATGTATGCCGGCCAGGTGATGGAAGAGCGCAGTGCCGACGCACTGTTTGCCGCGCCAGCCCACCCTTACACCGAGGCGCTGCTGGCCGCTATGCCCGAGCGCAGCGTGCACCAGAGCCGTTTGAACACGATTCCCGGCATGGTGCCTGGCCTGCATGACCGCCCCAATGGTTGCCTGTTCATGCCACGTTGCCGCCATTCGCGCGAAGGAGCCTGCGACCAGCGCCCCGCCTTGACTCCCTGGCCGGGCGGCCAGGTGCGCTGCCACTTTGCCCTAGATGCCGAACAGGTGGCTGCATGAGCGCGCCCACTATGCCTCCCGTGGCGCCTGTCGTGCAGGCACAGGGCCTGCGGCAGGTTTACACCATTCGTCGCGGTTTTCTGCGTGCGCCCGACCATCTGCAGGCTGTAGCCGGAGTCTCCTTCTCGGTGCAGCCAGGCCACACCCTCGCCGTGGTGGGCGAGTCGGGCTGTGGCAAGTCCACGCTAGCCCGCATGGTGTCGCTGATCGAATCGCCCACCGAGGGGCAACTGATGCTAGCCGGTGTGGACACGGCCCAAGCCGATGCCGCGCAGAAAAAGCTGCTGCGCCAAAAAGTGCAATTGGTGTTCCAGAACCCCTATGGCTCCCTGAACCCGCGCAAACGCATTGGCCAGATTCTGGAAGGTCCGCTGGAAATCAACACAGCAATGACCGCCACCCAGCGACAAGAAAAAGCCCGCGCCATGCTGGCCAAAGTAGGCCTGCGGCCTGAGCATTACGACCGCTACCCTCATATGTTCTCGGGCGGTCAGCGCCAACGCATCGCGATTGCGCGTGCGTTGATGCTGGACCCCGCGCTGGTGGTGGCCGATGAACCGGTGTCAGCGCTGGATGTGTCTATCCAGGCCCAGGTTCTGAACCTGCTAGCCGACCTGCAAAGCGAGCTGGGCCTGGCCTACCTGTTCATCTCGCACGACCTGGGTGTGGTGCGCCACATTGCCCACGACGTGTTGGTGATGTACCTTGGCCAGGTGGTGGAGCAAGGCGACAAAACCACGTTGTTTGAGCGCCCGCTGCACCCCTATACCCGCGCCCTCATGGCCTCCACACCCGGCATGCACGCGCGGGGCGCGGCCAGCCAGCGCATCGTGCTCAAGGGCGAACTGCCTTCCCCACTGAACCCACCTGCAGGCTGCGTGTTTTCCACACGCTGCCCGCATGCCAACGCGCGCTGCCACAGCGAGCGTCCGGAACTGCAAACGCTGGATGGCAGGCTAGTTGCTTGTCATGAAGCGCTAACCCTTAGCCAACTCGCTGCATAGGCAGCATTAACCCCCAGAGGAGTAACTTCCATGAACCTGAACCCAAAGAAAGCCGTCGCGACACGCCGCACCAAAAGTGCGCTGCTGTGCGCATTGGCGTTGCCCGCTGCTCTGGCACTCGCGCCGGTCGCAGCCAAAACCTTGGTGTACTGCTCAGAAGGTAGTCCTGAGAACTTCTACCCAGGCGTCAACACCACCGGCACCTCGTTCGATGTGACGGAACAGATTTACGACAATCTGGTGCACTTTGAGCGTGGCGGCACCAAAGTCGGCCCCGCTCTGGCTGAAAGCTGGACCATCTCCAAAGATGGCCTGGAGTACACGTTCAAGCTCCGCAAGGGTGTGAAATGGCAGTCGAACAAAAACTTCCAGCCAAGCCGTGACTTCAATGCCGACGACGTGATGTTCATGATTGAACGCCAGTGGAAGGAGAACGATCCCTACTTCAAGGTCACCAGCCCCAACCATGCGTACTTTGGCGATATGGGCATGCCCAAACTCCTGAAGTCTGTGGACAAAGTGGACGAGTACACCGTCAAGATCACGCTGAACAACCCTGAAGCCCCCTTCTTGGCCAACTTGGCCATGCAGTTTGCTGGCGTGCAGTCCAAGGAATATGCGATTGCCATGCTGAAGGCAGGCACCCCCGAGAAGATCGACCAGGACCCACTGGGCACCGGCCCCTTCCAGGTAGTGCAATACCAAAAGGATGCGCTGATCCGCTTCAAGGCGTTCCCTCAGTACTGGGCGGGCAAGGCCAAGATCGATGACCTGATTTTTTCTATCACGCCAGATGCTTCCGTGCGTTGGGCCAAGCTGCAAAAGGGCGAATGCCATGTGATGCCCTACCCCAACCCGGCCGACTTGGACGCCATGCGCAAGGACACCAATGTCACGGTGATGGAGCAACCCGGCCTGAACATTGGCTACCTGGCCTACAACACGACCAAGAAGCCGTTTGACGATGTGCGCGTGCGCAAAGCCATCAACATGGCAATCGACAAAAAGGCCATCGTCTCCGCCGTGTACCTGAGCACCGGTGTGGCTGCAACCAATCCGATTCCTCCAGGCCAGTGGTCTTACAACAAGGCCCTGAAGGACGACGCCTTCAACCCTGCCGAAGCGAAGAAGTTGCTGGCCGCGGCGGGATACCCCAACGGCTTCACCACCGACCTGTGGGCCATGCCCGTGCAGCGCCCTTACAACCCCAATGCCAAGCGCATTGCCGAGTTGATGCAAGCCGACCTGGCCAAGGTGGGCGTGACTGCAGAGATCAAGAGCTTTGAATGGGGCGAGTACCGCAAGCGCATGCAAAACGGCGAGCACCAAATGGGCATGTTGGGTTGGACGGGCGACAACGGTGACCCCGACAACTTCTTGAACACCCTGTTGGGCTGCGCTTCGGCCAAGAGCAATGGCTCCAACGTGGCCAAGTTCTGCTACCAGCCGTTTGAAGACTTGGTGCAAAAAGCCAAGGTGGTGTCCAACCCCGCTGAGCGCACCAAGCTGTACGAAAAAGCCCAGGTGATTTTCAAGGAACAAGCGCCCTGGTTCACCATTGCCCACGCGGTGCAGTTGGCTCCCGTGCGCAAAGAAGTGCTGGATTACAAGTTGAGCCCCTTTGCTCGGCACACCTTCTACGGTGTGGACATCAAGTAAACCCCACTCACGCTGCTAGTCCCAAGGGCCGGTTTTCACCGGCCCTTTTTCTGCCTGCGTAATTCCCAGCAAAGGCAGCAATGGCCTTATCGCTTACTGCCAGTTGGCCGCAATCACTGGGCTAAGGTTGGTCGCGTAATTGGCCGGCAAAGTTGTTTGCCCCGCAGCAGGTGGAGAGAAGGACGCCATCGCATCCACCAGGTTCTGCACCTGACTATCCAGCAGAACATGCCCGTCGCTGGTCTTGAACTGCTCCACGTGGTACTGGTTACCCAGATACCAGTTGGTCAGCGTTGCCTTATCCGTGGTCCCAATGATGCTGACCTCCAGGTTGTTGGAGACTTTGCTGAACCACAGCTGATCAGTCGCGATTCCACTCAGGAACTGCATCACGTCGGTGTTGCCGGCCGTTGCATCGTTCTCTTGCACGGTGTCAAACTCATAACCTCGACCCATGAGATAGGTGTCGTTACCTGTGCCTCCAATCAAGATATCCGCACCTGCCGCGCCGTCGAGCGTGTCATTACCCGCAGCACCGCTCAAGGTATTGGCAGCACTATTCCCCGTGATGATGTTGGCTGAAGCATTGCCCGTTCCGTTGATCGCCGTGCTGCCTGTCAGCGTGAGGTTTTCAATCTCCGCGACCAAGGTGTAGCTCACACTGGACTGCACCGTATCCGTCCCGGCGTTGGCCACTTCGTACAGCAGGTCCCCCACGTTGTCGACAATGTAGGTGTCGTTGCCGGCACCTCCCACCAGTACGTCTGCCCCTGCTCCACCATCCAGGCGGTTGTCCGCTGCATTGCCGCGCAAGGTGTTGGCCCCTGCGTTTCCATACCCATCAATGGCGGATGAACCGGCCAGTTGAAGGTCTTCCACATTGTTGGCCAGTGTGTAGGTCACCAACGCCTGCACGGTATCAAAACCACCGTCTGCGGCCTCCTGCACCACATCCGACACGTTGTCCACCACATATTGGTCGTTGCCAAAGCCTCCAATCAGGGTGTCGGCACCGGCCCCTCCGTCCAGTTTGTCATTGCCGTTGACGCCAAACCTGGCAGCGCCGTTGGAGTTGATCGAGCCAAACCACAGCGAGGTATTGAGCCAATCTCGGGCAGCGGCACCGACGCCGTAGTCCGCAATGGCGTTGGACCCTGTTGCAACGATGGTGCGGCCGTTCAGCACGATCTGGCTGAGGTACAGGTTTCTGTCCTCACCGCCTCCGGCCGCATCGTTGCCAAACACCACGTCGATGTTCTTGGCCAACATGCCAAGCGGGGCCGTGATGGTGTAGGCCAGGTAGTCTGTGGTGTTGACGGTGAAGGTCTGCACTTTGACGCCTTCAATCCAGATTTCCATAGTGGGCCAGCCACCGGCATACACACTGCCTTTGGCATAGACCACCAGAGTGTTCACCAACTCTGCAGCGCCAGCTTCACCTGCGGCGTCCCCGGTCAGGATGTTGTTTTCGGCATTGCCGACCAGCGTATTGCTCAATATGTTGCCATTGCCATTGATAGCCGCAGCCCCCGTCAAAGCCAGGTTTTCCACGTTGGAAGTCAGGGTATAAGAGATGCTGGATTGCACCTGATCCGCGCCCTCGTTAGCCGCCTCGGCTACAACATCTCCTGCGTTCTCCACAATATAAATATCGTTTCCAGTACCACCGATCATGGTGTCTGCTGCGCCTCCACCGTTAAGAACGTCGTTTCCGGCACCACCGGTGAGCACGTTTGCGGCACTGTTGCCATACAAATAGTTATCCAGGTTATTCCCGCTACCGTTGATAGCGGAAGAGCCTGTCAATGTGAGGTTCTCCAAGTTGTTGCCTAGTGTCCAAGTCACAGATGACTGCACTGTGTCCGTGCCTTCATTGAGGTTCTCTACGACTATGTCCGAAACGACATCTACGATATATGTGTCGTTGCCGGCGCCGCCAACCAAAATATCGGAGCCAGCGCCACCATTCAGTGTGTTGGCAGAGAGATTGCCAATCATGGTGTTGTTGGTTGCATTGCCCGTGCCATTGATGGAAGCAGTGCCAATCAACGACAGGTTTTCCAGGTTTGCGCCCAGTGTGTAAGTAATGGTGGAGTAAACCGAGTCCGCCCCTTCATTAGCGTTTTCGATAACAACATCCCCAGCCGCATCAACGTAGTAAGCGTCATCACCTACACCACCAGTCATGGTGTCGTTGCCCTGGCCGCCATCCAGGCGATCGTGGCCTGCCAGTCCAATCAAGGTATCGTTTCCATCCAGGCCCTTTATGTAGTCGGAATTGGCAGTACCCGTAAGAGTCTCTGCTGCGGTAGTCCCCACAAGATCCGTAAGCAGTCCGGCAGCGACACGGGCGGAATCCCAGACCGTGCCGTCGAAGAATTGCACTTGCTCAATCTGCTGGTAACCGTTGCCATTCACAAACCAGTTTTTGACCGTAATCTGGTCACCCACCGTGCCGACCTTGAAGACCAGGTCCACCCCAGAGCGCACCGGAGTCACGTCCGTGGGCAAGATGCCCGCTCCGAACTTGATCACATCGGTGTTGGTGTAGCCCGCACTGTTGTCGCTGATGGTGTCCTGCCCATCGCCCAGGTTGAAGACGTAGGTGTCAGCCGCCAAGGTACCCGTCATCGTGTCGTTGCCCTTGCCTCCGATGTAGGTCGTGCCAGCACCGTACAGCTCGCCGCTGACGTTCAGAACGTCATCGCCATCCCCGCCGTCCAGCGTGTCACCCGCCCCCACCGACGTCAACGTGTCGTTGCCCGCCCCTGCGTGCAGTACGTCTGCAAAGGCGTTGACGCCACTCAGACTGTCGGCACCTGCGGTGCCGAACACTTCCAGCGCCCRGGTGTTGACCTGCGCATTGGTCCAGATGGTTCCATCGATAAATTGAATTTGTTCTAGCTGGTATCTCGTGTCCTCAGCAAACCAGCGCTTCACCGTGATTTGATCTGTGCCACCAGCAAGATGGAAGACCAAGTCCAACCCCGAGCGCAACGGTGTCACGTCCGTGGGCAAGATGCCCGCTCCAAACTTGATCACGTCAGTGCTGTTGTAGCCAACACCGTTGTCCACGATGGTGTCTTGCCCATCGCCCAGGTTGAAGACGTAGGTGTCAGCCGCCAAGGTGCCCGTCATCGTGTCGTTGCCCTGGCCTCCGATGTAGGTCGTGCCAGCACCGTACAGCTCGCCGCTGACGTTCAGAACGTCATCGCCATCTCCGCCGTCCAGGGTGTCTCCATTGCCTACCGCTGTCAACGTGTCGTTACCCGCGCCTCCGTGCATCACGTCTGCAAAATTAGCAATACCCGTCATCGTGTCATTGCCCGCTGTACCGAACACTTCCAACGCACGGGCACTAACCTGCGCATTGGTCCAGGTGGTGYTGTCCGCAAACTGRATCTGYTCAATCTGGTTGCGCTTGGAGGCATCGTTGAACCAGTTCTTGATGGTGATCTGGTCTCCCCCCGTACCCACGTTAAGAATCAGGTCCAACCCAGAGCGCACCGGTGTCACGTCCGTAGGCAGAACTCCTGCTCCGAACTTGATCACGTCAGTGCCGTTGTAGCCAACGCCGTCATCCGCGATGGTGTCCGCCCCGTCTCCCACGTTGAAGACGTAGGTGTCAGCCGCCAAGGTACCCGTCATCGTGTCGTTGCCCTTGCCGCCAATGTAGGTCGTGCCAGCACCGTACAGCTCGCCGCTGACGTTCAGAACGTCATCACCATCCCCGCCGTCCAGCGTGTCACCCGCCCCCACCGACGTCAACGTGTCGTTGCCCGCCCCTCCATGCAACACGTCTGTACCACCACCACCCACCAAGACATTTGCCAAATCATTGGCCAGGACAATTTGCCCAGCCGTATTGGTCACGGTGTAGTTTGTACCGGTAGCACCCAGCGAAACAATCCGCTCCGACGTCAGCAAGGTTTGCATTTCCGTAGTGATCGTGGTGGTCTCCAGCAGATGTTCCATCGTCTGATAGACATCCCACCCCACCGAAGATACGGATGCCGTTGCATAGCGCTTTAGCTCCACCAGATCGAGAACCGTGTTGTAGCCATCGGCAGCAGCACGGTTCAAAACCAGCGCCTCTGCGGGCGCCGTATCAAAGCGAACTCCGGCTTCGTCAATCACCAAACCCACGGCATCCAGGTACGGCTTCAACCGCGTCTGCACCACCAGCGCGCTGTACACCGACTGCCGCAAGGACTCATACGCATGCAACAAGATGGTGGCTTGGTTGGCCAGCACGTTGTAGGTTGTGCCCACTGGCGCCTGCATGCCCGCATCGGTCACGCTCATGCCGTTGAATACTTCCAGGACGGGTATACAGGCCTGGAGTTTTTCGCTGGTTGCGGCATCACCCGCTACGACATAGAACGGACCATTGATGCTGACAAAGTTTGCATACCCGACGCCCGGCCATACAAAATTAGTGGCAGACCACATACCAATGACGTCATCCAGCAGCGCCATCTGCGCTTCTTTGGTGGTGGCCTGCGCAAACTCTGCCACCTTGTTGGCCAAGGCAGTGCTATATGCATCGCCCAGGCTCATCGCCTCTCTCAAATCCCGCACCCAGCCACTGCCGTGCATGTCCGGCAAGCCTTGTGCCTGTGTGCTCAGCACAACCGTGTCGGTGAAATCCCGGTAAAACGGGTTGGAGCCCAATTGCAGGTTGGCCGCAGTCGTGTCTGCGGCCACGCCCACGGTTTCGGCCAGGGTTGTGGTGCCATTGGTGCGGGTGACGGTGGCGGTGCCACTGACCACGTTGCCATTACCCAGGTTCTGCGTGGTGGTGCTCGCGTTCAGGCTGATGCTGGCGATGTTCTTTTGCGCCAGGGTGAAGAGTTCGTTGCCTTGGCTCACCCCGTCCTGATTAGTGTCTTGCCAGATGCGTACTTGGCCAAAGGCTGTGTCTGCGGCATTGAAGACGTTGTCGCCATTGCTGTCCAGGGCTTTGAGGGCTTCAAAGCCGGTGGTGGCGTACGCGGCATCCACACCTGGGGTGCCAGAGAGTACGGTGTCGGCACCAAAGAGTTCACGGCCGGAATCAATCAGGCCATTGCCGTCAATATCCAGCGCCAGCCAGCCGTCATCCCCTGCGACCCA
>NZ_JBFUBO010000003.1:0-379327 GCF_056405715.1 Rhodoferax sp. P1_F3 | reverse complement strand
TGAGTGGTCAAAATCGAGAGTGAAGACTGCGGTGTTTGTCGCTATTTTTATGAGAGCAGCTCACGCAGACTGGATATGAAAAAATGCCATTTTTTATAGACCACACTCCCACGTTATACCGCAGCGCTTTGCGGTATAAATTACGTTAACCCGCACTGCAACTATGCGTACACTTGTAATACCCCCTGCCGCTCAGCGTGACGACGATGCCGTGCAAATGCTCAGCGGTTGGATTGCGGAGAACGGTCTTCACTGCACAATGAATGTTGGTATGTGGCACGCGCAAGGCCGAAATGAGCCAAAAGCTTGGGGGATTTTGTTAGCGGATGTCGTGCGTCACTTAGCCAATGCAATTGAAAGCGAGCGTGGTGTTGATTCTGACGACGTCATCGCCGATATAGTTGAATCATTCAACGAAGAACTTGATAGTCCAACATCCGAGGTGCGCGGTGAGTTTCATCCTGGTCACGATTGATGTCGTAAGCCTGAATCGCGTGGGGCACTGTCGCTCGGAGTGGTTCGGGTTAACAGGTTGCTCCATCCGACCGCCAACTGCGTCGGCTGAGCGCCAACGTTAGGCGTCGCAAGCTGCAGTGTCCCACCCGAATACTTTGACTTGTACTGAATCAGCATGATCCAACGCCGCCTGCTCATTTTCGGAGCATCATCTGTGCCGCTGTCATTGCTTGCGGCTGATCGGCCGAGGCTTACAAACATACGCTTCGGTATCTTCCGCGAAGTCTCGGAAGGCGTCTTCGACTTCGTCAGCGAGACAAATCGGCTTCCGCGCAGGTACAAAGCAACCGGCTTTCGCTGGGGCATTGGCTTCGACAATCCCGATTGCAAGCCCATTGAGTGGTACGAAGTGGTGCACTTGCCTGCAGAACTGAAAGAGGTCTCCGGCAACCTCCAGCGCGCACGGACGCGGACCATGCGCACAAAGACATTCAGTTCCTCTCAGCCGACGATCGTTGATGACTTCTGGTTCGATGAAGGCGACCCGCTAGGTCCACACAGACTCGAACTCTTCGTCAACGGGTCACTTCGGCATGTCGTTGATTTTCAAGTTGTCGAAGACAAGTAGGCGATCGATGAACCATCGTGCCTGGCACCAGGCGGCGACGCCTAACCCTTCCTATATGGACTCCCCCGCAAGCGCAAGAAACTGACCGATGTTTTGGCTGTTGGGGAAGCGCCTGCAGTCGTATATCCGGCATCAGAGGTGGGATCGTTAATGTCCCGTGCCGACATGGAATCTGCGTCACCAATGCGCCAATCGTTACAAGCGGCTGCAAACGAGCCGGAAGAGTTATCGGCGTCTATCGGTGTGGGGGGAACCCGGTTGGCCATGGTGGTCGATCAATCTCGTCGCAACGCGTGATGGGTGTGGAGTTTCTTCTTGATGACGGCTGTTTTGGATGTTGCTGTCAGGCAGGCATCACAAAACTCTCCCTGTGGATCTTCTTGTTCAGCCGCACGGTTTGCTCACCGAACGGCTCCTTGTCCCTGAGCGTGGCATAGCAAATCCGCGCCAGCTTATTGGCCAGCGCACACGCCGCCTTGTTGTGGTTGCTTCTGGACTGCACATCCAGCGCCCAGCGGCGTACACCACATACCTCTTTACCTGCACCCTCAGCCACCTTGGCCGAGCGCAGCACACTCCTGGCCCCGTGGGTCAGAAGCATGCGCAAGTAGCGGTCCCCCTTCTTGGAGATATGCCCCAGATAGCGGTTGTTGCCCGAGCTGTACTCCCTGGGCGTCAGGCCAAACCAACTGGAGAAGTGCCGGGCGTCCTGGAAGTGACTCACATCACCAGAGGTAGCCGCCACCAAGGCCGTGGCTGTGAGCAAGCCAATGCCAGGGATCGACAGCAAGGTGGTGCAGGCTGGACTCAACCTGGCAATGGCAGCCAGCTCGCGCTCCAGTTGGGCGATGCGGGCCTCCAACAGGTGAATCTCATCGACCAACAGCTTGGCTGTACCCCGGATCAGATCGGGCACAGCGGTGCTGGGGTCTGCCAGCACCCGGCTGATCGCTTCCACACCAGTGCGCGCTCCTACGGGAATCGCAATCCCAAACTCTCGGCAGAAGCCGCGTAGTGCATTGATGCGCGAAGTGCGTGTCCCCATCCACAGGCTGCGGATGCGGTGCATGCCTTGCAAGGCTTGTTGTTCTACCGACTTCACCCGCACCGGGCGCATATCGGATGCACGGGCGGCCTCCAGCAGCGCTGCGGCATCGGCTGCATCGGTCTTGTTGCGCTTGACGTAGGCACGGATGTACTGGGCAGGCAGCAAGCGAACCTCAATGCCCAGACTGTTGAGCCAGCGGCCCCAGTGGTGCGCTGAGCCGCAGGCTTCCATCACAACCAGGTTCACGTCCCGATTGAGAAACCAGCGCTCGAACTGAGTGCGGGTGAGGCGCTGGGTTTCCACCACACGCCAGTGTTCGTCGGCCACAGCGAGTTGAAAGACGGACTTTGCAAGATCAACGGCAACGGTAGTAGCATGCATGTCGGACTCCTTACGTTGAAAGAACTGCTCCCCACGCCAATGAAGACCAGTACGCAACTTTTGCGCAAAAAGACGGGGGAGTCCATCCCATCATTCAAGCGGACTGGCCTACGGCCAGCCGCTTAAGTCAAACGTTAGAAATATGAAAAAGTGTGTGTTTTGCCATCGCTCTCCGCCCGAAGTAAAAATGTCCGGCGAACACGTCCTTCGCGCGAAGCTAGCGAAAATACTGCCAAGCGAAGGCACGCACATCAATTGGGCCCAGAACTATATTTGTCCAACCTCCGGGGAACTCAATGAAAAATTTAGAAAAATACCAAGCGGGCCATTCGATCAGAAGGTAAACGACGTCTGTAAAGAGTGCAATGAAGGCTGGTTAAACAAGTCAGTTGAACTGCCTTGCGAGCAATATATCGAGCCAGCAATTCTTGGGCAATCCTTCACCACAACTGGCGAGGCCAGAAAATACATTGCTCTATGGGCATCCAAGACAGCCGCAGTCAGAGGACTAATGGACCCAAAGCCGAGAGGGATCCCAGTAGAACACTTTCAGTGGATCAAAGAGAAGCTAACTCCGCCGCCTAACACCTACGTTTGGCTAGGCAAAAGTCAATTCACCCCACTGACGGTAACCCGACACTTGCGCTTCTTTGTGTTTGATCACAACACAGACACAGCCACGCCATGCCACATAACGATGTTCACCATAGGATTCATGACTCTGTTCATCCTGGGCTGCACAACAGAAGATGGCGAAAATTCGCTGCATGAAACAATTAAAAGACTCGATTCAGAGCAAATTATCAGAATATGGCCGAACGGGGTAATGAGCAACACTCAATTTCTGCCCGAAATGAGTAAGGAGCATATTTATAAGCTCAGCTCAACAGATCTGCCCAACATGCTCCATGCAACACTTCAAAAATAGCGCCAATATTTCTAACCCTTCGCTCCAAGCGGACGGCTTCGCCGCCCGCTGAGCTTGCACGTTAACGACTGCTTGGGAGCACTGTGAAAGACTGTAACCAGTCTATGTCCGACATCTTTTCAAGCAACCAGTAGATCAACTATGCGTTCAGACACTAATCGCACCACATCTCTCTGGTTCGCATCACTGGTCGCTTTATTAGTCGCGCTCGGTACACAGCATTTGCTTGGAATCCTCATACCTGTCAGTGCTGTTTCTTGGTTGAGCGGAACTCCTCCAAACACAAACTACATCTTTGTTTCTGGGATAACAAATTTTTGGCCGCTGGCCACCCTGATTCGACTTCTGGGTTTTACTGTCGGTGGTGCCGTTGGGTCGCTATTGACCCGAGATGTATCGCTGCGAGTATTCTTTATTTTCGCTATCGTCAGCCTCGTTTCTGCCCATTTCGAAGACGTAGTAGCGCCGGATACTGCTTCAATATTCAAGCTCTATATTTGGGTATTCGCGGGGCCCGTTGGGATGTGCTTTGGCATCGTCCTTGCGCGGCTTTTTGGTCGTGTCGCTCAGACCTGAATCTAGAAAGCTTCGGAGCTCCAGGGATGTCGGCCATCAGTCTGTAGACGCCTTGGCATCGCGGCAGAAGCGGTCATGCTGACATAAGTCTCAGTTTGATACGATTCCGATGACACTTCCATACATTATTCGTTGAACATCCATGATCCAAGGCGGAGCAATCATTGCTGATATCGAGCGTTTGCTCGAACTGTTTGCCGAGCTTTGCGACGACCGGGATACATTTGACGAGCTGCTTGCAATGCTTCACAAACCTGAGCGTTGGAAGCTAGCGCATGGTCTCTTTCAAAAAATACGCAAGAAATGTCTTGCCGCCGAAAAAGCGAAAAAAGAAGTTGCCCAAGCGCAATACATGTTCGAGGAGGTTTGCGCAAAAACCATTTACAACCTCAGTGGTGAATCTGCGCCGTTTGATGCAGATTCACCCTACTGGATTGTTCCAAACGCCATTGCGCTAGGCCGGACAATTGGAGTAGCAGAATCTAAAGTGCTGGCCGCTGTTTCATTGCTGAGAAGCCGGCCGGGTCCGAATGTCTAACGTCTGCTTTTGAGCGAGACTTAAGACTGCTTTCAGTCTATGGGCGTCTCTGAGAGATTGTGACGCGCAGCCCTGTCTTCCAGACGCTGCTGTTCCCGCATCAATATCTTGCTGACCTTGCGCAGGTTCGCAATCTGCGCTTCTACCGCAGTGCGTTTTTCTGCCATCAAGCGGGCGCCTTGCGCGCAATCGATGCTTTTTGCACGCATGGCGTTCAACACCTCACGTATCTCTTGCAGCGAGAACCCCAGGGACTGGAGTTGCTGCAGCAACGTGGCGTCTTTGACCGCTGACTCCGGGTAGTCGCGGTAATTGTTGGCGCCGCGGCTTACGCCGACCAGCAGCCCCTCACGCTCGTAAAAGCGAAGTGCATGGCGCCCAAGACCGGTTCGACTTTCCAATTCGGCAATACGCATGAAATTTTCTCTTGACTATAGACCTTACTCCACACATTAGCATGGCTGTTGGCTTCACTCAATGACAACATCCCCATGCATTTGCTTACCGAAAAAACCATCCAGATCCAACGGCCCGTGGCGGCTGTATTCAACTACGTGGTGAACATGGAGAGGTTTGGGGAGTGGTTCCCGGGTGTTCTTTCCATTGAGTCGGCCAATGACCTCCACCATGGGCAAGTAGGGAAGAAATATCTGGAGGCCGCGTCGGTGCCACTCAGGGGAACACAAAAAATCCAACTGGAAGTGCATGAGGTGCGTGGCCATCATTTTTTCGCCACCCAGGGGCGGTTTCTGCCATTGCTGCCGCGCATGGAAATATCGCTCAGTGAAACAGGCACCGATTCCTGCCAACTGACTTGGCGCATGTTCAGCCGAAGTGACAGCCGCATCGTCCGGTATCTGGTGCTGCCACTGGCCAGCCGCGTCATGGGCCAACGCGCAGCGTTAGGGGTTGCAGCATTGAAGTGGCGGCTGGAGGATGACAAACCCTGACACGGCGGGACATCTATATAACCAAACCTCATACCCCCATAGCTAAAAAATAGTTTTCAATCTAAGCCCGCCCCCCTACAGTCCGTGCCTATGCATGATTTAGCGTTTGTTTTTGCGGGCTTCTTTGTAGGCGCTGTGGTGGGTCTTACGGGGGTCGGCGGCGGCTCGCTGATGACGCCCATCCTGATCTTCTTCTTTGGCGTGAAGCCCTATATGGCTGTGGGGACCGATCTGCTGTTTGCGGCCTTCACCAAGATGGGGGGCACGGTCAAGCTGGCACGCTCCAAGCACATTGACTGGCGGGTGGTCATCAACCTGTCGGCCGGCAGCATTCCCGCCGCGCTCATCACCCTCTACACCCTGCACACCCTGGGCGCCACCAGCCCTACGGTGCAACACCTCATGACCACCACACTGGGCGGCGCGCTGTTGCTGACGGCCGCAGCCACGCTGTACAAAGCCCTGCGCGGCAAGGCCGCCCCGGTATCTGTGGCCGCCGGCCAGGAAGCCGCTGCCGCTCGCCCCCGTCACTGGAGCCTGCCGCTGCTGTTCGGCGCACTCATTGGCACGCTGGTTACACTCACCTCCGTCGGCGCGGGCGCCATTGGCGTCACGGTGTTGATGCTGCTGTACCCGCTGCTGCCCCTGCCGCGCATCGTGGCGGCGGACATTGCCTACGCCGTGCCGCTGACACTGGTAGCCGGCATGGGCCACGCCTCGCTGGGTTCGGTGGACTGGCCCATGCTGGCCAAGCTGCTGGCAGGCTCGATCCCCGGCATCTGGGTGGGTTCGCACCTGATGTTCAAAACGCCTGAGCGTGTCATTCGTTCTTTGCTTTCCATCCTTCTTGCCTATGCTGGCTTGAAACTCATTGCACTCTGACCATGTACCAATACACCGAATTTGACCGCCAGTTCGTCCGCGCCCGTGCCGCCCAGCACCGCGACCAGCTGGAACGCAACCTCGCCGGCACGCTGAGCGATGACGAGTTCCGCCCCCTGCGCCTGCAAAACGGCTGGTACATCCAGCGCTACGCGCCCATGCTGCGCGTGGCCGTGCCCTACGGCGAGCTGTCCAGCGCCCAGCTGCGCGTGCTGGCCCGCATCGCGCGTGAGTTTGACCACCCCAGCAAGGAAGTGTTTGACACCGCCATTGGCGCCCAAGCCGCCTGGGGCACCACCCACCTGCCCGTGGGCTACGGCCACTTCACCACGCGCCAAAACGTGCAGTTCAACTGGATTCCACTGGCCAAGAGCGCCGATGTGATGGACCTGCTGGCCACCGTGAACATGCACGGCATCCAGACCAGCGGCAACTGCATCCGCAACATCACCAGCGACGAGCTGGCCGGCGTGGCCCCCGACGAGATTGCCGACCCCCGCCCGTGGGCCGAAATCATGCGCCAGTGGAGCACGCTGCACCCCGAGTTCGCCTTCCTGCCGCGCAAGTTCAAGATCGCCATCACCGGCGCCACAGCCGACCGTGCAGCAACCTACTGGCATGACGTGGGCCTGCACCTGAAGAAGAACGAGGCTGGCGAGCTGGGCTTCAAGGTGCTGGTAGGCGGTGGCATGGGCCGCACGCCCGTCATCGGCACCACGATCCGCGAATTCCTGCCTGCGCTGCAGATCATGAATTACCTGGAAGCCGTGGTGCGTGTCTACAACCGTTGGGGCCGCCGCGACAACATGTACAAGGCGCGCATCAAGATTTTGGTGAAGGCCGAAGGCCAGCGCTATATCGACGAAGTGGAAGCCGAGTACCAGCAGATCCTGACCGTGGACGGTGCCCCGCACACCATCACCCAGGCTGAGTTGGACCGCGTTTCAGCATCATTTGTGCCTCCAGCCCTCGTGGAACGTGCGCCAGCAGCTACTAAAACTGTAGCAGTACTACCTGAGCGCCAACGCGACTACGACCGCTGGCTGCAACAAAACGTGGCTGCGCACCAGAACCCCGCGCTGCGCGCCGTGACCCTGAGCTTCAAACGCCTGGGCCAGGCCCCCGGCGACGCCGATGCGGACCAGTTGGACACCGCTGCCGCCCTGGCTGACGAATTCAGCGCCGGAGAAGTGCGCGTAACGCACGACCAAAACTTGCTGCTGCCCTGGGTCAACGCGGCCGACCTGCCCGCCCTGTGGGTGGCGGCCAGCCACGCCGGCCTGGCACGCAGCAACATCCGCCTGCTGACCGACATGATCGCCTGCCCCGGCGGCGATTTCTGCGCACTGGCCAACGCCCGCTCCATCCCGATTGCCGAGTCCATCACCGAGCGCTACCAGGACATGGACGAGCTGCACGACCTGGGCGAGATTGACCTGCACATCAGCGGCTGTATCAACAGCTGCGGCCACCACCACAGCGGCCACATCGGCATTCTGGGCGTGGATAAAGACGGCAAAGAGTGGTACCAGGTGTCCCTGGGCGGCTCCGACGGCTCCACGCTGAGCGGCGCTGCCGTGCCCGGCAAGGTGGTCGGCCCCTCGTTTGGCGCGGGCGAAGTGCCCGGCGTCATCGAAGCGCTGCTGGACGCCTTCCGCCTGAACCGCCAGGGCCGCGAGACCTTTATCGACTGCGTGAAGCGCGTCGGCTTTGACACCTTCAAGGCGGCCGCCAACAGTGCCCGCCTGGCCGACAAGCACGAAGACCTGCACGCCCTGCCCAAGTCGTCTGGCTACGCCAAAGACGCACAGGAAGCCTGAGCCCCGGACGCAGAAAGAGAGAAATCACTATGAAATTAATAGCTGCTGCCGCACATTCCACGGGGGCTACAGACCCCAAGGTCTTGGAAATTGCGAATACCGAAGACCCACGTAGCGTGTCGCTCGAAGGCGTGACGCGCATCGACCTGCACTTCCCCAAGTTCACTGATGGCCGCGCGTACAGCCAGGCTTTCCTGCTGCGCCGCCGCCTGGGCTTTACCGGCGAAATCCGCGCCACAGGCGATGTACTGATCGACCAACTGGTGCAGATGGAACGCACGGGTTTTGACGTGGCCGTGCTGCGCGAAGACCAGAACGTGGACTTTGCCCAACGCCAGTTTGACCGCTACCGCGGCTTCTACCAAGGTGACGCGGTCACCGTGAAGCCTGTGTTTGCGCGTGAAGGAGCCACCGTATGAGCGACGCTGACTCGGTTTCCAGCCTCAGCAACCGCTTTGCCGTGCAGGCCCAGCCCGCTGGCAGCGCCATGACGCGCAACGCCGCCGCGTCTGGCGACTACATCATCAAGCTGGCTGAAGCCCAGGCCGTGCTGGCCCAGGCGGCGGCGCAGTTTGCGGGTGAAGACGGCGAGGTCGCCCGCGTCACCCAGGCCTCCAGCCTGGGTGCCGAAGACGTGGTCATCAGCCACCTGATCAACAGCCTGAAGCTGGACATCGGCATCTTTGTGCTGGAAACCGGCCGCCTGCACCAGGAAACGCTGGATCTGCTGGAGCGCTTCAAGGCATCCAGCCGGGCTGCCGTCACCGTCTACACCCCGGTACAAGAGTCCGTCATCCACTTTGTGGACCGCGAGGGCAAGGATGCGATGTACAAGAGCATCGAGTTGCGCAAGGCCTGCTGCGGCATCCGCAAGATGGAGCCGCTAGACCGCGCCCTCAAGGGCAAGGACGCCTGGATCACCGGCCTGCGCCGTGAGCAATCTGGCGCGCGCGCCGAAGTGCCGCTGGTAGATACGTCGGAGAAACGTACCAAGATCAACCCCCTGGCCAACTGGACTTGGGGCGACGTGTGGCACTACATCCAGGCCAACAAGCTGGACTACAACCCGCTGCACGACCAGTTCTACCCCAGCATCGGCTGCGAGCCCTGCACCCGTGCCATCAGCCTGGGTGAGGACTTCCGCTCCGGCCGCTGGTGGTGGGAAGACGAAGCCGCCAAAGAGTGCGGCCTGCACGTCAAACACGAAGAAGAAGCAAAAGCATGAACGCGATGACAGACACCTCCCATTTTGACCGCCTCTCCAACCAGCACCTCGACGCGCTGGAAGAAGAGACGATCTTCATCCTGCGCGAAGTGGCGGCCGCCTTTGAGCGCCCCACCCTGCTGTTCTCGGGCGGCAAAGACTCACTGGTCATGCTCAAGTGCGCTGAAAAAGCCTTTGGCGTGGGTCGCATTCCCTACCCGCTCTTGATGATCGACACCGGCCACAACTTCCATGAAGTGACCGACTTCCGCGACTTCCGCGCCAAGGAACTGGGTGCTGAGCTCATCGTGCGCAGCGTGGAAGACTCCATGGCCCGCGGCACCGTGCGCCTGGCGCACCCTGGTGAGAGCCGCAATGTGCACCAATCGGTCACGCTGCTCGAAGCCATCGACGAATTCCGCTTTGACGCACTCATCGGCGGCGCCCGCCGCGACGAGGAAAAGGCCCGCGCCAAGGAGCGCATCTTTTCGCACCGCGACAGCTTCGGCCAATGGCAGCCCAAGGCCCAACGCCCCGAGCTGTGGACGCTGTTCAACACCCGCCTGCAACCCGGCGAACACTTCCGCGTGTTCCCCATCAGCAACTGGACCGAGCTGGACGTCTGGCAGTACATCGAACGCGAAAAGATCGCGCTGCCGAGCCTGTACTACACGCACAAACGTGACGTCGTGGAACGCAAAGGCCTGCTGGTGCCGGTGACCGACCTGACACCCGCCAAGGACGGCGAACAAGTGGAGAGCCGCGACGTGCGTTTCCGCACCGTGGGCGACATCACCTGCACCTGCCCCGTAGAAAGCACGGCGGCTACGGCGGCCGACATCGTGATCGAAACCCTTGCCGCCGACGTGAGCGAACGCGGCGCCACCCGCATGGACGACAAAACTTCTGAGGCTTCCATGGAGAAGCGCAAGAAAGACGGATACTTCTGATGACTGCTACTGTTTCTATAGCTACTCCCGCACATTCCACGGGGGCTAGCGGCACAAATGACACTTCATCCGCCCTGCGTTTCATCACCTGTGGCAGTGTGGACGACGGCAAAAGCACGCTGATTGGCCGCCTGCTGGTGGACAGCCGCTCGGTGCTGCAAGACCAACTGGCCAACGTCTCCAAAAGCGGCGAGGCCGACCTCGCCCTGTTCACCGACGGTCTCTCTGCCGAGCGCGAGCAAGGCATCACCATCGACGTGGCCTACCGCTACTTCGCCACGCCCGCGCGCAAATTCATCATTGGCGACGCCCCCGGCCACGAGCAGTACACCCGAAACATGGTCACCGCCGCCAGCAGCGCCCATGCGGCCGTGGTGCTGGTAGATGCCACCAAGCTGAAGTGGAATGTGGACGGCCTGGTGGACCTGCTGCCCCAGACCCGCCGCCACAGCCTGCTGGTGAACCTGCTGCGCGTGCCCAGCATCATCTTTGCGGTGAACAAGCTGGACGCGCTGGGCGACGACGCGGCCAAGGCCTTCGCCAAGATCACCGAAGCGCTGCAGGCCTTTGCCAAGCAGGCCGGCATTGCCGTTACCGCCACCATCCCCATGTCGGCCCTCAAAGGCCACAACGTGGTGACTGCCAACCCCGGTTGGTGCGGTTACAACGGCCCTAGCCTGCTGGCACTGCTGGAAACCCTGCCAGTGACGGCTGCCGAGACCGATGTGCCCTTTGCCTTCCCGGTGCAATGGGTCGAGAAGTTCCATGATTCGGCGGACACCAGCAAGGGCCGCCGCGTGTTCTGGGGCCGTGTGGCCACCGGTACCGTGCAGCCCGGCGACACCGTCTCTATCCTGCCCAGCGGAAAAACCGCCGTGGTGGCTCAGGTGCTGAACCACGCCCGCGTGGCCAAAAATGTAGGCGCAGGCCATGGCGCCGGCCTGGTGCTGGACCGCGAGGTGGACGTGTCGCGCGGCGACTGGATTCTGGCCTCCAACGACGCCCCCAGCCACTTCGACACCACCCGCGAGATCAAGGCCACCGTGGCCTGGATGGACGACGAACCTCTGGTTGCCGGCCGCGTGTACCTGGCGCTGCATGGCCACCGCTGGATCAAGGCCAAGGTCAAGCGCATCGTGCACAGCCTGGACATCAACACGCTGCAAGAGCACGACGCTACGCAGATCCTGCCCAACGCCATTGGCCACATTGAAGTGTCCTTGCAAGAGCCGATTGCGGCCCTGCCGTACCTGCAAAGCCGGGTGCTGGGGTCGCTGATTCTGGTGGACACGGCCAGCCACAAGACGTCGGGCGCATTGCTGCTGGGTTGATGCAACGCAAAGGAGTCGCCCCTGTTTACAGGGTCGACTTCAAAACCCAATAAAATCAAGGGCTTGGCACCTTGCTGCCACATTTACTACTACTAGCCGCCAAACAACATGACACACATCGTCACCGAAGCCTGTATCAAGTGCAAATACACCGACTGCGTGGACGTGTGCCCCGTGGACTGCTTCCGCGAAGGCCCCAACTTTCTGACCATCGACCCCGATGAGTGCATCGATTGCGCCGTCTGCATCCCCGAATGCCCGGTCAACGCCATCTACGCCGAAGAAGACGCGCCCAAAGACCAGCAGCACATGATCCAGCTCAACGCCGAGCTGGCCCGCCTGCCGGGCTGGAAGAGCATCACCAAGCGCAAGGCACCCCTGGACGACGCCGACGACTGGAAAGACAAGACCGGCAAGCTGTCTGAACTGATCCGCTGACGCGGCGCACGGCATGGCTGCCTCCGTCATTGAAGCCGATGCCGTCGTGATTGGCGCGGGCCCCGTGGGCCTGTTCCAGGTCTTCCAGCTTGGCCTGCTGGAGGTGCAAGCCCATGTAATCGACGCCCTGCCCTACGCGGGCGGCCAGTGCGTCGAGCTGTACGCCGACAAACCCATTTACGACATCCCCGCCGTGCCGGTTACCACCGGCCGCGGCCTGACCGAAAGCCTGCTGCAGCAAATCACGCCGTTTGGCGCGCAGATGCATTTTGGCCAGCAGGTCGCCTCCGTCCAGCGCCAGGACGACGGCCGCATTCACCTCACCACCACAGGTGGCCAGGCCTTTCTGACCAAGGCCCTGTTCATTGCCTCCGGCGTGGGCGCCTTTGTGGCCCGCAGCCTGCATGTGGACGGCATTGCGCAGTTTGAAGGCAGCCAGCTGCACTACGCCACGCCCCCCGTAGCCACCCTGTCCAAACGCCATGTGGTCATCCACGGCGGTGGCGATGCCGCGCTGGAGTGCGCGCTGCAGGTGCTGGCCCCGGACAACACCCACCGCCCTGCCTCGGTCACGCTGGTGCACCGGCGCGATGTGTTCGTAGCCGAGGCTGACACCCTGGCCCGCGTGCAGGCCCTGCGCGCCAGCGGTGCGCTGCGCTTTGTGGCAGCGCAAATCACCGGCTTTGAGGCCACCGATGGCGTGCTCAAGGCCCTGCAGATTCTGGATGCCGAAGGCCACAGCCGCGCCCTGCCCGCCGACCGAGTGTTAGCTTTCCTAGGCGTATCCCCAAAGATGGGGCCGATTGCCGATTGGGGCCTGGCCATGGAGCGCAAGCAACTGGCCGTGAACACCGAAGACTTTGGCACCAATGTGCCCGGCATTTTTGCCGTGGGCGACATCAATACCTACCCCGGCAAAAAGAAACTCATTCTGTGCGGCTTCCACGAAGCCACACTGGCGGCTTATGGCGCGATGCCTTTCATCTTCCCCGAGAAGAAAGTCATGCTGCAATACACCACCACCAGCCCGCGCTTGCATGCGCTGCTGGGCGTGCAGACGCCGCAAAAAAATGCGTGACTTTTTTCAAAAAGACAGGCGCATTCCAATTCACCCAAAAAATCACGCTATAATTCGAGGCTTCATTCCTCAATAGCTCAGTTGGTAGAGCGCCGGACTGTTAATCCGTAGGTCCCTGGTTCGAGCCCAGGTTGAGGAGCCAGAACAACCCGCAAGGGTGCAAGAAACCCTGCTACTTTTTCAGTAGCGGGGTTTTTTCTTTGTCCGCCACAATGCGCTTCTATGAAAGCCGCTGCATGAAAGACCATTACGCAGCCCTGGGGCTAAACAGCGCAGCCACGCTGTCCGATATCAAGAAGGCCTTCCGCCAAAAGGCAGCGCTGTACCACCCCGACCGCAACCCGGCTGCCGACGCAGCGCAGCGGTTTCGGGAGGTGCAAGAGGCGTACGAGGTGCTGTCCGACGATGACAAGCGCCAAGCCTATGACGACAACCGGCGCCGGGGCCTGCTGGACAGCCCGATTGAGACCGCACGCGAGATCTGGAACGCCTATTTCGGCCGCATTCTTTGAGTTAGACCACCCATGAGCATTTCCCCGTTTTTCCAACACCTGCGCAGCGCCTACGAGGCAGAGATTGACGACCTGGCCTCGGACTCCGAAGGCACCCATGTGCTGCCCAAAAAGCTGGCCGAGCGCCGCAAGGAACTGGGCTTTTTGCTCAGCATGCTGGAGCTCAGCCCCGAGATGGTGGCCGTGGTGTTTCACCAGGCCTTTCGCTTCAAATCACCCGCCGCATGGAACGATTTGCTCTCGCACGAATCAGAAGAATTGCCCGAGTGGGACAGCCTGAGCGATGCCATCGAAATCTCGCCGTGGGCACGCCCTCTGGCCGAGCAAGTGCTCCAGCAGCCCGCCGGCCCCTGGTTCATGTGCGTGGCCGCCGCACTGGAATACATGTACGCCCGCCCCGACAGCCGCCCCGCCGCTGCGAATGACGGCGATGACGAGGAAGAAGACCGCGACGCTGAAGACGGCGGCCACGACGGCCTGGACGAAGACGAGCGCGAAGCCCGTGTGAGCGAGGAAGAAGGCGCCGCCTGGATGGTCGAGCAAGGCTTTGACCACAAAGACTGATTGAGCTGAGAACACGATGTCCCAACTTGCCCTGATTGAAAAAACCCAAGCCCTCATCGCCGCAGGCGACATCGTGGGCGCTGAATCCGTGCTGACCGAACTGGCCGACACCGAGGGCGATGGCGCCCTCATGGTGGTGCTGCAGCAGCTTCCACCCAAAGACATTCTGGCCGTGATTCGCGAGTACGACGACTCCAAGGAATCCATCGTCAACCTGCTGATCACACCGCAGCAGTTTGCCCACGCCGTAGTCATTGAAAAGCAATACAAGGATCTGACACGCACCCACCTGCGCGGCATGATGAACTCGGTCATCTTCCGCGACGACTCGGCCGATGCCATCGAGTTCCTGACCGCCATTGGTGACCTCGAGGGCGGCAGCGAGGCTCTGGCAGACTACTTCACCGAAAAGTGGAGCCGTGTGGAGGCCTTTGCCCGCACCGGCACCTTTGACACAGTGGAAGACGACGGCGAGATGCTGTCCGAGCAGGCCTTGCTGCAGTCCGCCTATGTGCGTCCGCGCGTGGAGCTGGATGAAGTGGCCGACCAGGACTGGATGCAACTGGCATGGCTGTTGCGCCACGAGATCCCTGACCTGTTCATTGAAATGCTCATCGTGCTGCGGGCCAAGGCACGCACCCACGACATGGGCCTGGACGATGAAGAAGAAGCCGAGGAAGACGACGGCAAGGTGGAAACCGGTGACACCGACCGCGGCAAGGCCACACCGGCCGCGCGCGAAGACGACGAAGAGGCCGCCATCTGACCATGTCTGCGCAGCCGCAAGCCGTCTCCCTGTATGACGCCCGCCCCTTCTTCGAGAAGGCGCTGGCGTTTGGCGTGCAGCACGGGCTGATTGACCAGGCCAAGCTGGACGCCATCTGCACTGATGCGCCCAAGGGCATGGTGCAGATTGCGCGCTACTTTGGCACCGAATTTTTGCGCCCCGAGCTGGAGCAGGCCAAGGACCGCATGGTGAACCTGGTGAGCCTGTACCTGGAGCACAGCAGCAGCGGTGATTTGCAGCACGCGGCCGAGGCCCTGCGGGATCACAGCTTTCTCTCGCGCTCCAAGGGTGGCTCGGACATGCTCAAGGCGCTGATTGCCATGCCGCAGAGCACCCACTTTGGCATGAACGAGCGCAGTGGCTTTCGCGACGAACACATCCCGCTGCTGGCCAAATGGGCGCTGCGCAGCCTGCCCGACTACCAGGCCGAGCTGGCCACGCGCAGCCGTGTGGCCGCGGTGGTGGACGCAGCCCTGTGGCTGGCCCAGCAGCTGGGCGTGGACGACGAAGCGCTGGAAGAAGCCGGCAAGGACGCCGAGGCCGTGATCCGCACTGCCCTGCTGGCGCTTGCCCTCAAGCGTACCGAGATGCCTGACTGGGTGCTATTCGAAAAAATGGTGCTGGCCTTGCGCAAGAAGTTCGCCACGCAGTCCGACAAATTCAACATCCCCATGCCCAAAGGCCTGCCAGACGATTACGTGGAGGCGGTAGAGGCCGTGCGCCAGTCGCTGTTGCAAGACGCCCCCAAGTGGCTGGAATCCACCGTGCCGGCCCGCAAGTTGTTTGACCAGACGCCCGCCTTCATGGGCCGCTATTTCTGGCTGGAAGACGCGCTGGCCGAGGTTGACCACTTTGCCCGCGCCACCAGCAAGGCTTGGGACAAGGCCACCGGTGGCAATGACGACGAAAGCTCGCTGCTCACGCTGTTCCTGTGCATGGCGGCGGGCAGTACGCCCAAAACCCTGCTGACCGAAAAGGCCGCCGCCACGCTGGTGCGCAAGATTCGCAAATCGGGGCTGAAACCTGAAGTGGTCCGTGCATTCATTGCGGAGCATGCGCCTGCCCAGCACCAGGACGACTATGCCAGCCTGTGGGACAACTTCATCGAAGACGCGCTGCCCACGCTGCAAAGCGACCACGACCACACCTTCAACGACGCCGTGGCGCTGCTGCGCCGGGAATGCAATATCGGGGTGTAAGGGCTATTGCACGGCCAGATCAAAGATCTTGGCCATGGGCACCCATTTTTCACCCGCAGGCGTCCACGGCGTAGGTGCCTGGTAGGTCCACATCAGCGCTTCCCAGCGCACGATGGCCGGGTTGTTCAGCGAAGCCTGGGCCATGCCTTCGGCGCTGTAGACCGCAGGGTCTACCTCCATCACCATGAACAGGCGCGTGCCCAGGCGGTAAATCTCCATGCCCAACACGCCCTGGGTACGCAGGTGCTCGCGCACCTCGGGCCAGATTTTTTCATGCGCTTTTTCGTACTCGGCAATGCGCTGGGGGTCGTCCACCAAATCCAGGGCCAGGGCGTAACGCATAAGGTTCCTTGTCGTGTAAATGTCAGGTTGGTACGGACGCGAGTTTGAACTGCGCCACGGTGCCTACCAAATCATGGGCCTGGCTTTGCAGGCTGCTGGCCGCTGCGGCCATTTGTTCTACCAATGCAGCATTTTGTTGCGTGGCCTGGTCCATCTGGCGCACCGCATCGCCCACCTGTGAAACGCCAGCACTCTGCTCTGAGCTGGCTGCACTGATTTCCGACATGATGCCGGTGACGCGCTGGATCGCGGAGACCACCTCGGTCATGGTCTCTCCGGCCCGGTCCACCAGTTGGCTTCCTTGCGCCACGCGCTCCACACTGGTATCAATCAAACCTTTGATCTCCTTGGCGGCCTGGGCAGACCGGCCCGCCAGCGAACGCACCTCAGACGCCACCACGGCAAAGCCACGACCTTGCTCGCCTGCTCGGGCAGCCTCTACCGCTGCATTCAGCGCCAGGATGTTGGTCTGAAAGGCAATGCCATCGATCACGCTGATGATGTCGGCAATCCTCTGGGAAGACTCGTTGATGCCCTTCATGGTTTCCACGACCTGCCCCACCACCGCCCCACCTTGCGTGGCCACGGTCGATGCGGTCATGGCCAACTGGCTGGCCTGCCTCGCGCTGTCGGCGTTTTGCTTCACCGTAGACCCCAGTTCTTCCATCGAGGCTGCGGTTTCTTCCAGTGCACTGGCTTGCTGCTCGGTGCGGGCACTGAGGTCGTTATTGCCATGGGCGATTTCTGAGCTGGCCGTGGCCACCGCCTCCGACCCCGAACGCACCGACAACACCACCTGCACCAGGTTGGTTTGCATGCTTTTCATGGCGGCCATCAGGCTGCTGGTGTCGTTCTGGTGCACCGCGATGGTCTGGGTCAAATCTCCCGCACCAATTTTCAACGCCACCCGCGCAGCTTCTTTGGGCTCACCACCGAGCTGAGACGCCAGCAACCAGACAATGACAAAAGAAACGCCTATGGCCAACAACACACTGACGACCGCTATCGTGACCAGCAGCAGCAGGGCCGCGCTGTAGACCTTGTTGGAATCTTCAAAGGCCACATGGTTAGCGTCTTGTTGGTACTGCACACCGGCGTCCAGTGCACTCTGCCAGCCATCAATCGCATCGCCTACCAGTTTGAGGTTTTTGATGGCCTCGGAATCCCGGTGCTCCTGCACTGCAGCGTAAAGATTGCCTAACAGCGGCATGGCCTTCTGACGCGTGTCGTCCACTTTCTGCCAGGGCCCACTGGTTTGTGCAATCACATTCGATTGCGACAGTTTCTCGCGGATTTTGTTGTAGTTCTCTACCTCGGCTTTGTAGGCGTTGATCTCTTCCAGAATTTCAGCATCGCTGTTGAGCAAAATGATTTTTCGCACCGACAGGCTGATTTTGGAGACCGACTTGTGCAGCGCATTTGCAATCGCGATTTGCGCGTTGTTGGTCGTCTCCATTTGCTCCAGGTTGCCATGCATGCGGCGCATCATTTCGGCATTGATGGCGCTGGACACGAGATACACCACCACCAGCAAACCAAACCCCGCGTACAGGATTTGGGAGATTTTCAGATCAGACAATTTCATGCGCCGTACTTTCCCAGAGTGCCGCCCCCTTTAGGACAGCGCACGGTCCAGGTGGGTATAGCCACCGTCCACAAACACCCATTGACCTGTGGTGTGAGAGGACACGTCGGACAACAAGAAGACGCACATGCTGGCCATTTCTTCGGACGTGGTCATACGGTGTCCGAGCGGAATCTTGGCGGTGATGGAGGCTAGCTTTTCTTCAGGCTTGTCAAAGCTGTTGATCCAGCGCTCGTACAGGGGGGTCATCACCTCGGCCGGAATCAGGGCGTTGACCCGAACACCGTCGCTCAGCAACGCCGCTGCCCATTCACGGGTCAGCGACAGTTGCGCGCCCTTGGAGGCGCAATAACCACTGGTGTTGCCCTGCCCCGTCACCGCCGTCTTCGACGACACGTTGACGATGGAACCCTTGCTGGCCTTGAGGTGCGGCACGCAATAGTGCGCCATGGTGTAGTAGTGGATCAGGTTGCGTTCTAGCGAGCCCACGAAGGCATCGCGGCCTGCGTCCAGCCCGATGTTGTCGTTGATGCCCGCGTTGTTCACCAAGCCGTCCACACGACCAAACTGGGCCACCACCTGCGCGACCGCTGCACGGCAGGCAGCCTCGTCTGACAGTTCCACCTGCACAAACAAGTGCTGGCGGGCCGTAGTCTTTAGCCGCTGGGTAAAGTCTTCGGGCATGGGGCTTTTACCGAACACCACGGGGATGGCGCCTTCTTGGGCCAACGTGAGCGAAATGGCGGCGCCAATGCCACTGGCCCCACCGGTCACGATGACCACCTTGTCTTGTAAATGCAGATCCATGGAAACTCTCGGTCAAATGTCAATTGAGGTCAATCGGCCAGGGCCTGCACATTCAGGCCATAGCAGCGGATGGCATTGCCACTCCAGAAGGCCTCCTGCTCACGCACCGTCAGGCGCGTGCTGGCCCATTTGTGTGCCAGGCCATGCACTACGTCATACGGTGCAGCCAACTGGCACACCGGCCAGTCGGAGCCAAACATCAGCCGCTGCGGCCCAAACGCTTCCAGCGCCTGGTCAAAGCAGGACAGAATGGTTTTGGCGTCTTCCGGTGTCACACCGGCGTGGCCACTCCAGTCGGCCTCGGTCACTGCACCCGAGAGCTTGCACATCACGTGCGGCAAGGTGGCCAGCTCGCGGATGCAGCTGCTCCAGCGGCCCGGCACCTCGGCGCTGCGCGCCCAGTCACGCACGGAGGGCTTGCCCACATGGTCCAGCACCAGCCAGTGCTGGTCGTGGCGCGCACAAAACTCGGTCACGCTGGGTAGCTGGTGGTCAAACACCAGCACGTCGTACACCAAGCCGCGCTTTTGTACCGCGCGCAGCCCGGCGTTGATGGCCGACGCGTTTACCCAGGTGCCCACGTCCGGCTCGTCTTGCAGGATGTGGCGCAGGCCCTTGAAGGCCGTGTGGTCACCCCATTGCTCCAGCCTGTGCTCCAAATCGGCCGCGCCCAAATCGGCCCAGCCCACCACGCCCAGCACCTCGGGGTTCTGGTCCGCTACACGCAACAAAAAATCGGTCTCCGCTGCCAGCGTGCGGGCCTGCACGGCCACGACGGCATCTACACCCGCAGCGCCCATGGCCGCTTCGCAGTCCGAGGGCATGCAGTCCCGCTGCAGCAGGGGCATGGCGTCGCTGATCCACGGGAATTCCTCGGCGCGGTAGCGCCAGTAGTGCTGGTGGGTGTCTATCTTCATGCCGCGATAGCTTTGGGTTTGAAGGTGTACTGTTGGAGCGACTCGGGTTTCATTTCGATCGAAAAGCCTGCCGCTTGCGGTGGCATGTAGGCCGCATTCTCGATCACGCAGGGGTCGACAAAGTGCTCATGTAAATGGTCCACAAACTCGATCACGCGGCCTTCGCGGGTGCCCGCAATGCACAGGAAATCGATCATGGACAGATGCTGCACGTACTCGCACAGGCCCACGCCGCCGGCATGCGGACACACCGGCAAGTTGTACTTGGCGGCCATCAGCATCACGGCCAGAATTTCGTTCACGCCACCCAGGCGGCACGAATCGATCTGCACGACGTCAATGGCGCCGCGCATGATGAGCTGCTTGAAAATGATGCGGTTCTGGCACATCTCGCCCGTGGCCACTTTCATCTTGCCGAGCATGGCTTCACGAATCTGGCGGTGGCCTTCGATGTCGTCGGGGCTGGTGGGTTCTTCGATGAACCAGGGTTTGGCGAATGCCAATTCCTCCAACCAGCCGATGGCTTGCGGCACTTCCCACACCTGATTCGCGTCGATCATCAGGTGGCGATTGGGGCCAAGCACCTCGCGGGCGATGCGCAGGCGGCGGATGTCGTCGGCCTTGTCGCGGCCTACCTTGAGTTTGATGTGGTTGAAGCCAGCGTCCACGGCCTCCTGGGCCAGTCGACGCAGCTTGTCATCGTCGTAACCCAACCAACCGGCGGACGTGGTGTAGCAGGGGTAGCCCTCGCGCTCCAGCGTGGCCCAGCGCTCGTCCTTGCCCACCGCGCGTTCACGCAGCAGGGCCAGGGCTTCTTCAGGCGTAATGCAGTCGGTGATGTAGCGGAAGTCGATGAGCTTCACCAGTTCCTCGGGACTCATGCGGGCCACCAACTTCCACACTGGCACGCCTTCGAGCTTGGCCCACAGGTCCCACACCGCGTTGACCACGGCGCCTGTGGCCAGGTGGATAGCGCCCTTGTCCGGGCCAATCCAGCGCAGCTGGCTGTCGGAGGTGATGTAACGCCAGAAGCGCCCCATGTCAGCAGCCACCCAATCCATGTCCAAGCCCACCACCAGGTGACGCATGGCTTCGATAGCAGCGCAGCAGATCTCGTTGCCGCGGCCAATGGTGAAGGTCAGGCCGTGGCCTTCCTTGCCGGGCTGGTCGGTTTCCAGAACACAATAGGCCGCGGAATAGTCCGGGTCCGGGTTCATGGCATCCGAGCCATCCAGGTGTTGGGACGTAGGGAAGCGCACGTCCACGACGCGCATGTTGGTGACTTTGGTCATATCAGGCCTGTACGGTCTTTTGTGTTTGGGTCCCCAGGCCGTCAATGCCCAGGTGGATGGTTTGTCCCGCACGCAGGTACTGCGGCGGCTTCTGGCCCATGCCCACGCCGGGTGGGGTGCCGGTGGAGATCACGTCACCGGGCTGCAGGCTCATGAAGCGGCTCAGGTAGGCAATCAAAAACTTCACGCCATAGACCATGGTGGAGGTGCTGCCGTTCTGGAAGCGTTTTCCGTCCACGTCCAGCCACATCTTCAGGGCTTGTGGATCTGGCACTTCGTCGGCCGTGACCAACCAGGGGCCAGTGGGGCCGAAGGTGTCGCAGCCCTTGCCCTTGTCCCAGGTGCCGCTGCGGTCCAACTGGTATTCGCGTTCGGACACATCGTTCACCACGCAGTAGCCCGCCACGTGGGACAGCGCATCGGCCTCGTCGATATAGCGGCCGCCCTTGCCGATGACCACGCCCAGTTCGACTTCCCAATCGGTCTTGACCGACCCCCGTGGAATTTCCACCTGGTCATCAGGACCGACGATGGCGCTGGTCCATTTGTTGAAAACCACCGGCTCGGGCGGCACCTGCATGCCGCTCTCGGCCGCATGGTCGGAGTAATTCAGTCCAATGCAAATGAACTTGCCCACCTGGCCTACACAGGCCCCCAGGCGCAAGTCTTGTTGCGGAGTGCCTGCCACCAGGGGCAAGCTCTCGATGTTCACGCCACGCAAACGCGCCAGGCTCTCGGGCAGCAGCGCAGCACCGGCCACATCGGCAATGTGTCCCGACAGGTCGCGCACGCGGCCCTGGGCATCCAACACACCGGGCTTTTCCTGACCTGGCAATCCGTAGCGTACTAATTTCACAGTCTTTCCTTTTCAGTCAACAAATCAGGGCACCCGCGGAACTGGCTCTGCCAGGCCGCTGGGTGCGCCCCCCTCCCGCCGCAGGCGAGAGAGGGGGAGCGGCGCAGCCGCTCGGGGGGTGCTTCAATCGTAAAGAACGGCCGCGATCTTCGCGTCCTTCATATTGCTCTTGTCGTAGTAGTAGAAGCCGGTGTCGATGATCTTGGGCAGCGCCTCACCCTTCAACGCCTTCACAGCAGCTTCCACCGTCTTGTAGCCAATACCCACGGGGTTTTGCGTGATGGAGCCGGCGATAGTGCCGTCGTTGATCATGTCCTTCTGGGCCTTGCCAGAATCGAAACCGATGATCACGATGCCCGTCTTCTTGGCTTCCTTGATGCCCTTGCCTGCACCAATGGCGCCAGGTTCATTGGTACCAAAAATACCCTTGAGTTGAGGGTGAGCTTGCACCAAGGCCTTGGCAATTTCAGCAGACTTCAGCTGATCGCCACCGTATTGCACGTCCACCACCTTGATCTTGGGGTACTTGGCCTTGATCTGGTTCAGGAAACCATCGCGGCGACCAACGCCAGTGGTGCTGGTCTGGTCATGGGCGATCACAGCCACTTCACCTTCGCCGCCAATTTTTTCGGCCATCTTGTCCGCAGCCAGGGCAGCAGCAGCCACGTTGTTGGTGGTGGCTGTGGTCAACGGAATGTCGCTGTCCACACCGGAGTCAAACGCGATCACCGGGATTTTGGCGGCTTGGGCCTTCTTCAACAGAGGAATAGCAGCCTTGCTGTCCAGCGCGGCAAAGCCGATAGCGGCAGGCTTCTTGGCCATGGCTGCGGACAGCATGTCGATCTGCTTGTCCACTTGTTGTTCGGTCTCTGGGCCTTCGAAGGTGACCTTCACCTTGTAGTCCTTGGCGGCCTGGTCAGCGCCCTGCTTCACGGCTTGCCAGAACTGGTGCTGGAAGCCTTTGGAAATCAGGGGAATGTAGATCTCCTGGGCGGTTGCGAAGCTGGAAAAACCAGCCAGTGCCAAGCCAGCGGTCAAAGCCAGCAGTTGTCGTTTTGCGTTCATGGGATGTCTCCTGTTAGAAAAAGTTATGTCACACGGAATCACGAAAAAAAGCGAAATGAAAATTCGGAAAGTAAACAGCGGGGCATGGGGCGTGGTGCGGTCTCCTTATTTCTTATTGCGGCGCAGGTTGTCGGTGTAGACCGCCAAAATGATGATGAGACCGGTGAGCACCATCTGCCACTCCTGGGCCACCGACATGATGCGCAGACCGTTGATCAGCACACTCATGATGAAAGCGCCAATGATGGTTCCCAAGATCGTGCCCACCCCACCGCTGAGCGAGGTGCCGCCGATCACCACCGCGGCGATGGCATCGAGCTCGTAACCCTGTCCCAGCGCGGGCTGGGCAGAGTTCAGGCGCGAGGCAATCAATAGGCCCGAGACGCCGCAAATGCCACCTGCAAAGGTGTAGATGATGACCTTCCAGCGGTCCACATTCACACCCGAGAGGCGCACCGCCTCTTCGTTGCTGCCCAGTGCAAAGGTGTAGCGGCCTAGAGCCGTCTTGTTCAGCACCACTGCACAGACCACTGCCACCACAAACATGATGAGAACACCGTTGGGAATGGGCAGCGCAGGAATGAGGTCGCCGATCAGCGAGCCCAGCGAAATCTGGTCAAAGCCCTCCACGTCGTTGAAATAGATGGGGCGGGTGTGCGTGATCAACAGCGACAAGCCCTTGAGCAACATCATCATGCCCAGGGTTGCAATAAAGGGAGGCACCTTGAGCTTGGTGATGGCCAGGCCAGAAACACAGCCCGACAGCGCGCCCATAGCCAGTGCGCACACAACACCCAGTGGCATGGGCATGCCCCAGTTCACCATAAAAACACCGGCCATGACCGCACAGAACGTCATCAGAACGCCCACCGACAGGTCAATGCCCGAGGTGATGATGACGAAGGTGCTGGCAATGGCCAGCACGCCAATGACCGTGGTGGACTGCAGGATGCCAATGATGTTGTCCTGCGTCATGAAGGCATCGGGCTTGAGCGCGGTGAACACCAGGATCAGTGCAATCAGGCTGGCAAAGGCCAGCAGTTTCTGCTTGGCCTGGCCGCCAGACAAGCGCGCCAGCCAAGAGGGAGAGTTCGATTCAGACATGGAAGAGTTACCTTGGTGTTTTTATGAATGTCAGTGCACAACCGCTGCTGGGTTGTCTGTCTCGCGCCGCGTGGCCAGCGCCATAAGCTGCTCCTGCGTAGCCTCGTCGCCACGCACCTCGCCGGTAATGCGGCCTTCGCACATCACCAGCACGCGGTGGCTCAGTTGCAGCACTTCGGGCAGTTCGCTGGAAATCACAATGATGGCGCGCCCCTGGGCGGCCAGGTCGTTGAGCAGCTTGTAGATTTCGCTCTTGGCGCCCACGTCGATACCGCGCGTGGGTTCGTCAAAAATCAGTACCTCGCAGTCCTGCACCAGCCACTTGGCAATCACCACCTTTTGCTGGTTGCCACCGGACAGCAGCTTGGCGGTCTGTGTCAGCGACGGCGTCTTGATGCGCAGCTTCTCCACCATCTGTTGCGAGACCGTGCGGATGGCTGGGCGGTTCAAAAATACGCCCCACTTTAGCCAGCGCTTCAAGCTGGGTAGCGTGATGTTGGATTCCACATCCATGCCGGTGGCCAGGCCAAAGTGCTTGCGGTCTTCAGACAGGTAGCCAATGCCGGCCTGCACCGCGTCTTGTGGCGAGCTCAGACGAATCACCTGCCCGCGCACTCGCACTTCGCCCGACTCAATCGGGTCGGCACCAAACACGGCGCGCGCCACCTCGGTGCGGCCCGCGCCCATGAGCCCGGCAAAACCCAGAATCTCACCACGGCGCACGCTGAAGTTCACGTCGCGGATCGCGCGGCCACGGTTGAGACCACGTACCTCCAGCAGCACCTCATTGGTCGAGGTATTGGGAATCGTCTTTTCGGCCTGCTCCAGTTTGCGGCCCACCATCATGGCGATCACGTCGGACATGGGTGTCGCAGCCGGTACGGTGGCAATGTAGGCGCCATCGCGCATCACGGTGATGCGGTCGGCAATACGTTGGATTTCGTCCATCTTGTGCGAGATGTAAACAATGCCAACGCCCTCACTTTTCAGCTGACGAATGATGCGGAACAGGTCTTCAATCTCAGCATTGTTCAGGGCAGCCGTGGGCTCGTCCATGATGAGCACGCGCGACTTGTGCGACAGCGCCTTGGCAATCTCCACCATCTGCTGGCGGGCCACGGTCAGCTCGCCAATCGGGGTGGTGGGCGCCAGCGCCAGGTGCATGCGGTCAAACAATTCCTGCGCGTCGCGGTTGAGCTGCGCTTCGTCCAGAAACAGGCCGCCTGTTTTGCGGGGCTCGCGCCCCAGGTAAATGTTTTGTGCCGCCGTCAGATGGCCCATCAAGTGCAACTCTTGGTGGATGATGCCAATGGCCAGCGACTGCGCATGCGCCGGGCTGTCAATCTCCACCGGCTTGCCGTCCAGCAGCACCTCGCCGCTGTCCTTGCGGTAGACGCCGGCCAGAATTTTCATCAGCGTGGACTTGCCCGCGCCGTTCTCGCCCATCAGGGCATGCACCTCGCCGGGCATCAGGTCAAAGCGCACGCCATCCAGCGCCTTCACGCCGGGAAACGATTTGCTGAGGTTTTGTACGGAAACCAGTGGGGTCACGATCAGGCCTTGGGTGTTACGACGCTCAAATGGTGACGCCACCGTCGACCAGCAGGGTCTGCCCGGTGACAAAGCGCGATTCGTCACTGGCGAGATACACCACCATGGGGGTGATGTCCGACACCGTGGCCAGGCGCCCCATGGGCTGGCGGGCAATGAAGTCTTTTTCAGCCTGCACCGGGTCGGCAGCACTGGCAATGCGCCCGCGCAGCGACGGGGTATCTACCGTACCAGGGCACAGCGCATTGGCGCGCAGGCCAGCCTTCACATAGTCGGCCGCCAGCGATTTGGTCAGGCCAATGACCGCGGCCTTGGTGGTTCCGTAGGCGCAGCGGTTGGCAAAGCCTTTGATGCTGGACGCCATGGACGCCATGTTAATGATGGACACGCTGCCGCCTTGCGTCTCGACCTTGGCCAGCATGGCCGGCAAAAAGGCGCGTGTCATGCGGAACATACTTTTCACGTTCAGGTCAAAGCTCAGGTCCCAGTCTGCTTCCGTGCACTCCAGCACACTGCCGTTGGCCACCATGCCCGCGCAGTTAAACAGGGCGTCCAGCGCTGGGGTGCGGGCAGCCAGAGCCGCCACAGCCGCGTCATTGCGTACGTCCAGCAGCTCCACCTGGATGCTGCTGTGCTCGGCAGCCAAGGTGTCCAGAAACGCCTGGTTGATGTCGGTGGCAATCACGCGGGCTCCCTCGGCTGCACAGGCCAGTGCGCTGGCCCGGCCAATACCCTGCGCCGCGGCGGTGATAAGCACTGTTTTACCTTGCAAACGCCCTTGACCCATGCTGCTGACTCCGGTTTAATAATTCAAATATGAATAAACAATTCATGTATGAAGCAGAATGATAGGCATGTTTGCTGCTGCAAGGACTAGGACTTACCCTAGGCCACGGAGGCTCTGCTATAAAAACCCAAGAACGAAAGTGCACCACCCATGACCACGCCAGAACCCAAGCCCCGCGGCCGCCGCCCCAAGACCGAAGAACCGCAGGACCTGCTGGCCACCGACGAGCGCTACCGCGCGCCCGCTCTGGACAAAGGGCTGGACATTCTGGAACTGCTGGCCACGCAGCCGCATGGCCTGACACGTGCCGAAATCGTGAAGGAAATGGACCGCAGCGCCAGCGAGATCTACCGCATGCTGGAGCGCTTGGTGGTGCGCCAATACGTGATGCGCAACCCGTCGGGGGACCGCTATGCGCTGAGCCTCAAGCTGTTTGCACTGGCCAATATGCACCCGCCCTTGAGCCGCCTGATCAACCAGGCGCTGCCCGTAATGGACGAATTTGCGCGCAAGGCGGAGCAGTCCTGCCACATGGGGGTGTATGACCGCGGCAATGTGCTGATCAGCGCACAGATCAACAGCCCCAGCGGCTGGAGCTTTGCGGTGCAACGCGGTGCACGCGTGGGCCTGCTGGACACGGCCTCGGGTCACCTGCTGCTGGCCTTTGCCGACGAAGGAAGCTACCGCCGCATGCTGGCCGAACACACACCGCTGGACGGCGAGGTGCCCATCACCGAAACGGCCTTGCAGGCCACTCTGTCCAGCGTGCGCGAACGTGGGTTCCTGGAGCGCGACAGTGCGCAAACACTGGGCGTGATCGATATTTCCTTCCCCATCCTGGGACCCGACAACACGGCGCTGGCCACCCTCACCTGCCCCTACATTCGCCGCATCGACCGCCACATAGGCCCGGACATGGCCGACGTGCGCGAACACCTGCGCGAGGCGGCCAGGGCCCTGTCACTAACGCAGGGCATGGCGCGCGAAGTGGCCTAAACCGCCACCACCGACACCCCACGCTCCGACAGTTGCAGGGTCACGGCATCGCCGCTGCTCCAGCTGCCCTGCGCGTCAGACGACACCACAAAGATCTCCCCCAGACTGGTATCCACGGTCAGCTCCTGGAAGGAGCCCAGGTAGGCCGCCTTGGACACGGTGCCCAGCAGCCCCTGCCCATGTCCATCGTGTACCGACCAGGCTTCCGGGCGGATCGCCACCTTCACCGGGCCGGTGGCCACGCGCTGGGGCGTGGTGAGGGTCAGCGGACCCAGGCGCACGGCGCCTTCGGCTTCGCACACGCCATCCAGCAGCACGGCCTCGCCCATGAAGCCGGCCACAAACTCGGTCTTCGGGTTCTCGTAAAGCTCGCGCGGGCTACCGGCCTGGGCGATCAGGCCGCCATCCATCACGATGATCTGGTCGCTCACCGCCAGGGCCTCACTCTGGTCGTGGGTGACATAGGCCACCGTGAGCTTGAGGCGCTGCTGCAGGCTGCGAATTTCTTCGCGCATGGAGCGGCGCAGGCGCGCGTCCAGATTGGAAAGCGGCTCGTCAAACAGCAGCACTGACGGCTCCAGCACCAGCGCACGTGCCAACGCAACGCGTTGCTGCTGACCGCCCGACAACTCTGCCGGGTAGCGTGCCTCGTAGCCCCCCAATCCCACCAGCGCCATGGCGGCCCGGGCGCGGTCTTGCACCTCGGACTTGGGCACACCGCTCACCGTCAGCCCGTAGGCCACATTTTCCAGCACCGACATATGGGGGAACAGCGCATAACTCTGAAACACCATGCTCACATTCCGCTCAGCAGGTCCCAGGTTGGTCACGTCACGGCCGTCGATGAATATCTGCCCGCCAGACGGTGTCTCCAGACCAGCAATCATGCGCAGCGTGGTGGTCTTGCCACAGCCCGAGGGGCCCAGGATGGTGGTGAGCGTGCCCTTACGCACCTCGAAGTCGATGCCGCGCACGACCAGCGGGCTATTGGCGCCGCCATAGCGCTTGATGACCTGACGGAAGGAGATGCCTGTGTTGGTAGTTGTCATGAGAAACCCGATCAAATGAAGTTCAATGCGCCGCCGGTGTTGCCCGGCGACCCAGCTTGCGTTCGCCCACCAGGGCCTGCACCAGCAGCGTGCTGCAGGACATCAGCACGATGAGCACCGTGCAATAGGCCAGCGCCACGCCATAGTCGCCATTGCCCACGCGGCCGATGATGTAGGTGGTGGACAGCTCGTACTGCGCCGTGACCAGAAAGATCACCGCTGACACGGTGGTGATGGAGCGCACAAAGGAATACACCAGCGCAGCCACCAGCGCCGGCTTGATAAGCGGCAGCACCACCCGGCGCAGCGTGGTCAGCGTGTTGGCGCGCAGCATCAGCGAGGCCTCGTCCAGCGAACGGTCCAGCTGCTTGAAGGCCGCCGTGCCCGCCCGCACGCCCACCGGCAGGTTGCGGAACACAAAGCACAGCACGATGATGAGCCCGGTGCCCGTCAGCTCCACGGGCGGCACGTTGAAGGCCAGGATGTAGCTCACCCCCAGCACCGTGCCGGGCACGGCAAAGGTCAGCAGCGCCGAGAACTCGAAGGTAGCCTTGCCACGGAACTCGGTGCGTGCCAGCAGCCAGGCAATCAACAGGCCCATGCCCGCGCAGATGGGGGCCGCCATGGCCGCCAATGACAGCGTGGTGAACAGCGAGTTCCAGGCTGTGCCGGCCCAGACCCAGCCGAACGCGCCCCACTGCACATCAAACGCCGTGCGGAAGTGATTCAGCGTGGGCGTGTAGTCGCGCCCCCAGGTCTGCACAAAGCCACCGGCAAAGGCAAACAGGTAGACCACCAGCGTGAACAGCAGCCAGGGCCCGGCCACGCCCAGGCAGAGCTTGCGCACGGCCGCTGGCAGCGGCATGGGCAAGCCCGCGTCGCCCTTGCCTGCCACTGTGGTGAAGCTGCCCTTACCCAGCACGCGGCGCTGGATGAAGAACACCACCAGCGCAAACAGCGTGAGGATAAGCGACAGCGCCGCCGCCATGCCGGGGTCCAGCGAAGAGCCAACGATGGCAAAGAAGATTTCGGTGGACAGCACGGCAAACTGCCCGCCCACCACAATAGGGTTGCCGAAGTCGGCCATGCTTTCGATGAAGCCGACGAGGAAGGCATTCGCCAGGCCGGGCTTGAGCAATGGCAGCGTCACGCTCCAGAAGGTCTGCATGCGGTTGGCGCGCAGGGTCTGCGACGCCTCTTCCATGGACGGGCTCACGCCCTGCACCACCCCGCGCATGATCATGAAGGCGATGGGCGTAAAGGCAAACAGTTGCGCCAGCCAGACCCCAAAGAAACCGTAGAACCAGCGCGTGGGTTCGATATGGAAGGCCCACTCCATGAACTGGTTGTAGAGCCCAGCACGACCGAACAGCAAGATCAACCCCAAGCCCACCACAAACGGCGGCGTGATGATGGGCAACATGGCCAGAATGTTGAGCGGACGCGCCAGCCGCTTGGCCTCGCGCTCGGCCCACAGGGCGATCAGGGTGCCCAGGAACGTGGTGCCTGCTGCCGTCAGCAGGGCCAGGCCCAGCGTGTTCCAGGCCACACCGCAGCGGCTTTGCGACACCATACAACCCAGGCCCCAGATGCGCACCGTGCCGATGCGCTCCCAAAGCGCAGCCGCGGCAAACCGCCCCTCGTCATTGAGCACACTGCCCATCAGCGACTTGAGCACCGGGTAGACCACAAACAGCGCCAGCAGCGCCGCGCAGCCTAGCACCGCGCCAGCCACAAAAGCATCGCCCTTGAAGCCACCCAGCCGGGTCACCCCGATCGACAGCAGCGCCAGCAGGCACACCACCACCACAAAGCCACCCCAGCCCATGCCAGGCTGGGTCAGCTCGATAGGGCCCATCAGCGCGTTGAGCCAATCCCAGGACCAGCCCACCATGCCAATGGCAAAACCGCTGAGCAGCAGCCCGGCCAGGCCCAGCCCAGCCCCGCCGCACAGCAGCAGCCCCTGCAGGCGGGCGTGTGGGCTCAGCAGCGCCGTGCCGGCCAGCAGCAAGCCGGCCAGGCCCGATGCCAGCCAGATGCGGTGGTGGCTCCAGGCTTGCGTCCAACCACTGGCCGTGGATGGGCCACCCCAGACGCCCGACAAGGCGTCCCCCAGCCCGCCGCTTTGCAAAAAATACCAGGGCAGCAGCACAAAGGCCGCCAGGCCCAGCGCCAGCCACAAGGCAATGGCGCGGTGCAGGCGCCACGGATGTTCGTGTGTCATGAATGTGGAGAGAAAGACAGTGCAAACCCGCCGCAGTGTGCGGCGGGGCGGATCAGATGGCGAGGCTTAGCGGCCCTGGCCGTTGACGTCGCGCTCCCAGCGCTGGATCAGGCGCTTGCGCTCGGCGGACTGGCCGTACTTGGCGTAGTCGTAGTCAATCATCTTGATCTTGCGGAAGTCGGGCACGCGCGGGTCCACCTTGGTCTCGCGGTTGGACGGCAGCTGGAACTGCAGCGTGGCCGCACCCAGAGCCTGGGCACCAGGGGTCAGCGCCCAGTCGTAGAACTTCTTGGCCGCGTCGAGATTGCGCGCACCGCGCACGATGGACATGGAGCCAATCTCCGCGCCCGTGCCGTCGCTGGGGGTGATGGTTTCCAGCGGAAAGCCCTGGGCTTTTTCACCCGGGCCGTCGTGCACAAAGCTGATGGAGATGGCCGCCTCGCCGCGTGCCACGGCCTTGATAGGGCCCACGCCCGAGCGCTGATAAGTGGCAATGTTCTTGTGCAGCTTGGCCAGATAGTCAAAGGCTTTGTCTTCGCCCATCAGCTGCACCAGCGTGGCGATCATGGTGTAAGCCGTGCCACTGGACGACGGGTTGGCGGACTGGATCTCGCCCTTGTACTCGGGCTTGATCAGGTCGGTCCAGGTCTTGGGCACGGCCAGCTTCTTCTTGGCCAGCAGCTCGGTGTTGTAGCCAAAGCCCAGCGGGCCGGAATAGATGCCCACCGTCTTGTAGCCCGACTGCGCGGCCTGCTTTTGCGCCCAGTCGTAGAGCTTGGGCAGCATGGGCGATTTGTACTCCTGCGTGAGGTTCTGCTCGGCCGCCACCAGGTGCGGGTCACCCGTGCCACCAAAGAACACATCCGTCTTGGGGTTGGCACGCTCGGCCATGAGCTGGGCCACCGCCTCGCCCGAACCCTTGAGCGTCATGTTGACCTTGACACCCTGGCTCTTCTCGAACGTGACGGCAATCATGCTGCACCAGGGCGCCTGGCCGGAGCAGATGATGTTGACCTCGCCACCCGATTGGGCAGAAGCCGACACTCCGGCCGCAGCCATGAGGGTCAGCACCAGCAATTCATTTTTTTTCATGGTTGTCTCCTAGATTGAAAGACCGGAACGGTCTGAGGGGTCGAAACACTTGTGGGCAAAAGGACGCTAACCCCTTTTCGCGACAGAAAAAGACTGACCGGTGCCCCGGCCTCGTGGCGGCGGCCGGTCAGGTCCGAGATGACGAGCAGGCTACCCAGTGCGGTCTGCACCCACATCTCCGCCGTGCGGCCAAGATAGGCGCTGCGCAGCACTTTGCCGGCCAGCCCCTGGGTACCGGCGGGCTCTATGCGCCAAGCCTGTGGCCGCACCACCACCTGCACAGCCCCATGGCGCAAGCCCTGGCCGGCGTCGATGGTGAGCGGGCCCAGGGTGACCTGCCCGGCGCCATCGCAATGCGCCTCGAACACAGTCGAGTCGCCCATAAAGCGGGCAACGAACTCCGTCTGCGGCTGTTCGTAGATGTCGCGCGGGGAACCAATCTGCACCACGCGCCCTTCCTGCATCACCACCACCTGGTCGCTGACCGACATGGCCTCGGCGTGGTCGTGGGTGACAT
This sequence comes from Rhodoferax sp. P1_F3, assembly GCF_056405715.1. NCBI lineage: Bacteria > Pseudomonadati > Pseudomonadota > Betaproteobacteria > Burkholderiales > Comamonadaceae > Rhodoferax > Rhodoferax sp. P1_F3. The sequence continues at coordinate 346,873 of NZ_JBFUBO010000003.1, read as the reverse complement.
AGAGCACCGTCAGCCCCAGGCGCTGCTGCAGCTGGCGAATGTCCTCGCGGATATGGCGGCGCAGGTTGGCGTCCAGGTTGGAGAGGGGCTCGTCCAGCAGCACCAGCGCGGGCTGCAGGGCCAGGGCGCGTGCCAGCGCGGTGCGCTGCTGCTGCCCGCCGGAAAGCTCGTGGGGCAGGCGGTCTTCCAGCCCGTCCAGGCCCAGCAGGCCGATAACCTGGGAACAGCGCTCGGCCTGCACGGCCGCCGGCATGCCTTGTACCTTGAGGCCATAGCGCACGTTGTCCTGCACCGACAGGTAAGGAAACAGTGCGTAGCTCTGAAAGACCAGGCTCATGTCGCGCTGGTCTGCCGGGCGCTGGGTCAGGTCTTCCCCGCGAAAGAAAATCTGGCCCGCATCCGGCACTTCCAGCCCGGCCACCAGGCGCAGCAGCGTGCTCTTGCCGCAGCCCGAAGGCCCCAGCAACGTGGTCAGTCGGCGCTCGGGCACGCGCAGCTGCACACCGCGCAGCGCGCGGTAGCCGTTCGCATAGGTTTTTTCAATGCCGTGCAAGTGCAGCCCCTGGCTCATGCGGGAACCCGCAGCGTGGCGTGCGAGAGAGGTTGGGCCAGCGGCGCCGCGACCGGCTGCGATGCCGTGGTCGGGGTCTGCCCCTCGGGCAACGGCCAGCGCACTACCGCATCCACCCCCACCACGGTGCCGCCCTGCAGGCGGTTGTACAGGTCCAGGCTGGCCTGCATGGACACGGCAATCTGCTTACATATCGACAGCCCCAGGCCCACGCCGGTGCCGCCGCTGGCCGACTCAAACGGCAGGAACAGGCGCTCGCGCACCTCCTCGTCAATGCCGCCGGCGTTGTCCCACACCAGCAGCTCCACCTCGGTCGGCAGGTAGCGAATCACCACACCCAAGCTGCCACTCGGGCGGCTCTGGTGGATGGCATTGGCCACCAGGTTGCGCAACAGCTCCCCCACCAGCCAGCCGTCGGTGTGCAGGCGCACCGGCAGTGCTTCGAGGGACACGTCCAAGCGTTTGCGCGCAATCAGCGGCGCGCACTCCACCAGCACCTCACTGGCGATGTGCTGCAGGTCAATGTCCGTCCACTGCGCGTTCTGCAGCTTCTGGTCCACCTTGGCCTTGGACAGCAGCTGGTTGGCCAGGTGCGAGGCCCGGTCCACGGTACGTAGCATCTTGGGCAGGGTCTCTGCGGTCTGCAGCTCACCCGCTATCGCGCCTTGCAATTGGGTTTTGAGCACCGCCAGCGGCGTGCGCAGCTGGTGCGAGGCTTCGGCAATAAAGCGCTGCTGCTGATCGAGTGCGGCCTGTTGCTGCTGCCACTGGCTGTTGAGGCCACGCACCATGGCCTCCAGCTCGGGGGCCGGGGCATGTGGCAACAAGGCGGTATCCTGCGGGCGGCGCGCCGCCACCGTGGCCGCCAGGTGGTGCAAGGGGGCCAGGCTGCGGCCGGCGCCCCACCAGGCCAGCAGGCCTAGCAACGCCAGCGCCATCATCGCCAGCCCCCACCATTCGGCATCGCGCCATGACAGCCCCAGCCCTGCCAGGCCCAGCACCGCCCCGGCGGTAACCACCGACAAGGCCATGCACCACAGCGCAATCTGCACGCGCATGGACCTGCTGCTTGGCGCCGTGCTTGGGCTCATGCGGACACCTGTGTCTCGCTGGCCAGCTCGTCCACCAGAAGGTAGCCCACACCACGCATGGTCAACACACTGGTGCCGGTGCCGGCCAGGCGTTTGCGCAGCCGGTGGGCCAGCACATCCACCGCGTCGGGCTGGTGGTCAGCCTCGCCGCCAAAGACGGCGTGAAACAACTCATCGCGTGACACCGGGCGCCTCGGGCGCATGATCAAGGTGCGCAGCATGGCAGCCTCACGCGGCGCAATCTCCAGCGGCCGGCCAGAGCGCATCAGGGCGCCGCTGGCCATGTCCAGATGCAGATGGCCGCAGCGGAACTCTTCCACGCCCTGGCTGCGCCGCACCAATGCCTTGATGCGTGCCACCAGCTCTTCGGTGTCAAAAGGTTTGGTCAGGTAGTCATCGGCCCCGGCCGTGAGTCCTTCCACGCGCTCGCCAATCGAGCCACGGGCCGTGACCACCAGCACCGGGATGCGCATGCCGGCATCGCGGATGCGCTGCAAAAACTCCAGCCCATCCATGCCCGGCAGACTCAGGTCCAGCACGATCACGTCAAATGTGCGTTTGCGCACCAAGGCGAAGGCCTCCTGCCCGTCGGCGCAGCACACGGGCGCCAACCCGCGCGAAGCCAGCACACGGCTCAGCGCATCCACCAGGTCCAGATCATCTTCCACCAATAACAACTGCATGGGGAGAATGGTGCGCTGTGCCCGGTGCAGCCGCAATAGGGAAAGCTAGGTGAAGCAGTGAAAGGAAGTTGAAACCCTTTCACAAGGAATGCGGGAGAGCGCCCCCAAGCACAGGAACCAGAACGCTATTAAATCAATAGCTACTGGCGCATATTGCACGGGGGCCAGAGGCCAAATTAGCTCACAAACACGTATTTACCCGACTGCTTTTTTGGTGTGAACGCCAGAAAGTCAGGGAACAATTTGGAGCGCACGTACCAGACATAGGCCAGCACCGCGATGTTGATGCCCACCGCCACCAAGGTGATGACGGGCTCGGCGTTGAAGTCTTTGAAGGCTTTGGACAGTTGCACCACCTGCAGCAAAAGATAGGCGTTGTAGAAACCCGCCAGGTTTCTGTAAAAACCCCAGGCAAACAACAGCGGCAGGCCGGCACACAGCAACAGCGCAACCCCCTTGCCGACGGGCCCCCACGCAGCCGCCATGCCCCAGCCTATCCACAGCCCCAGCAGCGCCTGGGCATACATGATCCACAGCAGGCGGTCGATCTTGTTGGCATGCTCATCGACCTCAGACGCATCTACGTGCGAAGCGATGTAGTGCGCCAACACGCTGTCACGCACGCCGTGCCCCTTTAGCAGCCGGAACACGGCCGTTTTGCCCACACCAGCGGTTAGCAAGGCTTGCACCTTGGCTTTGGTTTGTTTTTTGTTCACGCTCTTTCTCCCTGAAGCGGGAAGTTTAAGAAAGCGCGACGAATTTGCCCATCCCCCAAACGGGTGAACTTGCTTCCAAACAAGGCCAGCTGGTGGGCTAAGCGGGGCTTTTGCCTTTGGGAAACTGCGCCAGCAGGTCTTGCAGACTAAGCGGACGGCTCAGCAAAAAGCCCTGGATCAGCGTGCACCCGGCCTCGCGCAACACCATGAGCTGCGGCAGCGTTTCCACGCCCTCAGCAATCACATCCAGTCGCATGTGCTGGCCTAGGCCAACGATGGTGTTGACGATGGCGCGGTCGCGCTCCTGCGTGGGCAGGTCACGCACAAACGAGCGGTCCACCTTCATGGACGAGATGGGCAGGTTCTTCAACATGGACAGCGAGGAATGCCCCATGCCAAAGTCGTCCAGGCTGATCTCGAACCCCAGCTTGCGCAGGTCGTGCATCACGCGCACCACCTGCTCGGGATGCTTCATCAGCATGCCCTCGGTCAGCTCCAGTGAGATGCTGCTGGGGTCTATGCCCAGCGAGGCTGTCAACTGGCGCAGGTTTTCTGGCAAGGCGCAATTGGCAAACTCGGTGGCCGCCATGTTGACGTGGACCTTGAGGCCATCAAACCCCGCCGCGCGCAGCGTAGCCAGGTCGTGACAGGCCTGGGCTATCACCCACTGATCGATCTCCACGATGAGGTGGCTTTGCTCAGCAATGGGGATGAACAGGTCGGGCGGCACCAGCGTGCCGTCCTGGCGGCGCCAGCGCACCAGGGCCTCCACGCCGTGCATGCGGCCCGAGGCAATATCAAAGATGGGCTGGTAGGCCAAAAACAACGCGTTGTCCTGCAGCGCGTGGTTAAGCTCGGTCTCGATCGCCAGGCGCTGGGCGATGGAAGCCTGCTGCTGCGCCAGCAAATTGGGGCTGCTGTTGGAGAACACGTCGCTGTTGTTGCGGCCGTTTTGTTTGACGCGGTACATCGCCGCATCCGCACTGCGCAGCAGCTCGGGGCTGGTCAAGCCGTTGTCGGGGAAGCGGCTGATGCCTACGCTGGCCGACACGGTGAGTTCAATGCCCTCGTACTCAAACGGCGTGCGTGCGGCTTCCAGAATCTGCTGCGCGATATGGGCTAGCTCCGCATCGTTGCGGCACGGCACCAGCACCGCAAACTCGTCGCCCCCCAGGCGACCTACCACAGCATCATCCGGCGCCACCTGCTTGAGCCGCGCCGCAAAGCCGCGCAGCACCACATTGCCCGCCTCATGGCCGAAGGCATCGTTGATCGGCTTGAAGCGGTCCAGGTCGATGTACATCAGTCCGAATACGGTATTGGCCCTGGCCGCACGCACACAGCGCCGGTCCAACAGGGCATAGAAGTGCGCACGGTTGGCCAGTTCGGTGAGTTCGTCCACCTGCGCCATGTGCCGAATTTCGGCCTCTTTTTCCAGGCGCCCAGCGGTCTGGGCAATCAGCGCGCCTATGGTCTTGGAAAGCTTGGGCAATTGGGCTTCCGGCTGGCGCGACAGGCTGCTGTAAAACTCCAGCACGCCAGGGCGGTGGTGCACTCCATCATCCGACACATAGGTCACCGGAAACACATAGCCCGACCACAGGCCACAGACCCGGGCACTGGTATGGCGCAAAAAGCTGGGGTCGTTGCCCATACTCTCCACCCACTGTGCCTCGCCACTTTCCCACACACGGCCCACCAGGCCTTCGCCAGCCCGCATGTGGAGGGTTTCACTGGCTTGCGAAAATTCCGCGAGGTCGTAATCGGGGGGATGCCAGAAGTTCTTGCAGGCCAGGTACGGCTGCACCAGACCGGAGTGCTCCATGCCCCAATAGGCGCCCCACTCCCAGCCCAGATTTTTGCAAATCAGCTGGATGGCGCTGTCAATGGCATCGCCCAGTGCGTGGCTGCCCACCAGGTATTCGGTCAGCTCAAAACCCAGCCGCTCGCGCACCGCCGCATGTTTGACCTGGCTGATGTCCTGCAACATCCCATTGAGCAGTTGTGGATGCTGCGGGTCATGGGGCAGCGTAGAGATGCGCAGCCAGCGCATGCCGTCGGCCACACTCAGCACACGCACCTCGACACCCTCCGTGCAAGGCACCGCCGTATCTGACAGCAGCGCGACCAGCCGGGCCGCATCATCGGGCACCACGTGGATCAGGGTCTCGTCCAAGTTTTTGTGATGACGGCCCTGCACATCGAGCAGTTTGGCTGCATGGGTGGACAGCAGAATCTGCCCGCTGTGCGCGTCATACCACCATAGCCCGAACCCGGCAGCAGCTTCCATGGCAGACGCGTGGTCTGTATCCGTGCGCAGCTTGGCCCGCAGGGGGATAGAGATGCCCAACTTTGGGGCTATGTCCAGGAGAGCGCCAACGAAGACGGCCATTTGTTTTCCATGTCATACCTTATGGCCAACATAGCACGCAAGTTACATGCCGACACAAATTCGACCTCAGGCTTGGCGCGCTTCCCGAACTACAGGTAGCTGGTGATCGCTGGCGCTGAGGCCTTGTCGTGCAAACCGTCGATGTACACCACGGGGGCCGCGGCCAGGGTCTCGGGGCTCACGTCCTCCAGGCAACCCAGGTTGACGCTGTAGATCTGGTGGCCATTGGGAGTATTGCCAATGCCGAAGGCGCGCACACCACAGTGGCGGCAAAAGTAGTGCTGGTTAAGCCCGGTGTTGAACAGGTACTGGGTCTGCGCGCCCTCGCCCGCCAACAGCCGGAACGCAGCGGGCCGCACCACGGCATGCCAAAACCGCGTGCGACTGCAGATGGAGCAGTTGCAGCGGTAGGTGGCAACACTCAGGTCGATGTCCGCTTCAAAACGCACCGCGCCGCAGTGGCAACTGCCGTGGTAGGTCGTCAACATCCCAGGCCCTCCGCAAATTTACAGCTGCTGGTGCACCACCACGCCACTGCGCGTGGAGTACTTGGCCAGGGCGTCCATCTTTTCGATCTGCACCGCCGCGTGGCGGTGGTTGTAGACCTGGTCGCGCAGCCAGTCGAATTCGGCATGCAGCGCAGCGTCGTCGGCCAGGCGGGTGGCCCAAACACGCTGGTCGGCGTTCCAGCGGTAGCCGCGCGCCTTCAGCAGGTCTTTGGCGTCAAACGGGGCGTTGGTGGCGCTCAGGCGGTAGCTGGGGTTATTCGCCGCCTCCAGCAGCTGGGCCAGGCCGGTGTGGGAGGCGTGCGGCAGTGGCACGGCCAGCACGGCCAAGAGCGCGTGGCAGTCCATCTCGGCGCGGTGGGCGTCGTAAAACAGGCCCAGCGCCTGCGCCAGGCTCTCCAGCTTGGCAGAGCCGCGGCCCTGGGCCTTCCAGTCAATGTCGGCAAACGAGCAAGACCATGCCACCTTGGCAAACGCAGGCAGGCGGCTTTCGACAAACGGGCGGTCAAAGCCCGCGTTGTGGGCAATCACCACGTCCACCCCGTCCAGCAACTCGGCCACGCGGTCCAGGTCCAGCGCCTGGCCCTGCACATCGGCATCGGTAATGCCGGTAATGGCCACCACCTCTTTGGGAATCGGTTTGCCGGGGTCTTCCAGCCCGTCGTACACCACCACCGGGCCCACGGGCAGGCCGGTGGCGGTGTCCACATCCACGCGCAGCAGCGCCAGCTCGATGATCTTTTCCTTGGCCTGGTCCAGACCAGTGGTCTCGGTGTCCAGCACCAGAATGCGCTTGATCGCCCCCTGGGCCGTGCCCGGCCAGTTCAGCCGGGGCACCAGGCGGCGCTGCACACGGTAGTCGGGGTGGGCTTCCAGCGCGCGGGCCATGGCCTCGGCATCCAGTGCCGGGGCTGCAGGCACAACGTCGGCCACCGGGGCGGGCGCTGCGCGGGCGCTGGCAGGCGCCTTGGTGGCGGCGCTGGATGCACGTTTTTTGGCTGCCGGCTTGGTGCTGGGCAGCGTGGGCAAATCGGGCAAAAAGTCAAAACCGAGCTGGTCTGTGGTCACGGGCGCACCTGGCAACAATAGGTGCCCCATTATTGCCCCTATCATCGGCGCCACCCTCCGGAAACCCCTATGCAAATCACCATTCTTGTGGGCAGCGTGCACGGCAATGCCAGCGCCGTGGCCCAGGCCCTGCAGATGGCCGCCGACGACATTGCCGCCCAGATCACCGTATTGCCCATGGACGGCCTGGACATCAGCGTGTTCGACCAACCCGGCGCCTTCATCATCTGTACCAGCACCACCGGCAGCGGCGATGTGCCCGACAACGCCCAGGCGCTGTTCCACTCGCTGGATGCCCAGGCCAAGTACCTGGGCCACGTGCGCTTTGGCCTGGTGGCGCTGTGCGACAGCAGCTATGGCGACAGCTTCATGGGCGGCGGCAAACAGTTTGACGAACGTCTGCGCGACCTGGGCGCCCAGCGCGTGGGCGAGATCTGCGTGCTGGACGCCATGGAGACCAGCCAGCCCGAGGAAGACGCCGTCGCCTGGCTCAAGGCCTGGGCAGTCCAACTCGCGACAGTTGTATAAGAAACAAGGCTCTAGCCCCCGTAGAATCTGCGCAAGCAGCTTCACTTTTGATAGCAAACACCATGACCACCAGCGCCCCTGCCCCTGCCGCAAAACCGCTGCGCCCCCTCAAAGGCGTGCGCATTCTCAGTCTGGCGCTGAATTTGCCGGGGCCGGCCGCGCTGATGCGCTGCCACGCCATGGGCGCCACCTGCGTGAAGCTGGAGCCCCCGGTTGGCGACCCCATGGGCGCCTACAACCCCAAGGCCTACGCCACGCTGCACGCGGGCATGAAGATCGCCATCGCCGACCTCAAGACCGAAAAAGGCCAGCAAGCCCTGCACAAGGAATTGGCCCGCACCGACGTGCTGCTCACCTCGTTCCGCCCCTCGGCCCTCAAAAAGCTGGGCCTGGAGTGGAAGGCGCTGCACAAGCGGTACCCCCAGCTCTCGGTGGTGGCCATCGTGGGCGCCCCCGGCGCACGAGCCGATGAACCCGGCCACGACCTGACCTACCTGGCCGAAAACGGTCTGGTCACCGGCCTGGACCTGCCGCCCACGCTGTATGCCGACATGGGCGGCTCGCTCATGGCGTCCGAGGCCGTGCTGCAAGCGCGCCTCCACCAGTTGCAAAAAGGCCGAGGCGCCTACCTGGAGATTGCCCTGTCCGACGCTGCCGGCTATCTGGCCCTGCCCCGCAGCTGGGGCCTGACCACGCCGGGCGCTGCCGTGGGGGGCGGCCACGCGGGTTACCGCGTCTATCCCTGTAAAGACGGCCGCGTGGCCCTGGCCGCGCTGGAGCCCCACTTCGCTGCCGCGCTGGGGGCCGAGGCCGGTCTGCCACAATCGGGGCTTCTGGCCATGTTCGCCCCCGAGGCCCACACCGCCATCGCCGCCTTTCTGGCTGGCAAAACCCGTCGGCAGCTCAATGCGCTGGCGCTTTCCAAAGACATACCGCTGTACACGCTGGCCTGAAACCGGCCCGCCTCTTTTTTGCTTGATGACTGCTGCCCGCGCCCCTGCCTCCCATTTCCGCCTGATCGACATCCTGAAGGTCGTTGCCGCCCAGTGCATCGTGCTGCACCACTTTTCGGCCTACGGGCCGTTGTCCGACGCCGCCGCCGAAGTGGCCCCCTCCGCCAGCGAATGGCTGTTTGACGACGCCCGCATTGCCGTGCAGGTGTTTCTCGTCGTGGCCGGCTACCTGGCCGCACGCGGCATGGCGTTTACCGTGCGCCGCGCGCCCAGCGTGCTGCAGGCGCTGGGCCAGCGCTACCTGCGCCTGGTGGTGCCGTTCGCCGCCGCGCTGGGCCTGACCATCCTGTGCGCAGCCATTGCCCGCCCCCATCTGGACGGCGACCTGGTGCCCGGCGCGCCCAGCCTGGCCCAACTGGCCGCCCACGCCAGCCTGCTGCACAGCGTGTTGGACGTGGATTCGCTCTCCGCGGGCGTCTGGTACGTGGCGATAGATTTTCAGCTCTACGCCATGATCGCGCTGCTGCTGTGGCTGGGCCGCGGCCAACGCCTGCTGAGCCTGGGCCTGGTCGCCGCGCTGGCCGTGGCCTCGCTCACCTGGTTCAACATGGATGCCTCGCTGGACGCCTGGGCACCCTACTTCTTTGGCGCCTATGGCCTGGGCGCACTGGCCTGGTGGGGCGGCCTGCGGGCGCGCCACGGCGTCATGGCGCTGGGCCTGTACCTGGCCACGCTGAGCGCGGGTCTGGCCTCGCTGGTGGTGGACTTCCGCTCGCGGATTGCGCTGGCGCTCAGCGTCTCAGCCGTGCTGGCCACCTTTGGCAGCTACCGCCTGACGCTGCCGCGTGCGGTAGACCGCTGGGTGGGCCGCCTGAGCCGCACCTCATACGCGCTGTTTCTGGTGCATTTTTCGGTGCTGCTGCTGGCCAATGCGCTGTGGGCAGAGCTGGAGCTGGACGACGCCGAATGGGCGCTGGTCTTCATTGCCGCCAGCTGGGTGCTGAGCCTGGTGGCCAGCTACGCCTTCCACACCCAGGTGGAACTACGCTTTGAACAATGGCGCCGCAGTGCCAAAGACGCCATAGCGGCCCAGGCTGCCAAGTAAAATCCGCCATCCAACTCAGAAAGATTCGCTATGGGCGCGCAATGGAAAGCAAAGGGCAAGGCCCTGGTGGCCGATGCCAAGGGCCGGCTGTTTACCAAGCTGGTGAAAGAAATTACCGTGGCCGCACGCGGCGGGGCCGACCCGGCCGCCAACGCCAAGCTGCGCCTGGTGGTGGAACAGGCCCGCAAGGTCTCCATGCCCAAGGAAACGCTGGACCGTGCCATCAAAAAAGGCGCGGGCCTGACCGGTGAAGTGGTGCACTACGAACATGTGATCTACGAGGGCTTTGCCCCGCACCAGGTGGCCGTGATGGTGGAGTGCCTGACCGACAACGTGAAGCGCACCGCCCCTGAGATGCGCGTGCTGTTCCGCAAGGGCCAGCTGGGCACCAGCGGCTCGGTAGCCTGGGACTTCAACCACCTGGGCATGATCGAAGCCGCGCCCACCGCTGCAGACTCCGACGCCGAAGTGGCCGCGATTGAGGCCGGTGCGCAGGACTTTGAGCCCGGCGACGAAGAAGGCAACACCGTCTTCTACACCGACCCCACCGACCTCGATTTGGTAAGCCGCGCCCTGCCCAACTTCGGCTTCAACGTGCTGTCCGCCAAGCTGGGCTACAAGGCCAAGAACCCCGTGGACCCCACCAGCCTGAGCGCCGAAGCGCTGGAAGAAGTGGAAGCCTTCCTGGCCGCCATCGACGGCAACGACGACGTGCAGAACGTCTACGTGGCGCTGGCCGGTTAATTCCCGATGGCCCTGTGGCTAGCCGCCTGGGCCGCCCTCAACCTGCTGACCTTCGCGCTCTATGCGCGCGACAAGCACGCCGCCCGCACCGGCCAGTGGCGCACGCCTGAGAACACACTGCACCTGCTCGGCCTACTGGGCGGTTGGCCTGCGGCATGGGTAGCGCAGCGGCTGCTGCGGCACAAGACCAGCAAGGCGAGTTTTCAGGTGAGGTACTGGCTGACGGTGGTGGGAAACCTGGCGTGTGTAGCGGCCTGGGTATTTCGGGATTCGATTACAGCGCTATTATTTCAATAGCTGCTCACGCTTATTTCACGGGGGCTAGAACCCTATTTGTTTATCACCGTCTGCTTGCCCGCTTGCTTGCGCCACAGCTGGATGTTCGCCTCAATCAGCTTGTTCATTACGCCCTGCTTGTGCAACGTGTACAGCGCGCGGGACACGCGGCCGCGGAACTCGCCGGTGTTGCAGGGGGACTTGTGCGACAGCGTGACGTACAGGCTTTCGTTGCTGATGGACGGTGACACGGTGCGCAGACCGGTGATTCCCAGTTTGGCGGCGTAGGCCTTACCCGGGTCTTCCTCGTACACCAGGTAATCCACACGCCCGGCCTGCAACACTTTGAGCGCACTTTCCAGACTGGCTACGGCATCAATACTCAGCGACTCTTTGGCATAGCGGTCAAAGCTTTCGCCAAAGCTGTTGTTGATAACGGTCACGCCCTTGAGGCCCCGCAGGTCACTCCACTGTTTGTACTTGAGGGGCTTGCTGGCCTGCACCCAAATGACCGAGCGTGTCTCGCGGAAGGCGGGGTAAAAGTAGTCCATGTACTCCAGCCGCGGCAGGGTGTAGAAGGCGCCGGCAATCATGTCGGCGCGGCCACTGCGCACCACCTCCTGCACGCGCGCCCAGTTGCCCACGTAGCGCATCTCCACGCTGACACCCATTTCCTTGGCCAGCAGCTGCATCAGGTCGGCATTCGCACCGACCAGGCGGGTGTCGTCGGTGGGGTCACGCCACAGGTAAGGTGGGTATTCGGGGTTGCCGGTGACCACAAGCTTGTCACACCTATCAGCGGCCCAGGCTCCGACCGGTGGCAGCAACGCGCACACCAATGCCAATGCGGCGGCCCACGTACCCACGACACGACTATCCTTGCCAGTGTTCCACATGGTGTCCCCCAACACGGGGCCCCGGTTATGCCTTCGCTGTCTGGCGGAAGCTGCGTGGACGGGCCTAGGGGGCCAGCTCCAGCGGCTTGCTGCGCCAAATCTTGTCTGCGTACTCCCCAATCGTCCTGTCCGATGAAAACGGGCCCATGGCTGCCACGTTGCGCAGGGCTTTGACAGCCCAGGCATCGCGGTGCTCGTAAGCCAGGTCCACTTGCTCCTGCGCGGCAATGTAGGCCGCGTAGTCGGCCAGCAGCAGGTAGTGGTCGCCCCAGTTCACCAGCAGGTCGTAAATGGCCTGAAAGCGGCCGGGCTCGTCGGGGCTGAACACGCCATCACGGATGGCCTCCAGCACCGTGGTCAGCTCGGCATTGCCCTCGGCAATGGCGCGCGGCTGGTAGCCCGCGGCGCGGGTGGCGGCGACCTGTGGCGTGGTCATACCGAAGATGAAGATGTTGTCAGCACCCACGTTTTCCAGAATCTCGACGTTGGCACCGTCCAGCGTGCCGATAGTAAGCGCACCGTTCAAGGCAAACTTCATGTTGCCGGTGCCCGAGGCCTCGGTACCGGCGGTGGAGATTTGCTCGGACAAATCGGCCGCGGGGATGATGCGCTCGGCCAAGCTCACGCTGTAGTTGGGGATGAACACCACCTTGAGCAGGTTGCCCACACGCGGGTCGTTGTTGACCACGCTGGCCACGTTGTTGATGAGGTGGATGATCTGCTTGGCCATGTGGTACGCCGATGCAGCCTTGCCCGCAAACACCACCACGCGTGGCACGGTCACGCTGCTCGGCTGCTTGATGATGCGCAGATAGCGCGTGACCACATGCAGCACATTGAGCAGCTGGCGCTTGTATTCGTGGATGCGCTTGACCTGCACGTCGTACAGCGCGTCGGTGGGAATGGTGAGGCCCATATTGGCCTGCACCCAGGCGGCCAGGCGTTCCTTGTTGGCCAGCTTGGCACCCTGGAAGGCCTCGATCACCTTGGGCTGCGTGAGCACGGCGTTCAACCCGCTGAGCTGCGTGAGGTCACGGCGCCAGCCGGTGCCCACTTGCTTGTCCAGCACTGCGGACAAGGCCGGGTTGGCCTGCGCCAGCCAGCGGCGTGGCGTGATGCCATTGGTTTTGTTGTTGAAACGGTCCGGCCACAGGTTCGCAAAATCCAGAAAAATACTTTCCTTCATGAGCTCGGAATGCAGTGCCGACACGCCGTTGACCGAATGGCTGGTCACCACCGCTAGGTAGGCCATGCGCACGCGGCGCTCGCCGCCCTCATCTACCAGGCTGACCTTGCGCAACAGCTCCGCACTGCCACCGCGCTGAGAGATCTGGGCCAGGAACTGGGCATTGATGTCGTAAATGATCTGCAGGTGGCGCGGCAGGATGCGGCCCATCATCTCCACGGGCCAGGTCTCCAGCGCCTCGTGCATGAGCGTGTGGTTGGTGTAGCTGAACACGCCTTGGCACAGGCGCCAGGCATCGGCCCAGGGCAGATGGTGCTCGTCCAGCAGCAGACGCATCAGCTCAGGAATAGCCAGTACCGGGTGCGTGTCGTTCAGGTGGATGCTGACCTTGTTGGGCAACTCGTCAAAGCCGGTGTGCGTGCGCAGGTAGCGGTGCAGCAGGTCCTGCACGCTGGCGCTGCAAAAGAAGAACTCCTGGTGCAGGCGCAACTCACGGCCAGACGGCGTGGAGTCATCCGGATACAGCACGCGGGACACGTTCTCGGAGTGGTTCTTGGTCTCCACCGCCGCAAAGTAGTTGCCACGGTTGAAGGCGCCCAGGTCAATCTCCTGCGTGGCCTTGGCCGACCACAGGCGCAGCGTGTTGGTGGCCTTGGTGGCGTAGCCGGGAATGATGGTGTCGTAGGCCATGGCCTGCACGTCGTGGCTGTCCACCCACTGGTAGGCGTCGCCCACTTTCACCACATGGCCGCCGAACTGCACGCGGTAGGTCACCTCGGGGCGTGGAAATTCCCAGGGGTTGCCATGGGTGAGCCAGTAGTCGGGCACCTCCACCTGGCGGCCGTCCACAATGGTTTGCTTGAACATGCCGTAGTCGTAGCGGATGCCATAGCCAAAGCCGGGAATGTTGAGCGTGGCCATGGAGTCGAGAAAACACGCTGCCAACCGACCCAGGCCGCCATTGCCCAGCGCAGCATCGGGCTCCAGCTCGGTCACGGCGTCCATGTCCACCCCAAAGTCGGCCAGGGCCTGCTTCACGCGCTCACGCAGGCCCACGGCCAGCATGGCATTGCTGAAAGTGCGGCCGATCAAAAACTCCATGCTGAGGTAGTACACGCGCTTGGCGTCTTGCGCGTACTGGGCGCGCGTGGTGGTCATCCAGCGCTCCACCAATTGGTCGCGCACGGCATAGGCGGCCGCGTGTAACCAATCTTCAGGGCGGGCGGCGGCAGGGTCTTTGCCGACCACAAACATCAGTTTGTTGGCGATGGAGCGTTTCAGCGACTCCAGGTCGCGGCCGGGCGCATCAAATTCAAAATCCACAGGGGTGGGCAGTGTCGCAGTGGGAGTGGTGGTCATGCGTGAATCAGCGTTTGGTAAAGCGCGGTGTAGTGCCCAGCGGCGGTAGCCCAGTCGAAGGCAAGCTTCATGCCGGTCTGCCGCACGCGGCTCCATTCAGCCTTGCGGTGGTAGAGCGCAAAGGCCCGGCGCACCGCGCGGCGATATTGGGTTTCATCAAAATCATCAAATACAAAGCCGGTAGCGCTGCGGTCTTCCAGAGTTTCCAGGTCAGAGTCCACCACGGTGTCGGCCAGGCCACCGACACGGCGCACCAGCGGCAGGCTGCCATACTTCAGGCCGTACATCTGGGTGAGGCCACAGGGCTCAAAGCGCGAGGGCACCAGCGTCACATCGCTGCCCGCAAAAATGCGGTGGGCAAAGGTCTCGTCGTAGCCCAGCTTCACGGCCACGCGGCCCTTGTTCGCCTTGGCCTGGGCCACAAAGGCCTGCTCCAGCCCGGTCTCGCCACTGCCCAACACCAGCAGTTGGCCGCCACGCGCCACGATTTCGTCCACCGCGGCCAGCACCAGCGGCAGGCCCTTTTGTTCGGTCAGGCGGCTCACCACGGCAAACAGCGGCGCATCGGGCTCCAGCGCGAGGCCCATTTCGGCCTGCAGCACGGCCTTGTTCTGCGCCTTGCCGGTCATGTGGCGGGCGTCGTAGGCATGCGCAATCAGCGCATCAGTGCCCGGGTTCCACACGCTGTCGTCCACGGCGTTCAGGATACCGCTCAGGTGGTGGTGGCGCGCGCGCAGCAGGCCATCCAGCCCGCAGCCCTGCTCTGGCCCCTGGATCTCTTGCGCATAGGTGGGGCTGACGGTAGTGATGTGGTTGGCATAGAACAGGCCAGCCTTCATGAACGAGAGCTGGCCATGGAACTCCATGCCATGCACATGGAAGGCGCGCCCGGGCAGACCCAGATCGCCAAAGTGCTCGGGGCCGAACACGCCCTGGTAGGCCAGGTTGTGCACGGTGTACACGGAAGGCACACGCGGGCCCTGCCCTTCGTTCCACAGCGCCAGGCTGGCCGGCGCCAGCGCGGCGTGCCAGTCGTGGCTGTGCACCAATTGGGGGCGCCACTGCGCATCCAGGCCATGCGCCACATGGGCCGCAGCTAAGCCCAACGCCGCAAAGCGCCGGTGGTTGTCGCCATAGGCCTGTTTGTTGGCATCTTCGTAGGGGTTGCCGGGTCGGTCATACAGGTCCGGCGCCATGAGCACATAGGCGCCCAGCGTGCGCCCCTCCCGCGCCAGTGCGGGCAAGGTGCCGTAGACCACCTCCACCCGCTCGCCCCACGGCATGGCAAAGTTGCCCACAGGCGCCGCGCCCTCCAGCCCCGCGCAGATGGCCGGAAAGCCCGGCAGCATCACGCGCACATCGCAGCCTGCCTCCTGCAGGGCGGCCGGCAGCGCCCCGGCAATGTCGGCCAGCCCCCCGGTTTTGAGGAGTGGAAAAATCTCGGCACTGACTTGCAAGATGCGCATGGGCTCTTTCTTCTGGAGGGCTTCGACGGGCTCAGCCCGAACGGAGTTATGGGGTCAGGGGCTCAGGCGGCGGGCAGGCGGTTCAGCATGTCCTTGGTGACTAGCACCACGCCATTTTCGGTGCGCTCAAAGCGCGCGGCGTCGGCCACAGGGTCTTCGCCAATCACCAGGCCATCGGGCACGGTGCAACCGCGGTCCACCACCACGCGGCTCAGGCGGCAGCTCTGGCCAATGGTCACTTCGGGCAGCAGCACGGCCTGGTCGATCACGCAGAAGGAGTGCACCCGCACGCTGCTGAACAACACCGAGTTGCTGACGATGGAGCCCGACACGATGCAACCACCCGACACCATGGTGTTGATGGCCTGGCCGTGCTTGCCGTCGGCGTCTTGCACAAACTTGGCGGGGGGCAGTTGGCGCTGGCTGGTCCAGATGGGCCAGTTGGTGTCGTAGATGTCGAGTTCGGGCGTAACCGAGGCCAGGTCCAGGTTGGCTTCCCAGAACGCGTCGATCGTGCCGACATCTCGCCAGTAGGGAATCGCGTCGGGCGTGGACGACACGCAGGACATGGAGAACGGATGGGCAATCGCCCGTCCCTCGCGCACCACGCGTGGAATCACGTCCTTGCCAAAGTCGTGGCTGGAGTTGGGGTTGGCAATGTCGTCTTCGAGCAGGTCGTAGAGGTACTTGGAATCGAAGATGTAAATACCCATGCTGGCCAGCGACACGGCATCGTTGCCGGGCATGGGAGGCGGGTCGGCCGGCTTTTCCACGAACTCGGTGATCTTGCGCGTAGTGTCCACCGCCATCACGCCAAAGGCACTGGCCTCGGCACGCGGCACTTCGATACAGCCCACGGTGCAGCCCGCGCCGCTGTCCACATGGTCCTTGAGCATCAGCGAATAGTCCATCTTGTAGACGTGGTCACCGGCCAACACCACCACGTACTCGGGCTTGCTGCTCTGGATGATGTCTAGGTTTTGGTAAATGGCGTCGGCTGTGCCGCGGTACCAGTGTTCTTCGTCCACGCGCTGCTGGGCCGGCAACAGGTCCACCATCTCGTTCAGTTCGGCGCGCAAGAAGCTCCAGCCGCGCTGCAAGTGGCGCAACAGCGAGTGCGACTTGTACTGCGTGATCACGCCGATGCGGCGAATGCCGGAGTTCACGCAATTGGACAGCGCAAAGTCGACGATACGGAATTTGCCGCCGAAGTAGACCGCGGGTTTGGCGCGGCGGTCGGTCAGCTGCTTGAGGCGCGAACCGCGGCCTCCGGCCAGCACCAAGGCGATGGTGCGGCGCACCAGCATATGGGGCTGCATGTGGCGTTCCTGCTGCACAAGGCTGCGTGGGGTCTCTGTTGTGCTCATGCTTGTCTCCTGTTAGTTTTTGGTCGCGAAAAATGAGTCTGTCGGGTATCTGTCAGGTCATCACGGTCGGTCGGTCCATGCCCGTGAAGGCACGCACCTTGGCCACCACTTCGGCCAGCGCCACCAGCGGTTGCAAGGCCTCCTGCGCGGGCAGGTCCTGGCGGGCCGGGTTGGGTTCGTGGCGCTCCAGATAGACACGCAAGGTGGCGCCTTCGGTGCCGGTGCCCGACAGGCGGAACACCACGCGCGAACCATCGGTCAGCACCACACGCACGCCCTGCTTCTGGCTCACGCTGCCATCCACCGGGTCGGTGTAGGCAAAGTCATCGGCAAACGCAATCGGCAGACCGGCTACGGTGGTGCCACCCAGCGATGGCAAGCTCGCACGCAGATCACGCATCAGCGCATCAGCCTTGTCGGTGGGAATGGCTTCATAGTCGTGGCGCGAGTAAACGCAGCGGCCATGTTCCTTCCACAGCGCGCGCGCCAGTTGCTCCACGGTCTGACCCGTCGTGGCCACCAGGTTGAGCCAGAACAGCACAGCCCACAGACCGTCTTTCTCGCGCACATGGTTGGAGCCGGTGCCGTAGCTTTCCTCGCCGCACAGGGTGACTTTGCCTGCATCCATGAGGTTGCCAAAGAACTTCCAACCCGTGGGGGTCTCAAAACAAGGAATGCCCAGCGCCTTGGCCACGCGGTCTACCGCAGTGCTGGTGGGCATGGAACGTGCCACACCGGCCAAGCCAGCCTTGTAACCCGGCACCTGGGTGGCGTGCGCGGCCAGTACCGCCAAACTGTCAGAGGGCGACACCACAAACTTGCGGCCCACCACCATGTTGCGATCCGCATCGCCGTCGCTGGCGGCGCCCATGTCGGGCGCATCGTCCGCGAACAAATGGGCAATCAGGTCTTCCGCGTTCACGGGGTTCGGGTCGGGGTGCAGGCCACCGAAGTCTTCCAGTGGCTCGGCATTCACCACCGTGCCTGCGGGGGCGCCGAGTTCGCCTTCGAGCAAGGATTTGGCATACGGTCCGCCCACCGCGCACATGGCGTCATAGCGCAATCGGAAACCGCCAGCAAATAGTTTGCGAATGGCCGCGAAGTCAAACAGGCCGCGCATCACTTCGGCATAGTCATTCACCGGGTCGATCACCACAATTTCGGTGCCTTCCAGGCGGCTGGTGCCCAGCGCGTCCAGTGCCACATCGGGCGTGTCGGTGGTGTGCAATTGGCTAAGTTGCGAGGTGCGCGCGTACACCGCGTCGGTCACCTTCTCGGGTGCGGGGCCACCATTGGCCACGTTGTACTTGATGCCAAAGTCGCCATCAGGCCCACCAGGGTTGTGGCTGGCCGACAGCACGATGCCGCCGCTGGCGCCATGCTTGCGGATCACCGCGCTCACGGCCGGTGTTGACAGAATGCCGCCCTGCCCCACCAGCACGCGCGCGTAGCCCTTGGCTGCGGCCATGCGCAAAATAGTTTGGATGGCCACACGGTTGTGGTAGCGGCCATCGCCCCCCACCACCAGGGTCTGACCTGCCGCATCGGGCAGTACGTCAAACAGAGCCTGGACAAAGTTCTCCAGATAGCGTGGCTGCTGGAACACGGTTACTTTTTTGCGCAACCCCGAAGTACCGGGGCGCTGGCCGTCAAACGGCGTGGTGGGCAGAGTGATGAGAGACATAGGTAGTGAGGGCGTAGTAAAAAAAGGGTTACAGACTGCTGGCACTGGCCAGCCAAAGGCTTTGGGCAGGCACCTGCACGCAGGGCGGCAAGGCCGCATCAGGCGTGGTGCCGATGTGGGTTTCCAGGCGCAGCTGCCAGCCAGTTCCTTCAGGGACCGCGGGCAGCGTGAATTCCATGTCTTCTGGCGTCGTGTTGAGCAACAGCAGGCAGGCGGGTGACGGCGCTGCGCCGGCCTGTACCGGGGTGGGAATCAACACCAGCATCAGCGCACGGTCATGCGGGTGGTGCCAGTCCGAGCCGCTCAGCGCGTCGCCCGAAGGCGCCCACCACTGCGCCACCGGGGCCTGCGGCTGGCCATGGTCCGCACTGCTGCGCCACCAGGCGCTGCTGTGCAGCACGGGCATTGCACGCCGCAGGGCCAGCACCTGTGCCACAAAGGTCACCAGACTGGTCTCCGTCCGGTCCCAGTGCAGCCAGGTGATGGGGTTGTCCTGGCAATAGGCGTTGTTGTTACCGCCCTGGCTGTGGCCCAGCTCATCGCCCGCCAGCAACATGGGCGTGCCCAGCGACCATAGCAAGCTGGCCAGCAGCACGCGCTGCTGGCGCAGGCGCCGAGCCTGTACCGGCGGGTCGTCGCTGGGGCCTTCCACGCCGTTGTTCACGCTGAGGTTATGGCCGTGGCCGTCGCGGTTGTGCTCGCCATTGGCCTCGTTGTGGCGCTCTTTGTAGCTCACCAGGTCCATCAAGGTGAAGCCATCGTGCGCCGTCACCAGGTTCACACTGCTGTGGGCTGCGCGCCGCGTGGGGTTGAAAGCATCCACCGAACCGGCCAGGCGGTTGGCCAGATCGGCGCGGCTGGCACCGTGCTGCAGCCACGCGCTGCGCTGGGTATCGCGAAAGCGATCGTTCCACTCCAGCCATCCGGCCGGAAACGCACCCAGCTGGTAACCGCCAGGACCAATGTCCCAAGGCTCGGCCACCATGAGCCGGTCGCGCAGCACCGGGTCTTGTGCCACAGCCATCAGAAACGGGGCATTGGACTCAAAGCGATGCTCCCGGTCCGCTCCCGCGCGTGCCATCACAGGCGCCAAGTCAAAGCGGAACCCATCCACGCCAAACTCTTGCACCCAGCCACGTAGGCTGTCCATCACGGTGCGCAACACCAGCGGATGGCTCAGGTTCACGCAGTTGCCGCAGCCAGTCCAGTTGGTATACAGCGCGGGGTTGGCACTGTCCAGGTGGTAGTAGGTAGCGTTGTCGATACCACGCAGGCTCAGCGTGGGGCCCAGCTCGTCAGTCTCGCCCGTATGGTTGTAGACCACATCCAGGATAACCTCCAGACCCGCAGTATGCAGCGCATCCACCAGCGCGCGAAATTCGCTGCGCGGGCTGGAGCCGGGGGTGCCGCTCCAGTAGCGGTGCTCGGGCGCGTTCCAGGCAATTGGGCTGTAGCCCCAGTAGTTGGACAGGCCTAGGCGAATCAGTCGCACTTCGTCCGCGCGGTGTGCCACGGGCATCAGGCTCACGGTGGTCACGCCTAGGCTGCGCAAATGCGCAATGGCTGCCGGGTGCGCAAGGCCTGCGTAGCTGCCGCGCAGCGCCGCGGGTACTTCGGGGTGCAAGGCGGTAAAGCCCTTGAGGTGCAGCTCGTACAGCACCCGCTGGGCGGGGTCTACCTGCACTCGCCCCTGCGGAGCCGGCAGGTCGCGCACCACGCGGGCCTTGAGGGCTGTAGCGGCGTTGTCGCGCGCATCCTGCTGGTTGGGGTTACCGGGCACATGGCCCACATGCACGTCGTCGCCGTCGTAGCGCCCCACCACCTCACGCGCTGCCGGGTCTAGCAGCAACTTGGCGGGGTTGAAGCGTTGGCCTTGCGCAGGGTTCCAGGGGCCATGCACGCGCCAGCCATAGACCAGACCGGCCTGAGCGCCCGGCAGAAAACCATGCCACACACCGTCTACCGGCCCCTGCATCGCTAGGCGTTGCACCTCCGTTGTGGCACTCGCGTCGAACAGACACAACTCAACGGCCTGTGCGTTCGGCGCTGCGAGGCAAAAGTTCACGCCCTGGTCGCGCAGCTGCGCGCCCAAGGGTTGCGTTTGGCCGGGGTGCAAAGTCATGCCGACGGGATCCACTGGGTCGTTCAAGGGGTCACGCGGGTGAGCACAAGGCATGCCAATGGCGGCAAGGTCAGCACCACGGACTGCACACGGTGGTGGGCGGCCACTGCATCGGTGCTCAATTCGCCATTGCCCACGCCGCTGCCACCGTACACCACGTTGTCGGTGTTGATCAGCTCCCGCCAGGTACCCGCGACCGGCATGCCGACGCGATATCCATAGCGCGGCAGGGGCGTGAAGTTGCATACCACCACGGCGCATTCACCCGCCAGGCCATACCGCACAAAGGCCACGATCGACTGGGCCGCATCCTCATGGGCAATCCAATCGAACCCACCGCTCTGCACATCCTGCTGGTGCAGCGCCGGGAAGGCCTGGTACACGCGGTTCAAGTCGCGCACCAAGCGCTGCACGCCCTGGTGGGCAGGCTGCTGCTCCAGTGACCAGGACAGCTCGGAGCCATCGGCCCACTCGGTAGGCTGGCCCAGCTCGCCGCCCATGAACAGCAGTTTCTTGCCCGGGTAGGCCCACATGAACCCGTAGAGCGCACGCAGGTTGGCAAACCGCTGCCAATCGTCTCCCGGCATCTTGCCCAGGAGCGAGGCCTTGCCGTGCACCACTTCGTCGTGCGAGAGCGGCAGCACAAAGTTTTCGGTGAAGGCGTACATCAGCCCGAAGGTGAGCTGGTTGTGGTGGTGCTGGCGGTGCACCGGGTCCAGCGACGCGTATTTCAGCGTGTCGTGCATCCAGCCCATGTTCCATTTGTAGTGAAAACCCAAACCACCGCTTTGCAGGTCCGCGCTGGGCGGGCGGCTCACACCGGGGAACGCGGTGGATTCTTCGGCCAGCGTGATGGCGCCGGGCCGCTCGGTGCCCACGGTATGGTTCATGCGACGCAGGAACTCGATGGCCTCCAGGTTCTCGCGCCCCCCGTGTTTGTTGGGAATCCACTGGCCTTCTTCGCGGCTGTAGTCACGGTACAGCATGGAGGCCACGGCGTCCACGCGCAGGCCGTCGATGCCATAGCGCTCCAGCCAGTACAGCGCATTGCCGACCAAAAAGTTGCGTACCTCGGTGCGACCAAAGTTGTAGATCAGCGTGTTCCAGTCCTGGTGAAAACCTTCCTTGGGGTCGGCGTATTCGTACAGATGGGTGCCATCGAATTCGGCCAGGCCATGCGCGTCGCTCGGAAAGTGCGCGGGCACCCAATCCAGAATCACGCCCAGGCCCGCGTCATGCGCGGCGTCCACAAAGAACTTGAAGTCTTCGGGTGTGCCAAAGCGCGAAGTGGGAGCGAACAGGCCCAGCGGCTGGTAGCCCCAGGACCCATCAAACGGGTGCTCGCTGATGGGGAGCAACTCCAGATGGGTGAAGCCCATCTCCTTGGCGTAGGGCACCAGGGTGTCTGCCAACTCGCGGTAGCTGAGCCAGCGCCAGCCGTCCACCTTGCGCCAGGAGCCCAGGTGCACCTCGTAAATGCTGATGGGTTGGTCAAACGCGTTGGCCGCGGCGCGGTCGGCGCGCATGGGCAGGCGCGGCGGCAGCGGGTAGACCACGCTGGCGGTGTCGGGCCGCAGCTGGGCGTGGAAGGCAAAGGGGTCGGCCTTCACAGCGATCTGGCCCTGGGCACCCAGGATTTCAAATTTGTAGAGGTCGCCCTGGGCAACGGCGGGAATGAAGATTTCCCACACACCGCATTCGCGCCGAAAGCGCATGGGGTGGCGCCGACCATCCCACTGGTTGAACGCACCCACCACCGAAACACGGCGCGCATTCGGCGCCCACACGGCAAAGCTGGCACCCGACACGCCGTTGATGCAGACAAGATGCGCCCCCAGGCATTCAAACGGGCGCTGGTGCGTGCCTTCGGCCAACAGCCACAGGTCCAGGTCTTGCAGCACCAGGGGAAAGCTGTAGGGGTCTTCGATCAGTTGCTCGGGGCCGTCGGCCCACTGCACACGCAACTGGTAGGCGAACGGCGTGGCATGGAGGCCCAGATGCGCAGCAAATACATCAGAGTCGGCAAGGCGCTCCAGCTTGGCGCAGGTTTGCCCGCTGGCCTTGTCGACCAACTCCACCGCGGCGGCGCGCGGCAGCATGGCGTGGACCGCCAGGCCGTCGGGGCGGGCATGCATGCCCAGCACGCTAAAAGGATCGGTATGCTCCGCCCGCATCAGTGCGGACAGGTCGTGGTCTTGCAGCGTCATGGTGTGGGGGTCGGCACCGGGGTGCCGCCGCTTTGTCTCTTGTTGACGAACAGCTTAGTGCATTCTCAAGGCGTTTTACTTAGTCAACGCCCGTGCACTGCCTCCAAGACCCAATTTGTAACCTGTTTTGTGGCGAGTTACCGATACTCGCCCCTCCAAAAAGTCACACGCATCAATACACGCCCTGTTACATTTTGTTTAGGCTGTCCATTCAGTGGCCGCCCTACGCCATATACGGAAAGGAAATGATGACTTCTTATCACTATGGGCTTGCCGATTTTGAATACATTGCAGCGGGTGCCGCCGTTTTGGCCAGCGGCGGCGGAGGGAGCTACCTGGATGCGCTGTCCATACTGAATGAGTTGGGCCAAAGCGGCTGGACAGGTAGCGTAACCGTCCGCCCCTATGACGGCAGTAGCAACTGCTGCGTGGTGGCCATGATGGGCTCGCCCGACGCTGGCGACGCTTTGACCCTGGTCGACATCCAGAACTCGGTAGCCAACACCCTGTTCCTGATGCAAACAACCACAGGCTACACGGCAAGCTGTGTCATCCCGGTGGAGATTGGGGCCATCAACTCGCTGGTGCCGCTGCTGGGCGCAGCGGCTGGCGCTGACAGCCTGTGGGTGGTAGACGGTGACGGCGCGGGCCGGGCTGTGCCCGAGCTGCCACAAACCACCTTTGTCGGTGCGGTGAATCTGCCTGTCAGCCCCTGCGCACTCGCTACCGATGTGGCCGACTACAGCACAGCCGAGTCGGCGCTGCTGAGCGCCCCCACTGCCGCCCAGATGGAAAAGCTGGCCGGCGGCGTAGTGGGTGGATTTGGCGGGTTTTCCGGCATCGCGCTGTGGCCGTCCAATGCCAGCAACAACTATGGTCTGACCGGCAACTACATTCCCGGCACACTGGCGCAAGCCTGGGGCCTGGGCCTGTTTCTGCTGCAGGGCAGCACGCCCCAGTCCAGTGCCAGCGTGGCCGCGCAGATCGCGCTGCTCACCGGCCGCACCGCCAGTGTCGCGGTGAGTAACTTCTATATCACCAGCATTACCCAGACCACCACGTCGGCTTCGTTGGATGCAGGGGTTATACGGCTGGACAATACGCAAGATCCCGCCCAAAGTACACAGACGTGCAGTATTTACAACATGAATGAAAACCTCATCATGTATTCCAGCCAAAGCACGGCACCGATGATCATCGCGCCGGATTCGATCTGCTATTACTCCGAAAGTACGGGCCTGGGCTTCTCGAATGCGAGCGACGATCTGGCGGTGTACTTCGACTCCGCAACCGGCAAGAGCACGGGCAAAATGGTCAGCATCATCCAGGTCTCTACCGCACCCCAGTTGTATGCAACACCCGGCGTTGTGGACTCGTTTGCCAGCCTGCTGCGCGACATAGGCTACGCGGGCGCCATGCCCTCCAACTAGACTGCCCATGGACGAAAAAGACCTCAATAAGGAACGCCTGGAGCTTGCGTTGGAGGCTGCGGGTCTGGATCTGTGGGAAAACAACCTGCTGACCGGCCAAGTCACCCGCAAAGCCATGAAAACCTTTGGCGAGCTGGGCTACAACGACCAGGAGGTGCTTCACAATCTGGACCACATGCTCGAGTTTGTCCACCCGGACGATCTGGAAATGATCCAGACAGCCGTGCACGACCACTTGGCGGGCCGCACGCCGGAGTACCGCTGCGAGTTCCGGCTGCGCTCCAAAGCGGGCACATGGATCTGGTATGCCAACTACGGCAGGATCATGGACGCCAACAGCACCGCTCCCGGCCAGCGTTTCATCGGCGTCACCTTCAACATAGACAACCGAAAGCGCAAGGAAGACGAGATCGCCCAAATCAACCGCAAGCTGGCCGAGCAAAACACGATGTTGCAATCGATGAACACCGCGCTCGAACGGCTGGCCTCCAGCGATGCGCTAACCGGCCTGGCCAACCGGCGCACGCTGATGGAGCTGGGCGCCAAGGAATGCCTGCGCGCCGCGCGGTTCAGGCACTCCCTGTCGGTGCTGATGGTGGACCTCGACTCCTTCAAGGCTGTGAACGACAACTGGGGCCACTCCGTAGGTGACCGGGTAATTTGTGCAGTGGCTGACATCTGCCGCCAACGCATACGAGACGGTGTGGACGTGGTGGCCAGGTTAGGCGGTGAAGAATTCGTGGTCATACTGCCAGAAGCCAGTCTGGCCAACGCGCACCTGGTCGCAGAGTCGTTGCGTGAAGCAGTGCAAGAGCAGCGGGTGGACAATGAGGACGGTGACCGCGTGCCGTTCACTATCAGCCTTGGCGTAGCTGCCCTGGGCGCAGGCGGCGAATCGTTTGAGCAACTGCTCAGCCACGCCGACAAGGCACTGTATAAGGCCAAGCAGATGGGAAGAAACCAAGTACAAATCTTCGTTCCCCCGCCCCACAAACCCCAGCTGGTACCACCCGCTGCGGCAAATCCCGGCTAATTGCTTACGAATTTCAGGCCTTTTGCGGGGCCTTGGTCCGCGTAGCCTTAGCGCAATCGCTCGACCAGATAGCCACGCGTAGCCAATAAGGCCGGCAGCCCTTGCAGCCCTGCCATGTGCAGACTGCCCACCGCCACCAGAAGTTTTTTGCCGCTGGTGTGCAAGGCGTCCACGCGCTGCGCCAAGCCGGGGTTGCGGTCGTCCAGCAAGCGGCGCATCTGCTCCTTCTCGCTAGGCGTATCGGCGCACTGGCACCATTCGTTGTAGCGGGACATTGCATCGAAGTCGGCGGTATCCCACACATCCACCGTGCGCAGCAGCATCTGGCGCAGACGGTCAGTTTCCAGGTCATCCAACCCCTCGCGCACCACGGTGTTGGCCTCGGCCGCGTTGCGGGCCAGCAAGGCATGCATCTGCTCCTGCACGGTTTCCAGCGAAACCACGGGCCGCGCCATGCTGCGTGCCACCACGGACAACAGCACTTCGGAGCCATAGGTGGGGTCCAGCCCGTCGCGCCGCCCGACCAGAGCGGACAAGGTAATGAGCTGCATTTCAGCCGGCACCTTGTTCACATCTTGCGTGGGCAGGCACTGGGCCTGAAGCTGGCGCAGCAGCCGTGCCCGCAGCGCCGCGGTCAGGGGCCGCAACTTCATCTGGGCCAGGCCGGCCGCCATCTCGCGCTGCATATCAGGGTTCAGCGGGTCCAACTCCAAGGCCAGGGTGTCGGTGGCTTGCAGCGCGTCCCGCAGCAGCGGGCCGGGCGCCATCCATGCGGCACGGCCCACATGCAGCGTGCCGTACAAATACGAGCTGTGGCCGCCTTTGCTGATGCGCCACAACAGGCCATGGTCTTTGGCCTGGGCCGCGGCGGCCTGGAACAGGGGTTCATTTAGCGGCTGGGCTACGGGTGGGCAGACTCCTGCCGTACCGTCTGCCGCGCTGGCAACGGCACCGCCGAACAGCCAGCCCAGCATGCAGATTGCTACAAATTGAATAGCTGCTCGCGCAGAGGGCATGGGGGCTAGAGGCCTATTTGACTTAAAAAAACAGGCTAGCGCGGCTTGCGGGGCAGCTTGGCACTGGGCTTGGCCGCACCGGTCACGCGCGGAGGCAAGCCGGTGTGCTGGGTCAGGATGCGGCCTTTGACTGGCGCAACCGCCTTCGCAGGTGCCGCGGTCGAGTTCTTCTTGCGTGCACTCTGGTAGCCACCGTCGCCCAAGGGCTGGAAGGTAGGAATCAGGTGGTGCTTGCCATTGCCGACCAGATCAGCGCGGCCCATGGTCTTCAGCGCTTCGCGCAAGAGCGGCCAGTTGTTGGGGTCGTGGTAGCGCAAGAAGGCCTTGTGCAGGCGACGGCGCTTCTCGCCGCGCACGATGTCCACGGTCTCGTCGTCGCTCTGCGCCGTGCGGTGCACGCGCTTGAGCGTGTTGCGCCCGCTGTGGTACATCGCGGTGGCCGTGGCCATGGGGCTCGGGTAGAAGGTCTGCACCTGGTCGGCGCGAAAACCATTCTTCTTGAGCCAGATGGCCAGGTTCATCATGTCTTCATCGGTCGTGCCCGGGTGGGCGGCGATGAAGTACGGAATCAGGAACTGCTTCTTGCCCGCCTCGGCACTGAACTTCTCGAACAGCTGCTTGAACTTGTCGTAGCTGCCGATGCCGGGCTTCATCATCTTCGTGAGCGGCCCCTGCTCAGTGTGCTCGGGTGCAATCTTCAGGTAGCCACCCACGTGGTGTTGCACCAGTTCTTTCACATACTCCGGGCTCTTGACGGCCAGGTCGTAACGCAGGCCGGAGCCAATCAGGATCTTCTTGATGCCCTTGAGCGCACGGGCCCGGCGGTAGATCTTGATCAGCGGGTCGTGGTTGGTGGTCAGGTTCTGGCAGATGCCGGGGTAGACGCAGCTGGGCTTGCGGCAGGCGGCCTCAATCTCGGGGCTCTTGCAGCCCAGGCGGTACATATTGGCCGTGGGGCCGCCCAGGTCAGAGATGGTGCCGGTGAAGCCCTTGACCTTGTCGCGGATGTCCTCCACCTCTTTGATGATGGATTCTTCCGAGCGGCTCTGGATGATGCGGCCCTCGTGCTCGGTGATGGAGCAGAAGGTGCAGCCACCAAAACAGCCGCGCATGATGTTCACGCTGAAGCGGATCATTTCCCAGGCCGGGATCTTGGTGGCGCCATCGTGGCTGCCGTTTTCGTCCGCGTAGCTGGGGTGCGGGCTGCGCGCGTAGGGCAAGTCAAACACCATGTCCATCTCGGCGGTCGTCAGCGGGATGGGCGGCGGGTTGATCCAGACGTCACGCGCCGTGGTGCCCTCCCCGTGCGCTTGCACCAGGGAGCGGGCGTTGCCAGGGTTGGTTTCCAGGTGCAGCACGCGGTTGGCATGGGCGTAGAGGATGGGGTCGGAGCGCACCTGCTCGTAGCTGGGCAGGCGGATCACCGAGCGGTCGCGCGGCGGCACCTTGTACTTGCCCAGGCCGTGCAAAGCCGGGTTGGGCATAAATGTCAAGGGTTTTATGGCCTCAGCCCGCATGGCCTCTGCGCGGGCAGCTCCTTCTTTTGTAGCACCCTCGGCCACCAGCTTGGCGTCATCCTCTTTGGAACAGGTGGCGCCGTTCTCGGCCGCCTGCTCGCTGGTGGTCATGTAGGGGTTGATGTGGGCTTCTACGCGGCCCGGCTCGTCCACGGTGGTGGAGGTGATTTCGAACCAGCCCTTGCCGGTCTCGTCATCGGGGCGGCGCACAAAGGCGGTGCCACGCACATCAGTAATCTGCTCCACCGGCTCCTTGGCGGCCAGGCGGTGGGCGATTTCCACAATCGCGCGCTCGGCGTTGCCGTACAGCAGCAGGTCGCATTTGGCGTCTACCACCACGCTGCGGCGCACCTTGTCGCTCCAGTAGTCGTAATGGGCAATGCGGCGCAAGCTGCCTTCGATGCCGCCCAGGATGATGGGCACGTCCTTGAAGGCCTCGCGGCAGCGCTGGCTATAAACAATGGCGGCACGGTCGGGGCGCTTGCCGCCCACGTCGCCGGGGGTGTAGGCGTCGTCACTGCGGATCTTGCGGTCCGCGGTGTAGCGGTTGATCATGGAATCCATGTTGCCGCTGGTCACACCCCAGAACAGGTTGGGTTTGCCCAAGGCCTTGAAGGCGTCGGCGCTGGACCAGTCGGGCTGGGCGATGATGCCTACCCGGAAACCCTGGGCTTCCAGCATTCGGCCGATCACCGCCATGCCAAAACTGGGGTGGTCCACATAGGCGTCGCCCGTCACCAGAATGATGTCGCAGCTGTCCCAGCCCAGCACATCCATCTCCTTGCGGCTCATCGGCAGAAACTTGGCCGTGCCAAAGCGGGCCGCCCAGTACTTGCGGTAGCTGGACAGCGGCTTGGCGGCGCGCGCGAAAAAGGAGACGTCGACTGGGGCGTTCATGGGAATCCGGGGGGTAACCCTAGAGTGTAAGGTTTTGTGCCTGTTTACGCACCCTCTAAGGACAAGCGGCGTAAGGGGACTCAAAGCGCAATCGGAACTTTGCGCACTGTTCGCCGGCGGAAAGCGCCAAATGCCTGATTTTCCACGGTAAAAACCCCAATGCACTGGCTTGGGGCGGCATCAAATTTGCTCTGCTTAGCCCGTAGAATGATTTTTTCTTATTTTTCAATCCGCCGGAGCTTGCTCTGGCAACTCTAAGGGAACTTTTCCATGAAGAAACTCCTGCTGGCACTGGCAGTCACCTCGGTTTTGGCCGCTTGCGGCAAAAAAGAAGAAGCTGCGCCCGCAGCGCCTGCTGCTCCCGCATCGGCCCCCGCCGCTGCCGCACCTGCGCCTGAAGCCGCCGTGTTGAAGGTCGCCATCGACCCTACCTACGAACCCTTCACCTTCAAGTCCGCCGACGGCAAGCCCACCGGCTTTGACGTGGACGTGGCCAACGCCCTCTGCGAACAAATCAAGCGCAAGTGCGAATTTGTCGAACAAGTCTGGGACAGCATGATTCCCGGCCTGAACGCCAAGAAGTACGACGTCATCATCAGCTCCATGTCCATCACGGACGACCGCATGAAAGAAGTCGACTTCACCGACAAGTACTACAACACCCCCAGCCGTCTGGTGCTGAAAAAGGGTGTGAAGTTCACCGATGCAGCATCCATCAAGGGCAAAAAGATTGGCGTTCTGAAGGGCTCTACCCAAGAAAAATACGCTTTGGGTGACCTGAAACCCGCTGGCGTGATCGTGAACTCCTACGAAGCCCAAGACCAGGTTTACCTGGACATCAAGTCCGGCCGTTTGGACGGTACCGTGGCCGACTACATGGAAGTCACCGGTGGCTTCCTGTCCAAGCCCGAAGGCGCCAAGTACGAGCTGGTCGGACCTGACCTGAAGGATCCCAAGTACTACGGCTACGGTGCTGGCATTGCCTTGCGCAAAGGCGAAGACAAGCTCAAAGCCGAACTGAACGACGCCATCAAGGCCATCCGTACCAACGGCACCTACAAGACCCTGAACGACAAGTACTTCGCCAAGTACAACATCGACGTTTACGGCGAGTAATCTTGTAACAGCTCAACGCAACGGGGCGCGTTTCTGCGCCCCGTTGCGTTAATTGCCTCTAGCCCCTCATGAATGCTTATTACGTCGCCATCCTGCAAGGCTCGGTACTGACGGTTGGCGTGTCGCTCTGCGCGCTGTTGGTATCCATCGTCCTGGGGCTGCTTGGTGCTGCAGCCAAACTCTCTGGGCGCCCGGTGCTGGTGTCCATTGCCTCGGCCTACACCACCGTCATCCGCGGCGTGCCTGACTTGGTCGTCATGTTGCTGGTGTTTTACGGCGGCACCATTGGCCTGAACCACCTGCTGGAACTCTCCGGCAGCAAGGCCACCATCGACATCAACCCCTTTGCGGCCGGCGTACTGACTCTCGGTTTTATCTATGGTGCCTACATGACGGAAACCTTCCGCGGCGCCATCCTCTCCATCCCCAAGGGCCAAATGGAAGCGGCCTGGGCCTTCGGCATGGGCCCGCTGAGAACCTTTGTGCGCATCACCACGCCGCAAATGGTGCGCTACGCCCTGCCCGGCTTCACGAACAACTGGCTAGTGCTGATCAAGTCCACCGCACTGGTCAGCCTGATTGGCTTGAAGGAAATGACCTACCTCTCCAAACAGGCCAGCGCCGCGACGCGCTCGCCGTTTGCATTCTTCCTGTTCACGGCGGCCCTGTTCCTGATCTACACCACCATCTCGCTGTACGCACTGCGCAAGCTCAACGCGCGCTACAGCCTGGGTGCCAAGCGGGGTGAACTATGAAATGGCATGTGATTTTTGAGCCCCAGAACCTGGAGCTCTACGCCACCGGCATCCTCACCACGCTGGGACTGCTGTTCTCGTCGCTGGGCATTGGTGCCGTGCTGGCGCTGATTTTTGCCCTGCTGCTGACCGGTCCCTGGGCACCGCTGCGCTGGATCGTCGGGGCCTACACCTATGTAATCCGCGGCACACCGCTGCTGATCCAGGTCTACCTGATTTACTACGGCCTGGGCCAGTTGGAATGGATCCAGGCGCGCTGGGACGATGTCTGGCCTTGGACGCATTTCAAGGAGCCCTTCTTCTGCGCGTTGCTGGCCTTCAGCCTGAACACCGCAGGCTACACCGCCGAGATGCTGGCAGGCGCCATCCGCGAAACTTCGGCCGGGGAGATCGAGTCGGCTCAGGCCTACGGCATGAGTCGATTCCAGGTCATGCGCTACATCGTGCTGCCCAGTGCGCTGCGTCGCACCCTGCCCGCCTACAGCAATGAGGTGGTCATGATGCTGCAGAGCACCAGCCTGGCTAGCGCCGTGCCCAGCATGCTGGACGTCACCGCCGCCGCCAGCCGCGTGTACTCCGACTACTACCTGCCATTTGAAGCCTACATTGCTGCGGCTGCCATTTACCTGGTGGCTTCGTTCTGCCTGATCGGGATCTTCCGCCTGGCAGAAAAACAATTCCTGGCCTACCTCGCGCCCCGCACGCACTAAGACGCTATGCAACGCACTGACCACCCCCTGCTTTCCAACAGCCTGGGCAGCCACCGCAGCCTCAGCAGTTTTCACTACGGCACGCCGGGCCAGGGCCCCAAGATCTACATCCAGGCCAGCCTGCATGCCGAAGAACTGCCCGGCATGCTGGTGGCGCACCACCTGCGCGCCCACCTCGATGCCGCCGAAGCGGCGGGACAAATCCAAGGCGAAATCATCCTGGTCCCGGTCGCCAACCCGATTGGCTTAGCCCAGCGCGTGGACCACAAACCCATGGGCCGGTTTGAGCTGGACAGCTCGGAAAACTTCAACCGCCACTACCCCGATCTGGCCCAAGCCGTGTTCCCACTGGTGAAGGACGCCCTCGGTACCGACCCGGCGGCCAACGTGGCAACGGTGCGCCGCGCCATGGGCGAATACCTGCGACAGTGGCAGCCCGCCACCGAGCTGCAAAGCCTGCGCCGCACCTTGCTGACACTGGCCCACGACGCCGACTATGTGATTGATCTGCACTGCGACTGCGAAGGCGTGATGCACTTCTATACCGAGGAAAGCTGCTGGCCCCAACTCGCACCGCTGGCCCATCTGCTCCAGGCCCATGCCATCCTGCTGGCTAAAAACTCTGGTGGTGGTCCGTTTGATGAATGCCTGTCGGGAGCCTGGTGGCAACTGGCCGAAGCCCTCAAATCCGCAGGCCGCAGCGCGCCGCTGCCGCAGGGCTGCTGCAGCACCACGGTAGAGCTGCGTGGCGAGGCCGACGTGGCCCACGCCTTTGCACGCGACGATGCCGCGGCCGTGCTCGCATTCCTGCAGCACAGCGGTGCCATTGCGGGTGGCCCGGTGGCCATCCCCGCGGCTCTTTGCGCGGCCACGCCCCTGGCCGGCTCCGAGACCCTGAACACCCCGGTGCCCGGCGTAGTGGTCTACGCAGCCGAGGTGGGCCAGACCCTGAAGGTGGGCGATCTGGTGGCCGAAGTCATTGACCCCATTGCCAACACCAGCCACGGTGTGGTGGCCGGTGTGGCCGGCGTGTTCTACGCCAGGGTACGGGACCGCTATGCCGTCTCAGGCGCAGAAATCGGCAAGATAGCCGGCGCCACTCCTTTCCGAACCGGGGAACTGCTGGGGGCCTGAACACCCGGCCTTCTCCATTCCCAACGCATTACCCTGCACTGCCATGACCAGCAAACCCCTCAAACTTCAGGTTGAAAACATCCACAAGCGCTTTGGTAGCAACGAGGTGCTCAAGGGCGTGTCGCTCTCCGCCCATGCGGGCGATGTGATCAGCATCATTGGTAGCTCGGGCTCGGGCAAGAGCACCTTCCTGCGCTGCATCAACATGCTGGAGCGCCCGCACCAAGGCCGTATCCACGTCGCCGGCGAAGAACTGGTGCTGGTGCCCGGCCCCACGGGCGAGCTGGTAGCCAAGGACGCCAAACAGCTGCAGCGCCTGCGCACGCGGCTGGCCATGGTGTTCCAGCATTTCAACCTGTGGGCCCACATGACGGTGTTGCAAAACATCATCGAAGTGCCGGTGCACGTGCTGGGAATTTCCAAAGACCAAGCCGTGGACACCGCGCGCAAGTACCTCGCCAAGGTGGGGCTGTCCGGTGTGGAAGACCGCTACCCCGCGCACATGAGCGGTGGCCAGCAGCAGCGTGTGGCGATTGCCCGTGCGCTGGCGGTGGAACCTGAGGTGATGCTGTTTGACGAACCCACCAGCGCGCTGGATCCCGAACTGGTGTCCGAAGTGCTTAAGGTCATGAAAAACCTCGCGCTGGAAGGCCGAACCATGGTGGTGGTCACCCACGAAATGGGCTTTGCGCGTGAGGTGGCCAACCACCTGATCTTTTTGCACAAGGGCCTGGTCGAGGAAGAAGGCAACCCTGCAGAGGTGCTGGCCAACCCCAAGAGCGAACGCCTGGCCCAGTTTCTATCCGGCAGCCTGAAGTAGGCTCGACGCCTTACTCCGCTTGACCATGTCACTGCGTGACACCTCCACGCTCTTTGAGCAGTTGCCGATTGGGGCATATCGCTCCAGCGTGGAGGGCAAGCTGCTCATGGTCAATGCTGCGTTTTTGCAGCTCAACGGCTACAGCAGCGAAGAGGAAATGCAGCGGCACTTGCAGGCGCATGGCCGCGCCCCCTATGTGCACCCGCAGCGGCGTGAGAAATTCGCCGAACTGATCCTGGCCCAGGGCCAGGTCACCAACTTTGTGTCGGAGGTGTACCGCCTGAAAACCGGCGAGCGTATCTGGGTGCGTGAGCATGCCCATGTGATGCTGGGCGAGGACGGCAAGGTGCTGTACTTTGAGGGCACGATGGAGGACATCACGCGCGAACGTGCCTCCCGCGCCGCGATGCGCAAGAGCGAGGCGTTGCTACGCAACGTGCTGCAAACCATTCCCGACCAGGTGTGGCTCAAGGACATCGACGGCGTTTACCTCACCTGCAACGACGCCTTTGCCAGCCATCTAGGCATCACGCCCCCCGACATCATCGGTACACGCGATGCGCATTGGGTGGAGGAGTCGGTAGCGGAGACCTTTCTGGTCAGCGACCGCTGGGCCATCCAGGCCGGCCGCTCGGTGACCTTTGAAGAAAATTCCGTCACCATCATCAACCCCAAGGGCCACCTGTTTGAGGTGACCAAGACGCCCATGCGTGACAACGACGGCAACGTCATTGGCGTGCTGGGCATGTCGCGCAATATCCAGGAACGCAAGGTAGCGGAGGCCCTGTTGCGCGACACCACCGAGCAACTGGAACTGGCCATCATGGGTGCCGACCTGGGCCGCTGGGACCACGACTTGACCAACGAGCGCGGTTATTTTCTGGACGCACGCTCTTGCCACATGCTGGGCCGCGACCCGCGCGAAAGCGAGTTCGGCCGGGCCTGGGGCCACCTGGTGCACCCGGACGACCTGAGCACCGCCATGCAGGCCATGCGCGGCCATCTGACCGGCAACAGTCCGGCCTACCAGGCCGAGTACCGTGCGCGCCACACCGATGGCCGCTGGATCTGGCTCAGCAGCCGCGGCAAGGTGGTGCAGTTCAGCAAGGACGGCGCGCCCCAGCGCATGGTGGGCACGCTGATGGATATTTCGGGCCGCAAGCAGGCCGAAGCGCAATTGCATGCCACACAAGCGGAACTGGAGGCCACCCTCAAAGCGCTTCCTGACTTGCTGTTTGAATGCAGCGCTGCAGGGCACTACCGCGCTGTGCACAGCCAAAACAACAGCTTGCTGGAGCGCCAACCCGAGCTTCTGCTCGGCAGATTGGTGTCGGACATTTTGCCCAAGGATGCCGCGGATACCTGCATGGCCGCATTGAACGAAGCACAGGCGACAGGCAGTTCCTACGGAAAACAATACAGCCTGGAATTACACGCGGGCAAGCAATGGTTTGAGTTGTCGGTAGTGCGCAAGCCCACGGTGCCGGGCGAGGAAGAGCGCTTCATCGCGATTGCGCGCGACATCACCGAGCGCAAGAACGCCGAGGAGGTGATTCGCCACCTGGCCTTCCACGACACGCTGACAGGGTTGCCGAACCGCCGCCTGCTGACCGACCGGCTGCAACAGGCCCTGGGCGCCAGCCACCGCAAGGGTGAGCACGGCGCACTGATGTTCCTGGACCTGGACCAGTTCAAGCTACTCAACGACACGCACGGCCATGACGTGGGCGACCTGCTGCTGCAGGAAGTGGCGCGGCGCCTGCAACAAAGCATTCGCGCGGTGGACACCGTGGCGCGCTTGGGTGGCGACGAGTTTGTGGTGCTAATCCAGGACCTGAGTCCCGAGTACGAGGAGGCCCGGCTGCACGCCACCACCGTAGGCCACAAGATTCTGGCCAGCCTGAACGACCCCTACCTGCTCAACACCCACCTCTACACCACCTCACCCAGCATCGGCATTACACTGTTCAAAGGCGAAGGCATGGTGCCCAGCGACGTGCTCAAGCAGGCCGACACCGCCATGTACCAAGCCAAGGCCGACGGTAGAAACACCCTGTGTTTCTACCAACCTTGAAAGCTTGAAAGTCCCATGCTGCACTTTTTGCCCGCACCCCTGCTGGGGTTGATTGCCTCGTTGCTGCTCACGCTCAACGTACTGTTCTGGGTACCCGTCCTGCTGTTCTTCGCGCTGGTCAAACTGCTACTGCCATTCCGTACCGTACGTCTGGCCATTGACCCGGTGCTGCTGTTCATTGCCGAAGGTTGGATCGGCTGCAACAGCGGCTGGATGGTACTGACCCAACGCACCGTGTGGGACGTGCAGGGCCTGGACGGGCTGGACCGCCACAACTGGTACATGGTGAGCAGCAACCACCAGTCGTGGGTGGATATCCTGGCGCTGCAGCACCTGCTGAACCGGCGCATCCCACTGCTCAAATTCTTTCTGAAGCAGCAGCTGATCTGGGTGCCCATCATGGGCCTGGCCTGGTGGGCGCTGGAGTTCCCCTTCATGCGCCGCCACACCCAGGCCTACCTGAAGAAGCACCCCGAAATGCGCGACAAGGACCAGGAAACCACGCGCAAAGCCTGCGAGAAGTTCGCCCTCATCCCCACCAGCGTGATGAATTTTCTGGAAGGCACACGCTTCACCGCGGCCAAGCACGCCAAGCAGCAGTCGCCCTATCAGTACCTGCTCAAGCCCAAGGCCGGCGGCCTGGCGTTGGCCCTGCAAGCCATGGGAGACAAGTTCCAGTCCATCCTGGATGTGACCATCGTCTACCCTGACGGCGTACCCACGTTCTGGTCCTTCCTGTGCGGCCAGCTGCCGCGCGTGGTGGTGCGCGCGCGCTCCATCCCCGTGCCCAGCCACCTGCTGGGTGGCGACTACGGCCAGGACCCCGCATTCCGCGAAGCCTTTGCCCAGTGGGTGCAGCAGCTCTGGCGCGAAAAAGACGCGCAGATTGCCGCCCTCAAGGCACAGCATCCGCCCGCCCCCCGTTAATCCGCTCCCGGGCGCCTTGCCGCGCCCCCCTCTTTCCTTGTCACCTTCCACGCCATTTTTCACCCGCCCTCGCGTTGTCTTTTTGCTGGCCAGCCTGTGCTGCCTGCTATGGGGCAGTGCCTACCCCGCCATCAAACAAGGCTATGCGCTGCTCGCCATCAACCGCAATGACCTGGCCGCGCAGCTGCTGTTTGCGGGCTACCGTTTTGTGGGCGCCGGCGCGTTGCTTCTGGTGTTTGCGCGGCTCGCCGGCAAGCCGCTGATCTTGCACCGCGCGCAGGCCGGACAGCTGGCGCTGCTGGGCGTGCTGCAAACCACGCTGCAGTACATTTTTTTCTACATCGGCCTGGCCCACACCACAGGGGTGAAGGCCTCCATCCTCAATGCCTCGGGCGTGTTCTTCAGCGTGTTGCTGGCGCATTGTGTGTACCACAACGACACCCTGACCTTGCGCAAGCTGATGGGCTGCGCGCTGGGCTTTGTCGGCGTGCTGGCCGTGAACATTGGCGGACTGCTGGGCGGTAGTGCTACCGATGGCGAGTTCACGCTGCTGGGCGAAGGCTTCATCGTGCTAGCAGCGCTGGTGCTCTCCGCTGCGTCGCTCTACGGCAAACGCATTTCGCAGAGCATGGACTCGGTCGTCATGACGGGCTACCAGCTGGGTATCGGCGGTGTCGTGCTGGTGCTGATTGGCTGGGCTGCGGGTGGGCACATCGGTGCGTTCACGCTGGCGCCCAGCCTGCTGCTGGTCTATATGGCGCTGCTGTCGGCCGTGGCCTTTGCGCTGTGGGGCGTGTTGCTAAAGTTCAACCGCGTGAGCACCGTGGCGGTGTACAGCTTTTTGGTGCCGGTGTTTGGCGCCTGCCTCTCCGCGCTGTTTCTGGGCGAATCGCTGCTGGAGTGGAAATACCTGGTGGCCCTGGTGCTGGTGAGCCTGGGCATCTGGTGGGTTACACAAGAAAAATAGCCGCAACCTCCGTAGAAACTGCGGCAATAGCTATTGAAACAATAGCAGACAGCGACAACCGCTAGGCTTAGCGCTGCTGGGTCTTGCCCATCTCGTCCGACAGCACAATCTCCACGCGGCGGTTCATCTGGCGGCTGGCCGCGGTGTCGTTGGCGGCCACGGGGTAGGCCTCGCCATAGCCACGCACGCTGATGCGCTCGCTGCCAATGCCCATCTGCAACAGCGCCTCACGCACGGTCATGCCGCGGCGTTCTGACAACTGCTGGTTATACGCATCGGCACCGGTGCTGTCGGTGAAGCCTTCCACCAGCACATTGCGGTTGGGGTTTTGCTTGAGCACATCGGCCAGCTTCTGGGCACTGCGCATGCCGCCTGCGGTCAGGTTGGCCTTGTCGCTGCCAAACAGCACGTCGCCCAGGGTGATCACCATGCCGCGCTCGGTCTTTTTGGCAGAAAGTTCGGCCAGTTGGCTCTCCAGCAGCGCTGCACGGGTCTGTGCGTCGGCGGTGGCTGCGCGGGCCTCATCTGCTTTGCGTTGGGCTTCAGCGGCGTCGATCTGCGCCATCTGTGCAGCGACCTGGGCCTGCTGTGCATTGGCCGTGGCTTGGTTGGCTTCGTTGGTGCGTTGGCTTAGTTGCATCTGGTCGCGTTCCCTGGCGGTGCGGGCAGCAGTGGCCTCGGCGGACTTCTGTTTCACCACTTCTTGTGTGATGGCAATTTTTTGCTGCGCCAGGTAGGCCAATTGGTCTACCTTGGCCAGGCTCTCGCCCTTGTCGGATGCGGTATTGGCCTGCTGCATGGCATCGCTGGCCTGCTGCATTTCCAGGGCGGCGTAGTTGCCTACATCGGGGTTGCGTTGCACCTGCGCGTAGTCATTGCGGGCACTCTCCAACTGGGTGGTGCTGGTGGGGCCGGATGCACAGGCACCGAGAAAAACAACCATCGCTAGAGCGATGGGGGTCAGGTAAGCGTGTTTCATGAAGAACTCCTTGGAATGTAGGGTGAAAAGGGGTGGGCTTGCGTTACTTAGCCACATTGGCGCGGTCCAGCTCTTCGCGCAGCACGCGGATGTCGTCCTGCAGCGCATCGGTCACGGCCTGTGCCTTGGCCGACTTGGCCTTGCTCTGGGCCAGCTTGGCATCGGCCTGGGCCTCGGTGGCCAGCGCGGTCGCGGCCTTGTAGTCCTTGGTGGCCATAGCCTGGTTGGCCAAAGTCAGCTTCTCGCGGGCAGCAGCCATCTCAGCCGGGGCAAACTGCACGCCATCGGCGTCAGCGGCATTGGCCACTTCGGCTTTGGACACGGCCACATTGGCGGTAGCTGCAGTTTGTGTGCGGGTAGCGCAGCCTACGCTGGCCAAAACGGCCAGAGTGCAGGCAAGCAACAGGGTGGGCATGGTGCGTGGTTTCATATTCTTCTCTCCGGTGAACCGGGGACCGGTGGTCCCCTCAGTGGTAGTTGGCAATCCCGTCGGTGGACAGGGCGTGGGGAACATGTTCTGGCACCACCAGCACACCTTGTGCATTGGGGATGGCCTGGATCTGCATGACCGGGGCCGCGCCCTGCACGCCCCCAAACATGGTGGCGAACGCGGAGTCGGCGGCATCGCGCCCGGTGGCAAAGCGCACAAAGCCCATGGGAATGGCGGTGCCCGAGGGGTCGAACAGGTACCAACGGTTGCCCACAAAAGCTTCCACATAGGCATGGAAATCGGTAGGGCCCAGGGCCGGGTCGGCACCGTAGTCAATGCCGGTAGCAAAGCGCGCGGGAATGTTCACGCCGCGGCACAACGCAATCATCAAATGGGCGAAGTCGCGGCAGACGCCGGTCTCGTCCACCAGGGTGTCCAGCGCCGTGGTGTTGCCGTTGGACGTGTTGGAGCGAAACATCACGCGCTGGGTCACCCAGTTGCAGATGGCCTGCACGCGGGTGTAGCCCTGCGGCAGGTGACCAAACTCTTTCACCGCCAGGCGGTGCAGGCGGTCAGACTCGCAGTAGCGGCTGGGGTAGATATACGGCAGCACCGCACCGGGCAGTTGGGCCACGGGCACCTCAGGTACCTCCAGCGGCTGGGCCACATGGTGGGCCAGGTCCACCACCGCCTCGTAGCGCACGGTCAGCGGGCCGGCAAAGGCCTTGAGTCGCAAATAGCGGTTGTGCGTCACCGCATCGGTGTACATCTTGGACGTCACCTGCTGGCTGATGGTGAGCGACTCGCTCACCACCGTCTGGTGCGCAGTTTGGGCCGCGTGGATGTTGAAGATGAAGTCACACCCGGGCGGGGTGATGTTGTAGTTCAAGGCGATGGAGAAGCTCAGACGCAGCATAGAAATTTTCCGGATTACTTAGGCTCAGGCACGGGGCTCGCCCTTGGCGTTCACCGTGATGTTCTGGCGCGGGGGCGCTGTCATCTGCACGTGGTGCTCTTTGCCGCGGAAGGTGTAAGCCACGTCCCAGAATTCGGGCTTGGCCTGGCTGGGAATGGTGTTGCAGCGCTGTACTTCCCGCGTCGTGGCGGGCTTGTTGTCGCGCCCCACATTGGCGCCGATGGCACCACCGGCCACAGCACCTCCCACCGTGACCAGGTCACGGCTACCACCGCTGCCCACCTGGTGGCCCAAAATGCCGCCCAGCAAGGCACCGGCCAGTGCACCGGTGACATTCATGCTGCCTTGCGTGGCGGGCACGTCTTCGCGCTCCATCCAGCAACGTTGCTCAAGCGGGCCGACCACGGCACGCACCGAAGTCACCTTGGCCTGGTACAGCTTCTCGTGGCCGCGACGGCGGTTGTCGTACACAGGCTGTGGGGCTTCGGGGGCATAGCGGTTATCGTCAATGCGGGCATTGCGGTGCACTTCACGCACCGAGGAAATGCGGTCATTCATGCCCATGGCAGCCAGCGATGGATAACGCCCCGGGCGCAGCACTACGCAGCGCCCGCCAAAGTACACGTCATCGCAGGCTTCCCAGCGGTCGTTCAGCACAATGGCCGAGGTGGCGCGGTCGTTGAAGCCTTCACGCTGAAAGCTGTCGATCTGTTTGTTCACAGTCACCGCACGGCCGCGGAAGTCCTGGTTTTCGTAAAACACGACCTGCGCGCTCACGTGGCCTGCACTGACCAACAGGGCCGCTGCCAATACGCCAGGAATGAATGAGGTCATGGAATTCCAATCGGAGAAAGAGAAAAGCACTGCGCAAAACGCGATGGGCATGCGCAACAATGGCGTGGTTGAAGCTTGAGGCTACAGAGTGCTGCTGCCTAGGGATCACGGCCGCGACCTGCGGTAGTCGCAGTCCTACAAACCCGGCAAAATGGGTTCATGCCCTCTACCGACACCCTTGCCAGCCTGCAGGCCCGCCAC
The DNA here is from genome assembly GCF_056405715.1 of Rhodoferax sp. P1_F3. Classification (NCBI taxonomy): domain Bacteria; kingdom Pseudomonadati; phylum Pseudomonadota; class Betaproteobacteria; order Burkholderiales; family Comamonadaceae; genus Rhodoferax; species Rhodoferax sp. P1_F3. The sequence goes on along the minus strand of NZ_JBFUBO010000003.1, from coordinate 306,197 downwards.
GGAGAGCGCTATCGCTGGTTGCTGCTCCTGTCCGTGATGATTGGGACCATGGCGTCCATCATGTCGTCCACCATCATCAACGTGGCAGTGCCCGACATGAGCCATTACTTTGGCCTGGGGTAGGACCGCATGCAGTGGGTGTCATCGGGCTTCATGGTGGCCATGACCGTGTCCATGCTGACCACACCTTGGCTGCTCTCCCGCTTTGGCTATCGCTCCACCTATGCCTGGTCCATGCTGCTTCTGTTGGCCGGTGGCGTTGCGGGCGGCTTCAGCAGCAACTTTGACCTGGTGCTGCTGGCCCGCGTGGCCGAGGGCCTGGCCTCGGGGGTGGTGCAACCCATACCCGCCATCATCATCCTGCACGCCTTCGGCTCCAACGAGCAGGGGCGTGCCAGCGGCGTGTTTGGCATGGGCGTGGTGCTGGCACCGGCCATCGGCCCCAGCATTGGCGGGCTGCTGGTGGACTGGTTTGGCTGGCGCTCCACCTTCTTCATGGTGGTGCCGTTTTGCCTGGCCTCGCTCTACATGGGGCGGCGTTTCATCCCCGCCTTCACCACCACCAGCGACGACGCAGCTCCGGCCCACAAACCCACGCTGGACTGGCGCGGCCTGGGCCTGGCCACGGCCGTCACCTTGTGCCTGCTCAACGGCTTGGTGTCGCTGCACAGTGGCGGCTTCACGCATTCCGCACTGATGCTGGGCACGGCGGCGCTGGCGCTGCTGGTGTTTGTCAAATGGCAGCGGCGCCTGAGCCACATCCACCGCGGCCCCCACCAGCAGACCCCGCTGATGAACCTGGCGCTGTTCAACCACCGGCAGTTCGCCATGGGCAGCCTGGTTTCATTCATTTATGGCACTGCGCTGTTTGGCTCCACCTACTTGCTGCCTGTGTACCTGCAGATGGGCCTGGGGCTGTCGGCCTCCTATGTGGGCACCATCATGCTGCCCGCGGGCCTTGCGCTGGCCACCACCATCCCGCTGGTGGGCCGGCTGGCGGACAAGCACCCCACCCATGTACTGGTCAGCATCGGCCTAATGCTGCTGGCGCTGGGCTTTGCGCTGATGGTGACTGTGGGCCTGGGCACGGCGATTGCCTTCATCGTGGGCTGGGTGGTGGTGGGCCGCATCGGGCTGGGCTTCATCCTGCCCTCGTTAAACCTGGGCGCCATGCGCGGCCTGTCCAAGCACCTGATCCCGCAGGGCTCCAGCGTGATCAACTTTGTGCGCACGGTGGGCGGCGCCGTAGGTGTGAGCGTCTGCGCCATCGTGCTGGAGTGGCGGCTGGCCGCACATGGCCAGTCTCTGGCCCACCCCAATACCAACCCCGAACGGCTCACCGCCTTCAATGAATCGTTTTTGATGCTGGCGGCCCTGTGTGCCATCGCCGTGGTGGCAGCATGGCAGCTGCGCGACAACAAGCCCAGCCGTTGAAGCTGACGACGCATTGCTATCAAATAGATAGCTTCCAGCGCATATTCTACGGGAGCTATCGCCCTATTTATTCCTGTAAACCGTGGCAGCGGCTTTACCCCGTGTTCACACTTTGGCGCATTGACACATGCCCATGTACCCCGCACCATCGGATGCAATGACCCAACGTGAGATTCATTTCCACCATATGACATCAAATTCGGACAAAGAGTGCATCCTGGTACTGCAGGGCGGTGGCGCATTGGGGTCTTACCAGGCCGGCGTGTTTGAAGCCCTGAGCAAGGTCTACCGCGAACCCACCTGGATGGCGGGCATCTCCATCGGCGCCATCAACTGCGCCCTGATTGCAGGCAACCCGCCCCACAAGCGTGTAGCGCGGTTGCGTGAATTTTGGGAGCTAGTCAGCTCCGCGCTGGCGCCCCCCACCGTGGCCAGCGCACCGCTGCGTGAGCTGTTGAACGAAACCAGTGCCAGCCAGGCGATGCTGTTTGGCGTGCCTGGCTTTTACGCACCCCGCTTTCCGCCCGCGCCGCTGCAGCCCCGTGGCACGCTGGAGGCCATCAGCTACTACGACACCGCACCGCTGCGGCAGACGCTGGAGCGCCTGGTGGACTTTGACCGCATCAATGCGGGCACCGTGCGGCTGTCGGTGGGCGCGGTCAATGTGCGCAGCGGCAACTTTGAATATTTCGACTCGGCCAAGCAGCGCATCGATGTGCGCCACATCATGGCCAGTGGCGCCCTGCCGCCGGGCTTTGCGCCCGTGGAGATTGATGGCGAGCACTACTGGGACGGAGGCCTGGTCTCCAACACGCCGCTGCAGTACGTGCTGGACCAGCCGGGCGACCAGCAGCGCACCGTGTTCCAGGTCGATTTGTTTGCCGCTGCGGGCGCCCTGCCCGCCACGCTGACCGAGGTGACCGAGCGCGAGAAGGACATCCGCTTCTCCAGCCGCACGCGGCTCAACACCACCATGGAACTGGACCGCCAGGTGATTGCCCAGGCCGCACAGCGCCTGCTGGCCAAGCTGCCGCCGGAGCTACGCCATGACCCTGATGCCCGCGCGCTGGCGCGCCTGCGCTGCGAAGGAGGTGTGGATGTGGTGCACCTGATTTACCGCAGCAAACACTACGAAAGCCAGTCCAAGGACTACGAGTTCTCCCGCCTGTCCATGAAAGAACACTGGGACAGCGGCCGAGCCGACATGTCCCATACCCTGCACGATGCCCGTTGGACCGGACGCGAGCGCAATGCCAACGGCGTGCGCGTGTTTGATTTGGCTTCTGACGCCTAACCCCTCATGCCTCCATATATCTACCTACTGAGAGCACCGACATGAAACTCCAAGACAAAGTCTGCATCGTTACCGGCGCCGCCAGCGGCATTGGCAAGGAAATCGCCCTCACCTACGCCCGCGAAGGCGGCAAGGTCGCCATTGCCGACCTGAACAAAGATGCGGCCCAGGCGGCGGCGGATGAGATCACCAAGGCAGGCGGCACTGCGATGGCCGTGGCCATGGACGTGACCAACGAAGACCAGGTGAACGCCGCCGTGGCCGAAGTGGTGGCAGCCTATGGCGGAGTGGACGTGCTGGTGAGCAATGCAGGCATCCAGATCGTGCACCCGATTGAAGAATTTCCGTTTGCCGACTGGAAGAAAATGCTGGCCATCCATCTGGACGGCGCCTTCCTCACCACGAAGGCCGTCATGCCCCACATGCAAAAGTCCGGCAATGGCGGCAGCATCATCTACATGGGATCGGTGCACTCCAAAGAGGCTTCTGTGCTCAAGTCCGCCTACGTCACCGCCAAGCACGGACTCATCGGCCTGTGCAAGACCGTGTCCAAGGAAGGCGGTAAATACAAGATACGCGCCAACGTGATTTGCCCCGGATTTGTACGCACGCCGCTAGTGGAAAAGCAGATTCCCGAGCAGGCCGCCGCATTGGGCATCAGTGAGGAGGATGTCATCAAAAAGGTGATGCTCAAGGAAACCGTGGATGGCGAATTCACCACGGTGCAAGACGTGGCCGAAGTGGCGCTGCTGTTCGCCAGTTTCAACTCCAACGCGCTGACCGGTCAGTCCATCGTGGTCAGCCACGGCTGGTTCATGCAGTAAGCACTGCACCTCGGCCACCACAAACATGGCGCCGGTTGAGAAATTCAAGAAAGAAGCTGGCTAGGCACATCAAAGCGATATACAAAGCCATACTTACTATCATCTGCCCAATAGAGGAAAGTCAACGATGCAAACGGACGTCTCCATGAGCACCATATTGGCGCAAAAGCTTGTCTTGGCCGTTGAGGGGATGCCTGCTTTTCCAGAGAGCGTGCGTAAAATTTTGGTTCTGACCCAAGATATCAATTGCACGCCAAAGGATCTGGTCCAAGTCATTGGCAAAGATCCGGTTGTCACGGTGAGAATACTTCGCGTAGTCAATTCGTCGTACTACAGTTTGCCAAAGAAAATTTCCTCCTTGGACCATGCTGTAGTCTATTTGGGCTTCAACACCATCAAGAACCTAGCCGTGGCTATTGCGGCAATAGGCGCGTTGCCCCAAAAGAACCCTGCTGGATTCGAAGTGCAACCGTACTTGCAGCACTGCTTGTCGACTGCAGCAATTGCGAAATACTTGGCATCCAGAGTACCGGATGCAGACCCGGTCGACTGCTTCATTGCCGGGTTATTACACGACTTTGGGAAAATCGTATTGGCGCAATTCAAACCCGTTGAATTTCGCCTTGCCCTTCGCAATAGTCAGGAGGAAGGGGAATCGCTCCATCTGACACTACGGAGGATCATCGGCGTGGACCACGCCACTGTGGGGGCGATGCTGGTCGAGAAATGGCAGTTTCCCAGCCAATTGATTGACGCCATTCGCTACCAGTACGGTCCAGAGCTTCCGGATACCAGTCTTAGCGCATGTGTGTTCGCAGCCAACCAGATCAGCAAAAAATTGGAGCTCGGTTTTGCAGGGAACACCCATGTGGAGGAATTTCCGGTCTTTGTACGGCAACGGCTGGGAGGCACCTTGGAAGATCTGCTACTTGCGCTCGGCGACATGAAGTCTATGTTTGCGGACGTGCATATCGCGTCCTTGCTTTAATTTAACTGTGGCCATCGATCAAGACGACCAATTCCTGGTACAGCCTCTCTATCTCTTTGAAATCTATGTCTAATTTTTCGTGTGATCCCATCCGGCGAATCCATCCACGCTCTGACAATGGAGGGACTGCGGCCAGAGGATCAGCCTCCAAATTGAGCCCAAGCGCAACGGCATCAGCGAGATGGATGACTTCGGCGAAGGCACTGTAGTCTTTGGCGCTCGGGTCTAAATCGTCGTTGCCTCCGAAACTATGATGGTCACCAATCGCGACTGCAATGGCTTCTGGAAGATGCCAATGCCGACATAACGCCGCACCGATAGTCGCGTGATTAAACCCAAACACCTGTGCTTCAGCGTCGATCGTCAATAGATTGCCGGATGCTCGAAGCGACTGCACTTCTTCATATTGGGCAGTAAATGTGGCCATGAGTGCCAGCTTCCCAATATCGTGCAGGATGCCCGTTAAAAACAGAAGGTTAGGATTGAGCTTGTTGCTCCGTCCGATTGCGGCAGCGCATATGGCGACGGCAATACTGTGACGAAACAGCCTTTGAACCTCGACGCCACTCGCCAACCCAGGAAATTTTTGAGCGGTCATCATGGCTGCAGTGACGACCAACCTTAGGTTTGAAAAGCCTAAAACGATCACGGCTTCATGAATGGTCTGAACCTGGTTGGGTAAACCATAGAAAGGCGAATTGGCAATTCGCAATACCCTCGCGACCAAGCCTTGGTCCCGTGCAATGGCCTGAACGACCTGATTGATATCTGCGTCGTCATCATTCAGGTACCCCAAGACCACTCTCGTGGTACTCGGTAAGTTCGGCAGTTGCTGAACGGCTGCAATCGCCTGCTCCAAGCTTGGTTGCATTAATTTTCCTTTTGCTTCAGGAAGGCCAGTACAGCAACCTGAAGCGCTCTGCTGGCTGGGCCATTTCCAGAGAGACGGAAGCGCCGCTGCACTTTCAAGGTTTCATTGTCTGAGTCAGAAAGTGCTGTAGGTGCAACATTTGGTTGCACCACCATAGTTTCTGTAACCACCGGTCTGGGCGACGTTTCACTCATGTGGCGCTCCTCGAAAAAATACGAACACCATTCCGGAATGGTGCCCACTGCTAGCCAAGTTGCGCCCCGCCAAGCTCCACTGTCGTCCTGCCGCATCAACATGGTCTGAATAGCTCACCTCTGTAGATGGCCAGGATGGGAGTCTCCCAACGAGCGATGAAATGGTGTCCTCGTCTATTCCTAGTCCTACAAACGCCTCATTCCTGAGAACAATCATTCCACTTGGATCGAGACCTAACACCGGAATGGGCAATAGGTGGAGAGTTTGCTGCGCCACCGAAAGTGCCGTCTGGCCGACCAGTGATCTGCGCGCTTGCTCATCCAAAAGCACCGCGAGCGCCTTGTTGCTGCGATTGAGGTCTTCATTCATCAACCCAATTTCGCGCGTGAGCCGACCATTCTCATCGCTAAGCTCTTTATGCCTGAACGCTTCTAGGATGTTGTCCTTTAGGCCTTGATCATCCCAAGGTTTGCTCAAAAACTTGTAGATTGCACCTTGGTTGATGGCATTCGTTATGGATTGCATGTCCGCATAGCCCGAGAGAACCATCCGCACGGTGTCTGGATATAGTTCCTTCGCCAGGCGTAAAAATTCTTCGCCTGTCATATTGGGCATACGCTGGTCCGAGACAATGACGTCCACGTCGTTCTTCGCCAGCAATTCCAATCCTTCAGCGCCTGAGCCGGCACTTAGGATCCGATAGCCCTCGCGCCTGAGCAGCCTCTTTAGTGCAGAAAGTATGCTTTCCTCATCGTCCACCAGTAGCAACGTCCTTGTTTTGGTGGGGCGGCCAATCAGCTCTGGGGGCAAACGCCAACCAGATGCGAGCAATGCGACAGTATCCGCCGCAGGCATCGGCTTGCCGATGAAATAGCCCTGAACCGTATCGCAGTGCTCAGCAACTAGCTTTGACAATTGAGCCTCCGTCTCCACACCCTCAGCAATGAGGGATAAATTGAGACTGCGGGCCATTCCGATGATTGCGCGGGTAATGGATGCGTCGTTGGGATTTGTGGTGATGTCCTGTACAAAGGTTCTGTCAATTTTCACAGTATCGATGGGCAGGCGCTTCAGGTAGGCCAGACTTGAGTATCCGGTTCCAAAGTCGTCAATCGAAAGTCGAACACCCAGTGCCTTCAAGCGAAATAAGAGCACCTCCGTTTGTCGAACATCCTGCATCAGTAGACTTTCTGTCAGCTCCAGTTCCAGCCTCTCCGGAGGCACCCCGGATTCCGAAAGGATGGCTTTGACCGATTCCGGATAGGTCAGATCTACAAGTTGCCGAAGGGAGACGTTGACCGCCATGGTCAGTCTGTCGTGCCCCAAGAGATCCCAGGCTGCGAGTTGCTGGCAGGCGGTTCTCAGAACCCAAGCGCCTACACGGTCTATCAATCCCGTTTCTTCCAGGATCGGAATGAATTCCGATGGAGGCACGATTCCCCTAGTGGGATGCTGCCAGCGTATCAAAGCCTCAAACCCAGTAATTGCCCCGCTGCGGCATGAAGCCTTGGGTTGGTAGTACACCAAGAACTGTCCTTGTGCCACCGCTACAGCCAACTCCGTCTCCAAATGGAGACGCGCGCCTAAAACCGGTGTCATGCCGGGTTCATACAGGAGCCAACTACCCCTTGACACGACCTTAGCCCTGGAGAGGGCGGCTTTTGCGTGGTGCAATGCTTGATCAATAGTGGTTGCCTGAAGTTTTTGTGCAACACTCAATTGCGACTTCAACGTATAGGCAATGCCTATGGTGGCGCCTACAAAAACTTCTTTCCCCGCGATTAGGTAGGGACGCATTAGCTCCTCTATCAAAGTCGAGGCGATGCGACCGACTTGTTCAAAGTTTGCAACGTTCTCAATCAACAATGCAAACTCATCGCCGCCATAGCGGGCCAGAAAGCTGCTTGGCTCGGCACGTGTAGAAATCCGTTTCGCGGCTTCAGCCAAAACATTGTCACCAGCGGACAGTCCCATGGCCTCATTCAGAGAGGCCAGATGATCCAGATCAATGCAGAGAAGTGCCACGTCCAAGTCTCGCGGCAAGGAGTTCAATTTTTCCAAGAGCACGCCGCGTCCTGGCAATCCCGTGGCGGAGTCAATGCCATGCTCATGAGATGCCCGATTTGAGCCCTGCAAACCCTCTGTCATTCAATCCTCCCTAGGGATTTATCAACCGGCTGCCGTTTATATTTTTTGTGGCGGCTTAATGGGCAACACCATTTCAATGTCGTCTCTAGATTCTCGCTGCTGCAGCAATCTGATCAACTTCTCCGTCAGCACATGTTCTGCGCTCAGCAAAACGATACCGTCGTGGGTCTTGAGATCCCTTGCCATCACCATGCCTGGCACCAGTTCGCTGGTTTTCAGCATGATCGCCGGCGCCTCCGCTACCGGAGCAGCATTCAGGGTTACCTGCAAAAATACGTCAACCACCTCAGGGTTAAATTGAGTGCCCCGTCCCCGTGCAATCATGGAACGGGCTTCACTGGTAGACAGCTTAGCCTGACTCAGGTTCCCTGCTTGAAGATCCAAAAACGCTTCGACCACCATCAGAATACTTGCCGCTACGGATATAGCGTCCCCGGCAAGGCCGTCTGGAAACCCGAGTCCATCGTACCGCTCATGATGCGATCGGATCAAAGCAGCGACTCCGTACATATCGTCCTGCGACATCAACGCCTGCTCACCCCACACCGGATGTCGCCGATAGAGGGTCAATTCACTTTCCGACAGCCGCCCGACTGGCTTTGACAGCACCTCATCAGATAGTCCAATCTGTCCAATGTCGTGCAACAACCCGGCAACAAAAAGTTCCTGCTGAGCGGCGTCAGGTAGTCCCATGCTCGACGCCGTGCGACGCGCTAGGTCTGCCACCAAGCGCGAGTGCCCGCTGAGGTTGCCTCCACGCAATTCCATCAAGTTGGAAAACACCTTGATGGTGTTCAGATAGTTCTTTTTGAGTTTCCCATTGGCAGCTTGGAGTTCCTGGGTGCGCGCCTGAACTTTGGCTTCCAAACCTGCGTTGAGGGTTTTTAACTCTTCGTTCTGAAGAAGTACCTGATCTTCCAGTTTTTTCTTCTCACGCTCCAGCACCTTGCGTTCAAGCGCCTGCTGCACGATCAAAACTAGATCGTGATCGTCCCATGGCTTGGTGATGTAGCGATAAATCTCACCGCGATTGATCGCCTCAATGATGGAAGAAACGTCCGCATAGCCTGTCAGCAAAAGGCGCATCGTGTCTGGCCAGCGCTGGCGCACCTGCTCCAAAAACTTGGAACCGTCCATTTCGGGCATCCGCATGTCAGATATCACCAAATCCACGGGTGTACTCTCCAACACCGTCAGCCCGGCTTGGCCACTCTCCGCAACGATCACTTGAAATCCATGGGGACGCAGAAGACGCCTTAAAGCAGAAAGAATGTTCGCCTCATCGTCCACGCACAAAACGGTGCGTAAATTCGGGCTTGCTTCGACGGGCAGCGAACTCATTTCTATTCCGCCTTATCTGTTTGCGTCAGTGGAAGTAGCAACCGGAACGTCGTTCCTTTTCCAAGCTCCGTTTGTACGTCAATCTGCCCCCGGTGTTTTTGAATAATTCCGTACGATAGTGACAACCCCAATCCCGTCCCCTTTCCAACCGGTTTTGTGGTGTAAAACGGGTCGAAAATTCGCGGCACCACTTCTTTCGGAATACCGCTGCCATTGTCAGCAACTTCAATCCATGCGGATTCATTCTCAACACCAGTGCGAATCCATATCTTCCCACGGTCTGTCCCGATCGCATGGGCCGCATTCACCACCAGATTCATGACCACTTGGTTGATCTCGGACGGAATGCATTGCACCGGCGGTATGTCACCGTACTCTTTGATGATGTCCGCCTTGTATTTCACTTCGTTATTGACCACATTCAAGGTGGAGTCAATGCCCTGATTCAGGTTGGTAAAGCTCCATTCCGGCTTGGCATCTACGTGGGAGAAGTCCTTCAAATCCTGGACAATTTTTCGCACCCGCACGATGCCTTCCTTGGACTCTTTCATGAGGTCCGGAATGTCCTCTTTCAGAAAATCGACTTCCAAGGCCAAGCGCTTGGCCTGCAGCTCTTTGATCACATTGGGATCGCCGCAACTCTTCTCAGCACCTTCGTACGCACTCAGCATTTCAAACAGGCTGCCCAGATAGGTTTCCAACATACCATAGTTGGAAAAAATGTACCCAATAGGATTGTTGATCTCATGGGCGACCCCAGCAGCCAGTTGTCCGATGGAGGCCAACTTTTCGGACTGCACCAAATGCTCCTGCGCAGTGACCAGCTTGGCATTCAACAAGTTGAGCTCTGAATTTCGCTTGGTCAGCTCTGCGGTTCGCTGCTCAACGATCTCTTCGACCTCAAGCTGCGATTTCATTAGAGCATTCTCGGCAATTTTTCTTTCCGTAATGTCCTGTAGCGTTTCTATGGCGCCAACGATCTCTCCGTTCAAATTTCTAAGTGGCGCGGCGGTGAAAAAAAGCCATCTTCCGGAGGTTCCCAATCGTGGGAAAAATCCTTCAGCCTCGTAGGCGTCTGGAATGATGAGCGAGCTGCGATATGTGTTTTGGTACAGATCGGAAATGATGTCAATCATGGCACCATCCACAATGAGATCCGCCATTACGGGGCGCTCAACACCGTAGAAAACTTTACCTAGACCTTTTCGCCCGACGACGTCAGAAGCTGGAACGCCAAGCAGTTGAGCACATGCCTTGTTGTAGTGGGTTACAACGTGATCGATATTGACAATGAAAGTAGCGATCGGACTACCCTCAAAGAAGCTCGACGGTTCAAGATAGTTAAGTCCAGAGTTCATATGCTGGCGTAGGTGTTTTATTTTGAACAAAACTTGAAACGATCAACATTCAAACAGGCACTCAACCATTGACACTCTCGAATTGTGACCGCATGTTTTCATGGCTCCCCCCATCTTGTTCAGAAACTGTAACTTGTTTTGCAAGTCAGGAGTGTTCATTACTAAAAAATTTCATGGGTAATGGTCAGTGGATGACGGTACACAAGCTAACACCATTTGGCGGCATTGCCCAGAACGATTTGCATCAACTCCGTCTGGCTACATACACCAATGTAGCTTTACATCCTATTTCTGCGGTATGACCACGGGTACGGCAATTTGATAGTGAGATACTTGACGGCTCCCACCATCCCACACGGTTTTGAAACCCTTACTGCACCGCAACCGCTGCCTCCGCAATGGGCTGCCAACATACGCCCCATGAGCTCTGCGCGCATTCAAGGTTGGTGCCCCGGTGCGCTGCGGCCCATGTTGGCACAAGACGGGTGGGTTGTGCGGATACGTCCGCCGCTAGGTCGGCTCACACCGGCCCAGGCCCGTGGCCTTGCGGCGCTGGCCAGCCGCCATGCACAAGACGCCGTAGAGATCACAGGTCGCGCCAACGTACAACTGCGTGGCATCACGGATGTTGATTACCCGGCGCTACTGTCAGGCCTGCAAGCGTTGGGCTTGGTAGACGCCGATGTGCGGGCAGAGTCGCGCCGCAATCTGTTGCTCACCCCCTTCTGGCAAACCGGTGACGGCACGACCGAGGTGGCCAACGCTTTGGCCCTCGCACTGAACGCCGCGCGAGCCCCGGATCTTCCTGCGAAATTTGGTTTCGCGCTGGACTTCGGAGATACGCCGGTCCTGCGCGCCAACTCGGCGGACATTCGCGTGGAGCGTCGTGATACCGGTTTTCTGGTGTATGCCGACGGAAGCACGACTGGCGCACCGGCGGATGCGGGCGACGTAGTGGCCGTTGCCATGGCACTGGCGCAGTGGTTCGTCGAGGCCGGAGGCCTTGCAACCCCACGCAAACGCATGGCGTCCCTGGTGGCTAGCCAAACGCTGCTGCACCGTTTCACCACCACACCGGTGCCTGCTGCAGCGCAGTACCAGCCGCCGTTGGGCCGCGTGCCGCAGGGCTATCTGGCTGCCGTGCAGTTTGGGCAGTTGCCTGCGACCACACTGGCCGCGTTGGGAGAATTGGGGCCCCTGCGCCTCACGCCCTGGCGCAGCGTGCTGCTGGAAGGCGTGGAGGCCCCCCCCGCCCTGCCAGACCTCATCACCCGTGCCGACGACCCGCGCTTGCGCGTCCACGCCTGCACCGGCGCCCCCGGGTGCGGGCAGGCAGCAGGCGCCACCCGACCACTGGCCCGCGCACTGGCCGCCGCCCTGCCGGTCGGCCAGACACTGCATGTCTCTGGCTGCACCAAAGGCTGCGCCCACCCTGCCGCCGCACTGACCGTGGTGGCCACTGCCAACGCCTACAACCTGATTCACCACGGAAGTGCCGCCGCCCCGCCCGATGGGGTGGGGTTGACCCCGGCGGAGCTGGCCACCCAGATACAACAACGACCCCATGCGACACCTTTATGAAACCGATGGCGAGGCCATCTACCGGCAGTCCTTTGCCATCATCCGCGCCGAGGCCGACCTGGCCCGCTTTGACGCCGTGGAAGAAATGGCCGCGGTGCGCATGGTGCACGCCGCCGGCATGGTGGGCCTGGAGTCGCACGTCCACTTCACGCCCGGCATGGCCCAGGCCACCCGGGCTGCGCTGGAGGCCGGCGCGCCCATTCTGTGTGACGTGCGCATGGTGAGCGAAGGCATAACGCGCAGCCGCCTGCCTGCCAACAACACCGTGATCTGCACCTTACAGGAGCCCGAGGTACGCGCATTGGCGCAGACGCTGGGCACCACCCGCAGCGCCGCCGCGGTGGAGCTATGGCGCCCGCACCTGGCCGGGGCCGTGGTGGCCATTGGCAATGCACCCACCGCGCTGTTTCACCTGCTGAACCTGCTGCAAGACCCCGACACTCCAAGGCCTGCCGCCATCATTGCCTGCCCGGTGGGTTTTGTGGGCGCTGCAGAATCCAAAGCCGCGCTGATGGCTGCACCACCGGTGCCCTCCATGGCGGTGAGCGGTCGGCTGGGTGGCTCGGCCATCACGGTGGCGGCGATCAATGCGCTGGCCAGCCGGAGGGAGATTTGATGGGCCGCATTGTGTGTGCCGGCCTGGGACCTGGCGACCCCGATCTCATGAGCGTGCGCTCGGACCGCGCCATCCGCAGTGCCAGCCACGTGGCCTACTTCCGCAAAAAAGGCCGCCCGGGTCAAGCCCGGCGCATTGTGGAAGGCATGCTGGCACCGCACGCCATGGAATACCCGATGGAGTACCCGGTCACCACCGAGCTGCCTTTTGACAGCCCGCAATACATCCACTGCCTGGCCACCTTTTACGACGACTGGGCCAAGCGCCTGGCCGAGTTGGCACAGACCCAGGACGTGCTGGTGCTGTGCGAGGGCGACCCGTTTTTCTACGGCTCTTTCATGCACCTGTACACCCGCCTGCAGGGCCGTGCCCAGGTGGAGGTCATCCCGGGCATTCCCGGCATGGTGGGCTGCTGGTCGGCCACGCAAACACCGATCACCTGGGGCGACGACGTCATGGCTGTGCTGATGGGCACCTTGCCCGACGCCGAGCTCGAGCGGCACATGCGGTCCGCAGACGCGCTGGTCATCATGAAGACCGGGCGCAACCTGCCCCGCGTGCGTCGGGCGCTGCAAGCCACCGGCCGACTGGAGCAGGCCTGGCTGGTGGAGCGCGGCACCATGCCGGGCCAGCGTGTGCTGCCACTGGCCGAGGTAGATGGCAACGACTGTCCCTACTTCGCCATTGTGCTGGTGCACGGCCAGGGCCGGCGGCCGGAGGTGCAGGAATGAGTGGCTGGCTGTGTATTGCCGGCCTGGGGCCGAGCGATGAGCGTCTGGTGACGCCCGAGGTCAGCACTGCGCTGGCTGAGGCGACCGACATCGTGGGTTACATCCCCTATGTGGCGCGCATAGCGCCGCGGCCTGGGCTCACCCTGCATGCCTCGGACAACCGGGTGGAGATGGACCGGGCCCGGGCCGCCTTGCAGATGGCCGCTGCGGGGCGCAGGGTGGTGGTGGTGTCGTCGGGCGACCCCGGTGTGTTTGCCATGGCTGCGGCAGTGTTTGAGGCGCTCGAAGGCCAAGCGCACTGGCAGACGCTGGACATCCGCGTGCTGCCCGGCATTACCGCCATGCTGGCCGCCGCGGCCAAGGCCGGTGCGCCGCTGGGCCACGACTTTTGCGCCATCAACCTCAGCGACAACCTGAAGCCCGCCAGCCTGGTCGAAGCGCGGGTGCGCGCTGCAGCCGGAGCCGACTTTGCCATGGCGTTTTACAACCCGCGCTCCGCCAGCCGCCCGGATACGTTCGCGCGCATCCTCGCCGTGTTGCTGGAGATGTGCGGCCCGGATCGGCTCATTACCTTTGCCCGCGCGGTGAGCACGCCCGAAGAGCGAATTGCCACCGTCACCCTGGCGCAGGCCCGTGCCGACATGGCGGACATGCGCACCGTTGTGATCGTGGGCAATAGCGCGACCCGGCAGGTTGGTCGCTTTGTTTATACGCCGCGCTCAGCGACCACGCCGGTGCTGCCATGAGGGCCCGCAATCCACTGCAGTACCTCGTCGACGCGCGCCACCGTGGGGCGCGGAGGGGCTGCGGGGCGGTTAATCAGGATGACGGGCAAACCCAAGGCGCGGGCCGCGCGGAGCTTGGCCTCGGCACCGCTGCCCCCCGAATTTTTTGCCACCACATGTGTGATGCGGTGCTGCTGCAGCAAGGCGGTGTCGGCAGCTTCGGTAAACGGGCCACGCGCCAGCACGATGTGTCCGCGCTCGGGCGGCAGCTCCAGCGAGGCATCCACCAGGCGCAGCAAAAACCAGTGCTGCGGCTGAACCAGAAACGGCGCCACGTGCTGGCGACCAATGGCCAAGAATACACGGGCTGCTGTATCAGGCAATGCACCCACTGCGGACTCCATATCGGGCACCTGCTGCCAATGGTCACCCGCCCGCGCTTGCCAAGCGGAGCGCTCCAGCGCCAGCAGCGGAGTGCCGGTAGCCGCACAGGCTGCCACCGCGTTGCGGCTCATCTGGGCTGCGAAGGGATGCGTGGCGTCCACCACATGGCTGATGCGCTGCTCCTGCAACCAGGCACACAAACCGTCCACCCCGCCAAAGCCCCCAACCCGCACGGGCAGCGGCTGCGGCAGTGGCGATTCGGTGCGGCCTGCGTACGAAAAAATGGCATCCACCTGTGCATCGGCCAAAGCCTGGGCCAGACGGCTGGCTTCGGTGGTGCCCCCCAACACGAGAACACGCGGTATGGCTGAACCCTGGCTTTCAATCATTGGCATGGGGGAGGATGGGCTGCATGGTCTGTCGGATGGTAGCCGCTCGGCCCTGGCGAACGCGCAGCATGTGGTCGGTGGCCCCCGGCACCTGGCCTTGGCACAGGCGGGGGAACGCGGCATTGCCTGGCCCGTGCCGTTTGACATCACGCCCGTGCTGGCGCTGCGCGGCCAGCTCACTGTGGTGCTGGCCTCGGGCGACCCGTTCTGGTTTGGTGCGGGCGCTAGTCTGGCCAAGCACCTGGGCGCCAGTGAATGGCAGGCATTTCCCGCACCCAGCACCTTTGCCTGGGCTGCCACCCGCTTGGGCTGGGCATTGGAAACCACCCATTGCTTTGGTCTGCATGCCACGCCTTTTGCCGCCACCCGGCAGGCTCTGCATACGGGTCAACGGCTGGTCTGCCTGCTGCGCGATGGCACCGCGGTTGCGGGCTATGCGCAGTGGCTGACGGAACTGGGCGCGGGCGATTCCCGCGTCTGGGTGCTGGAAGCCTTGGGCGGCCCGCGTGAACGCGTGCGTGAGGCTAGGGCACGGTCTTGCGACTTCGCAGACGTCGTGGCACCGGTGGCCATCGCCGTAGAAGTGGCTGGCCTGATCGGCATGGCGCGCACGCCCGGGCAGCCCGACGCAGACTTTGCCCACGATGGTCAGATCACCAAATCACCCGTGCGGGCCATCACGCTGGCCGCGCTGGCGCCACGCCAGGGTGAACACCTGTGGGACCTTGGCGCAGGCTCAGGATCCATTGCCGTGGAATGGTGCCTGGCTGGCGGCACAGCCAGCGCCGTGGAACAGCATGGCGAACGGGTGGCCAATATCCAGGCCAACGCGCAGCGCTTTGGCATGACCACGGCACTATCGGTGGTGCACGAGGCTGCCTTGCAGGCGTTGCAGGACTTGCCCAGACCTGACGCGGTGTTTGTGGGCGGTGGGTTTGACCTGGTGCTGTTTGAAGCACTGTGTGCGGTCATTCCCGAAGGCTGCCGCCTGGTGGTTAATGCAGTCACGCTAGAAACCGAGTCAGCACTGCTACAACTGCATGCGCTGCATGGAGGTGAACTGCTGCGCGTCGAGCTAGCACATGCAGCACCGTTGGGGCGCATGCGCAGCTGGCAGCCCAGCCGCCCCGTAGTGCAGTGGAGTATCCGGCTGTGAAGGGCCGGACATGAGCGTGGCTGGATTCGGGTTTCGTGCTGCAGCGACGACTGAATCCTTGAAGCGTGCTTTGGAGCTTGCCCTGGCGCAATCCGATGCGCCTATCACCCTGACCGCGCTAGCCACGGCCTGGGACAAGGCGGCCTCACCGACGTTTGTGCGTTTTGCCGCCGACTGGGGTCTGCCGGTGCTGACCATTCCGGCAGAGGTATTGCACGCGCAGCCGGCCCACCCCAGCGCCCATGTGCCTGCACGTTATGGACAGCATAGTCTGGCCGAATCTTCTGCACTGGCGGCCGCGGGCCCTGGTGCACAACTGCGGGGGCCGCGCTGTGTGTCCCCGGATCGCCTGGCCACTGCCGCGATTGCGTGTGTCCTCCCTGAAAATACTTCCCCATGACTGTTCACTTTATTGGCGCCGGCCCCGGCGCCCCCGACTTGTTGACCCTGCGCGGCCGTGACCTGATCGCCGCCAGCCCCGTGTGCTTGTACGCAGGCTCTCTGGTGCCTGAGGGTGTTCTGGCGCATTGCCCGGCCGGTGCCCGCATCGTCAACACGGCGCCACTGTCGCTGGATCAGATCATCGACGAGATCCGCGCTGCGCATGCGGCGGGACAGAACGTGGCGCGCCTGCATTCGGGCGATCTGTCGGTCTGGTCCGCCATGGGCGAGCAGCTGCGCTGCCTGCGCGAAGAGGGCATTCCCTATACGGTCACACCCGGCGTTCCCTCGTTTGCGGCTGCCGCGGCCACGCTGGAAGCTGAGCTGACGCTGCCAGGGTTGAGCCAGTCAGTGGTGCTGACACGCACATCCGGGCGGGCCTCGGCCATGCCAGATAGCGAATCCCTGCACAACTTTGCCCAGACCGGCGCGGTGTTGGCCATCCACCTGTCCATCCACGTCCTGGCGCGCGTGGTGCAAGAACTGACCCCGCATTACGGCGCCGACTGCCCGGTGGCCGTCGTCTGGCGTGCCAGCTGGCCCGACGAGCGCGTAGTGCGCGCCACCCTGGCCACCGTGGAGGCTGCGGTGGGCAACGGAATGGAACGCACAGCGATCATCTTGGTGGGCCACACCTTGGGCGCGCAGGACTTTGCCACCAGCCGCCTGTATGCCGGCGACTATGACCGGCGCTACCGCCCGGTGGGTACGCAGCCCCGTTTCCCCGCGGGCGGCACACCATGATCGAACTCAGCCTGGTGGGCATGGGCACCGGCAACCCGGACCACATCACCCGCCAGGGCGTGGCTGCGCTCAATGCGGCAGACCTGGTCCTGCTGCCCCACAAGGGCGCGGACAAGGCCGACCTGGCCGATTTGCGCCGCAGCCTGTGCGCGCAGCTGATCACCAACCCGACCACACGCGTGTTGGGCTTTGACATGCCGGTGCGCGACAGCGCCGACCCGGACTACCAGGGCGGGGTGATCCGCTGGCACGACGCCATTGCAGAGGTGTGGCAAACGCACATTCAGGCCCATTTACCCCAGGGCGGGCGCTTGGCCTTGCTGGTGTGGGGCGATCCGTCCCTGTACGACAGCACGCTGCGCATTGCCCAGCGCTTGGCGCTGCAACTGCCACTGCGGGTGTCGGTGGTGCCGGGCATCACGGCCTTGCAAGCCCTCACCGCGGCCCACGCCATTGCGCTGAACGAGATCAATGCGCCGGTGACCATCACCACGGGACGCCGCCTGCGCGACCATGGCTGGCCTGCAGACGCCAGCACCGTGGCGGTGATGCTGGACGGCCAGTGTGCATTCCAACAGTTGCCCGCAGAGGGCGTCTACATCTGGTGGGGTGCCTACCTCGGCATGCCGAACCAAATGTGCATCAGCGGTCCGCTGGTCGATGTCGGTCAAAAAATTCTCGATCAACGCCAGACTGCACGCGCCGCGCACGGCTGGATCATGGACACCTACCTGCTGCGCAAGACCGATCCCGACCCCGCCTGACGTGGAATGTCCGTATCAGTACGGCAGCTGAAAGCCATTGCGCCCTGCGCTGATGCGCAGCACAGTGGGCACACCGTCCACCGCCTGGGCCGACAGCGACACACTGGCACCGGGCACCAGCAGGCTGCGGTCGCCGGGGCGAAAAGTGACGATGGGCGCCTCGGGCGACACTACGATGGTCTTCTCACCGTCCTTGTATTTCACCTGCAGCGTGCGGCCAGAGGCCCCGGCCACCACCTGGTCCACCGTGGCATTGGTCATGGTGCTTTGCGGTTGCAGATCAAAGGGGCGATGGCCCTCGCCCGCGCCACGGGCCGACTCGGGGAACACGGTGACCGCAATCGCGCGCTGCGTGCCATCGGCCTGAGGCACGGCCGCGGTGCCAATGAAGCTGCCTGGCTGGATGTCCGTCAAGGCGATGGGGTACACCTCGGACACGGCCAGCTCTTTGGGAAGCGCCAGTTCGACGACTTCACCGCCCCGCTCCTTGAGCGTGAGCGTGGTGGCAGTGGCCTGCAGCACCACGCCGCGCAGGCGCAGCGTTGGCGTAGTCGTCTGCGCTACGGCAAGACTGGTGATGACGCCGAGCAGCAGGCAGAAAAAACTGCGGTAAAGCACATGCATGGGGAGACTCCGTTTAAATGGCTCAAGCCAGTCTACCGTGACAGTCCTTTGGCTTTGGTACTCTCTATCTATGCCCTCACTACGCTTCATCCTCGCAAACCCGGACACCCACCGCGCAGCGCTTCTTCAATTGAATGTGGAATATATGACGTGGGTGCTGGCTGAAGTCGAAAAAATCACCGGCACCCCCGCAGAAGAAATGCTGGGCATGACGGTCCCGCAGTACGTGGCGAGTGTGATCGACAAGGTCTGTGGGGCCCCGCCCCCCCAAGGCGCCTTTTATTTACTGGAAATCGATGGCGTGATTGCGGGCATGGGGGGAATTCGGCGTGTGCGAGATGGTGTGGCAGAAGTCAAACGCATCTACGTGCGCCCGGAACACCGCGGCAAGCAATTGGGAGAGACGATTTTGCTGCGCGTGCTGGACGATGCAAAACAGTTTGGCTATCAGCATGTCTTGCTCGATTCAGGTCCGTTCATGCAATCTGCCCACAAGGTGTACCAAGCGCAGGGCTTCGTCGATTGTGCAGCGTATGCCGAGGCAGAAGTACCAGCAGCATGGCACGCCATGTGGCGCTTCATGGTGCGCTCTAACTGAGCATTCTGATACGCCGCTAAACCATGGTGCCAGTAGCCGGGTTCACGGCGCAACCAGTGATGCGCCAGGATTTGTTCTTCTGCTTTTGCAGCGTATAAATCGCGATCCAAGGGGTACCGTCCTCCTCGGTCAGCTGCACCTTGAGCACGGCCTCGCTCGCATCACCCACCGGCTTGAGAAAGACGGTGGACGCGGGTCGGTACACCACCTCGTACTGGTTGCGCACCATGGCCATGAAACGTGCTGCAGTGCCCATCAGGTTGCGGATATTGGGGGCCGCGTAGGAGAAGGCCTTGTCCGCATCGTCCTGTGCAAAGGCATCGAGCTGGCTGCGCACCACACTCAGGACTTGCTTCTCATCCTTGGGGCTCAGCCCCTCGGCATGGGCTGCTACCGCCCCCAACGCCAAAAAGAACAGCAGCAGGCACTGCGACAACAACCTGGAAAATCCGGCAGAGCGCTTGTCCATAGGGGTACCTCCGACGTCAAAACCTTCACGGCCCACCGAAGTTCAGTGGTCGAGTTTGGACGGACTGCTCAGGCTGGCCAGCGCGTCCATCCAGGCGGCTTGCTGGGCGCTGCACTTCATATGGCGCTGCAGCTCTCGCTGGAAAACCGTCAACCGCGGCGGGCGCGACTGGGACGGTGGTGTCAAGGATTTGCTAGGCTGCCGTACGTAAGTCATTGGCCTTCCCCCCGAGTGTTGCAACCATATTAGCAAGTTGTGCAGCGCTTGGGGGACGTGGGCCCAATTTTCGGCATGAAACAGACAGCGCGCTGGCCGGCTACTTCATCCCCAGCCCCATGGACCGCGTGATCACCTCTTTCATGATCTCGTTGGTACCACCGTAAATGCGCTGCACGCGCGCATCGGCATAGGCGCGGGTGATCGGGTATTCCCACATGTAGCCGTAGCCGCCAAACAGCTGTACGCACTCGTCCATCACCTTGCACTGCAAGTCGGTGGTCCAGTACTTGGCCATGCTGGCCGTGGCAGTGTCCAGCTTGTCTACGTTCACGAGTTCGCAGCATTTATCGACAAACACACGCGCCACCTGCACCTGGGTCTGCAGTTCGGCGAGGGTGAATCGGGTGTTCTGGAAGCTGGCGACCGGTTGACCAAACACTTTGCGCTCTTTCACATAGTCCACGGTCCAGTCAATCGCGGCTTGCGCGGCGGCCACCGCAGTGATGGAAATCTGCAGCCGCTCCCAGGGCAACTGCTCCATGAGGCAGATGAAGCCTTTGTTTTCATACGCCTTGCCACCCAGCAGGTTGTCGGCTGGCACGCGCACGTTGTCAAAAAACAGCTCTGACGTGTCCTGCGCCTTCAGGCCCAGTTTCTTCAAGCGCTTGCCCACGCTGAAGCCCGGCATGCCGCGTTCCACCAGCAGCAGGCTGGTGCCCTTGCCGCCCGCGGCCGGGTTGGTCTTGGCCACCACCACGACCAGGTCCGCATGCCAGCCGTTGGTGATGAAAGTCTTGCTGCCGTTGAGCAGGTAGCTGCCATCGGCCTGCTGGAGGGCGGTTGCTTTGATGCCCTGCAGGTCCGAGCCTGCAGCAGGTTCACTCATGGCAATGGCACCCACCATCTCGCCACTGGCCAGCTTGGGAAGGTACTTGGCTTTCTGCTCGGGCGTGCCGTAGTGCAGGATGTAGGGCGCCACGATCTCACTGTGCAAGCTGAAGCCAATGCCCGTGAAGCCGCCGCGCGCCAGCTCCTCCATCTGGATCACCGAGTACAGCTTGTCCGCCTCGGAGCCGCCATATTCCTCGGGCATGGTCATGCAGAGAAAGCCGTTTTGGCCGGCCTTGTTCCACACCTCACGCGCGACATAGCCCTGCTCTTCCCATTCGGCGTGAAAGGGTGCAATCTCTTTCTCCATGAAGCGGCGAAAGCTGTCGCGGAAGGACTCATGGTCGGGGGAAAACAGGGTGCGTTCAATCATGGCGTTTCCTCGGATCGTATGACATTATTTTTACAAATCATTTGCTTGGTAAAAAGAATATACTGCATTCCAGCCGATAAAGGCAGGCCCCGCCCTGCGCAAACTACCCGAGGAGACACCCCATGAGCGAAGCATTTGTGTTTGACGCCATCCGCACCCCGCGCGGCAAGGGCAAGAAAGACGGCAGCCTGCATGAGGTCAAACCCGTCACCCTCTTGGCCGGTCTGCTCACCGATCTGCAACAGCGCCACAAGTTCGACACCGCGCGCGTGGACGACGTGGTGATGGGTGTGGTGTCCCCCGTGGGCGACCAGGGCTCGGTCATCCCCAAGGTGGCCGCGCTCAAGGCGGGCTGGGACTTCCAGGCCTCAGGCGTGCAGATCAACCGCTTTTGCGCATCGGGCCTGGAGGCCGTCAACATGGCCGCGCAAAAAGTGCGTTCGGGTTGGGAAGACCTGGTGGTGGCCGGTGGTGTGGAGAGCATGAGCCGCGTGCCGATTGGCTCCGACGGCGGCGCCTGGGCCATGGACCCGGAGACCAATTCGCAAACCCTGTTTGTGCCGCAAGGCATTGGCGCGGATTTGATTGCCACGCTGGAAGGCTTTACCCGCGCCGATGTGGACGCCTACGCGCTGGAGTCTCAGCGTCGCGCCACCAAGGCGCAGGCAGCGGGCTACTTTGACCAGTCAGTGCGGCCCGTGAAAGACGCGCTGGGCCAGACCATCTTGGCGCGCGACGAGTTCATCAAACCCGGCACCACGCTGGAAGGCCTGGCCGGGCTCAAGCCCGCGTTTGCCGACATGGGCGGCATGGGCTTTGATGCCGTGGCGCTCACGCGCTACCCGCAGGTGGAACGCATCCACCATGTGCACCACGCGGGCAATTCGTCCGGCATCGTGGATGGCGCAGCCGCTGTGCTGGTGGGCAACGAGGCCGCCGCCAGGGCGCACAACCTGACGCCGCGCGCCCGCATTGTGGCCACGGCGCTGAGCGGCGCTGACCCCACCATCATGCTAACCGGCCCCATGCCCGCCACGCGCAAGGCACTGGCCAAGGCGGGCCTCACGGTGGGCGACATCGACCTGTTTGAGGTGAACGAGGCCTTTGCCGCCGTGGTGATGCGCTTCATGAAAGAGATGAAGGTGCCACACGACAAGGTGAACGTGAACGGCGGCGCCATCGCCATGGGCCACCCGCTGGGTGCCACGGGCGCCATGATTCTGGGCACGCTGATTGACGAGCTGCACAGACGTAAATTGCGCTACGGCCTGGCCACGCTGTGCGTGGGCGGCGGCATGGGCATTGCGACCATTGTCGAGAGACTTTGAGGTGTTTTAAGCCTCTAGCCCCCGTATCCATTGCGCAAGCAGCTCCTTATTTCATAGCAGGCATCCTCCATGAAAACCATCCAATACTCCCTGGACAACATCGACGGCAAGGGCATTGCCACCATCACCTTCGACGAACCCGACTCCCCCGTCAACACCATGTGCCTGCAATGGCAGGAAGACATGGACGCCGTGGCCGCGCGCGTGCTGCAGGACAAGGACAGCATCACCGGCATCCTGCTCGCGTCCGCCAAGACCACCTTTTTCGCCGGTGCCGACCTCAAGGCCGCCATGCGCCTGACCCCGGCCGACGCGCCGCGCATCTTTGAAGAGATCGAGCGCGTCAAAAAGAACTTTCGCACCATCGAGACCTTGGGCAAACCCGTGGTCAGCCTGCTCAACGGCACGGCGCTGGGCGGCGGCTGGGAGGTGGCGCTGGTGGGCCACTACCGTATTGCCGTGGACGACAAGAAGACCCAGTTTGGCCTGCCCGAAGTGACGCTGGGCCTGTTGCCCGGCGCCAGCGGTGTGACCAAAATGACTCGCCACCTGGGCCTGATGGGCGCGCAGCCTTACCTGGTGGAAGGCAAGACCTTCACCCCCGCAGAAGCCAAGGGCTTGGGCCTGGTGCACGAGCTGGTGGCGCCCGGCGCCGATGCCGCGGCCGAGATGAAAACCAAGGCCTTGGCCTGGATTGCTGCCAACCCCACCGCCCAGCACCCCTGGGAGGCCAAAGGCTACAAGGTGCCCGGCGGCCTGCCCTCCTCGCCCGCTGTCGCCGGCATGCTGCCCGTGGTGCCCGCCGTCATCAAAAAGAATACACGCGGTCTCTACCCCGCGCCCGAGGCCATCATCGCCTGCATGGTCGAAGGTCTGCAGGTGGATCTGGAGACGGCGCTGCGCATTGAGAGCCGGTATCTGGCCAAGCTCATGTCCGGTCCGCAGGCCAAGGCCATGATTAACACCTTCTTCTTCAACCTCAACGCCATCAAGAGTGGCCAGAGCCGCCCCGCAGGCGTGCCGCGCTTCAAGCCCGCCAAGGTGGGCCTGCTGGGCGCGGGCATGATGGGCGCCGGCATTGCCTACAGCCAGGCGAGCAAGGGCATTGCCACGGTGCTCAAGGACGTGAGCCAGGAGAAGGCTGACCTGGGCAAAAGCTACAGCGCCAAAATCACCCAAGGCCGTGTGGACAAGGGCCGCATGAAGCCCGAAGCCCAGCAAGCCATCCTCGACCTGATCCACCCCACTGGCAGTGCGGCGGACCTGCAGGGTTGCGACCTCATCATCGAAGCCGTGTTCGAGAACCGCGAGCTCAAGGCCCGCGTGACGCAGGAGGCCGAGCCCCTGCTGGCCACTGGTGGCTTCTTTGCCTCCAACACCTCCACCCTTCCTATCACCGGCCTGGCCACGGCCAGCGCGCGGCCCGAGAAGTTCATCGGCATCCACTTCTTCAGCCCCGTGGACAAGATGAAGCTGGTGGAAATCATCAAGGGCAAGCAGACCGACGATGAGACAGTGGCGCGCGCCTATGACTACGTGCAGGCGCTGGGCAAGTTCCCCATCGTGGTGAACGACTCGCGCGGTTTCTTCACCAGCCGCGTGTTTGGTACCTTTGTGATGGAGGGTGCCGCCATGTTGGGCGAGGGCATTCCGGCAGCCTCCATCGAGAACGCCGGCATCCAATGTGGGATGCCCGTAGGCCCGCTGGCCGTGCTGGACGAAACCGCGCTCACGCTGAGCCTGCATGTGATGGAGCAGACCAAGAAGGACTTCGAGGCCGAGGGCAA
Organism: Rhodoferax sp. P1_F3; assembly: GCF_056405715.1. Lineage (NCBI taxonomy): Bacteria > Pseudomonadati > Pseudomonadota > Betaproteobacteria > Burkholderiales > Comamonadaceae > Rhodoferax > Rhodoferax sp. P1_F3. The sequence goes on along the minus strand of NZ_JBFUBO010000003.1, from coordinate 281,927 downwards.
GACCTATGTGGCCACACCGGGCGAACTGGTGGTGGAACAGATGGTGCGCAAACATGAGCGCCCCGGCCGTGCGGGTGGTGCCGGTTTCTACGAGTACCCCACGGAGAAAGGCGCCAAGAAGTTTCTCTGGCCCCAGCTCAAACCCCTGTTTGAAAAAGCGGATGCCAAGTGGGATATCACCGACCTGAAAGACCGCCTGCTCTACCGCCAAGCCGTGGAGACCGCACGCTGCCTGGCGGAGGGTGTGCTGACCAGCGTGCACGACGCCAACATTGGCTCCATCTTCGGCATCGGCTTTCCGGCCTGGACGGGCGGCGCGCTGCAGTTCATCTATGGAATGGGCATTGACGTCTTTGAGAAGCGCGCTGCAGAGCTGGCCGCGCAGTTTGGCCCGGGTTTTGCACTCAGCGATGATGTGAAGGCGGCCATCCGCCGGCACCAACCCCAGTACTGAAGGAGCCACCCCGCCATGCTTGCCCGACTGCTACGTCGCATCCTGTTCACCCAAATGGCGCTGGGCGCCCTGCTGGGCTGGGCAGCATCGCGGTCGTATGGCGGTGCGGTGTGGCTGCTGCTGGGGGCGGTGGCCCTGCCCTGCGCCACGCTGGTGGGTGTGAACCTGGTGTCGGCCCTCAAGTCCCGCGCCACGGGTGAGCCGGCAGCGCACTGGTGGAGTGCCTGGCTGGGCGAGACGGTGGCCGAATTCCAGACCTTTGTGCTGCGCCAGCCCTGGACCGTGCAAGCCCCTGCCGTACTGCCCGCCACGGGCAGCACGCCGCAGTTGCCCGTGGTGCTGGTGCATGGTTACCTGTGCAACCACCGGCTGTGGGACCCCATAGCCACGCAGCTGCGCGCGCAGGGCCATGCTGTGCTGGCCGTCAACCTGGAACCGGTCTTCACCTCGATTGATCACTACGCCCCCCTCGTGGAGGCCGCGGTGCAGGCACTGCGCCAGCATGCGGGCACGGCCCAGGTGCTGCTGGTGGGCCACAGCATGGGTGGCCTGGCCATCCGCGCCTGGATGCGCGCCCACGGCACGGCCCAGGTGGCGCGCGCCATCACACTGGGCACACCGCACGCGGGCACACAGATCGATGCGCACCCGCGCACCCCCAATGGCCGGCAGATGGACTGGAACAGCGCCTGGCTGCGGGATCTGGCCGCCTCCGAATCGGCAGAGCTGCGCGGCCTGCTGCGCATTGCCATTACGCCGCAAGACAACATCGTCTACCCCCAGCGCGCGCAAACCCTGGCCGGCATCACCCCCACGGTGTTTGACGGCGTGGGCCATGTGCAGCTGTGCACCGATGCCACCGTGATCCAGTGGCTGCTGACCCAGCTGACAATGGCTGCGCGACAATAGGGAGCAATTCACCGTGGTGGGGCAACCCGCCTAAGCTCCCCTGCCCCGCATGCCACCCAGCACCCTGCCCTCTCCCCGCCCCGGCCCCCGTTCCAAGACCGAATTGTTTGTTGCCTTCTCGCTGCTTGCCCTGCAGGGCTTTGGCGGCGTGCTGGCCGTGGTGCAACGTGAGCTGGTGGACAAGAAGCAGTGGCTTACGCCCGAAGAATTTGTCGAAGACTGGGCCGTGGCCCAGATCCTGCCCGGCCCCAACGTGGTGAACCTCTCGCTCATGCTGGGCGACCGCTACTTTGGCTGGCGTGGAGCGCTGGTGGGCGTGGCGGGCATGCTGCTCTTTCCACTCATCATCGTGCTGCTGATGGCGGCCGCGTTTGCTGGCGTGGCCGACAACCCGCAAGCCCAGGGCGCGCTGCGCGGCATGGGTGCAGTCGCCGCCGGGCTGATTGGGGCGGCCGGCCTGCGCCTGATCACGGCGCTCAAAACCAATGTCATGGGCATGGCGGCCTGCGTGGCAGCGCTGGTCGCCACCTTTGTGGCCATCGCGTTCTTGCGCGTGCCACTGGCCTGGGTGCTGCTGGGCATTGGCGGTCTGGCCTGTAGCTGGGCCTATGTGTGCCTGGGTCGGGCGACAAAGCTGGCCGCGGAGAAGGACGCCCCATGATCACCCTGCACGCCACGGACTGGCTGAACCTATTTCTGCATTTTGCCTCGCTGTCCATCCTGGCCGTGGGTGGCGCCATCACCACGGCGCCCGACATGCAGCGCTTTCTGGTGGTGGAGCACGGCTGGCTCAGCGACGAGCAGTTCACCTCCAGCATCGCGCTGGCCCAGGCCGCGCCAGGGCCCAATATCCTGTTTGTGCCGCTGCTGGGCTGGAACCTGGGTCTCAATGCCGCGGGTGGCCTGGCCGCCGGCTGGGTGGGTCTGGCGTGTGCGCTGGCCGGCGTGTGCATCACGCTCTTCGGCATCATGCTGCCCAGCTCCATCCTCACCTTCACCGCATCGCGCTGGGGCCACCGCAACCGCGAGATGCGCGCCGTGCGCGCGTTCAAGCAGGGCATGGCCCCTATCGTGATCGCCCTGCTGGTGGCCACCGGCTGGCTGCTGGCCGCCAACCACAGGGCCGAAGACCACCACCTGGCCCTCTGGGCCGTCACCGCCGTCACCACCGTGGTGATCTGGAAGACCCGCATCCACATCCTGTGGCTGCTGGGTGCGGGGGCGGTTGCGGGGTGGGTGGGCTGGATTTAACGTTCAGGCCTGCGCCAGTGCCACGGCGTCGGCACCGGCCGGAATACGCATGGGCGCAGTCGGGTCCGTCACCGAGCGCCACACGGCTTGCGCAGGGCACGTGGGCATGCCGCCTGGGCGCAACTTACGCCGTCGAGAGCAACGTGTCGGTAGAAGAGTTCCGCGCACTGCTGATTGATTCAGGCTTGGGAGCTCGTCGCCCCGTAGATGACATGGCTCGTCTTGAATCGATGCTTCGTGCCAGAGTCCGTCGGCTTTTATGAACGTATCAATATGCAACCGTTTCCCAATGGATTTTGGTTTCGGCGTGAACGATAAACCGATGGGGAAGTCAGCTTCGCTTCCTCGCCATCTCTATCCAACAGCTGCTACAACGCCATCTTCCGGGAGCCAACTCAACCCCGCCCTCTGGCGGTCGGTCACCTTGGCAACGCCCTGAGCAAAAACGAAAGCGGGCCGAGTCTCTCATGGCGTGGCTGGCGTTTTCAGGAGTGGTATTCACACCTGTTGGTGGAGACATAGCAGGCATTCGGTATCACCTCTCGGTTCAAATCAAAAGTCACTCCCATACTAGCAGGGGTGTTTGACGGTTCTATTCCGTACCCGCAAGCAGTATCCGGGCCACCAACAACGTAAAATCGCAGAATGAGTAAGCCCGCAGACAAAACTAAGATCCTGGAGGATGGACTGCGCTACAAGTCCAAAGTCGGAGGATCCCCCTTCATGACCGCCTCGAACCCTGGAGCCGCCACCATGTCGTGCTTCTTGTGTGGCAAGCATCGTCCCCGTAACGAACTGAAGTCACGCAAGTTCATCGGTAAATCTCAGGCCGTGTGTGACCCCAAGTGCAGTTGAGTCCATAGCTGCCCCCCTGCCAAGGGCCACCTACCCATGAGCCGCTTGGTCACAGAATTCTCCCGCCTGTACTTGGTGCCTGAGCCGGGACTCCCGGCGCAGGGGCAATTGGTCGGCCCGGACGCCACCGTCAAAGCGATGGTGCTGGAGATTGCAAGACCTGCCGATTGGGCGGATTTGTCTTTGGCGTGGAGTGGCGCACAGAGCGATTTGGAGCTGCCTGCTGCGGGCATTGCAGTGTCGGGAACGGACGGATTGCAGTTGTGGTTTTCTGTGGCGGAGCCAGTGAAGGTACAGGACGCAGTTGCTTTCTTGTCTGCATTGCAAAACAAGTACCTCAGCACCACACCGGCCAAACGCATTGCCCTGTATCCGTCTGGCGCATCAGCCACCACGGGAGACATCACGCATGCGAATGCGGTTCCCGCGGCCCACACGGGCACCGGAAACTGGTCTGCATTCGTGAGCCCAGACTTGGCTTCGGTGTTTGGTGAGGAGCCGTGGCTGGATCTCCCGCCCAACCCGGATCAGCAGGCGGACATTCTCTCCAGGCTGAGGCCAATGAAAACGGCGCAGTTTTACGACGTTTTGAATCTGCTGGGGGCAACTCTGAACCACGCAGCGCCGGCCGCCGAGCCCATGGCCCTGGCATCTCCAAAAATGGGGCCTAAAGAGTTTTTGGCACAGGTGATGAATGACCCTGCCGTCGGACTGAAAGACCGGATTGAGGCCGCAAAGGCGCTACTACCCTACACGAGCTGATTTGAATGAACGGGCTTAGCGCGGGTTCTCGAAAAAGATGTAGTTCGCGCCGTAGTCGCTGATCTCAAAGTACACCTTCTTCTCGCCGGGCTTCACATTACTTGCCAGCGGTGGCAGTGCGCTGGCGCAGCGCCTCGTACAGGCACACGCCGCTGGCCACCGACACGTTCAGGCTTTCCACTGCGCCCTGCATGGGGATGCTGACGAGCTGGTCGCAGGTCTTGGCGGTGAGCTGGCGCATGCCGTCGCCCTCCGCGCCCAGCACCAGAGCCACCGGGCCTTTCAGGTCGGCCTGGTACAGCGTGCCAGTTGCCTGGTCGCTGGTGCCGATGATCCAGATGTTGCGTTCCTTCAGCTCATTGAGCGTGCGCGCCAGATTGGTCACCATGAAGTAGGGCACGGTCTCGGCCGCTCCGCTGGCCACCTTGGCCACGGTGGCGTTGATGCCGGCCGCGTGGTCCTTGGGGGCGATCACGCAGTGCGCGCCCGCGCCATCGGCGACGCGCAGGCAGGCGCCCAGGTTGTGCGGGTCAGTCACACCGTCCAGCACCAGGATCAGCGGGTTCGTGCGCTGGTCTGCGGGCAGCTCGGCGTTGGCGGCTTCCAGGTTTTCCAGCAGCTCGTCCAGCGAATGGACCTGCTTAATCTCTTGCACGCGGGCGGCCACGCCCTGGTGGCCATGGCTGCCGGCGATCTTGGCCAGGCGCATGCCGTCGGCCTCAACCACGCGGATGCCGGCCTCGGCCACCTTTTCCAGAAACTGGCGCATGCGCGCATCGCGGCGCGTAGGCTCGTAGAAGATTTCGATGATGGATTGGGGGGCGGTCTTCAGGCGCACGCCCACGGCGTGAAAGCCGAATAGCACTTTGGGGGATGACATCCCTCGATTATCGGGCCTACGCCTTCAACACCCAGCCCAGCGACAGCACATAGCGGCTACCGCCCACCACCCGGGTCACGCTGTGCTCGCAGGCGTCGGGGCGGAACAGCTTGATGCGGCGGCTGGCATAAATGGGTGTGGCGCAGACGAAATCCCCACCCGAGCGCGGCGACTTGAGGACGATGTTGAGCCGGTAGTGACGCCCGGCCTGCACCGGGTCGGTATGCGGCGGGATCTCCGAACCCTCGGGATAGCGAATCAAATAGCTGTCAAACGGCAGCGGCCAGCGCGCGGTGAGCAGCAGCATCTTGTCGTAGCCCGTGCCCTGGCGGCCACGCTGCCAGCGGAAGGCGGTTTGCAAGTAGTGCTTGATCATGCGGTGGCTCCCGTCACACCCAAGGCCCGCACTGCCAGCTGCCGCGCCAGCCCTGCCGTGGGCCCCACAGCAATCGGCAACCCTTCCAGCGCGCCGTCGATCAGCAGATTGCTCAGGCCGTGCGCCAAGCTCCATCCGGTCAGCGCCAGCTCTGGACCACGCTCGGGGTCATGGGCGCAGGCGGCGGCCAGCACCACGCCGAAGGCGCGTTCGGCAGCCACCTTGAAATCGGGGTAGTCCTGCTTGCGCGCCAGCAGCGGGCCAAACATCAGGCGAAATTGTGCGGGCCGGGCCAGCGCACAGGCCACGTAGGCGTCGTTGATCTTCAGCATGCGCTCGGCCGTGTCGGGCTCAGCAGCAGCCTGTTCCAGCGCCTGGGCCAGCAGGCCAAAAGCGCGCTCGGCCACGGCGGCCAGCAGGTCGTTCAGGCTGGCGAAGTGGTGGTAAGGCGCGGCGTGGGACACGCCGGCGGCCTTGGCCACATCGCGCAGCGTGAGGCCCTGGGCGCCGCGCTCGGCCAGCACTGCGTCGGCTGCGACCAGCAGGGTTTCACGCAGATTGCCATGGTGGTAGGGCTTGGGGGGTGGTTTTGGGGGGCGCTTGGCGGTGGGCATGGCGCAATCTTGACATGCGAAAGATATGCGTGCAACATCGCACCAATCTTTCTCTCGTAAAGATTACACATTCACCGGTGTTTTCAAAGGAGCTTTCATGAACCTTGCCGCCCTGCTCTTCGCCTCCAGTGCCACCGTGATGGGGCTGCTGGGAAGCATCCACCTGCTCTACACCTTCCATGGCAGCAAGCTGCACCCGCGCGACGCGGCCACCACCCTGGCCATGCAGACCACGCACCCGGTGCTGACGCGCGAGACCACGATGTGGCGGGCGGTGAAGGGCTTTAACGCCAGCCACAGCCTGGGCGCCATGCTGTTTGGGCTGGTGTTTGGCTACCTAGCCACGCAGCACACCATGCTATTGCAACAGTCCGTGTTTTTGCAGGCGCTGGGCATGGGCACGCTGCTGGCCTACCTGGCGCTGGCGCGGCGCTACTGGTTCAGCATTCCGCGGCGCGGCATTGCACTGGCCTGCGTACTCTTTGCCGCAGGCCTGCTGACCATATGGGCACAGGTGCAGCCATGAGCCTGCGCCAGCTGCAAATCACCACCACCCTGCTGGGTGCGGTGCCGGTGCTCACCGGCCTGATCAGCATGATGGGGCTGAGCGACCCGCTGTATGCCACGCTGAACCTGCCGCGCGACGCGACGTTGGACAGCAATATGCGTTTTCTCGGCGGCGTGTGGCTGGGGTTAGGCCTCAGCGTGTGGTGGCTGGTGCCGCGCATTGCCACCGAGACTGCGCTGTTCCGTGCGGCCTGGCTGATGATTTTTCTGGGCGGTGTGGGTCGGCTGGTCTCGCTGCTGGCGGTAGGCACCCCGATGCTGCCGTTTGTGGGTTTTACTGTGCTGGAGATCGTGGGGGCGCCGTTGTTTGTCTGGTGGCAGAGCAAGCTACGTAACGATGCCCTCCGATAGCGCCAAACCACGCTCCAGGGACGAGGCACTGGGGTTCTCGACAAATACGCAACGCTTGCCGGTGCGTTTGCAAAAGTCCTTTACGCGCCAGTAGGCGTTGTGGCTGATGCAGCCGGTTTGGCAGATCACCAAATCGGCGGCGGCCAGGTTGGCGTCCAGCACCGAGGCGTTGTCTTCCACACCCCCATCGTGGTGGGCGAAACGGCCACCCACGCGCTCCACCACGTCGCGGTAGTTGGCAATGTTGCCACTGCGCCCGCCCACGCACAGCACCATCTTCTGGTGCAGCTGGATCACCATGGCCTGCACGCCGACCAGGGCGCCCTCTTCCGGGCTTGGCGCCGCCTCGCGCGGCACGGCGCCCCCGGCGGCCTTCTCGGCCACGGCGAGCTTGCGCCGCAACTCGGCGTTCTGGCTTTCCAACTCAACTTGGCGCTGCGCCATCTGGTCCACCCGCCTTTGCAGGCGCTGCTTGTCCTCCAGCTCGGGGATAGAAGCCTGCAGGGCGTCCAGATCCTGTGCCATAAAGTTGATGCGGCTGTCTTTGGCGATGGCGTCGGCCCGGGCTTGCACCAATAAAGCGTTGAGGCGCTCGATATCCGATGTCTTCTGGCTGATGACGCGCGTGATGCGCTCCTGCACCTTGCCCAGCTCGCGGGTCAGCACCGCGTTCTCTTCCGCCAACGCATTGAAGCGCGTCATCTCCAGGCGCACACCGGCACCCGCCTGGTGCTGGAACATGTGCAGGTCCTTGCACATGGCCTCTTGCAACGGAACGTCGCAACGTGGGTGGGTCAAGGCGGCCCAAAAGGCGCCCGCCACATCACCAGCTTTCAGCGACTTGATCCAAAAATCGGCCACGGCCAGCGTGCTCTTGGCGGTCTTGAACCAAAGAATCTCGCGTGCGTAGCGCGTGTCCAGCTCAGCCTGCATCAGCTCCGACAGTTTGGAGCGCCGCGCACACTCAGACACGGCACCGGCGTGCACCTCGTAATCATTGGCCACCGCGCTACCGCCCAGCGCTTTGTTGACCAGCCGGCGCAGCACATCGATAGGCAGACTTACCCCCACCAGCGGGCAGTGGCACTGGTGGCCCAAATCCCAGAGGCGTTTGCGCCGGGAACCCTGGGCTGGGACCGTGGCGGGTTCGTGGTGGCAAAAGCTACCGTGGCTGTGGTCAGTGGTGGGCATGGATGGACCTCCACATGCTATCTTTTCAATAGCTGCTTGCGCATGGTTGACGGGGGCTATGGGCATTTTTTATTCTGCAGCTACTGCAAGGCGCGTACGCCACGCCAGCACCGGACTGGCCGGCTTGTTGTGGGGTCGGGAACTTACCGTTGGGGCTTTGTCCGCCACGTCTGCATCTGCACCGGGTGTGCAGCAGTCACACCACGACTGGTAGGTGCGCCAACCGTAGACCGACGCCACCAAACGCTGCGTGTGCCCCGGGGGCGGAACTGCGCTCATTGCACGGCCTCCGGGCTGCTGTGCCACAAGTCGCGCTCTGCGCAGGGCAGTTGGGCCAGCGGGCTGCTCTGGCTTTGGCTAACCCAGCGGCCACGCAGAGACCACAGCAGGGTCTTGAAGCCTGGCGACAGCATGGGGTCCTCGGTCAGGGCGGTCAGGTTGGAGACGATCTTCGCCACCATGGCTTCGCGGTGTGCACCACAACAGGCCTGCACGTGGCCAGTCATCAGCGCCAGCGTGCCAGCCAACAAGGCTTCGGCACAGGGCATGGTGTATTCCTCGGTGGTATTGGGGGTGACAGGGGTGCTTTGCATGGCGTCTCCTTGGGTCCTTCTCTAGGCCTGCGACATATTTCGCATTGATTTCAGTATATGCGAATCATTCTCATTTGCAAAACCATTTAGATTCAAAGGAATTTCTCTCGTATCTGCAGCACAAAACGCTAGAACACCCCGCGGCGCTGGCCATAATGCGGGTTTGATTCAAAGGAGTTCCCCATGAAAGGCGACGCACAAGTCATTGGCCATTTGCAGGCCCAACTGAAGAACGAACTCACCGCCATCAACCAGTATTTCTTGCACTACCGCATGTACAAACACTGGGGCCTGGAGAAGCTCGCCAAGAAGGAATACTCTGAATCCATTGGGGAAATGAAGCATGCCGACCTGCTGATGGACCGCATCTTCATGCTCGATGGCCTGCCCAACCTGCAGGACATGGCCAAGATCTTGGTCGGCGAAGATGTGCCCGAATGCCTGGCCTGCGACCTGAAGGCCGAAGTCGGCGCGCAAGCCACCATCAAAGACGGCATCGCCCACTGCGAATCGGTGCGCGACTATGTGTCACGCGACCTGCTGCAGAAGATTCTGGATGACACCGAAGAGCACATCGACTTTCTGGAAACCCAGATCGATCTGATCGGCAAAGTAGGCCTGCAAAACTACTTGCAAAGCCAGATGGGTGAGCTGTCCTAAGCAGCCTCCCTGCTTTTTCATCGCACAGCCAGCACTCGCTGGCTTTTTTTGCGTCGCAAATGAGAACGATTTGCATTATTATGTGACCCAAGATCACTTTGCACTATCGAAAGGCTTTCATGCACAAGCGTCATTTCCTCCAGGCCAGCCTGCTCAGCGCCGCCATGTTGTTGGGCGTGTCCGCCCAGGCTCAGACCACCGAGCCCAAAGCCGTGGTGCAGCAGTACGCCACCCTGGTACACGCCAACTACAGTGATGTGCTGACCAGCGCCCAAACCCTGCAAAAAGCCATCACCGCCTTTGCTGCTGCGCCCTCGGCACAAGGCCTGGAAGACGCGAAAAAAGCCTGGCTGGCCGCGCGCGAGTTCTACGGCCAGACTGAGGCTTTCCGCTTCTACAGCGGCCCCATTGACGATGACAAAGGCCCCGAAGGTCGCTTGAACGCGTGGCCGCTGGACGAGTCTTACATCGACCGTGTGGTGGGCAAGCCAGCGTCAGGCATCGTCAACAACCCCAAGGTCAAGATCAACAAGGCCACATTGGCCAAGCTCAATGAACGCGGTGGTGAAGAAAACATTGCAGCCGGCTGGCACGCCATCGAATTCCTGCTGTGGGGCCAGGACCAGAGCGACACCGGCCCGGGCGACCGCTCGTTTGAAGACTATGTGAATGGCAAAGCCCCCAACGCCGACCGTCGCCGCGCCTACCTCACCACCGTCACCGAGCTGCTGATCGACGACCTGAGCTACCTGGTCAAGGCCTGGCAACCGGGCGCCAAAAACTACCGTGCCAAATTTGAGCAAGGCGGCATCCAGTCCGTACGCAAAATGATTGTGGGCCTGGGCTCGCTGTCGCGCGGCGAACTGGCCGGTGAGCGCCTGGAAGTGGCCATGAACACCCAAGACAAGGAAGACGAACACTCCTGCTTCTCTGACAACACCCACCGCGATGTGGTGGCCAATGCCCAGGGCATTGAAAACGTGTGGCTGGGCAGCTACAAACGCCTGGACGGCGGCGTGGTGCAAGGCGCTTCGCTGAAAGACCTGGTGACCGCTAAGAACGCCGCACTGGCCGACAAGGTGAGCAAGCAGATCGCCCAGAGCGTGGCGAATGCGAACGCCATCCAGGCCCCGTTTGACCGCGAAATCGTGGGCGACAAAAATGCCCCCGGCCGCATTCGCGTGCAAAAAACCATCGACAGTCTGGTGCAACAGTCCAAAGACATCACCGAAGCCGCTGCGGCACTGGGCATCACCAAACTGGCACAGACCAAGTGATGCGGGCCCGTGAGAAAGTTGGCCTGGCGCTGACTGCTGCGAGCGCCTTGGCCGCACTGGCATGGCCCCTGTGGAGCCACAGCAATACCGACCTCTCCGGCGTGGTTCAGGGTGAACTCACTGCCGGCGAGGCCACCGCGTTTGCCACCGGGCGCAACGCCTTCTCCATGCCCCTGCCCACGCTGGACGACGACGAACGCGCCCGCTTTGCCGTGGGCAACTCCTTCTTCCGCCGCAACTGGGTGGAGGCGCCCGCCTCCACCACTGCGCGCGATGGCCTGGGGCCGCACTTCATCGCCCGCTCCTGCGGCGGCTGCCATGTGCAAGATGGCCGTGGCGCCCCGCCCGATTTTCGCAAGGGCCTGAGTGAGCCGCCCGTGGCGCTGCTGATACGACTGTCCATTCCCGGTGTGGGAGCACACGGTGGCGTGGTGCCCGACCCCGTGTATGGCGACCAGCTCAACAACGCGGCCATCCAGGGCGTGCAACCCGAAGGCCAAGTGCGCATCCGCTATCAAAATTTGCAAGGCAAGTTTGCCGACGGCACGGTCTACAGGCTGCGCAAACCGATCTACAGCCTGACAAATCTGGCCTATGGTCCGTTGTCAGCGGGTGCCATGCTCAGCCCGCGCATTGCGCCGCAAATGGCCGGCGTGGGACTGCTGGACGCCATTGCCGAACAGGACATCCTGGCCAACGCCGCTGCCCAAGCCGCCGCGCCCGGCCCGGTCAAGGGCCAGCCCAACCGCGTGTGGGACGACTTTGCCCAGTCCGTGCGCGTGGGCCGTTTTGGCTGGAAGGCCAACCAGGCCAGCGTGGCCAGCCAGACGGCGGGCGCGTTTCTGGGCGACATGGGCATTACCTCCACCCAGCACCCCGACGAAGCCTGCACCCCCACGCAAAAAGACTGCCTGGCCGCACCGCGGGGCGCCCTGGGCAAGGCGCCCGAGATTGACGACCGCACGCTGTCGGACGTGATCTTCTACGAGTCCACACTGGCACCGGCTGCCAGGCGCAATGTGAATGACCCCAAGGTACTCCGCGGCCAGGCCCTGTTTGCCCAGGCGCAATGCAGCGCCTGCCACCGACCCAACTACACCACGGGCGCGTCGCCCTTTCCCCGCCTGTCCAGCCCCAAGGTGCAAGGCCTGCAGATCTGGCCCTACACCGACCTGCTGCTGCACAACATGGGCGCGGACCTGGCCGATGGCCGCCCCGACTTTGCGGCCAACGGCCAGCAATGGAAAACCCCGCCGCTGTGGGGTGTGGGCTTGGTCCACGACGTGAACGGCCACCGCCGCCTGCTGCATGATGGCCGCGCCAATGGTGTGCTCGAAGCCATCCTCTGGCACGGTGGCGAGGCGCAACATGCCAAGCAGCAGGTGCTGCAGCTCAACGCGCGTGACCGGCAGGCCCTGGTGGCCTTTGTGGAGTCCCTGTGAAACGACGCGCCCTTCTGGCCTGCATGCCTTTTGGCACGCTAGCCCTCGTGGATATTGCGCGAGCAGCTCCTAAAAGCGTAGCAAACCAACCATCGTTTGACAGCTTCGCAGGCACCCTTGCCAGCACCGGCCCCTTTCTGTCTGCGCGCCAACGGGTACTGGCACTCTTGCAGGGCCATTACATTCCGGTGGCCGAAGCCTTGCAGCAAAGTGCGACCGCGCTTTACCAATCGTTGGCCCAGCCCGCCACGCAATGGCAAGCCCAGCAACCCCTGTGGGTGCAGACCATGTTGCACTGGGAGCGCTTGGCCGCCGTAGCCGTGGGGCCGCTGTTGGAGCGCCGTGCCGCACGGTCCATCGATTTCTGGCCCACCCGGCCGGCACAGATCCAGCGCCAGCTGGATGCCAACGCGGCCAGCCCACTCACGCCAGAGCAGATCGAATCCGTGGGCAGCGCCGCAAGGGGATTGCCCGCGCTGGAGTGGATGTTCTGGCGCCTGCCCGCCACCCCCTCCAATCAGCACTACGCCCAGCTGCTGGCACAGCACATCCTGAACGAATGCACCGTCTTGCTGGACGGCTACCGCGCCCTGGCCACAGCACCGCGCAGCGAAGAAGAAGCCGCAGCACTCTATGGCGAGTGGTATGGCCAGGCCGTAGGTGGGCTGGACCAGCTGCGCATCAAGAAGATGGTGCCCGATACGCGTGGCAAAGAAGTCTCTCTGTGGGTGCGCGGCGTGAGCGGGCAAACCGCAGCCGCCTGGCAGGCCCAGTTGCAAGGCGTGCAAGCCTTTCTGGTCGGATCAGCCGCAGCCCAGGCGGCCCGGCCCGACTGGCCCGTGGGGGGCAGCCTGCAGGGCTTGCTGCTGGGCAATGACACGCCCCTGCCCAGCCGCAAGCTGCAGCGCCTGACGCTGGCGGCCCTGCGCAGTGGTGCGCGCGCACGCCCTGACAACGCGGCCTCGTTGCGCGCCGCACAGCAGGCGCTGGCCCAGCTCTCGCAATTCCTAAGCAGCTTGGCCGATACCGTGCTGCACATCAGCATGGGATTTACCGACGCCGATGGTGACTGAAACCTTGCGCCACCCCACGCGCCGCCGCCTGCTGGCCCAGGCGGCCCTGCTGGGCCTGGGCGCCAGCGCATGGGACAGCCAGGCCGCCCGCACTACTCCCCTCACCCAGCCCCATGTGCTGACCGCCTGGAATGTGGGCGAGCAATCCTGGGCCGGGGTGTGGACGCCTGGCCAGGCGCCACGCGGCATTGCCCTGCCCGCGCGTGCACACCAGTTGCTGCTGGTGCCCAGCGACCAAGGCGCTGCACAACAGGCGCTGGTGCTGGCGCGCCGTCCCGGCGAATACCTGATGCGCATGGACGTGCAGCGCGGACGGGCCCTAAAGTGGCACACGATGGAAGACGACCGCTACCTGGGTGGCCATGCCACGCTGTCCGCCAGCGGCCAGACTTTTTTCACCACCGAGACAGATGGCGAAACCGGCCAGGGCCTGATCGCCGAGCGCGATCTGCGCAGCCTGGAAAAACTGCGCGAATTCGCCAGCGGCGGAATAGGCCCCCATGCCCTGCTGCGGGAGCCTGCCGGCACGCTACTGGTGGCCAACGGTGGCATCCTGAACCTGCCCGAGACTGGACGGCGCAAGCTCAATGTGGGCCGAATGGAGCCCAACCTCACGCGGCTGGATGCAGCTACGGGCACCGTGCTGACGCAATACCGGTTGGCAGATTCTTTTCTCAGCCTGCGCCACTTGGCCATGGCGCCCAATGGCACAGTCGCCGTCGCCCTGCAGGCCGAGCACGCCGATCCCGTGGCGCGCACCCGCGCCCCGGCACTGGCCCTGCTGGAGGGCGAACAACTGCGCGCCGTGCCCTGGGATGCGGCCACAGGAGCCCCTTACGCCTGGGATGGCTATGCCGGCGACGTCTGCTGCACGGCCGACCGCTTTTGGATCAGCGCCCCCCACGCGGGCTGGCTGGTGTCGTGGACCCACCAGGGCCGCGACCTGCAAAGTCAGGCACTGCCCGGCGCAGGGGCACTGGCCACCGATGCGGGACGCTGGGTGGTCGGCGGCGATCAGGCTGCCCTGCTGTACCGCGACGGCGCGCTCCAGCCGCAGCGCTATGGCGTGCACACGCCTTGGGACAACCACGCAGCATTGCTACTATTTTCATAGCTACTCGCGCAATGACAACGGGGGCTAGAGCCCCATTTCATTCTTAACGGCTGGCCGCCGCCGTTTTGGGGGGCGGCAAGAGCTTGAACTCCGCCATCGCTTCTCTGCGGTATTGCTCAAGCAAGCCCTCGGCCTTCATTTTTCTCAACGTGACCTCAATCTGCGGCAACAACGCCGCATGCTTGCGCTGCAAGTAAAAGTACAGCGGCAATGGTTCACCAATGCCGAGCACCTTGATAGGCGACGGCAGGCCACTCAACTCCGGGCCACTGGCGTCTGATAGCACAGCCAGGTCGATCCCGCAGTGCAGGTCGTTGCGACCATGGTGCAGCAGGCTCAGGGCATTGACGGTGGTGGTGACGTCGACCACACGGCTGGCGGGCAGCAGTCCTTGCAACAGGCGCTCGCACTCCACCACCCCGCGCGCGAAGTTCACCGACCACCCCGAGTCCGGCAACTGATCCAGCCGCTGCAGCGTGTATTTGGGGTTGACGGCCCACAGCGCAAACCCAATGGACAAGATCTGCTCATCCACTCGAACCAAACCGGGCTGGCTCTCGCCAAATGCCATCGGGCGCGCGACATCACCGTCAATGCGGTCAGACGCCAGCTCCATACTGAGGCGTGCCGAGGGCGTGGTGCGAATCTCCAGCGGAATACCCAGGCGGCTGAACAGCTCCTGGTAGGTACGACGCAACAGGCGGCCCGCATAATTGTTATCCGGGCGCGAGGTGCCCAGCACCAGCAGAGGCGGCGCCTGGGCATGTGCAGCGCATGCAGCGATCAGCAGGACCCATCCGGCCAGCATGGCCCCTAGCCAACGCCCGCCCTCGTCCCACGTCACCTTTGTAGCGGGTGTTTTCATGGTGACTCCATTCACAACGACTGCCCGCAGTATTACCCAGCTCCACAGGCGTGGGGGTCATCACAAAGTGGCTGATTTCACATAACTTGGAAAAAAATCGACATATTTCTTTACGCTGAATACAAATGCGATGGATTCTCATTTAGAATTCACTTATCAAAAATTAGCCACTTACCGATTCACCATGATTGTTTGTGTTTGCCGCCGCGTGACCGAAAAAGAGATTGCTCTGCACGCCAGCGAGGGCAAAGGCTTTGACGACATCCAATTCGAACTGGGGGTTGCCTCCCAGTGCGGACGGTGCGAAGACTGCGCCCGCGAAGTCATCGACCAGTGCCACGCCCAAGCCAGCCTGACAACGCAAACCTGGATGCCCATCGCGTTGTCCATGCACCGATAACCGGT
The DNA here is from genome assembly GCF_056405715.1 of Rhodoferax sp. P1_F3. Taxonomy (NCBI): domain Bacteria; kingdom Pseudomonadati; phylum Pseudomonadota; class Betaproteobacteria; order Burkholderiales; family Comamonadaceae; genus Rhodoferax; species Rhodoferax sp. P1_F3. The sequence continues at coordinate 266,288 of NZ_JBFUBO010000003.1, read as the reverse complement.
CGCTTTTTTTGACCGAAAACAAGAACGCTTCTTGTTTACACCCCGTTAATTTGATAGCAAGCCACATCAGGCCCCCTTTGCGGGCGCGTGACATAGCCAGCCAGCCCTCCACTCAGACGACTTAGCCGCTATGCCCAAACTTGCCTCTGCTATTCCCGCCCATCCCACCATATCGTCCGCCGCTCCGTTACTACCCCTGGGTGCCATGTTGTTAGCCGGCTCTATGAACGCACTGGCCCAGCAAGCCGATGATGCCGAGGTCAAAACCCTCAAACCCGTCACGATTACTGAAAAGGCCGAAGCTGCGGAGGGCAAGGATTCAGTCCGAGCCACTACGACATCCATTGGCAAAGGCAAACAAGACCTGCGTGACATTCCTCAGTCCATCACAGTGGTGACAGAAAAGCTGATGGATGACCGGGCACAAGAAACCCTGAAGGAGGTATTGCACAACACCGCAGGTGTTACGTTCCAAGCCGCCGAGGGTGGAGAAGAAGATATCCGCCTGCGTGGTTTTTCACTGGCAACTACAGGCGACATTTTTTTGGATGGATTGCGCGACCCGGCTTTTTACGACCGCGACACGTTCAACAATGACCGTATTGAGTTGCTGCGCGGTTCCGCCTCCATGCTGTTTGGCCGCGGCTCTACCGGCGGTGCCGTAAATCAAGTGAGCAAACAGGCTCGTGCCATTGATGACAGCGAGGTGACCACAGCAGTTGGGAGCTATAACTACTACCGTGTTGCCGGTGATTTCAATATCAAAACCGGTGAAGATTCAGGTTTGCGCATCAATGCAATGACCACCAAGGCGGATAACAACGGTGCTGGCGCCAAAGTTGACAAAAAAGGGCTCGCCGCAAACTATCGCTTTGGCATCGGTACTGCCGATGAATTCTCTGTCAGTGTGTATTCCTTGGACAATAACAACGGGATGAACCTTGGCGTACCTTGGCTGCTGGCCGCACCAGGTGCGTCTGAACGTGTCATGTTGAATGTCAATCCTTCCAACAACTATGGTTTGGCCAGCGACTACAACAGAAGCACGGCCAACCACTTGACACTCGGCCATACGCACCGCTTCGACGACGACAGCGAGCTCAAAACCCAAATCCGCAACGGTGTGTACACCCGGGATATGCGCACGGACACACTGAACTACGCCGCAGGTACCAACGCCGGAAACGTCTCCGACTCCACCGTACTGAACCACAGCAATAACAACGGTCGGAACAAGATTCAGGACTTCCACGGAACTTATGCGCAAAGCGACTACAGCAACAAGTTCACCGCTTTGGGATACAAGCACGAATTGCTGACCGGCATTGACTTGGCCGTGGAAGCCAAAAATAGCTATACCCCTGTAGGTACGTCGAACAAGGCTGCAACCACTGTAGGGACACCCAACACCAATGCGTCTTATAACGAAAGTGCTCGTCCCATTGCAAAGTCTGGCGTTTTCGAAGCGGACAACATAGGCCTATACGCCCAGGATCTGGTTCAAGTGGCGGAACATTGGAAACTTCTGGGTGGGCTTCGCTATGACCGTATGCGCGGTAACTTTGCAAGTTACGACACAGCAACAGGCAAGATGAGTGGCGCATTTGACCAAACCATTGGCGACTGGAGCCAACGTCTAGGCGCGCTGTACCAACCTAACGAGTTGACCTCTTACCACTTTTCCTACGGCACGTCCTTCAATACCTCCGCAGACACATACTCTTACGCTGCGAATACCGCAAATGCTGCTCCAGAACAAAGCCGCAATATTGAACTGGGAGCCAAGCTTGATAGCGCAGACAAGCGTTTCAGCACGCGTTGGGCGGTATTCCACTCTACAAAATTCAACGAACGCAACACAGATCCAGACTCTGCAGCGGCAACCCAACTGCTATCGGGCCGCCGCACCACTGCGGGGATAGAGCTTGATATTTCTGGCATGTTGACCAACAAGTGGGAAGTGTTCGGCTCATATATGTGGATGCCCCATGCACGTGTTGACTCTGCCGCACCATGTCCAACTACAGGAAATTGCACGCAGGCTGCCAACAGCACCAATGCCGAAGGTTCACGTCCAGGTTTGACACCTGTACATAGCGGTACCGTGTGGAGCACTTATCAACTTACTCCTGAATTTCGTTTTGGTGGCGGCATCAACTTCCGCAGTGAGGAATACGCCAACACGAATCGCGACGTTCAAACGCGCCCCTATGCAACGCTCGATTTGATGACTGAATACAAGTTTTCCGAGAAAGTCACGCTCAAAGGAAACTTGATTAACGTGACCGACAAACTGTATGCCGACGCTGTTTACAACGGCCACTATCTCCCAGGCTCCGGTCGTAACTTGCAAGTCTCATTGAACATCAAGTTCTAAGGCCTTCCATCCCCAAAAGCTAGCCGCCGCCATGCTCCTACACCTGCCCGACATCCTGAACCCAGAGGAAATTGCCCAAGCCCAAACCCTGTTGGCCACCGCCCCCTGGGTGGATGGCAAAGCGGGTGCGGGAGAGCAGGCCAAGCAGGTCAAGAACAACGAGCAACTGGACCACGACTGCGAAGCTGCGCGCACCATCCGCGCGATGGTGCTGCGCGCGTTGGACCGCAGCCCCACATTTTTCTCGGCCACGCTGCCCAAGAAAGTGTTTCCGCCGCGCCTGAACCGCTATGGCGGTGACAGCAATTTTTATGGCAACCACGTCGATGGCTCGGTGCGCTACACACCGGGCACCGGCGAGCGCGTGCGCACCGATGTGTCATGCACCTTGTTCCTGTCCAACCCGGAAGACTACGACGGTGGCGAGCTGTGCATTGCCGACACCTACGGCGAACAGGCGGTGAAACTGCCTGCGGGCCATATGGTGCTGTACCCCGGCACCAGCCTGCATCAGGTGAAACCAGTCACACGGGGCCGCCGCATGGCCTGCTTTTTCTGGATTGAGAGCATGGTGCGCAGCGATGAGCAGCGGCGCACCCTGTATGACCTGGACATGAACCTGCTGGGATTGCGCCAGCGCCTGGGGGAGTCAGATGAGACCACGGCACTCACCGGCGTGTACCACAACCTGCTGCGCATGTGGGCAGATACCTGAGCCCGCCCAGCGCCGCCCGCCCGATTGCTGTTTTGACGCCTTGCCAAATAATGTCTACCAACGCCCTCCGTTCTTCCAGCGCCCTGCCCGCCATGAGCCGCAACACCACCATCGTCACCAGCGTGATCCTGTTTCACATTGCCGTGCTGTGGGCCCTGCAAGCCGGCCTGCTGCGCCGTGTGGCAGAGGTGATCGTGCCTGCCGAAATTCTGGTGGAGATGATGGCCCCGCCAGCCCCGGAGCAAAAGCCCCAGCCACTGCCGCAACCAAAAGTGCAGGTCAAGGCACCTACGCCCAAGCCCACATTGCCCACACCCACCCCAGCTGTAGCACAGCAGCCTACGCCCACACCTCTTGCCATCGCGCCTTCGGCCAATACCCCTGCACCATCAGAAGCGGCGCCTACCGTAGTAGCGGCAGCCCCGGCCAGCACCAACACCGGTAGCACCTCCAATGCGCCGCCCTCGCCCCCTGCCCCCCCCAAGGTGGAACTGCCGTCCAGCGATGCGGACTACCTGAACAACCCCAAGCCCGCCTACCCCGCCATCAGCAAACGCCTGCACGAAACCGGCAAGGTAGTCATCCGTGTGCTGATTGGTACTGACGGCCAAGCTTCACAACCCACCATCAAAACATCCAGCGGCTTTGAGCGCCTGGACCAGGCCGCCCTAACCACGGTCATGAAATGGCGCTACGTCCCCGGCAAGCGAGGCGGTGTGGCCGAAGCCATGTGGTTTGACGTGCCAGTGAACTGGGTACTGAACTGATTTTTTTGAATTTTTTGGAGTAGTTAAATGGAATCGCAACTCGGACTCATCACCCTCTGGACCCAAGGCGACTGGGTGACCAAATCGGTCGCTCTGCTCTTGCTGGTCATGTCGCTGTCGTCATGGATCGTGATCCTGATCAAGGCGCTGGACATTTTCAAATACAAGTCATTGGGCCAGCGCACCGAAACCTTCTGGCACAGCGAAGACTTCGCCACCGGCATGAAGGCCCTGGGCCAGCAAGATGGCAATCCGTTTGTGGAACTGGCACAAGCAGGCAAAGAAGCCACCGCTCACCACCGGAACACACAAACCCAGCTGCACGACGCGCTGGACATCAGCGACTGGATCAGCCGCTCGCTGCGCAACAGCATTGACGACAGCACCGCCCGCTTCCAAAGCGGCCTGGCCATCTTGGCGTCCGTCGGCTCCACCGCGCCGTTTGTGGGTCTGTTTGGTACGGTCTGGGGCATTTACCACGCGCTGATGGGCATTGGTGCTGCCGGCTCGGCCACCATCGACAAAGTCGCTGGTCCGATTGGCGAGGCGCTGATCATGACGGCACTGGGCCTGGCCGTAGCCATTCCCGCTGTGCTGGGCTACAACGCGCTGGTGCGTGGCAACAAGTCCATCCTGACCAAGCTGAACCGCTTTGCGCATGACCTGCACGCCTACTTTGTGACCGGCGCCCGCGTAGGCAACAGCAATGTCGATGGCAAGGTTGTTGCCATGAAGAAGGCCTAAGGAATACCTATGGCCTTCGGAATGCAAGACGCCACCTCGGACGGTGACTCCGAGGTGATGAACGAAATCAACATGACGCCCCTGGTGGACGTGATGCTGGTGTTGCTCATCATTTTCATCATCACCGTGCCGGTGATGAAACACGCGGTGAACGTGGAACTGCCCACGGCCACCGCCCAGCCCCAGACCACCAAGCCGGAGACCATCCAGCTCAGCGTAGATGCCCAGGGCGCCTATTTCCTGAACCAGAACCCGGTTGCCGTCGACGCACTGCCCGCGGTGCTGCAGGCTGAGGCGGCCAAGGACCCGCAACCCGAGCTGCACATTCGCGGAGACAAGAGCGTGCGCTACGAGTTTGTGGCCCGGGCCATGGGCGCCGCGCAGCAGGCCGGCCTGCGCAAGATCGGCTTCATCACCGAACCCAAGCAACCGTAAGGCTTGCGCACCATGTTGCTCGTGCTGAAAACCCGCTTGGCCTGCTCTGCAGAGCGTTGCTTTGACGAAGTCAAAACAACGCGGCTGCTCAGGCACATCGCCCAGCCGCTGGTGCACTTCACCCCGGTGGAGCCCGCCACGTGGCCGGTGCAGTGGGAAGAGCGCGAGTACAAGGTAGCCATGCATTTCATGGGGCTCATCCCCATGGGCCACCAAATGGTGCGCATCTCGGGCCAGGACCATTCGGCCACGGCCGGCAAATTTTCGGTGGAGCTGCGAGACAACGGTTCCGGGGCGTTGATCGAGCGCTGGGACCACCGCATCTTCATCACGGCGGCTGACGAAGGCTGCGACTACACCGACCAGGTGGACATCCGCGCGGGCCTGCTCACGCCCTTCGTCTGGCTGTTTGCCTGGTACTTTTACCGGCACCGGCAGCAGCGCTGGCAACAGTTGATTCGCAGGAATTTTTCCTATGCCTAACGCCGTCATACCGCCCTCACCCTCTGACTCACAGGCCAACCCGACACAGACAGCGACGCCACCCGCCCAAGGCGTCTTGCAGTCCAGCGAGTTGCTGGGTGCGCGCCAGGCTATCGAGATCGAGCACAACGGCCAACGCTATCGCTTGCAAAGCACCAAGTCGGGCAAGCTCATCCTTACCAAATAGGCGTAAAAATAGCTGCTAGCCCCCGTCGAACGGGCGCAGGCAGCTATGGTTTTGGTAGCAAATGAGAAGATTACAGGCCGATGGCGGCAATGCCAGCCTTGGCAATTTGCGCATCTTCGCTGGACTTCACCCCACTCACCCCCACGGCGCCCAGGCATTGGCCGTCTTTCAGGATAGGCACGCCGCCTTCGAGCATGCCGTCCAGATCGGGCGCGCTCAGGAAAGACACGCGGCCGCCGTTGATCATGTCCTCATAGACCTTGCTCTCACGGCGGCCCAGCGCGGCCGTGCGGGCCTTGGCGGGGGCAATGTGGGCCGAGATGGGCGCAGCACCGTCCAGGCGCTGGTAAGACAGCAAATGGCCGCCATCGTCCACGATGGCGATGCTCACGGCCCAGTTGTTTTTCAGCGCTTCGGCTTCGGCCGCGGCGGCAATCGCTTTGATGTCGGCAAATTCCAGAACAGGCTTGGTTTTCATGGTGTGCACTCTCTGCAGATGGGTAAAAACCCTGAGCATACCGTTTGCGCGGGGCGTTTTGAATGCGCGCAAGGCATAACAGCCCTGCATAAAACCCGGCCAATATGCGGCAAATTCCGGGTCTTGCCCTTGTTAAACCCTAGAATGACTGCATCTGCACATTGCAGTTTTTCTGGAGGATCTTTATGACCGATCGCACAACCACCATGGGCCAAAGCCTGGGCTATGGTGCAGCCAACGCACAGCGCAACAAAGTGCTGCGCAACACCTACTGGCTCCTGTCCCTGAGCCTGGTTCCCACCGTGCTGGGCGCCTGGATCGGCGTGGCCACCGGCATCACCCAGTCCCTGAACGGCATTCTGGGCATGGTCGTGTTCCTAGCCGGCGCATTTGGCTTCATCTACGCCATTGAGAAAACCAAAAACTCCGCAGCCGGCGTGCCCGTACTGCTGGGCTTCACCTTCTTCATGGGGCTGATGCTCTCGCGCCTGATTGGGCATGTGCTGGGCTTCAGCAACGGCGCGCAGCTGGTGTTCACCGCCTTTGGTGGCACCGCAGGCGTGTTCCTGGTCATGGCCAGCCTGGCCACCGTTATCAAGCGTGACATTTCGGGCCTCGGCAAGTGGCTGTTTGTCGGCACCCTGGTGCTGCTGGTGGGTGGCGTGATCAACATCTTTGTGGGCAGCACGGCCGGCATGATGGCCATATCCATGGCTGCTATCGGCATCTTCAGCGTCTACATGCTGTACGACATCAAGCAGATCATCGATGGCGGCGAGACCAACTACATCAGCGCCACGCTGGCTCTGTACCTGGACATCATCAACGTGTTCCAGAGTCTGCTGGCCTTGCTGGGCATCTTTGGTGGCGAGCGCGACTAAGCGTCCATCGCACGCATGAAACAGGCCCTTCGGGGCCTTTTTCTTTGGGCGCGCGGCCTGTACTCCTCAATACGCGCCAAAATCTGCCGATACAAGACCTAGACCACTCCTAGCCTCCATGACCTTACGTCCCCTGCTCCTGACCTTTGTCTTTCTCCTGTCGGGCTGCGATTTGGAGACCCTGCTGGCCGACCCGCGTGTGGCCCAACGTGAAGCCGACGCCAAAGCCATTGGTGGTGCGTGCCGCCACGGGCTGCGTAGTCTGGAAGACTGCTACGCCATGAACGAAAAAGCCTCCAAGGCCGCCGTATTCGCAGGATGGAAGGACATGGACCAGTACATGCGCGACAACAAGATTGAGGGCGTGGCCCCCAAGGGCCTCAAACCGGTGGGAACCGAGGAAGATGTCATCACCGAGCCCAAGGACGACAAGCCCACCGACGATGGCAAGGCCAAGCCCAAGACCAAGTCAGCAGCAAAAACCGCCGACAAGGCCGCGGCCCACTAGGCGTTCACGCTGCGGGCGCTTCCAGCTCAAACACCGCAATGCTCTCCACGTGCGCCGTGTGGGGGAACATGTTGACCACGCCCCCTTTGGTACAGCGGTAGCCCGCCTCGGTCACCAGCACGCCCGCATCGCGCGCCAGCGTGGCCGGGTTGCAGCTCACGTAGACGATGCGCTGGGGTGGCGTCCAGCCCTTGCGCAGCTCGGGCTGCTGGTACAAGGCGGCCAGCGCCTGCACCAGGGAGAACGCGCCCTCGCGCGGGGGGTCCACCAGCCATTTGTCAGCGGCACCATCGCCAATCAGCAACTCGGGTGTCATCTCAAACAGGTTACGCGCTACAAATTTAGTAGCTGCCAGCGCAGGTATTACGGGGGCTAGAGGGCTATTCGGCATTGAACCAGCAACCACATTCAGTGCCAGGTTCTCGCGCGAACGCGCCACCAGCGCCTCGGCGCCCTCCACGCCCAGCACCTCACGCGCCTGTGTGGCCAGCGGCAGCGTGAAGTTGCCCAGCCCGCAGAACCAGTCGATCACGCGCTCGTGTTTCTGCACGGCCAGCAGGCCCAGCGCGCGCGACACCAGCACGCGGTTGATGTGCGGGTTGACCTGCGTGAAATCGGTGGGGCGAAACGGCATGGTGATACCAAAGTCGGGCAACTGATAGGCCAACTGGCCCGTGGTGTGGCCGGGCAGCTCCTCCAGACGATGGATGGTCTCCGGCCCCTTGGGCTGCAGCCACCATTGCAGGCCAGGGTTGATGGCCGCGAACTGGCGTAAGCGTTCCAGATCGCCGTCGGACAGCGGCTCCAGGTGGCGCAGCACCATGGCAATCACCTCGCCTGCGCCGCCATTGGCGCCTGCCGTTGGCGCCATATCGCCCATGGCCAGCTCAATCTGCGCCAGCGTCTCCACCGCATCCATGGACTCGATCAGGCGGCGCAGCGGCACCAGCATGGCACTCACATGGGGTGCCAGCACATGGCATTCCTTCATGTCGGCCACATAGCGGCTCTTGCGCTCGTGGAAGCCAATCAGCACCTGGCCTTTTTTGCGCACATGGCGCACCGACAGGCGGGCACGGTAGCGGTAGCCCCAGGCCGGGCCTTCGATGGGGCGCAGGATGTTGTCGGGTTTGACCTTGCCGATGTGCCAGAGGTTGTCCTCCAACACACGCTGCTTCACCGCCACCTGGGCGCTCACATGCAAATGCTGCATCTTGCAGCCGCCGCAAGCCCCTTCGTGCAGGCCAAAGTGTGGGCAGGCTGGGCGCACGCGCTGAGACGATTCCTGGTGGATCTCGGTCAGCGTGCCTTTTTCAAAGCTGCTTTTGCTGCGGTGGATCTGGGCGCTCACCACCTCAAATGGCAGCGCGCCGTCAATAAACACCACCTTGCCGTCGGGCCGGTGGGCTACGCCCTGGGCTTCCAGGTCCAAGGATTTGACGCGCAGCCAGCCCTCGGGCAGTGCGGGTTCGGTCGGGGTTTCGGGGGAAATAGGGGAAAGGGTGTCGGGGGAAATTACGTCGCTCATGCCTGAATTGTCTCAGGTACGCGCACCGGCCCACGCAGGGGCCACAGGCTACATCAGAAATTCGCGCTTGATGCCGCGGCGGGCCAGGTGGCGCTTGAGCTTGAACAAGGCTTCGTTCTGCACCTGGCGCACACGCTCACGCGTCAGGCCCAGCCGGCTACTGATGACGTCCAGCGTCTCGGGCTCGCGGTCATGCAGGCCAAAGCGGCCCTCCAGCACCTCACGCTCGCGCGGCGAGAGCGTGGCTATCCAGCTCTCCAGCAGCATGTCCACCTCATGCGCCTGGGCCGAGTCCTCGGGGTCCAGCGCCAGCTCGTCCACCAGGCTGTCACCCAGAGAATGCTCGTCGCCTGATGGGTCCAGCGAGGCATCCAGCGAACGCGGCGCCTCGGCCATGGCCAGCAAATCCACAATATCCGACGACTCACGCCCCAGCAGGGCCGCAATGTCTTCCGCGCGTATGCCCTCGGGCCGGCTGGCTACCAAAGCGGCGTCGTTCTCCAACGCCCGGCGTGCGCGCAGCACCTGCTGCACCTCACGCACCACGTTCACCGGCAGCCGCACGGCACGGCCCTGGTACATCAGCGCCCGGTCTACCGACTGGCGTATCCACCAGGTGGCGTAGGTGGAGAAACGAAAACCCCGCTCGGGCTCGAACTTGTCGATGGCGTGCATCAGCCCCAGGTTGCCCTCTTCGATGAGGTCGGACATGGGCACGCCGCGCCCGGTGTAGCCCTTGGCAATGCTCACCACCAGGCGCAGGTTGTGCTCGATCATGCTTTGCCGCGCCGCAAAGTCGCCCGCCCGGGCGCGGGTGGCGGCGGCAAATTCTTCTTCGGGAGTAAACAGTGTGGTGCGGCGCACACCGCGCAGGTAAATGGCCAGCGCGTCGGCTGACTCATCGCCGGGTTGCACCTCGCGGGCCAGGCGTTCCAGCTCTGTGGCCGCTATGATTTCAGGAGCTTCTGGCGCAACATCCATGGGGGCTAGAGCCATATTCAGCTCCAAACCCTGCCCCGCGCTACGCTGGTCGACCGAGGGGTCGATGGGGTGAGCGTTGGGGGGCTTTTTCATACGGGGCCTGCTATCTGCTAGGCAGGTACTTGGCCGGGTCCACCGGCTTGCCTTGCCGGCGCACCTCAAAGTGCAGCTTCACGCGGTCGGCGTCGCTGTTGCCCATCTCGGCAATCTTCTGGCCCTTCTTCACCGTCTGATCTTCCTTGACCAGCAGGGTCTGGTTGTGGGCGTAGGCCGTGAGGTAGGTGTTGTTGTGCTTGAGGATGATCAGATTGCCATAACCACGCAGACCGGCACCGGCATACACCACCTTGCCTTCGCCCGCGGCCAGCACGGGGTCACCCGCATTGCCGCCAATGTCCAGGCCCTTGTTCTTCACTTCGTCAAATCCGGCCAGCACAGCACCGCTACCGGGCCAGATCCAAGCCACCTCATCATCCCCACCCGAAGCAGGCGCAGGAGAAGGTGCCACTGGCTTGGTCGCCGCGGCGGCAGAGGCTGCTGGCGCTGGCGTGGCCGATGAGGACACTGCAGCAGGTGCGGCAGCAGGCGCTGAGGCCGCTGGCAGGGCCGTGGTGGTGGCCACCGGGGCAGCCACGGGTTTGGCCGTGGCCACGGCCGTTTCGCCCGCCACAGGCGCCACCACGCGGATCACTTGGCCCACTTCGATCTTGTTGGGGTTGTCCAGCGCGTTCCAGCGGGCAATGTCTTTGTGGCTTTGGCCCGTTTCCAGCGCGATGCGAATCAGCGTGTCGCCAGGCTTGATGGTGTAGTAGCCTGCCTTGCCCGCATTCTCAAAGCCCGGGGGCTGCTTGACCGCCGCGGTGCGCGCATCCATCACCACCCCAGGCTTGCTACCCGCGGTGTTGCGGTCTTCCACGGGGGCGTGGTTCATGGGCGTTGAGCCGCAGCCAGACAGCACCAGCACAGCCACACCCACCGCAGATCCACCCCATTGACGCATACCGAACATAATTTGATTTCCCTTTAGGCAACGCCTGATTTTAGAGGGACAAAATGCACCGCCTCCAACAGGGTTTGGCGCACCCCCTGCGGGGTCTTGTCCAACACCAACAACGCCTGCCCGCCGCCAGGTCCTGACGTTACCACTGGCGCCACCAGGCGCCCACCCACGGCCAATTGGTCCACCCAGGCTTGGGGCACCGCTTCACCGCCCGCGGCGGCAATGATGGCGGCATAGGGCGCGCCCTTGGCATAGCCCGCCATGCCATCGCCAAACAGCAAATGCGCATTGGCCAGGCGCAGGTGGCGCAGGTTCTCGCGTGCCTTCTCGTGCAGGCCGCGCAGGCGCTCGATGCTGTACACCTCGTCCGCCACCAGGCTCAGCACAGCGGCCTGGTAGCCGCAGCCCGTACCAATCTCCAACACCCGGCCCAGGCGGCCCGTGGCACCGTTGCGCAGCAGCTCGATCATGCGCGACACCACGCCGGGCTTGGAAATCGTTTGCCCCAGCCCAATCGGCAGGCTGGTGTCCTCGTAAGCCTGGTTCACCAGGGCGCTGTCTACAAAGCGGTGGCGCTCAATCGCCCCCATGGCGCCCAGCACCAGCCGGTCTGTCACGCCCTGGCCAGCCAGCTTTTGCACCATGCGCTGGCGCACCGCTTGCGAGTCCATACCATGGCCTTGGGGTGCCTGCGGCAACGGGCTGGGAGCTTTGGCACGCGCTACAGGTGGCAAGGCGGCTTTGGCAGGCGCCGGGGAAGACACCGTCTTCAGCGCCGGTTTGGCCACGGGCGCAGGGGCAGTAGCCACTGCCCCATGCGGGTTGGGCCGCGTCTTGGCCAGCGTGGCGTCCAGCCGGGCGGGGAACGAGGGGCGTTGCTTCATACCGCCACAGGTGGAGCTGCCAGCCGGGACGCGGTCTGCGCCCAGTAGCCCAGGTTGTCGTGGTCCGTCAGGTCTACCTTCAGCGGCGTGATGGCCACATGGCCCTGCGCCGTGGCGTGGAAGTCGGTGCCCTCCGCATCGTCCTTCACCGGGCCGGCAGCACCGATCCAGTACATGGTCTCGCCACGCGGGCTTTGCTGCTGGATCACTTTTTCGGCCGCATGGCGCTTGCCCAGGCGGCACAGCTTCATGCTGCCAATCTCGTCAAACGGCAGGTTGGGAATATTCACGTTCAGCAGCCACGGTGTGGAGGTGATCAGCTGCTGCCGTTGCATGGCGAGCACCAGTTCGCGTGCCTTTTGGGCGGCAGAGGCCAGGTGCACCCAGTCTTTCTCTACCTGTGAGAAGGCAATGGCGGGAATGCCAAACAGAAACCCCTCCATAGCAGCCCCCACCGTGCCGGAGTAGATCGTGTCGTCCCCCATGTTGGCACCGTTGTTGATGCCTGACACCACCAGGTCCGGCCGGTAGTCCAGCAAGCCGCTGAGCGCGATGTGCACGCAGTCTGCCGGGGTGCCGTTCACATAGCGAAAACCATTGGCTGCGCGGTGCACATACAGCGGCGAATGCAGGGTCAAAGCATTCGATTTGGCGCTGTTGTTGTGCTCGGGGGCAATCACCTCGACCTCGGCAATGTCTTTGAGCACCTCATACAGCGCCACGATGCCGGGGGCCTGGTAGCCGTCGTCGTTGGAAATCAGGATTTTCATATTCAAAGGGAGTGTGCGGCCATTGTAGGTTGAGGGTGGTACGCAGGTCGCCCGAGAGACATTTTCTCAAGGGAGCGGGGCCTATGATTTGCCAACTTTTTGGAGACACCCCATGCACGCCTGGCTTTGTGAAAACCCCACCGGCATCGACGCCTTGACGTGGAAAGAACTGCCCACGCCACAACCCAAAGCGGGCGAGGTGTTGCTGGAGATCAAAGCCGCCAGCCTGAATTTCCCCGACATTCTGATCGTGCAAAACAAGTACCAGATGAAGCCCGCCCTGCCCTTTGTGCCGGGCTCGGAATACGCCGGCATTGTGCAAGCCGTTGGCGAAGGCGTCACCCACCTCAAGGTCGGCCAACCTGTGGCCTGTTTGAGTGGCACCGGCGGTTTTGGCACCCACACCATCGCGCCCGCCGCGTTGTGCATGCCCCTGCCCCCCGGCTTCCCCATGGTGGATGCCGCAGCCTTCATCATGATTTACGCCACCTCGTACCACGCGCTGGTGGACCGTGCCCAGCTCAAGGCCGGTGAAACGGTGCTGGTGCTGGGCGCTGCAGGCGGCGTGGGTACCTCGGCCATCCAGATCGCCAAGGCCATGGGCGCACGCGTAATTGCGGCCGCCTCCACGCAAGAAAAATGCGACCTGTGCAAATCGATTGGGGCCGACGCCACGATCAACTACAGCACCGAGAATCTGCGTGATGCGCTGAAGGCCCTGACCGACGGCAAGGGTCCGGACGTCATTTACGACCCCGTGGGCGGCGACTTTGCCGAACCCGCCTTCCGCTCCATCGCCTGGCGCGGCCGTTACCTGGTGGTGGGCTTTGCGTCCGGCCCCATTCCCGCCCTGCCCTTCAACCTGGCGCTACTCAAGGGCGCCAGCATCGTTGGCGTGTTCTGGGGCGACTTTGCGAAGAAAGAACCCAAGGCCAATGCGGCCATGATGGGCGAGCTGGCCCAGTGGTATGGCCAGGGCAAGATCAAGCCCGTGATCGACCGCACCATGCCCATGGCAGAGCTCAAGGCCGCCTACGCCCACATGGGCTCACGTGGCGTGATGGGCAAGCTGGTGATGGTGAACTAGGCGCCAGATAAACCCTGGTTGCACGCTACCAAGCATCCAAAGAAAAAACCCTGCATTCTTGCGAATGCAGGGTTTTTCATATTTTGGGGTGGCTGATGGGGCTCGAACCCACGACAACAGGAATCACAATCCTGGACTCTACCAACTGAGCTACAGCCACCGTAAGCGCATGATTATAACCCGATAAAAAGGCTTATTCCGCAACTGCAGGCGCAGATCCCATGCGCGCCGGTGTCGGCACCTTGATCTGCACCTTGAAACGGTCTTTCAGGGTCTGGTAGTAGGCCTGGCTCTCGGCATTGGCCATCCACTGGGCGTATTGGTTGCGCTCCTGCTTGGCCACGGCGTCGTTCACCGGGTTGCGCGGCAGCACCTTGTTGACCTTAACCACGGCATAGCCTTGGGCACCCAGGTCCACGCCCACCAGCGCGGGCAGTTTGGCAGGGTCGGCACGCAGCGCGGCGTCGAGCAAGGTGCCTTGCACCGGCTGGCCGGGTTCGCGCGACACGGTCACCGCCGCGGGGAAGCTGGCGCTGGTGGGTGTGGCTTGCCAGGCGGCCAATTTGTCGGCGCCCTCTTTCTTCGCCAGCTCTTGCGAACGGCTGGCCACCAGACGCTCGCGCACCTGCGTGCGTACCTCGGCCAGAGGCAAGGTGCGTGCAGGGCTGTAGCTCACCACTCGGGCAGCTGTCAGCTGGCTGGAGCCGGTTTCAATGGCTTCGGTGTTGCGCTTCTTCTCCACTGAGTCGGGGCTAAAGACGGCAGCCAACAGCTTGGGGTTGGCCAACACACCGGTGGCCCCCTTGGCGGGAGTACGTTGCACATTGGCAGCGGTTTTGACTTCCAGCTTCAGACGATCGGCGATGGGCTTGAGGCTGTCCGACTGTTCGTACACGCCGTTGGTAAAGGACTCGGCCACTTCGGCAAATTTGCGCTGGGCTTGTTGCACACGCAGCTCGCTCTCCAGACCGGTACGCAATTCCTCAAAGCTGGGTTGCTTGGGCGCTTTGACGTCGGTGAGTTTGATGATGTGAAAACCAAAGTCGGACTCCACCAAATCGCTGATGTCGCCCTTCTTCATCGCGAACACGGCTTCTTCAAACGGTTTGACCATGGCACCGCGGGCAAAAAAGTCCAGGTCGCCACCGCGTGGAGCAGAGCCCACATCTTGCGAGTTCTTCTTGGCCAGATCCGCAAAAGTGGCCGGCGCCTTGCGCGCCTGCTCCAGCAGTGCCTGGGCCTTTTCCTTGGCCTTTTGGCGTTCGGCCTCCGGCATGGTCTTGGGTGCGTTGATCAGGATGTGGCTGGCGCGACGCTCTTCCTTGCTGCTAAGGCGGCCGGCATTTTGTTCGTAGTAGGACTTGAGGTCCGCCTCGTTCACCGTCACCGTCTTCTTGATGGCATCCACATCCAGCACCACGTACTCGATGTTGGCGGACTCGGTGGACTGGAACAAGGGCGCGTTCGCTTGGTAGAACGCCTCGATGTCGGCATCTGAGGGGCTGACCTTGCTGGCAAAGTCAGCGGGGGCAAAGCGGGCAATCTGCACTTCACGGCGTTCAAAGAAGGCGTTGAGCGCCAAATCGGCCACGGCGTTGGCGGAGAACGCGGTAGACGAGATACCAGACTCGACCTGCATCAGGGTCAGGTCACTGCGCACACGGGCTTCCAGGCCTTCAGGCGTCAGGCCTTGGCTGGCGGCCAACTGGCGGTAGCGTTCGATGTCCATGGTGCCGTCGGGCTTGCGCAGACCGGCGATGGTGGGGTTTTGCTGCAGCTCACGGGCCAGGCGCGCATCCGAGGTGGTGAAGTGTGCATCCTTGACGGCGGCTGCCATCACGCGCTCACGCACCAGGCGCTCCAGCGTGGCGTAACGGGCCTGCGGAGAATCCAGCAATTTAGGATCCACATTCGGCACCGAGGCACGCAGGCGATCGACTTCATTCTTATGGGCGTAGTCCCACTCTTCCTGAGTCACCTTGGCGCTACCGATAGTGGCAACGGTGGCACCCCGGCTCATGCCTTTGTAACCATCCACACCCACCATGACAAACGCCAGGATGATGAGCAAGAACAAAGGTATGGCAATCACCTTGGTGTACTTGCGGACGAAATCGAACATGCGCTAACTCTCCATGAATACAACAAAAAAGGCGAACAATTGTGTTCGCCTTTGCTGGGTGTGGTGGTGGGTGATGACGGGCTCGAACCGCCGACATTCTGCGTGTAAGGCAGACGCTCTACCAACTGAGCTAATCACCCAAACATAAACCTAATTTTAGTTCAGGGCATCTTTCAATGCTTTGCCTGGACGGAACTTTGGAACTTTGGCAGCCTTGATTTTAATCGCAGCGCCGGTACGTGGATTGCGACCCGTGCGAGCAGCACGTTTGCCCACTGCAAAAGTACCGAAACCTACCAGGGAAACAGTGCCGCCTTTTTTCAAGGTGGTCTTCACTGCACCAATGGTCGACTCCAGAGCGCGTGTAGCGGCGGCCTTGGAAATATCGGCATGTTTTGCAATGTGCTCAATCAGTTCAGTTTTATTCACAAAGACCCCTTGTACGGAAGCGAGTTAATCGATTGTCTCTTCAAAATTTTGTTGTACCGGATTGCCTTGCTGCTGGCCTGCGATGAAACACGACCCAAAAACAAAACGGCTTTCAGCGGTAGCAGTGGTCACCGCTGCATTGCATTAAAGCCACGGGCTAATACCGTGTCAATATGCCGTGCAACATTGCGACAGCGCGGAGGCGAATTCTAGACGTAATTTTTTGGAAAACTGCCTGGCAGCGGTAAGTTTTTTTGCAGAGCTACGCTGTCGCAAATGCAACAGGATGTGCTGAATACAGCGCACCGCTTCGGGGCGCAAGGTCTGCGTAAGGCTACTTGGTGCGGGCCCGAATCTCCGGCAAGGCCTTCTGCAAGTAGTACACCATGGACCACACGGTGAGCACCGCCGCAGCCCAGATCAGCCACACGCCCCAGAGGTGGGTGTTGATGATTCCGAACAGCAAACCGTCGAACAGCAGAAAGGGGATGGCCACCATTTGCACCACGGTCTTGACCTTGCCAATCATGTGCACGGCCACACTGCGCGATGCACCAATCTGCGCCATCCACTCGCGCAAGGCCGAGATGGCGATCTCGCGGCCAATGATGATGAGGGCTACAAACACATCAGCGCGCTGCAGGTGCACCAACACCAACACACAGGCGCACACCAAAAATTTGTCAGCCACCGGGTCCAGAAAAGCGCCGAATGATGAGGTCTGGTTCAGCTTGCGGGCCAGGTAGCCATCCAGCCAGTCTGTTGCCGCGAAGACCACGAACATGATGGTGGCCACCAGGTTGCGTTCATAGGCGGACGCCATGGCGTCGGGCAAATAAAAGACGCCCACGATGAGGGGAATCGCGAAAATTCG
Source organism: Rhodoferax sp. P1_F3 (assembly GCF_056405715.1). Taxonomy (NCBI): domain Bacteria; kingdom Pseudomonadati; phylum Pseudomonadota; class Betaproteobacteria; order Burkholderiales; family Comamonadaceae; genus Rhodoferax; species Rhodoferax sp. P1_F3. Next base: position 249,038 of record NZ_JBFUBO010000003.1, on the reverse strand, counting down.
CGTCCAGGTCATGAGGGTGGGGATGGTCATAAACATGGCGGGATTGTGGCACGGCTAATGCAGCGCCCGGTAGATTTCGTCGGCCAGTTCACGCGAGATGCCGTCCACCGTGGCAATGTCCTGCGCACTAGCCAGTGCCACGCCGCGCACGCCGCCAAAACGCTGCAGCAGTTTGGCGCGGCGCTTGGGGCCGATGCCCGGAATTTCTTCGAGCTTGCCGCCGCCCGTGCGCACCTTCGCGCGCGCCGCGCGCATGCCGGTAATGGCAAAGCGGTGCGCCTCGTCACGGATTTGCGCGACCAGCATAAGCGCTGCGGAATCGGCCCCCAGATAGACCTTCTCACGGCCATCGGCAAACACCAGCTCCTCCAGCCCCACCTTGCGGCCCTCGCCCTTTTCCACCCCCACGATGAGGGACAGGTCCAACCCCAGGCTCTCGAACACCTCGCGCGCCATGGCCACCTGGCCCTTGCCGCCGTCCACCAGCACCAGGTCGGGCAGACGCGCCGTGCCACTGGGTGTGGTTCCCTGGTGCTTAGCTTCGCGCAGGGCTTCAGCCAGTTTGCTGTAGCGCCGCGTCAGTACTTGGCGCATGGCGGCGTAATCGTCGCCTCCGGTGATGCCTTCTATATTGAAGCGGCGGTACTCGCTGTTCTGCATCTTGTGGTGCTGAAACACCACACAGGACGCCTGCGTGGCCTCGCCCGCGGTGTGCGAGATGTCGAAGCATTCAATGCGCAGCGCATCCAGATCGTCCAGTGCGAGGTCCAGCGCGTCTGCCAGCGCGCGGGTACGCGCCTGCTGTGAGCCTTCTTCGGCCAGCAGACGGGCCAGCTGCAGCGCGGCATTGGTCTGAGCCATGTCTAACCACGCGCGGCGCTGTTCGCGTGGCTGGTGCACAGCGGTAACCTTGATACCGGTTTGTTCGGACAGCGCCTGTAGCAGCCCCTTGCTCACCGGCTCGCTGACCACCAACGCGCCAGGCATGGGCACATCTATGTAGTGCTGCGCCAGGAAGGCCTCCAGCACCTGCGCCTCCACAGACTTCTTCGCCTCGCTGTCATCGGCCTCACCCATGACCGTGGCGTCTTCCACATGCACCGGGAAGTAGGGGCGGTCGCCCAGATGGCGGCCACCGCGCACCATGGCCAGATTCACACAGGCCTTGCCGCCTTGCACCTTCACGGCCAGGATGTCCACGTCGCGGTCCGACACGTTGTCCACCGACTGCTGGTGCAACACATTCGACAGCGCCGCCACCTGGTTGCGCAGTTCAGCCGCCTGTTCAAACTCCAGCTTGTCGGCGTGCGCCATCATGCGGGCCTCCAGGCCACGCATCACGTCCTGCGCCTCGCCACGCAAAAAGCGCTCGGCATTCGCCACATCCTCTGCATAGTCAGCAGGGTTGATGTGGCCCACACAGGGCGCAGAGCAGCGCTTGATCTGGTACAGCAGGCAGGGCCGCGTGCGATTGCTGAACACCGAGTCTTCGCAGGTGCGCAGGCGAAACACCTTTTGCATCAGCAGAATGGCTTCCTTCACCGCCCAGGCACTGGGGTAAGGCCCGAAGTAGCGGTGCTTTTTTTCCACACCGCCGCGGTAGTAGGACACGCGGGCAAACTCGACCGGCTGCGGGGGGCGGGGCTTGCCCGATGCATCAGCGGGCACCAGATTTTTCGGAACCGGCGGCGTGCCGGTCATCTTCAGATAGGGGTAGCTCTTGTCGTCCCGAAACAGGATGTTGTACTTCGGGTTCTGCGTCTTGATGAGGTTGTTTTCCAGCAGCAGGGCCTCGGCCTCGGAGCGCACCACCGTGGTCTCCATGCGCACAATCTTGCTGACCATATGGCCGATGCGCGTGCCGCCGTGGTCCTTCTGGAAATAGCTGCTGACCCGCTTTTTCAGGCTGATGGCCTTGCCCACGTACAGCAGTTGGTTGTCCGCGTCGAAGTAGCGGTACACCCCTGGCAGAGACGGCAGGGCCGCCACTTCACGCAGCAGCGCGTCGGAATGGGTTTCTGCGGAGGGAGCTTCAGACATGGGACGCTATTGTGCTTGCTCCTTGAACGCGCTGGCACCGCATGGACAATAGCCGCCATGCAATGGGATATTTTCTGCAAGGTCATCGACAACTTTGGCGACATCGGCGTGTGCTGGCGCCTGTGCGCCGACCTGGCCCGCCTGGGCCACACAGTGCGCCTGTGGGTGGATGACCCCAGCGCCCTGGTCTGGATGGCACCGGGCGCAGCAGAAGGCCAATGGCCCAACGTGCAGGTGCGCGACTGGGCGGAAGTATGCAACCCCACCGTTCTGAAAGAACTACCCCCGGCCGATGTGTGGATCGAGGGCTTCGGTTGCGAGATTGCTCCTGAATTTATAGCTGCTCGCGCAATGGATACGGGGGCTAGTGGCCAAAATTACTTGAAACCTCCAGTGTGGATCAACCTGGAATATCTGTCCGCCGAGGCCTATGTGGAACGCTGCCACGCCCTGCCCTCACCCGTCATGTACGGCCCGGCTCGGGGCTGGACCAAGCATTTCTATTACCCCGGCTTCACCGCACGCACGGGCGGGCTGCTGCGCGAAGCGGACTACCTGACGCGCCAGGCCGCGTTTGACGACGACGCACGCCGCGCCTGGCTGGCGCAGCACAGCATTGCCTGGCAAGGTCAACGGCTGATCTCGCTGTTTTGCTACGAGCCGCCTGCGCTGGTGGCTCTGCTGCAGGGTTTGATAAAGGGCGCCACGCCCACGCTGCTCCTGGTCACGCCGGGCCGGGCCCTGCGTGCAGTGCAATCGGCACTGGCGCAGACGGACCTGCCAACCACCGGTGCTGGCGCACTAGCGCTGCACTGGCTGGAGCCCCTGACCCAGACCGAATTTGACGAACTGCTGTGGGCCTGCGACCTGAACCTGGTGCGCGGTGAAGACTCCCTGGTGCGTGCCATCTGGGCCGGCAAACCCTGGCTCTGGCAGATCTACCCGCAAGATGACGGCGCCCATGCCGACAAACTGAATGCGCTGCTGAACCAGATGCAGGCCCCTGCCTCGCTGCGCGCGGCACAACTGGCTTGGAACGACTTGAATGGCATGGTAGGGCCCAACCAGCCAAGGCTGGATTGGGGCACCTTGCCCCTGGCGGAATGGTCGGCTGCCGCACACGATTGGCGCCACGGCCTGCTGCAAATGGACGACCTGACCAGCCAGCTCACCAATTTCGTGCAGAAAAAAAGATAAAATCCGAGGCTTAGCTGAATTTGCCGCCTGAGTTTTGGGGCAAGTCATGCCCCGCCGCAGACTGCGGCCTACAGTCGCACCACGCGACATTCGTTCCTGCAACCCTATGAAAATCGCTCAAGAAATCCGCGCCGGCAATGTGATCATGCACGGTAAAGACCCCATGGTCGTCCTGAAAACCGAATACAGCCGCGGCGGCCGCAACTCTGCCACCGTGCGCATGAAGCTCAAGAGCCTGATCGCCAACTTCGGTACCGAAGTCGTGTTCAAGGCCGACGACAAGATTGACCAGATCATTCTGGACAAGAAGGATTGCACCTACTCCTACTTCGCCGACCCCCTGTATGTCTGGATGGACGCGGACTACAACCAGTACGAAGTCGAATCCGAAAACATGGGTGACTCGCTGAACTACCTGGAAGACGGCATGACCGCCGAAGTGGTGTTCTACGAAGGCAAGGCCATCTCGGTGGAACTGCCCACCAGCGTGGAACGTGAAATCACCTGGACCGAACCCGCCGTCAAGGGCGACACATCGGGCAAGGTTCTGAAGCCTGCCAAGATCGCCACCGGTTTCGAAATCGGCGTACCAATCTTTGTGGCCCAAGGCGACAAGGTCGAAATCGACACGCGCACCGGCGAATACCGTAAACGCGTCTAACCCACGCCGCGAATAAAAAAGGCTCCTTCGGGAGCCTTTTTTATTGCCACTGACCCGTCCTGAAATGAGTTGACACCTTTTCTCTTCAGAAAGGGCGAGCCCCATGGAATCAGGCCTCAAGCGCACGCAGCGTGACTACACATTGGCTTTTAAGCTCAGTGTTGTCGATCAGGTAGAAAAAGGCGAACTGACCTACAAAGAGGCACAGCAACGCTACGGTATTCAGGGGCGCTCCACCGTTTTGGTGTGGCTACGCAAACATGGCCAGCAACGATGGGGCGCGATGGCATCATCGACCTGCATGAGCCATCCATCACATTCTGGGGCATCCAAGCCCCCCACCCCCGAGCAACGAATCAAGGAGCTGGAAGTCCAGCTCAAAGACGCGCAGGAGAAGGCGCAGCTGTTTGAAGCGGTACTGGACGTGCTCAAGAAGGACTACGGGGTGCGTGTCGTAAAAAAGCCTTTGGGCAAGTCCTCGCGCAAAAGCTCATCCAAGGCTTGAGCGTTGCCAGGGCTTGCCGCCATATCGGCATGAGCCGACAGGCGTATTACCAAGGACTGCGCCGCCAGGACGAGGTACGCCAGTGCAACGAACGGGTGATTGAATGGGTGCGCTCCAAGCGGCTGCGCCAACCCCGGCTTGGAACGCGCAAGCTGCACCATCTGCTCGCAGACGCGTTGACATCCGAGGGCTTGAAGGTTGGGCGGGACGCGCTGTTCGGAATTCTGCGCCAGTCACACTTGCTGGTGCCCCCGAAGCGGGCGTACCACAAGACGACACACAGTCACCACCGGTTTCACCGCCACCCCAATCTGCTCAAGGCCGGGAATGCGCAGGTTCAGCCCACCGCAGCAGAGCAAGTCTGGGTGGCTGACATCACCTATGTACCCACGCACAGTGGCTTTGTTTACCTGAGCTTGATCACGGATGCGTACTCCCGAAAGATCGTAGGACACCACGTGCATGACAGCCTGCAAACGCAGCAGGTCAGTCAAGCCCTGAAGATGGCGCTTAGGCATCGTCAAAGCTGCCAGCGACTGATCCACCATTCGGACAGAGGTATCCAGTACTGCTCGGATGACTACCAGCAGATCCATCGCACCCACGGGTTGACGTGCTCCATGACCGATGGTTATGACTGCTACCAAAACGCGCTGGCTGAACGTATTAACGGGATTCTCAAGGGGGAGTTGCTGCTGCAGCGCCCCGTTGACCTTGCTCAGGCCAGGAGGATGATTGACGAGTCTGTGGCTATCTACAACCAAGAGAGACCTCATTGCTCTCTACAATTGAAAACGCCCGATGAGGTCCATCGGGCGTCTCTGGCTGAATTCCTTTAGCCGGCGCATCCTGCAACAACTACAGGTGTCAACCTATAGCAGGACGGGTCACACCAACATAGTCTTAGCCGTCTACCCGCACCGCGCGGTATAAGGCGCGCACCAGGTCCGACTGCGTGATGATGCCGACCAGCCGCGATTCGGTGTCGATGATGGGAATGTGGTGGTGGCCGCCCTCGGAGAACAGCGGCACCAGCTCCATCAGCGGGCGGTGCGCGCTGGCCACGCGCACCTGGCGCGTCATGATCTGGCCCACGGCCTCCGGCTTGTCGGCGCTGACCTTGCCTGAGGGACGGATGAAGTCCCGCAGGCGCTGGCCCAGTCCATCGGCCTGCGCCAGCCCCGCGTGGCGCATGAAGTCGGCCACGGTGACGATGCCTACGATGCGCCGCACCCGGTCTACCACCGGCAAAGCCTTCACACCATGCAGCTGGAGCAGCGCCCAGGCCTCGTGCAACGGCGTGCCAAACTGCACCGCCACTGGGCTTTGGGACATCACGTCGGCACACAGCAAGGCACCGAGGTTGCGGCGGTAGGCCGCCATCTCGGCGTGTTGCAACAGGTTTTCCAGGTCGTCGCGGCTTACGTCCAGAATCTGGTTGTAGTGGGTCAGCGCGGCATCCAAGTCACCGGGCGTAAACCGCCCTTGCGCACTGACCACTGGCCCCACCCCACGCCGCTGCACATGCGGGTAGGGACGACCAGTCAGGCTGTTGTAGGCCACGCCGGCGGCAATCATCAGCCCAGCGTTCACCGCCAGCGGCCCCCAGGCGATGTCCAATCCCACCCAATGGCTTAGCACCGCCGACAAAGCCATGGCTCCGCCGGGCGGGTGCAAGCAACGCAGCCGCAGCATGACGAGGATGGCCAGCGGCACGGCCACAGACACCGCCAGCACCGGGTTCTCGATCCAGCGCGCACAAGCCACACCCACCAGGGCCGAGACACCGTTGCCGCCCAGCACAGCCCAGGGCTGCGCCAGCGGGCTGGCAGGCACACCAAACACCAGCACCGCACTGGCCCCCATGGGCGCCAGCATCCAGATGCTACCGGCGTGCGTGCCCAGCAGCCAGTGGCTGATCCACGCGGTCAGCCCCACACCCACCAACGCGCCCAGCACCGAACGCCAGCGTTCACGTGCGTCAATCATCACGGGCGCTGGCCAAAAGGCCTGCAGCCAATGCTGCAATCGCTCGCCCCAAGCCGGGGCTTCATTCGGTAGCGATGCGGGATTCACAGAGTCTGGTGGCATGGGGTGGCGGGCACAAGAGGAGATGCAAATTATCAGCGCGCCAAACAGCCTTGAAATGGGACGACAATGCGCCCATGGAAAATACCCAAAACCTCAACGAAGCCCGCCTAGCCAACGCTTGGGCTGACCTGCAAGCCCACGCCGATCTGGGCAATATGCTGGAGGCCGATGCCTACCGCCTGGCGTTTGCCGACCCCGAATTTCTGCTGCGCCGCGAGACCCGCGGCATGCGCATCCAGCTGGAGATGCTCAAGCCCGATTTGGACCAGGCCGCGCAGGGCGTGGAGAACACCGTGGTGGTGTTTGGCAGCGCGCGTTTTCCCGCTCCCGAAGATGCCCAGGCCGCACTGGAGGCAGCCAAGGCCAGCGGTGAAGCCAAGCAGTTAGCACTGGCCGAGCGCCATGTGCGCAATGCAAAGCACTATGACAACGCCCGCCTGTTTGCCCGCCTGGTGGCCGGCTACAGCGCACGCAAGCCCCTCAAGGACCGCCTGTTCATCTGCACGGGCGGCGGCCCCGGCATCATGGAAGCGGCCAACCGTGGCGCGTTTGAAATGGGCGCCCTCACGCCGGGCCTGAACATCGCCCTGCCCCACGAGCAAAAGGCCAACCCCTACGTCACGCCGTCGCTGAGCTTCAAGTTCCACTACTTCGCCACGCGCAAGATGCATTTCATGATGCGCGCCAAGGCACTGGTGGCCTTCCCCGGCGGCTTTGGCACGCTAGACGAGCTGTTTGAAGTCATCACCCTGGTGCAAACAAAAAAGGCCAAGCCCGTGCCCATCGTGCTGTTTGGCACGGAATATTGGAAGAAGCTGATCAATATGGACGTGCTGGTGGAGGAAGGTGCCATCTCGCCCGAAGACCTGAACCTGTTCCACTACACCGACGACCCGCAGGAAGCCTGGGAAATCATCCGCACGTTTTACAACCTGCCGCTGTAAAACAACGGGGTTGCACCACTAGGGCCGCAGCCCCCAGGCCGCGCGGGCGCCCAGCCCCACCAGGGTGCCCACGGTCCAGAACACTACCGACACACCCACCACCACGCCTGCTGTGCCAAACAGCATGGGCATGAGCACGCTGGAGAGGTTCAGGCTCATGAGCCGCAGCGCAATGGCCTGGCCATGCAGCGCATGCGGCGTGATCTGGTGCAGCGTGCTCATGATCATGGGCTGCACCGTGCCTAGCGCCAGCCCCAACAGCACCGAACACAGGCCCATGGCCCAGGCCGTGGGCATGAAGGGGTAGGCGCCAAACAGCAGGGCGGTAACGACCATCGCCCCGGTCACCACCGCCCACTCGCGCAAGTGCGCGGCAACCAGCGGCAGCAACACCCGCACCGACGCAGCCGCCACTGCAAAGGCACCCAGGATGGTGCCGATGACCGAGGCGCTAAAGCCGCGTTCATGGCCGATCACCGGCACGACAAAGGTGTGCACGTCCCAGCAGCTGGACAACAACCAGTTCACCAGCAACAGGCGGCGCATCAACGGCTCGCGCAGCAGCGGCCAAACGCTGGGGTGGGTGCCCTCGGCGACCTGCACCGGTGGCAGCTCGGGCGTATGGCGCACGCATAGCCAGGCCAGGGCGGGCACCAGCGCCGTGAGGGCAAAAGCCGCGACAAAGCCATTGTGGTCGGCCGCCTGTCCGCCCATCCACACCCCGGCGTGGTCGATCAGCAGGCCTACGCACACCGGTCCCAGAAAGTTGGACACCGCCGGCCCGATGGACAGCCAGCTGAACACGCGGCGCAGATCAGCAGCTCCGCGCGCTGCGCGGCCCACATGGCGCTGCAGCGCGATCGACGCACCGCCCGTGGCACCACCCATGCACAGCGCCGAAACACACAGCACAGCAAAGTGCGGAAACAGCGCAGCCAGCCCCGCGCCGCACATGGCGGCCACAATGCCCATCGCCACAGGACGGCGCAGGCCATGCCGATCGGCATAGCGCCCCGCGGGGAGGGCCAGAAACACCTGCGTCAATGAGAACAGGGCCAGCAAAAAACCCACCGCCAGCGCGCCATAGCCCTGCTGCAGTGCCCACAACGGTGCCGCCATACGCATGCCCGCCATGCTGGCGTGCAGGCACACCTGCCCCGCCACTAGGCGCAGCAGGCCCCAGGCGCTCTCGCCGCTGCCGGGTTCGCTAGCGTCTACCTCGGCAGGGGTCATAGGCTGCTGGCGTCCGCATCGCGGTCAAAGTCGCGGTCGGCCGGCAGCAGGGCTTGCGCTTGCGACTCGGGCAAGGCATCCACCTTTTTGAGCGCCCGGCCCATGGCGCGGCTGCGGGTCTCGGCGTTGTCCAGCGTGTTGAGCACGGTCTGCGTCTGTGCTTTGACCTTGGCCAACACATCGCCAAACTTACCGAACTCGGTTTTGACGGCACCCAACACCTGCCAGACCTCGCTAGAGCGCTTCTCCAGCGCCAACGTGCGAAAGCCCATTTGCAGCGAACTCAGCATAGACAGCAGCGTGGTGGGCCCGGCCAGCGTGATGCGGTGGTCGCGCTGCAGGCTTTCCATCAGGCCGGGGCGGCGCAGCACCTCGGCGTACAGGCCTTCGGTGGGCAAAAATAGAATGGCAAAGTCGGTGGTGTACGGCGGCTCCACGTACTTCTCGGCGATCGATTTGGCCTCCAACCGGATGCGCATCTCCAGCGCCTTGCCGGCAACTTCGGCACCCAGCACGTCGGCGCGGCCCTGGGCATCAAGCAGGCGCTCGTAATCCTCATTGGGAAACTTCGCGTCGATAGGCAGCCATAGCGGCTCCCCATTGTCAGAACGGCCCGGCAGCTTGATGGCAAAGTCCACCACGTTTTTGCTGCCCGGGCGCGTGGCCACCTGCACCGCGTACTGGTCGGGCACAAACACCTGCTCCAGCAGGCTGGCCAGTTGGGCCTCGCCAAAGATGCCCCGGGTTTTTACATTGGTCAGCAGGTGCTTGAGGTCGCCCACGCCCTGCGCCAGCGTCTGCATTTCGCCCAGGCCCTTGTGCACCTGCTCCAGCCGTTCAGCCACTTGCTTGAAGCTCTCGCCCAAGCGGGCCTGCAGCGTGGTCTGCAACTTCTCGTCCACCGTGGCGCGCATCTCATCGAGCTTGGCGGCATTTGTGGTTTGCAACTGCGCGAGTTGTTTCTCCAGCGTCTCGCGCACCTCGTTCATGCGCCGTGCGTTGGATTCGCTCAGGTTGGAGAGCTGGTTGGTCAGTGTGTCGGACAGCGTTTTTTGCAGCAGGGCCAGCTGCTGGCCAAAGGCGTCGATCTGCGTGTTCTGGGTGCGCGTGGCCTCTGCGCCCTGCTCGACCAAAGCCTTCTGAAACAGCGCCAGGTTTTGCGATAGCTCCTGGCGGCCATCGCGGGCAGACTCGGTCACCTCGCGGCGCAGCTCACGCTCCAGCCGCTCGCTGCTGGTCTTCACCAGGGCCAGCAGTTCCTGGCGCTGGGCCTCTTGTTGCGCCGTGGGCGGCACGGGCCGGCCGCGTTGCACCAGGCCATAGGCCAACAACCCCAGTTGCAGCACCGCCAGCGCCACCAACACCCACTCCAACCCTTGCATTCCGCCCTCACTCTCACTCAAATATAGATAAAACAGGGCGCTAACCCCCGTGGAATCTGCGCGAGCAGCTCCTGATTCGATAGCACCCTAGCTGCCTTGCAGCAGTGGCTCCACCTCGGCAAAGGCCTGTTGGATGGCCGCCACCTGCTCCAGAGCCTGGGCGCCCTGCCCCTCGCGTGCCAGCGACTCCAGCGCCTGGCACAGTGCGCCCAACTGCATGGCCCCCACGGTGCGCGATGACGATTTGAGCTTGTGCCCCAACGCACCCAGGCCCTTCAAGTCGCCCGTGGCACGCAGCGCGTCCAGCTCGGCCATCTGCGCCGCGGTGGTGGTGATGTAGCGGTCCAGCAAGCGGCGGTGCATGGTCGGGTTCTCGCCCACCATGCGGCTCAGGGCCATACCGTCCCACTTCGGCAGCGCTTCCCCGGGTGCCGTGTCGCGCGGCAGCCACTTGAGCAGCATCGCGCCCAGCTCGCTCAGGCGCAGGGGCTTGGTCAGGTAGTCGTCCATGCCACGCTCCAGGCAGTGCTGCAGCTCGCCATCCATGGCGTTGGCAGTCACCGCCACGATAGGCATGTGTTCGTGCGGATCTTCGGCCTGGCGAATCGCCTCGGTCAGCGCAAAGCCATCCATCTGCGGCATATGGCAGTCGGTCAGCATCAGGCCGTAGCGGCCCACCACCCACATCTTCAGTGCGGTGGCGCCATCGGGCGCGCACTCGGCCGCATACCCCAGGATGCGCAGCTGTTCCAGCATCACATCGCGGTTGGTTTCGTTGTCTTCCACCAGCAGGATCAGGCGCCCGGCCTCGCGCGCCTCTTGCACCGAGGGCACAACCACGGCGGCGCTCTCGGCCCGCTCATGGGTGGGCAACATGGCGGGCACGCTCAGGCGACCACAGGCCAGGGCCACGCCGCGCACCAGTTCGTTCACCTGCAGCGGCCGCGCGCACACGGTGACCGAGCGGCCGGGCACGCTGCTCTGGTTTTGCCGCACCAGGCGCACTACGCCACGCCCGATCGTGCTTTGGCTCCACACATCGGTCGACTCGTCCCAGGGCGTATCCACATCCAGCACCAGCACCGCCGGACCTACTGCCGTTGCCTGCCAGTCCTGTGCCCGCTGCGGATTGAGTGCCGTCTGCACCACGGCGCCCGCTGCGCGCAAATGGCCGGGCAGCACCTGGGCGCAGTCGTTGTCGTCGGTCACCAGCATCACCTGCACACCTGCCAGGCTCAGGCTGCGCGGGGTGGCGGTCTCGGGCGTGGCCACATACAGCGGCAGCAGGATGGTGAAGATCGAGCCCTCGCCCAGCGTGCTGTGCACCAGGATACGGCCGTGCATCATCTCCACCAGGCGGCGGCTGATGGACAATCCCAGGCCCGTGCCACCGTACTGGCGTGCGGTGCCCACATCCGCCTGGGTGAAGGCCTCGAACAGGCGGTCCACCAGCTCGGGGCCCATGCCAATTCCGTTGTCCATCACGCTGAACTCCAGCGTGGACGGCCCCTGGGTTTGCTGCGCCGCGCGGACATACAAGCGCACATTGCCGCGGCGCTCAGGCCGCCCGGGCGTGAACTTCAGCGCATTGCCCAGCAGGTTGTAGAGCACTTGGCGCATGCGCGTGGGGTCCACCCACACCCATTCGGGCAGGTCGGGGTCCACCAGCACTGACAGGTCAATGTCCTTGCCGGCCGAGATGGTCACCATGAGCTGGGCCACGCCCTCCACCAGCTCGCGCAGGTGGGTGGGCATAGCTTCCACCTCCAGCTTGTCGGCCTCGATCTTGGAGAAGTCCAGAATGTCGTTGAGGATTTGCAGCAGCGCGATCGACGAGTCGTGGATGGTGCTGACCATGCGGCGCTGTTCGCGCGTGAGCTCGGTGGCGCGCAAGATGTCCACCATGCCGACCACGCCGTTCATGGGCGTGCGGATTTCGTGGCTCATATTGGCCAAGAATTCGGACTTGGCCCGGCTGGCCGCGTGGGCCGACTGTTCAGCCTGGCGCAGCTGGGTGATGTCGGTACTGACCGTGATGTACTCGCGCGGCGTGCCGTCGCTGTTCATGAAGGCGGCCACCGTGGTGTCCAGCCAGTACAGCGTGCCGTCTTTGGTACGGTTGCACAGCTCCGAGCGCCACACCTTGCCCTGCGAAATGGTATGGACCAGGTCGGCAAAAAAGCGTTCACCATGCTGGCCCGAATCCATCATGCGGTAGTGCTTGCCCAAAAACTCTTGCGGCACATAGCCGGTAACTTCCACGAATTTCTGGTTGCCGTAGGTCAGCAAGCCGTTGAGGTCCATGATGCTGACGATGGCATGCTGGTCAATCACAAAGCGCTGGCGCTCCAGCTCCGACAAGGCCTTGAGCACGCGGGCGTTGCTGGCCTCGCGCTCGTCGAGCAGCATCTTCTGCGCCGCATTGACGCGCTGCGAGGTGTCCAGCAAATGCCGCTTGATCAGCACCGCCATGCGGAAGGCCACCACAAAGCCCATGGACAGGATGACCCACTGCGCAGCGGGAATGGTGGGGGCCGAGGGCTTGAGCGTGCCATGCACCTGCGCCCAGGTGATCCAGCCGCTGCCCGCTGCCGACAGCAGCAGCAGCGCCAGTCCCGCACGCTCGCCCAGAATCACCACGCAGTAAATCAGCGGAATGCCGGCCAGCGCAGCCTGCGCAATGTTGATGGTGCCAAAGCGCACCATGGAAGAGAACACCCCGGTGAACAGCAACAGCAGCACCACGACCGAACTGGACCGCACCCAGCCACGCACTAGGAACACCTGCACCAGCGCGGCCATGGTGACCAGCACCGCCATGGTGACCATGTTGGGCGCATCCGAGAACAGGCCCAGCACATAGGCCACCACCACCACCAGCCCGCAGGTCATGAAGATGGTGGCGTTGAAGCCACGCGCCACCGCACCGATGCCGGCCATGCCTTGCGCATCAGGGGCTACTGCGGCCGTGCCGGGCTCTCCCAGCCAGAGCGCGCGCCAGTTGCTCATGGTGCGACCACCGTGCTGGGCAAGGTGTTCACGGGTGTCAGCGGCTTGCCCTCTAGCAGAAAGGCGGCCAGGTTGTCTGCCGCCAGCTGGGCCATGGCACGGCGCGTGCGCTCCGTGGCGCTGGCGATGTGCGGGGTCAACACCACATTGGGCACGGTGAGCAGGTCGGGGTGTACGCTGGGCTCGCCCTCAAACACATCCAGCCCCGCGGCGGCAATGCGCCGTTCGCGCAGGGCCACGGCCAGCGCGGCATCGTCCACGATACCGCCGCGGGCAATATTGATGAGCGTAGCCGTGGGCTTCATTTGGGCCAGCTCGGCCGCACCAACGGTGTGGTGCGAGGCGGCCGAGTACGGCACCACCAGCACCACATGGTCGACCGTTTGCAGCAGCGTGTCCTTGTCCACATAGCGGGCGCCGCAGGCGGCCTCGGTGGCCGCATCCAGGCGGCTGCGGTTGTGGTACACCACCTGCATGCCAAAGCCCAGCGCACCGCGGCGTGCAATGGCTTGGCCAATGCGCCCCATGCCGATGATGCCCATGGTGGAGCCGTGGATGTCGGTGCCGCAAAACATGTCGTAGCGCCAGCGCTTCCAGTGACCTGCGCGCAGGTAATGTTCACTCTCGGTCACACGGCGGGCGGTGGCCATCAACAGCGCAAAGCCAAAGTCGGCCGTGGTCTCGGTCAGCACGTCGGGTGCGTTGGTACCTTGCACGCCAGCGGCGGTCATGGCGTTCACATCGAAGTTGTTAAAGCCCACGGCCATATTGGCGCAGATCTTCAGCCCCGGGCAGGCTGCCAGCAAAGCTGCGTCCACACGATCCCCACCCGTGGTCAATGCCCCGACCTTGCCTTGCAGTTTTTCGACGAGCTGCTCGGGGCCCCACATCTCGTCGGACTGGTTGGACTCAACCTCGAAATGCTGGGCCAAGTGCGCCAGCACGTCCGGGTAAATGGCGCGGGTGACGAGGATGCGGGGCAAGGTCATGGCAGTACGAAGGGTTGTGACAGCAGGCGACGACGTTGAAGTCATTCAGGCGGGCGCGGCGATTTGGAACACCTGGCGCAGATAGGCCAGGTACTTTTCATCATCACACATGTTCTTGGAAGGAGTATCCGATAGCTTGGCCACCGGCTGGCCGTTGCAGCGCACCATCTTGATGACAATTTGCAAGGGCTCGTAACCCAGGTCATTGGTCAGGTTGGTGCCAATGCCAAACGCCAGCTGGCAGCGCCCGCGGAACTGCTGGTACAGCGCAATGGTGCGCGGCACGGTCAGGCCATCGCTGAAGATGAGCGTCTTGGTGCGCGGATCCACGCGGTTGCGGCTGTAGTGCTCCAGCATGCGCTCACCCCAGTTGAAGGGGTCACCGCTGTCGTGGCGAGCGCCGTCGAACAACTTGCAGAAGTACATGTCAAAGTCGCGCAGAAAGGCGTCCATGCCATACACATCGCTGAGCGCAATGCCCAGGTCGCCGCGGTATTCACGCGCCCACGACTCGAACGAAAAAATCTGGCTGTCACGCAACCGTGGCCCCAGTGCCTGCGAAGCCTGCAGATACTCATGCGCCATAGTGCCCAACGGGATCAGCCCCAGCTTCATGGCCAACAGCACATTGCTGGTGCCCGCCAGTTGCCCCGGCCGCCCCTGGGCCTGGCCCGGGCTTTGCAGCGTGCCCAGCTTGGCGGTCAGCACACGCAGCACTTCGTCGTGCCAAGCGCGCGAGAAGCGGCGGCGCGTGCCGTAGTCAGCAATCTTGAGTTCGGCCAGGCCGTCGGCCCGCAACTCGGCAATCTTGGTGTCCAGCCGCTTGCGCCCCTCCACAAAGTCCGGCACCTGCTGGGTGTTGCGGAAGTACACCTCGTTAACGATGGCCAGCACCGGGATCTCGAACAGGATGGTGTGCAGCCACGGGCCTTCGATCACGATTTCCAGCTCGCCCGTGGGCAGCGGGGTGATGGTGATGTATTTCTCGTTGAGCTTGAACAGGCCCAGAAAGTCCACAAAGTCGCTTTTGATAAAGCGCATCGAGCGCAGGTAGGCTAGCTCGCTCTCCTGGAAGTGCAACCCGCACAGCGAACGAATTTCCTCCCGGATCTCCGCAGCATGCGCCGCCAGATTGACCCCGGGGTTGCGGCACTTGAAGCGGTACTCCACCTGCGCGCCGGGGAACTGGTGCAGCACCACCTGCATCATGGTGAACTTGTAGAGGTCCGTGTCCAGAAGGCTGGTGATGATCATGGTGTGACAGGAGGCCCATGACTGGGCCGATAGATTGCTATTCTTTTAGTAGCTGCTTGCGCAGCATCCCCGGGGGCTAGAGCCCATTTTCTTATAAATTCAGCGCCGTCAGTCCAGCCAGCGGGTGAAATCTGCCACCGGCACGCGCGGCGTATGGAATTCGTTCACTGGCGCCTGCAGGTCGGCATAGCCCAGCGACATGCCACAGACCAGCATTTCGCCCTCGCCCGCGCCAATGTGCGGCAGGATGATCTTGGCAAAGCCGTTCCACGCGGCCTGCGGGCAGGTGTGCAGCCCACGTCCGCGCGCCGCCACCATGATGTTCTGCAAAAACGCGCCATAGTCCACCAGCGAACCGCGCCCCATGACCTTGTCGACGGTGAACATCAGACCCACGGGCGCGTCAAAGAAGCGGAAGTTACGCTGGTGCTGCGCATGCATCTTGTCCTTGTCGGTCTTGCCAATGCCCAGCAGGCCATACAGGCCCCAACCATTTTCCCGGCGCCGGTCTATGTAGGGGCTGACCCACTGCGTCGGGTAGTAGTCGTAGGCCTCCTGGTATTCGGCCGCCAGCGCAGGGTTGGCGCGGATGGCGTCGTGCGCCGTGCACACCTGCTCCACCAAACCGTTGCGGCTGGCACCCTGCAATACGTACACCTTCCAGGGTTGGCAATTGGTGCCACTGGGGGCGCGGCTGGCCACTTCCAAAATGGCCTCGATGTCCACGCGTGCCACGGTCTGCGGGGTAAAGGCCCGCGCCGACATGCGCGAAGTAATGGCGTGGTCCACCACGGAAGCGGTCATACAAGGGTCTCCAGTACTTTTTTGAGGTCAGCCGGCAGTGCCACCGGCTTGCGGGTTACCTGGTCTACATACACGTGGACGAAGTGGCCCTTGGCCGCGGTCAGTTCGCCGTCGCCAAAGATGCCCACCTCGTAGCGCACGCTGGAGGTTCCCAGCTTGGCCACCCGAATGCCCGCGTGCACGGTTTGCGGAAAGGCCAATGACGCAAAGTAATTGCACTGCGTCTCCACCACCAGGCCAATCGTGTCGCCTCCGTGGATGTCGAGTACGCCCTGCTCTATCAAGTAGGCATTCACAGCTGTATCGAACCAACTGTAGTACACAACGTTGTTCACATGGCCGTACACGTCGTTGTCAGACCAGCGGGTGGCAATGGGGCGGAAAGCCTTGTAGGCGCTGCGCGGTTCGGGCTGGGGTTTGGCAGGGGCGGCGTTGTCCATGGTTCCATTTTGCCAGTGCCATGGCCAAGCCCTGGCAGGCTTGCACTGCGGCGTGACACGGATGTGAATTGCAGGGGTTCTAGGTTTTTGCATCTAAATTGTTGCACCGCAACAAATAATGCTTGCATTGCACTGCAGCATCGCTACAATTCAATCCATGCTGCACTGCAACATAAACAAGCCTCAGGGCCAGGTTACGGAGCAGATAGTGATTTTCACCTTAACTACTGGAGAATGAACATGCTGACCGTTGAACAAGTAATCGCATCCCACAAAGCCAACATCGAAACCCTGTTTGGTCTGACCAACAAGGCCTTCGAAGGCGTGGAAAAAATCGTTGAACTGAACCTGACTGCTTCCAAGGCAGCCCTGTCCGAAGTCGCTGGCCACACCCAGTCCATTCTGAGCGTGAAAGACGCCCAAGAACTGTTGGCCCTGCAATCTGGCCTGCTGCAGCCTCTGGCTGAAAAGACTGCCGCTTACAGCCGCCATCTGTACGACATCGCTTCCGGCGCCAGTGCCGAGCTGACCAAGACCGTGGAAGGCCAAGCAGCTGAAGCCCAAAAGAAATTTGCTGGCCTGGTCGATAGCGCTGCCAAGAACGCACCCGCAGGTTCCGAAGCTGCTGTGGCGATCCTGAAGAGCTCGGTGGCTGCTGCCAACAACGCTCTGGAATCCGTGCAAAAGGCTGTGAAGCAAGCGACTGATGTGGCCGAAGCCAACTTCAACGCTGTGGCCGCCACTGCGACCAACGCCACCAAGGCCGCTGCCAAAAAGCGTTAATTCAGGTAAGGGCTCAAAGATTTTTCAAAAATTTGAGCCTTTCCCCTAGCTACCAAGGGAAAACCCTGAGATAATTTAGTTAACGGAAACAAAGTTTGTTTCCACCGGTTGTCTCCTCGGGTCCTTTCGAAACCTTCAGGTTCAGGGATCCCTTCAAGGCCTCGTTGCAAGACGGGGCCTTTTTTTTGGCCAATCAGATTGCCTTATCGTCGGCCTGCGCTGGATCGGTGCCGTCCGAATGAATCGGAGCAAACGGTCCCTGGGTGCGCATCTTCAAATAGCGCTCTCCGTCAGGAGTGTTGAACAGCTTCCACCACGCAACGCCTCCAAGCACGGCGACTAAAAGCACAATAACAATGACGAGGATGGTGGGCACAAGTACTCCTTCGATTGATTGCTTTCAATGGCTGGGCAACAACTCAGCGCATACGCGCTGCTATTGCCGCCTTCAAATCCGGTATGAGCCGCAGCATGGCCTGGCGCCCTGCCTCGATCGAGCGTTTTCGGGCACCAAAATCGGCGCTGCTGACACCCATGAGCGCTGGGCGCACCACGATATCAGCATCGCGCAATTCAAAGTTGTTGATGCTCTTGCCCATGATGGAAAAGGTCTGGAGCAAAATTTCCAGCGTCCCTCCCGTGAGGCTGCCCTCGGGCATGCTGGAAATATCCACGGCGATTACCAGTTCTGCTCCCATTTTTCGCGCCGCCCGCACGGGCACCGGCGACACCAGCCCGCCATCTACATAGTCATGCCCAGAAATTCGCACCGGCTGGAACACGGCAGGTACGGCGCTGGAGGCACGCACGGCCGTACCAGTATCGCCGCGTTGAAACACCATGTCTTTGCCGGTATTGAGGTCGGTGGCCACAATGCCCAGTGGCATGGGTAAATCCTCGATCAGACGCGAGCCCACTTGGCTGTTCACGTACCGTGCCAGCGCCTCACCGCGCAACATGCCGCGGCTGAAGATGGGTAGGGTCCAGTCGGTAATGGCGGCCTCCTCCATGGTCTCCGCCACACGCTGTAGCTGGGCCCCCGTCTTGCCACTGGCATAGATGGCTGCCACCAGACTGCCAGCGGATGTGCCGGTGACCAGCACCGGGCGAATGCCGTTTTCTTCCAGCACCTGAATCACCCCCACATGGGCAAAGCCGCGGGCCGCACCACCGCCCAAGGCCAGGCCTATTCGCGGTGGCAACTTGGTTACCACAAGAGGGGGCGCGTCCCCAACCGGGGGTACGATGACCACGGGCACCGGACTCTTTTCCACCAAAGGTGCAGAAGCACATCCCGCCAACACCAACGCCATGCCGACAACGGCCGACCAACCCCAAACACTGACCCACTTCACTATGAATGCCCCTATTTCGTTAAAAATGACTTGCGCTTGAACCACGTGGACTCTGATGAGGCCGGAATTTTGGCCCGCCTGAAAGCGGATGGAGCTGCGTCGCCAGCCGACATTATCTTGCTGGTCGAGCCGGTCGACTGTGGCAAGGAGAAACCGATGGACTGCATGGGATTCAAATACTAGGATGGGACCATGAAAACCTTACGCCTGTTTGCGATTGTCCTGTCCGTGTTTACCGTGCTGCTGTTGGCAGCGGGGCAGCTGGGGTTTCTGGCGGGTACCACCCCTGGCGATCTGGGAGTGAAAGCTGGCCGGCTCAAGCCACCCTCTTTAGCGCCTAACAGCGTCAGCAGCCAAGCCAGCCTGTACCCCGATCATCCGCAACTTGGCTACGCCAGCATTGCACCATTGGCGTATGAGGGTGACGGCACGGTGGCCATGGCCAAGCTCACCAGCATTTTGAAAAATACGGCGGGCACGGTTGTGGTTACCGCCACAGACCATTATGTATATGCACAAAGCAGCACCTACTGGCTGCGATTTACCGATGATGTGGAGTTTTGGCTAGACGACACCGCGAAGGTGATTCACGTGCGTTCCGCAAGCCGCATTGGACGAGGCGATTGGGGCGTTAACCGCAACCGGGTGGAAGCCATTCGGTCCCAGTTCATGTAGAACTGAGACCGAATGCTCTGCTGGGCTTAGCCCGCAGTTGCTTCTTCTGGCTTGGACTTTCCCTCTTTCTTTGGCAGCGGTTGGATATCCAGCGTGACCTCGGCCTTGCCATCTTCCTGATCGTCGATATCCACCGTCAAACGACCACCGTCCACCAAGCGACCAAACAGCAACTCGTCGGCCAGTGCCCGGCGAATCGTGTCCTGGATCAGACGCTGCATGGGGCGTGCACCCATGAGGGGATCGAATCCCTTCTTCGCCAAGTGCTTGCGCAGCTTGTCGGTAAAGGTCACATCCACCTTTTTCTCAGCCAGTTGAGTCTCCAGCTGCAACAGGAACTTGTCCACCACGCGCAGGATCACCACTTCGTCCAACGCCTTGAAGCCGACAATGGCATCCAGGCGGTTGCGGAACTCTGGCGTGAACAGACGCTTGATATCCATCATTTCATCACCCGCTTCACGCGGATTGGTGAACCCAATGGTTGCCTTATTCATAGTCTCGGCACCCGCGTTCGTCGTCATGATGACGATGATGTTGCGGAAGTCTGCCTTGCGGCCGTTGTTGTCCGTCAGCGATCCATGGTCCATGACCTGCAGCAGCACATTGAAAATGTCCGGATGGGCTTTTTCAATTTCGTCCAGCAGTAGCACGGCATGCGGCTTCTTGGTCACAGCTTCGGTCAGCAAGCCACCTTGATCAAACCCGACATAGCCTGGAGGTGCACCAATGAGGCGACTCACCGCATGGCGCTCCATGTATTCGCTCATGTCAAAGCGAATCAGCTCCACGCCCATGATGTAAGCCAGCTGCTTGGCAGCCTCGGTCTTGCCCACACCCGTGGGGCCGCTGAACAAGAAAGAGCCAATGGGTTTGTCGCCCTTGCCCAAGCCAGAGCGCGCCATCTTGACCGCAGAGGCCAATATATCCAACGCCTTGTCCTGGCCAAACACCACGCTCTTGAGATCACGCTCCAGCGTTTTCAACTTGCCGCGGTCATCATTCGACACATTGGCCGGGGGAATACGTGCAATCTTTGCCACGATATCTTCCACCTCGGTCTTTGTGATGGTCTTCTTGCGCTTGCTTGGAGCCAAAATGCGTTGGGCTGCGCCCGCCTCATCGATCACATCAATGGCCTTGTCCGGCAGATGGCGATCGTTGATGTACTTGGCGCTCAACTCCGCAGCAGCTTGCAGGGCGGCCACGGCGTACTTCACGTTGTGGTGCTCTTCAAAGCGCGACTTCAAGCCCTTGAGAATTTCCACGGTCTGGTCAATGGTGGGTTCCACCACATCCACTTTTTGGAAGCGGCGTGAGAGTGCCGCATCTTTCTCAAAAATACCGCGGTACTCGGTGAAGGTGGTTGCACCGATGCACTTGAGCTGACCCGAGCTCAAGCTGGGTTTGAGCAAATTGGAAGCATCCAGCGTACCGCCCGAGGCTGCACCCGCGCCAATCAGCGTGTGAATTTCATCAATGAACAGCACCGCATTGGGCCGGTCCTTGAGCGCCTTGAGAACGCCCTTCAGGCGTTGTTCAAAATCGCCACGGTACTTGGTACCCGCCAACAACGCGCCCATGTCCAGAGAATAGACCACGGAATCGGCCAAGATTTCAGGCACGTCATTCTGCGAAATGCGCCATGCCAAACCCTCCGCAATGGCAGTCTTGCCCACACCAGCCTCACCCACCAACAGTGGGTTGTTCTTGCGACGGCGGCACAGGATCTGGATCACCCGCTCCACCTCGTACTCGCGGCCGATCAGCGGATCGATCTTGCCTTCCTTGGCGAGCTGGTTCAGGTTTTGGGTGTACTGCTCCAGCGGAGAAGCCTTCTCGTTCTTCTCAGAGCCGCCCTCTTCCGCTTCTGCGGGATTTTCACTGGACTTGGTGGCCTCAGGGGGGTCGCTTTTCTTGATGCCATGGGCAATGAAGTTCACCACGTCCAAGCGGGTCACACCCTGTTGGTGGAGGTAGTACACCGCGTGCGAATCTTTTTCACCAAAGATGGCGACCAGCACATTGGCACCGGTCACTTCTTTTTTGCCACTACCGGTAGATTGCACATGCATGATGGCACGCTGGATCACGCGCTGGAAACCCAGCGTGGGCTGCGTGTCCACCTCGTCGGTGCCCGCCACCTGCGGCGTATTGTCCTTGATGAAATTGCTGAGTGACTTGCGCAGGTCATCGATGTTGGCCGCGCAGGCGCGCAATACTTCGGCGGCGCTGGGGTTGTCCAGCAGAGCCAGCAGCAAGTGCTCTACGGTGATGAACTCATGTCGTTGCTGCCGCGCTTCCACAAACGCCATGTGCAGGCTGACTTCCAATTCTTGGGCAATCATGTGAATTCCTTTTTCGCCTTGCTGTGTTGAATAACTGTAATCCGTTTTGGGCTGTCGTTTGGTCTTAAAAGCTTAATACCCTACAAATCGACCGGCTCGCACACACATTGGAGGGGATGCCCTGCCTTGTGCGCCGCTTCCAGCACCTGATCGACCTTGGTAGCGGCAATATCTTTGGAATACACCCCGCAAACTCCACGGCCGTCCAGGTGAATCTTCAGCATGATTTGCGTCGCTGCCTCCAAATCCTTGCTGAAAAACTCCTGAAGCACCACCACCACAAACTCCATCGGGGTGTAGTCGTCGTTGAGCATGACCACCTGGTACATCGAAGGCGGCTGCACACGCTGTGTCAACCGCTCCAAAACCACGGAGCCTGCGCCGTCTGCGGGTGGGGTTGAGATAACCGGTTTGGAAGGATTGTTGGTAGCCATGCAAAAGATTCTATAGAGCACCAGACCGCCTTGCTCGTTGAGGATGACTTGGAGGCGGTTACACCAATTTCAAGCAGCAGAAGAAAAAACCGCTGCGGTGCCAATGCGCCGCAGCGGTTTCACGGGATTAGACCGGGCTGCACAGGGGCAGCACGGCGTCCAATCACATATTGTCGATCATGACCTGACCGAAACCGGAGCAACTCACTTGGTTCGCACCGTCCATCAGGCGGGCAAAATCGTACGTCACTTTTTTGCTGGCAATGGATTTCTCGATGGAACGGATGATCAGGTCCGCCGCTTCCTTCCAGCCCATGTGGCGCAACATCATTTCGGCGGACAGGATTTCGGAACCTGGATTCACATAGTCCTTGCCGGCGTATTTGGGGGCTGTGCCGTGCGTGGCTTCGAACATTGCCACCGTATCGGATAGGTTGGCGCCGGGGGCAATACCAATCCCGCCCACCTGCGCCGCCAGCGCGTCAGAGATGTAGTCACCGTTGAGGTTCAGTGTTGCCACCACGCTGTACTCCGCAGGACGCAGCAAAATTTGCTGCAGGAAGGCGTCGGCGATGCTGTCCTTGATGGTGATGTCCTTGCCCGTCTTGGGGCTCTTGAACTTGCACCAGGGACCACCATCGATCAGTTCGGCACCAAACTCTTTTTGCGCCAACGCATAAGCCCAGTCACGGAAGCCACCTTCGGTGAACTTCATGATGTTGCCCTTGTGGACAATCGTCACATTGGGCTTGTCGTTGTCGATGGCGTACTGGATGGCTTTGCGCACCAGACGCTCGGTCCCCTCGCGCGACACCGGTTTGATGCCGATTCCCGACGTATTAGGAAAGCGGATTTTCTTGACACCGAACTCATCCTGGAGGAACTTGATCAGCTTCTTGGCCTTGTCAGACTCGGCCTCGAATTCGATGCCCGCATAGATGTCTTCCGAGTTTTCGCGGAAGATCACCATATTGGTCTTCTCGGGCTCCTTCAGCGGGCTGGGAACGCCCTTGAAGTATTGGATCGGGCGTAGGCACACATACAGGTCCAGCTCCTGGCGCAACGCTACGTTGAGCGAGCGGATACCGCCCCCCACCGGCGTGGTCAATGGTCCTTTGATGGACACCACATACTCGCGCACCACATCCAGCGTCTCTTGGGGCAGCCACACATCGGGGCCATAAATCTTGGTGGATTTTTCGCCTGCATAGACCTCCATCCACTGGATCTTGCGTTTACCGCCATAGGCCTTGGCCACAGCCGCATCCACCACCTTGAGCATCACCGGCGTGATGTCGAGGCCCGTACCGTCGCCTTCAATGAAAGGAATGATGGGCTGGTCTGGCACATTCAGCGTCATGTCGGCATTGACAGTGATTTTTTGGCCTTCGGCGGGCACCTTGATGTGCTGGTACATAGAACTCCGTGTTCGGTGCGATGACAATGAACTGCAGGCCCCCTCGTGGGGGTCTGAGCGTTAGCCAAACAATTTTAGTTGTAAATTGGAACCTGTCCTTTACATGGATGACAGACAATCCCCACGGTATTGGACACCTCCTATTGGCAACCGCACAACGCATGAAACCCTTAGTCAACTACCTCATTCCGCTCGTTCTGGTGCTGGCAGGCCCTGTCCTGGCGCAGGACAGTCCTCAGCTCAATTTGCCGCGTGTCCAGATCACGGCCGGTATCTACCAAATCGATGCACAGGTCGCGCAAGCACCCGAGCAGCGCACCACCGGCCTGATGTTTCGCCGCGAGATGCCCCAGCAAGAAGGCATGCTGTTCGTCTTCGAGCAACCGTCTGGTTTGTGCTTCTGGATGAAAAACACCGTGCTGCCACTGACCGCGGCTTTTGTGGCGGACGATGGCACCATCGTCAACCTGGCGGATATGAAGCCGCAGACCACGGACACCCACTGCGCGATGAAGCCGGTACGCTACGTATTGGAAATGAACCAGGGTTGGTTTACCAAGCGTGGCATCAAGGCTGGCAGCAAGTTGGGCGGCGTACCGTTCAAATAAGCTTCGATGCCCCATGAATAAAGGCGATCTGGACAGCAGTCCGGATCGCCTTTAAGCATTTGGACGCAGGCACTTGGCCTGCGAAACTCCTCAAGCCTTCACAGAAGCCAGCGCCTTGTTCAGCGTTGCGCTAGGGCGCATGATGGCGTCCAGCTTGGCAACATCAGGCAGATAGTAGCCACCGATATCGGCGGGCTGGCCCTGCACGGCAGCCAACTCGGCCACAATGGTTTGCTCGTTGTCTGCCAATTGCTTGGCCAGCGAGGCAAATTGCTTGGCCAGTGCCGCATCGTCGGTTTGCGCTGCGAGCTCCTGGGCCCAGTACAGGGCCAGGTAGAACTGGCTGCCACGGTTGTCGAGCTGGCCGGTCTTGGGCGAAGGGTTCTTGTTGTTGTCCAACAATTTGCCCGTAGCCGCATCCAGCGTCTTCGACAGCACCTTGGCCTTGGCATTGCCCGTCTTCAGACCCAGGTCTTCCAAGGACACCGCCAATGCCAGGAACTCGCCCAGCGAATCCCAACGCAGGTGGTTTTCTTCCACCAGCTGCTGCACATGCTTGGGCGCGGAGCCGCCGGCGCCGGTTTCGTACATGCCGCCACCGGCCATCAGAGGCACGATGGACAGCATCTTGGCCGAGGTACCCAGTTCCATGATGGGGAACAGGTCGGTCAGGTAGTCACGCAGGATGTTGCCCGTGGCACTGATGGTGTCTTGGCCGCGGATGACGCGCTCCAGCGTGTAGCGCATGGCGCGCACCTGGCTCATGATCTGGATGTCCAGACCGGTGGTGTCATGCTCATGCAGGTACATCTTCACCTTGGTGATCAGCTGCGCTTCGTGCGGGCGGTAGGCATCCAGCCAGAACACCACGGGCATGCCGGAGTTGCGTGCGCGGTTGACGGCCAGCTTGACCCAGTCACGGATCGCGGCGTCCTTGACCTGGCACATGCGCCAGATATCGCCCGCCTCTACATCCTGGCTCAACAGCACTTCGCCAGTGGCCAAGTCGGTGATATTGGCTACGCCGTCTTCGGCGATTTCAAACGTCTTGTCGTGCGAGCCGTACTCTTCGGCCTGCTGCGCCATCAAGCCCACGTTGGGCACCGTGCCCATGGTTTTGGGGTCGAAGGCGCCATGCCATTTGCAGAAGTTGATGATCTCTTGGTAAATGCGGGCAAAGGTCGACTCGGGCATCACGGCCTTCACGTCCTTCAAGCGGCCATTGGCATCCCACATCTTGCCGCCGTTGCGGATCATGGCGGGCATGGAGGCGTCCACGATGATGTCGTTGGGCGAATGGAAATTGGTGATGCCCTTGGCAGAATCCACCATGGCCAACTCGGGGCGGTGCTCGTGGCAGGCGTGCAGGTCGCGCTTGATCTCGTCTTGCTTGCTTTGCGGCAAGGTGGCGATTTTGGTGTACAGATCGGCCATGCCGTTGTTGACGTTGACGCCCAGCTCCTTGAACAGGGCACCGTGTTTTTCAAACGCTTCCTTGTAGAAGATCTTGACGCAGTGGCCAAACACGATGGGGTGCGACACCTTCATCATGGTGGCCTTGACGTGCAGTGAGAACATCACACCAGTCTTGCGTGCGTCTTCGATTTCCTTTTCGTAGAACTCCAGCAAGGCTTTCTTGCTCATGAACATGCTGTCGATGACTTCGCGGTCCAGCAGCGACACCTTGGGCTTGAGCACGATGGTCTTGCCGCTCTTGGTAAGCAATTCCATCTTGACGTCACGGGCGCGGTCCAGCGTGATGGACTTTTCACCGTGGTAGAAGTCACCAGCATGCATGTGCGAGACGTGCGAACGCGAAGCTTGGCTCCATTCGGCCATGCTGTGCGGGTTCTTGCGGGCGTATTCCTTCACGGCCTTGGGCGCGCGGCGGTCCGAGTTGCCTTCGCGCAGAACGGGGTTCACGGCGGAGCCGATGCAGCGGGCGTAACGGGCACGAATGGACTTTTCCTCTTCGGTCTGGGGCGCTTCCGGGTAGTCCGGTATCGCGTAGCCCTTGGACTGCAATTCCTTGATGCACGCCTGCAGCTGGCCCACCGAGGCGCTGATATTGGGCAGCTTGATGATGTTCGCATCCGCGCTCAGAGTCCTCTTGCCCAGCTCGGCCAAGGTGTTCGGCAGTTTTTGGCTTTCCGTCAGGCTTTCCGGAAACTCACCCAGAACACGTGCAGCCACCGAAATGTCGGCCTCCACAAAATTGACACCTGCGGGCGCTGCAAAGGCGCGAATGATGGGCAGGAAAGAAGCCGTGGCTAAGCGCGGGGCCTCGTCGGTCAGCGTGTAAATGATGGTGGGTTGCTGGGTAGTCATCTTTTGTCTCCAAAAATTGATAGGGCAAATGCCGCCTGCCTGCTGGGGTCACAGGCTGTAGTCGTCGGATAGTGCGTGATTGTGCTTTCAGCGGTCTGACCCCAACCCACTTTTTTGCAATGAAATTTCATTAAATGAAATTTAAAACCATTGGAGGAAAATTTTTTTTTGCGCACAGGCTTACGTCAGCCAATAAAAAAGGCCCGAAGGTTACCCCTCGAGCCCTTTTTACAGAAATGAACCCGCCTCAGGCGAAGTTGCCTTCAGCAAAGCTCCAGTTCACCAGCTTATCCAAGAAGGTCTCCACAAACTTGGGGCGCATATTGCGGTAGTCGATGTAGTAAGCATGTTCCCACACGTCCACAGTCAACAAGGCTTTGTCGGCAGTGGTCAGGGGCGTACCAGCGGCACCGGTGTTGACGATGTCCACGGAGCCATCAGGCTTCTTGACAAGCCAAGTCCAGCCGGAGCCGAAGTTACCCACGGCAGACTTCACGAAGGCTTCCTTGAACGCGGCGTAGCTGCCCCATTTGGCGTTGATAGCGGTAGCCAGTGCGCCTGTGGGCTCACCACCACCAGCGGGCTTCATGCAGTTCCAGAAGAAGGTGTGGTTCCAGATCTGGGCCGAGTTGTTGTAAATGCCGCCGCTGGACTTCTTGATGATTTCTTCCAGGGACATGCTTTCAAACTCAGTGCCCTTTTGCAGGTTGTTGAGGTTGACCACATAGGCGTTGTGGTGCTTGCCATGGTGGAACTCCAAAGTCTCTTTGGAGTAGGCGGGAGCCAGCGCGTCAATCGCGTAGGGCAAAGCGGGCAAGGTATGTTCCATGAAATCCTCTTGGTTGGTTGGCGGGTAAAAGTGAATTGTAGAAACTAATTGGGTGGCGAATCGACAACACGGAGATCAACCGTACCGTCGACGAGGGATGCACGCAGCGCGTCACCCGCCTGCGCCTGCGTCACCGACGTTACCGCATTGCCCTGGGCATCTTGCAACCAGGCGTAACCGCGGCGCAGAACCAGGGTGGGGTCCAGCAAGCCCAGGCGTAAATCGGCCCGGGCCGTGCGCTCCTGCAGCGTGCGCAGTGCGCGCTGCGCCGTGGGCTGCCAGTGCTGCTGCTGTTGCATCCACTGCGACTGCTTCCACTGCAAGTCGCTGCGCAGAGCCTGGCGCATGCGTTGGTGGGCGGCCACCAGGGCCGCCTGTCGCTGGGCTACCAATGACGAGGGCCGGCCTAGGCGCGAAGTCACCACGTCCAGCCGCTGCGCCTGCCGGTCGGCATAGCGCTCCAGCGCCACCTGCATGCGGTCCTGTCCCTGGTCCAGCAAGCTTTCCAGCGCTTGGGTGGGGGGGCACACCATTTCCGCCGCCGCCGTGGGGGTGGGAGCGCGCAGGTCGGCCACAAAGTCGGCGATGGTGAAGTCGGTCTCATGGCCGACCCCCACCACCACGGGCACCGGGCTGCGCGCAATGGCGCGGGCCAGTTGCTCGTCGTTGAAGGACCACAGGTCTTCCATCGAGCCCCCGCCGCGCACCAGCAAGATCACATCCACACCCTGCCCCTGCGCGTCCACATAGTCGTACAAAGACTCCAGGGCACGCACCAGCTCGGCGGGCGCCGCAGCGCCTTGTACCGCCGCGGGTGCCAGCAGCACCGGCAAATGGGGCGTACGCCGGCGCAAGGCGGTCACCACGTCGTGCAAGGCTGCAGCTCCCAGCGAAGTGACCACGCCCACGCGATGTGGCATGGCGGGCAGGGGCCGCTTCCGGGCCGCATCAAACAGGCCCTGGGCTTCCAACTGCGCCTTGAGCCGCATGAACTGCTCAAACAGATTGCCCTGGCCCTGGCGGCTCATGCTTTCCACAATCAGTTGCAAATCACCGCGCGGGCCGTAAACGTCCAGCCGCCCTGTCACCTCTACCAGCTCGCCTTCGCGGGGCTGAAAGTCCAACTGGCTGGCGGCGCGCTTGAACATGGCGCAGCGCAACTGTGCATTGGGGTCTTTCAATGAGAAATAGCAGTGGCCGCTGGTGGCGCGCGTGAAGCTGGCAATCTCCCCACTCACCCGCACCGGGTTGAAGCGCGCATTCAGCGTATCCGCCAGCGCCTGACACAGCGCGGCGACCTGCCAGACACGCCGACCCGGCGCGGCGGGAGCACTCGACGTAGTGTCAAGCATGGAGCGTCTTCCTACCGCCGCGCGCCCAACTGCTCCACACCCTGCACTGCGAGGCCAAGCACACCCCTGCACCCCGTGGGAAGCACGGCGCTGCGTTGTAAGCTGTTGAATTCATTGAATATTTTTCTGCTGCATTTGTCATCAATGTGTCAAGAACACGTATTGGCGCGGCTCGCGGCAACACACCGGTGTGGTTTTGCACAAAGTTATCCACAAGAATTGTGGGCGGTCGGTGGTCAGCGGTACGCCATAATCGGCCAGCTTTTCAACTGCGCGGAGTTCACCCTTTGTTTTCCATCATACAAGCCGCTGGTTGGCCGATTTGGCCGCTGATTGCATGCTCCATCCTGGCCCTGGCCATCGTCATTGAACGTTTCATCAGCCTCAAGGATTCCAAGGTGGCGCCGCCTCGGCTGTTGGAAGAAGTGCTGAGCGTGACCCGCACCAGCCTGCCCGCTCCCGATGTGGTGACCCAGTTGGAAAAAAACTCCGCCCTGGGCGAGGTGCTGGCCAGTGGCCTGCGCGCCGTGAACAGCAACCCGCATTGCTCGGACGACGACTTGCGCGCCACCATGGAAGGCGCAGGCCGCGTAGTAACGCAGCGCCTGGAACACTACCTGAGCGCACTGGCCACCATCGCTTCGGCTGCGCCGCTCATGGGTCTGTTTGGCACAGTGGTCGGCATGATCGAAATTTTCGGCTCGCAGGCACCCGGCGGCGCCAGTGGTGGCAACCCGGCGCAGCTGGCGCACGGCATCTCCATTGCGCTGTACAACACCGCGTTTGGCCTGATCGTGGCGATTCCTTCGCTGATCTTCTGGCGCTACTTCCGCGGCCGGGTCGATGCATATTTGCTGACGCTGGAACTGGCCGCCGAGCACCTGACGCGGCACCTGAAAGCCATGCGCAAGTAACCCGCGAATTCCGTAGCCAATTACCATGAACTTTCGCCCCCGCCGCCACGAAGAGCCTGAGATCAACCTGATCCCCTTCATCGACGTACTGTTGGTGGTGCTCATCTTCTTGATGCTCTCCACCACCTACAGCAAGTTCACAGAGCTGCAGCTCAAACTGCCCGTGGCCGACGCGGACGCCCAGCGCGACTACCCCAAGGAACTCATCGTGATGGTCAGTGCCGACGGCGCCTACACCGTCAACCGCAACCCGCTGGCTGGCCGCAGCCTGGAGAGCCTGGCGATCGCCCTGACTGAGAACGCCAAGGCCGGCAAGGACACCGTGGTCATCATCAGCGCCGATGCCAGCGCCAAACACCAGGCCGTGGTCACTGTGATGGAAGCGGCACGCCGCGCGGGCCTGAACCAGATCACCTTCGCCACCCA
Source organism: Rhodoferax sp. P1_F3 (assembly GCF_056405715.1). Taxonomy (NCBI): domain Bacteria; kingdom Pseudomonadati; phylum Pseudomonadota; class Betaproteobacteria; order Burkholderiales; family Comamonadaceae; genus Rhodoferax; species Rhodoferax sp. P1_F3. The sequence continues at coordinate 219,020 of NZ_JBFUBO010000003.1, read as the reverse complement.
GTCTTCCGCCCAATCGGGCGGCAAATAAGCCCCATGGGCGCAGGCCTGGAAAAAGCCCTGCTGCGGGCTTGGACCGGCCGCGGCGCCTTGGCCTGCGCCTTGTTCCCCCTCGCACTGCTGTACCGCGGTCTCGTTGCGCTGCGCTGGTGGCTGTACCGCTGGGGCATCTATCCATCGCAGCGCCTGCCCGTGCCAGTGGTCGTGGTGGGCAATGCCATTGCCGGTGGCGCCGGTAAAACCCCCACCGTTCTGGCGCTGGTTGTGCATTGGCAGGCGCAGGGCTTGCAGGTTGGCGTGGTGTCGCGTGGCTACGGCCGCAGCAGTACAGAGTGCCAAGAGGTACTGCCAGATTCCGCCCCAGAAACCGTGGGCGACGAGCCCCTGCTGCTGCGTCGCAAAACCCAAGTGCCGGTGTTCGTGGGGCGCGACCGCTACGCCGCCGCGTCGGCGTTGCTAGCCCGACACCCGGATACCCAGTTGATCGTTTGTGACGACGGTTTGCAGCACTACGCGCTGTACCGGGATGTGGAGGTCTGCGTGTTTGATGCCCGCGGCGTGGGCAATGGCTGGATGCTGCCCGCTGGCCCGCTGCGCGAGCCCTGGCCGCGCAAAGCCCTGGCGGCAGTGGGGCAAGATGGTGCACGCCTGTTGGTACTAAAGACGGGGCCATCGGCCGTGGCGGGTTGGCAAGCGCAGCGCGCACTGGCCGACCACGCACTGAACGCACAGGGCCAGGCGATTCCCCTCCACACCTTGCGAGCCCAGGGCGCTGCGCCACTGCTGGCCGTGGCGGGCATCGCCCAGCCGGAGGCCTTCTTCGCCATGCTGCGGGCCGCGGGCATGCCTATCGCTCAAACCCAGGCGCTACCAGATCACTATGATTTTGATAGCTTCTCGCGCAGTATCGACGGTGGCTACCAGCTGATTTGCACCGAAAAGGATGCGGTAAAGCTATGGCAAAGCGTGCCGGACGCCCTGGCCGTTCCGCTGCTGCAAACCCTGCCCGCCCACTTCTACACCCACTTGGACCAGTGCCTGCAGTCACTGGCGGCGCCGCTATCATCGCCCCATGGACACAAGACTTCTTGAATTGCTCGTTTGCCCCGTGACCAAGGGGCCGCTGGACTATGACCGCGAAAAGCAGGAACTGATTTCGCGCAGCGCCCGCCTGGCCTACCCGGTGCGCGATGGCATTCCCATCCTGCTGGAAAACGAAGCCCGCGTACTCAGCGACACCGAACTCGGCCTGTAAGTACCGGCCATGAGCTTTACCGTTTTGATTCCGGCCCGGCTGGCCTCTTCGCGCCTGCCCAACAAACCCTTGGCCGACTTGGGCGGCGTGCCCATGGTGGTGCGCGTGGCCCAGCGTGTGCGCGAAGGCGTGCCGCCCGGTACCCGCGTGGTGATAGCTGGCGACAGCGATTCCATTTTGCAAGCCTGCCAGGCGCATGGTGTTGATGCCGTGCTGACGCGCGAAGACCACCCCTCCGGCAGCGACCGCTTGGCCGAGGCCTGCGATCTACTGGGCCTGCCGGACGACGGCATTGTGGTCAATGTGCAGGGCGATGAGCCCTTACTCGATCCCGAATTGGTGACCGCCGTGGCAGCCCTGCTGCAGGCCACACCCCAGGCCAGCATGGGCACAGCCGCCCACGCCATCACCGAGGTGGCCGACTTCACCAACCCCAATGTGGTGAAGGTGGTGCTCGACGCGGCCAAGCTGGCCCTGTATTTCAGCCGCGCACCCATTGCCTGGTGGCGCGATGGGTTTGCCCAGGGCATCCAATCGCTGTCGCCCCTCGCACCGCTGCGCCACATTGGTATTTACTCCTACCGCGTGGGTTTTCTGCGCCAGTTTCCCCTGTTGCCGCAGGCGCCGATCGAGGTGACCGAAGCACTGGAGCAGTTGCGCGCGCTGTGGCATGGCCACCGCATTGCGGTGCATGTGAGCGACGCCGCGCCCGGCCCCGGGGTGGACACCCCAGAAGACCTGGCCCGCGTGCGCGCCATCATCCAGAGGCAGCAGGCGCCGCTGTAAGCTGACCGCGGGGAAGCCCGTGCTATTCTCCGACGCTATACGCGCGTTCAAAAAGTGCACCGAAGCGGTGCCAACCGCAACGCCAAAAAGTTTTGTTCTTATCCGAGGGTATCCATGAGACTCATTCTGTTGGGCGCGCCTGGCGCTGGTAAAGGCACGCAAGCCACATTCATTTGTCAAAAGTACGGAATTCCACAAATTTCGACCGGTGACATGCTGCGCGCAGCCGTGAAGGCTGGCACGCCACTGGGCCTGCAAGCCGATGCCGTCATGAAATCCGGCGGCCTGGTCAGCGACGATCTGATCATCAACCTGGTCAAAGAACGCATCGCCCAGCCCGATTGCGCCAAGGGCTTTTTGTTTGACGGTTTCCCCCGAACCATTCCCCAGGCCGATGCCATGAAGGCTGCCGGTGTGGCGCTGGACTACGTGGTGGAAATCGATGTGCCGTTTGACGCCATCATCGAACGCATGAGCGGCCGCCGCTCGCACCCCGCTTCGGGCCGCACCTACCACGTCAAGTTCAACCCCCCCAAGGTGGCTGGTGTGGACGATGTGACCGGTGAACCACTGGTGCAACGCCCCGACGACCAGGAAGAGACCGTCAAAAAGCGCCTGGACGTCTACAGCGCCCAGACCCGCCCGCTGGTGGAGTACTACTCCAGCTGGGCCCAGAAGGACCCCGCCACCGCTCCCCAATACCGCGCCATCAGCGGCATGGGCGATGTGGATGCGATCACCAGCCGGGTGTTTGAAGCGCTGACCAAGTAAGCGCCTCGCACCCTCTCTAAAAAAGCCGCATCCGCGGCTTTTTTTACGCCATCAACTGCAGCATTAGTGCGATGCGCGCCTTCACCGGGGGCAAACCCTGCGAATGCGGCAAGGCCGCGGTAGCCTCACCTGCCACTACCTGACCACGTGCACAGCGGCTGGCCCGCACCACCTGCACGCCCTGCTGCTGCGCCTCCAACAAGGCAGCTTCCAGGTCCACATGCAGCGTGCCATTGCCGGTACCCGCCACCACCAGACCACGCAAGGGCGGCACGGTGGCATCCGCCTTGGCCAGGCTACGCACAATGGCGCCCGACGCGCCTGCGTAGTTCATCACAATCTCTACCCGCGGCCACACCGCGCTGGTCAAGGCGTGTACGTCCACCGCACGCGGTTGGGCCACAGTGGCCGGCACACCGAACCAGCGCATGCGCCCTTCTTCCACCACGGCCACAGGCCCGGCGTCACCCGAGTCAAACGCATCCACGCGGTAGGTATGGCTCTTCTGCACCAGGCGCGCGCTGTGCACCGCACCCGCACACACCACCAGCACGCCGCGCGCCGCGCCGTCCAGCGCCACGGCCACCGCGTCCAGCACGTTCTGTGGGCCATCGGGTGTCAGAGCAGAGGCCGGACGCATGGCGCAGGTCAGCACCAGCGGCTTGGCTTGTAGCACCGCGGGTGGCAGCACCTGCTCCAGAAAAAATGCAGTTTCCTCCAGCGTGTCGGTGCCGTGGGTGATCAACACTGCCTCTACGTCATCGTCCTGCAGGTGCTGGGCGCAGCGCTGTGCCAGCGCCGCCCACACGGCGAAGCCCATGTCCTTGCTGTCCACCTGGGCCACCTGCTCGGCCACCAGGTCACGCCCCTGTAGGGCGGCTTGCAAAGGGGCAATGTCCTGCAACAGCGACTGCACACCGACCTGTCCGGCCTTGTAGCCCACGTTGTCCGATCCGCGCTCCGAGCGACCTGCAATCGTGCCACCCGTGCCCAAAACCACTACTTTTTTACCCATACATCACCGCCCCACTTGCATTTATCAAAAAACTGGTTAAAAATACAGTTACTGGATGAGAAAACAGTGTGTACAGACACACAGCCAGCACCGACCCAACATGAAGGAGTCAGTATGCTTGAAAGTCCCAAACTCACCGCCCGCCAACAGCAAATTCTGGATCTGATCCAGGGCGCCATTGCGCGCACCGGCGCCCCCCCTACCCGGGCGGAAATCGCCACCGAGCTGGGCTTCAAGTCTGCCAACGCGGCCGAAGAGCATTTGCAGGCACTGGCCCGCAAGGGTGTGATCGAACTGGTCAGTGGCACCTCCCGCGGCATCCGCCTCAAGGGCGATGTGCTGCGCTCCATGCAAGAGTCGCGGATGAAGCAATTCGCCCTGCCCCTGCCCGGCTTGGCCCAGCTGGCCTTGCCCCTGATTGGCCGTGTAGCCGCGGGCTCGCCCATCCTGGCGCAAGAGCATGTAGACCGAACCTACTACGTGGAAAACAGCCTGTTCCAGCGCCAACCCGACTACCTGCTCAAAGTACGTGGCATGTCCATGCGCGACGCCGGCATCATGGACGGCGACCTGCTGGCCGTGCAAGCCACCAAAGATGCCAAGAATGGCCAGATCGTGGTGGCCCGTCTGGGTGAAGAAGTCACGGTCAAGCGCTTTCGCCGTAACAAGCACCTGATCGAGTTGCACCCCGAAAACCCCGATTACCAAACCATCGTGGTTGAGCCCGGGGAGCCGTTCGAGATCGAAGGCCTAGCCGTCGGGCTGATTCGTAACACCATGTTGATGTAACGCAGACAGAAAGCACCCACCATGAACACCGCCATCGTGATGAAACCCGACTTTCTGGCCCCCCTGCGCCACCTCCTGGCCTGGTTGCTGCCCGCCCCCTCGCGCCAGTTACCCAGCTACGCCGCACCACGGCCAGCCGAGCGCCGCGTTGCTCCTAATTTTGTAGTGCCTCGCGCAGGTTCCACGGGGGCTAGAGGCATAAATGTGCACCAACCCAAGCCTTTGCGCGTGGTTCGCGTCATGGAAAGCGGGCAGCCCCGCTCCGATGTAGGCCGCATGGTGATCTCGGGCCGCATGGCCGATGTGTGCGCCGAACTGGACCGCCTGGCCGCCTGCGAAGCCGCCTGAATACCGCACCACGATTTCAGGCAGGGACGCTGCGCAAAACGCCCCTGCCGACGAGGCACAATGGGGCGCATGAACATTGTGATTCTGGATGACTATCAGGATGCCGTACGCAAACTCCAATGCTCGGCAAAATTAGAGGCCTACCCCGCCAAGGTATATACCAACACCGTCAAGGGCATAGGCCAGCTGTCGATCCGGCTCAAAGATGCTGATGTGATCGTGCTGATCCGGGAGCGTACCCAAATCACGCGCTCCCTGATCGAAAAGCTCCCCAAACTGAAGCTGATCGCCCAGACCGGGCGTGCCGGCTCCCATATCGACGTACAAGCCTGCACTGAGCGTGGCATTGCGGTGGCCGAAGGCGTGGGCTCGCCCATCGCTCCTGCCGAGCTGACCTGGGCCTTGGTGTTGGCCGCCATGCGCAGGCTGCCCCATTACATCGGTAATCTCAAGCACGGCGCCTGGCAGCAGTCCGGCTTGAAGGCCGGCTCCATGCCCGCCAACTTTGGCCTGGGCAATGTGCTCAAAGGCAAAACTCTGGGCATCTGGGGCTATGGCCGCATTGGCCAACTCATTGCCGGCTATGGCAAGGCCTTTGGCATGCAGGTACTGGTCTGGGGCAGCGAAGCATCGCGCGAAAAGGCCTCCCAGGACGGCTATGCCGCCGCGGCCGACCGACAGACGTTCTTCTCAGAGAGCGATGTACTCACCCTGCACCTGCGCCTGAGCGACAGCACACGAGGTTTGGTCACTGCGGCCGATTTGGCCTGCATGAAAAGCACCTCTTTGCTGGTCAACACCTCGCGGGCCGAGCTCATTGAGACCGATGCGCTGATTGGAGGCCTGAACCGTGGGCGCCCGGGCATGGCAGCGATTGACGTGTTCGAGACCGAGCCGATTTTGCAGGGCCACGCCCTGTTGCGCCTGGAAAACTGCATCTGCACCCCGCACATCGGCTATGTGGAGCAGGACAGCTACGAGATGTACTTTGGTGCAGCGTTTGACAACGTAGTCAACTTCATCAAGGGCACGCCCTCCAACATCATCAACCCCGGCGCCCTGCAAGTGCGCCGCTAAAGCGTGGCACCACGGCACCTGCGCTTGCTTCAAGGGCGCGTGTCGGGAGGCGGTGTCACCGACACATCCGGCGCCTCAAACTCGATCAGGTTGTGTGGCGCTGGCGTTTCGAGGTCGGATATCTCAAAGTCCACCTCCATGGGCGCCGCTGCCACCGGGGCCGCATCGGTTTCAGAGGCCTCTGTCACGGCGGCTTTGGCCGCGCTGAACGGCATCATGGCGCTCTCAGACACCTCCGACAAGCGCGTAAGCACCGCATGCAACAGCAGCAGTTCGCGGAAAGCCTCGAGGTCGAAATTGACTACGGCGGCGGCATTCGCCTCGCGCACCATGCATTTCTCAATGAACTCCAGCGCCGCCTTGCTGGGCCACAGCGATGCGATGTGGCCACACAGCTCGGGATAAGCGTCCAGGCCCCGGCCAGGCTGGCTGAATTGGGCGTAGACCGGCACCTGACCGGTGAACAAAGCGTTGAATTCGTCCCGGTAGCGGTCAAATGCCTCTTTGCGGCTCAGCGTGTGCAGTGCCTTCAGCAGGTCCAGGTAGACCAGCGGGTTGGACTCGGCGCTGTCGTGGATGCTGTTTTCCAGCAGGGCAATCGCGTCGTCATACTGGCCCAACGTCATGAAGAACTCGGCCTGCTGGCGCACATCCAACACCTCCTGGGTGTTGATGGAGCGCAAGCTGCCCGACATGCTGGAATGGAAATCGCGCAGGCCCGTCATCCGCGAAGGGGTTCTGTCGCTGGCCGGTAGGCGCGACATGGGGCCAGACCGGCTTATCGGGGCGACGGCGGACGGCAACATGTCGTCCAGGTGCAAATCAATGTCGACCGAGGCCAGTGCCTGCACCACAGGCGCCCGTGGCTGGGTGCGCAATTCGGGCCGCTTGTGTGGCTCTTGCTGGGTCGCAGGCAGGGCCCCGGTATTCACACTGACCGCGGCCGACTCATGGACAGAAGCGGGGTCCTCCTGCTCAGCAGCATCACCACGCCACCAGGGGGCGCCCGCATCGGCATTGCGCCAACGGTGCCAGCCCCACAGCAGCAGCCCTGCCAATGCCAGCAGCGCCACGACCAGGCCATAGACCAGGGGATTGGCGTATTTTTGTGCGTCGGCTTTTTCCAGCCGTGCCAGCAGCGTTTGCATCTGGCGCTGGTTTTGCGCCGTCAGGTCGCTGAGCTTTTGCACGTTCTGTTCCAGCCCATGCAGCCGGGCAGCGTCGTGCATCACCTCTTCAGGTGTCAGGTTCAGCGATCGCCACAGTGCAGCGGCGGCCATGCGCTTGTCGGCATCTTCGGTGGGTGCGCTGATCAGGTCTGGGGATGATTTGAGGTTCGGGTCCCAGTCTTGCGACAGGTCCAGCGGGGCCAGCTTCAGGCGGGCGCGGGCGCTGCCGGACAACTTGGGGGCCGGCACCGCAACAGAAGCGGCGGGTTTGCCAACTTTGGCGGACTCGGTGGTCACGTGGGGCGCAGGGGTCGCCTTGCCAGATTTGGAACCACCACCCGCATTTGCGGGTTTGGCTTCGGGCACAACGGCCGCTACGGGCGGCACAGCAGCAGGCACACTGGGCCGTACCGGCGTGGCCATAGCTACAGGGGGCGCCAGCTCCGACACCAGGTCGGCCAGCAACACGTATTTTCGGGAGGCTTTTACGCCACAGACGGACCGCACATACAACGTCACCACGGGTTCATCCACGGGCAGGCGTGAGGCAATGCGCACCACCACCGGCTGCCCGCTGCCGGGCGTGTCAGCCGTCACCGTCACGCGGCTGGATTCTTGCCGGTTTTCACCGTAGTAGACATCGGCCTCAAAGCACAAACCAGCACTGTCCTCATCCGCCGCAAACTGCACGGGCACCGTGAGTTCCAGCGGCTGGCCGAGGATGGCAGCCCCGCGCGCACGGCCCAGCGTCAAGGCGCTGCTACCCATTGCGGCGCATAGCAGCACCACCCCCGCAACGCTTGTTTTTACTTTAAAGACCGGCTTCATTGATAAGAACAATTCTCGCATATCCCATTGGAGGCTAAAGCTATCGTTTGGGCGACAACAGGGGCTGTTTCCTCGCGCTCGCAGCCAGATAATTGGCCCATGAACCCACATTTTCTTCATATCGGCATCGTTGGCGTAGGCGCCATGGGGCGCGGCATCGCGCAAATTGCGGCGCAGGCTGGCAGCAGCGTGCTGCTGTTTGACCTGAACCCCGAAGCCGCCCACGTAGCCAGGCAGCAATTGCACACGCAATGGCAAAGCCTGGCCACCAAGCAGCGTATCCAGCCCGAGGACGTCGACACCTTCACCGCGCGCATTCAAGTAGCCACCCAGCTGCAAGACTTGGCGCACTGCCAGTTGGTGGTGGAGGCTGTGGTCGAGCGCCTGGATGTGAAAACCGAGCTGCTGCATGCACTGGAAGGCTGTACTGCCCCATCCACCGTGCTAGCCAGCAATACCTCATCCCTGTCCATCACCGCACTGGCGGCGGGTCTGCAGCGGCCGGCGCAACTGGCCGGCTTTCACTTCTTCAACCCGGTTCCACTGATGAAATTGGTGGAGGTCATTCCGGGCATCAGGACGGCACCGTTAGTGGTGCAGTCGTTGCAGCAATACGCCAAAGACCTGGGCCACACGCCCGTGCTGGCGCAAGATACGCCCGGCTTCATCGTCAACCACGCGGGGCGGGGCTACGGCACCGAAGCACTGCGCATTGCCTCCGAAGGCGTGGCGGACTTTGCCACCATAGACCGCATCTTGCGCGACCAGCTGGGCTTCAAACTCGGCCCCTTTGAGCTCATGGACCTGACCGGGCTGGACGTGTCGCACCCGGTGATGGAATCGATCTACCACCAGTACTACGAGGAGCCGCGCTACCGCCCCAGCGTGATCACCGCGCAGCGCCTGGCCGGTGGACTGACTGGCCGCAAGGTGGGGGAAGGATTTTACCCCTACGCCGATGGCAAGGCCGTACAGCCCGTAGAACCACCCGTGCCCGTGGTGGTCGAGATGCCCCCTGTGTGGCTGTCGCCCCGCGCATCACGGCGCATGGAACTGCTGATGCTGTTGAAGAACCTGGGTGCAAAGATCGAGACTGGGCAATCGCCCTCACCTATCGCGCTGACGCTGGTCGCCCCCCTGGGCTTCGACATCACCACCGTGGCCGTGGTGGAGCGGCTGGACCCGGCCCGCACCGTGGGCATCGACATGCTGCTGGATGACGCGACCACCAAACGCCGCGTGCTCGCCACCAACCCTGCTACGCGCACCGACATGCGCGACGCGGCCCACGCGCTATTTGCACGCGATGGCAAGGCCGTGAGCGTGGTGCGCGACAGCGGCGGCTTTGTCACCCAGCGTGTCGTGGCCAACATCGTCAACATCGCCACCGACATGTGCCAGCAAGGCATTTGCAGCCCGAAAGATCTGGAGACTGCGGTCACGCTGGGGCTGGGCTACCCCATGGGCCCGTTGGCACTGGGTAATCTGTGCGGCCCCACCAATGTGCTGGAAGTGCTGTTCAACATGCAGACCGTGTACGGCGACACGCGCTACCGCCCCAGCCCGTGGCTGCGCCGCCGCGGCGCCATTGGCCTGAGCCTGCTGCACGAAGAAGAGTAGATCCCGCACCAGACGCACTGGTGACAACCCCCGGGTCCTGGCGCGGTCCCGGGGGTGACAATGTGAGCGCTATTTCCCTTCCGCAAGTCACACAAAAGACAGGCCATGGACGAACCCATTCTTACCATTGATGAACGCACTGCGATCAACGCAGGACGCTGGTTTTCATCCCTATCACCTTCCCTCAAACACGACATTCTTCGATGCGCCTACGTCAAACGTTACAAAGACGGCGAGCTGATTGCAGCGCGCGGCGAACCGCCCGAGGAATGGATTGCCTGCGCCAAAGGAGCAGTGCGTGTGAGCTCCACCTCCATCTCGGGCAAGCAGATCACGCTGACCTATGTGGAGCCGGGCATCTGGTTTGGCGACGTGGCCATCTTCGACGGAGACCGTCGCACCCACGATGCCTATGCACACGGGGACACCACCATCCTCTGCGTGGCCAAGGCCGACTTCCGCAAAATTCTGGCCAACCATGTGGAGCTGTACGAAGCCATGCTGCGCCTGCATGCGCGGCGCATTCGTCAGCTCTACGGCTTGGTGGAAGACCTCAACACCCTGCCCCTGCGTGCGCGACTGGCCAAGCAGTTGTTGCACCTGGTGCGCAGCTACGGCGTGCCCTCGCTCAGCGATGGCAGCGAGGTGCGCATTGGCCTGCAACTGGCGCAAGAAGAACTGGCACAGCTACTGGGTGCGTCGCGCCAGCGTGTCAACCAGGAACTCAAAGCCATGGAGCGCGAGGATGTGATCCGCATCGAGCCGGGTGGTTTGGTGATACGCGACCGCGCAGCGCTGATGCACATCATTGACGCCGATGTCTGATTATTTTTTTGCCCCTTTCACTCCCCACCACTGCATGAGCGACTTCGACCATTTTGTAGGCACCCGTTCCGTCTCGGGCCAGCACGCGTTTGACCTCGCCGCGCTGGACGCCTGGCTGCAAGGCCACCTGCCCGGCTATGCCGGCCCGCTACAGGTGGAGATGTTCAAGGGCGGTCAGTCCAACCCCACCTACAAACTCAACACGCCCGGCAAAAGCTATGTGATGCGCGCCAAGCCCGGCCCCGTGGCCAAGCTGCTGCCCTCCGCCCATGCGGTGGAGCGCGAGTTTGCAGTCATGCAGGGCCTGCACGGCACTGACGTGCCGGTGCCCCAAATGCACTGCCTGTGCGAAGACGAATCCATCATCGGACGCGCCTTTTATGTCATGGAATTCATGCAGGGCCGTGTGCTGTGGGACCAGTCCCTGCCGGGCATGAGTACCCAAGAGCGCGGCGCCATCTACAACGAGATGAACCGCGTAATCTCGGCCCTGCACACCGTGAAGTTTGCCGAGCGCGGCTTGGCTGGCTACGGCAAGCCCGGCAACTATTTTGAGCGTCAGATTGGACGCTGGAGCAAACAGTACGTCGCCTCCATCACCCAACCCATCCCCGAGATGGACCAGCTGATGGAGTGGCTGCCCAAGAACATCCCGGCGATGGCGCGCGACGACAGCATGGTCAGCATCGTGCACGGCGACTACCGGCTGGACAACCTGATGTTTGACAGCAGCGAGGCCAAGGTGCGCGCCGTACTGGATTGGGAACTGTCCACGCTGGGCCACCCGCTGGCGGACTTCAGCTACCACTGCATGGCCTGGCACATTCCGCCGGGCGCCTTCCGCGGCATTGGCGGGCTGGACTTTGCAGCACTGGGCATTCCCTTTGAGGACGACTACATCCGCATGTACTGCGACCGCACCGGCCTGGCCGAACCCGCACAGCTCAAGACGGACTGGAACTTCTACATGGCCTACAACATGTTCCGCATCGCGGCCATCTTGCAGGGCATCGCCAAACGCGTGGAAGCCGGTACCGCCTCCAGCGCCCAGGCGGTCAACTCGGCAGCAGGTGCACGCCCCCTGGCCCAGATGGCCTGGAAGTTTGCCCGCCAGGCCTGATTCCATTTACGCCCCCCAACACGCTTTACTGCCCGCAATCCCACCGGAGACCCCATGGATTTTGACTACTCCCCCAAGACCAAAGACTTGCAAGCCCGTCTGCTCAAGTTCATGGACGAGCACATCTACCCCAATGAGGCGGCCTACCACGAAGAGATCACCGCCAACACCGCGGCCGGCAAGCGCTGGACTCCGCTGCAAACGATTGAAAACCTCAAGCCCAAGGCCCAGGCCGCGGGTCTGTGGAATCTGTTTTTGCCGGTGGACAGTGCCGAAGCTTCCGGCTACCACGGCGCCGGTCTGACCAACCAGGAATACGCGCCGCTGGCGGAAATCATGGGCCGCGTGATGTGGTCCAGCGAAGTGTTCAACTGCTCGGCCCCTGATACCGGCAACATGGAAACCATTGCCCGCTACGGCTCGGCCGAGAACAAAGCCCGCTGGCTCAAGCCGCTGCTCGAAGGCAAGATCCGCTCGGCCTTCGCGATGACCGAACCCGATGTGGCCTCCAGCGACGCCACCAACATCGCCACCCGCATCGAACGCCAAGGCGACGAATACGTGATCAATGGCCGCAAGTGGTGGATTTCCGGCGCGGGCGACCCCCGTTGCGCTGTCTACATCACTATGGGCAAGACCGACCCAGAAGCCCCCCGCCACTCGCAACAAAGCATGGTGCTGGTGCCGGCGGACACCAAGGGCATCACCGTAGTGCGCCCGCTCACCGTGTTTGGCTACGACGACGCGCCGCATGGCCACATGGAAATGCTGTTCGAGAACGTACGCGTGCCCGTAGACAACATCCTGTTGGGTGAAGGCCGTGGTTTTGAAATTGCGCAAGGCCGCCTTGGCCCCGGTCGCATCCACCACTGCATGCGCCTGATTGGATTGGCCGAGCGTGCGCTGGAACTGATGTGCAAGCGTGCATCCAGCCGTGTGGCGTTCGGCAAACCGATTGCCGCCCAAACCGTCACACAAGAGCGCATCGCCGAAGCCCGCTGCAAGATCGACATGGCCCGTCTGCTTACGCTCAAAGCCGCATGGATGATGGATATTGCTGGCAACAAGTTCGCCAAAAACGAGATCGCCATGATCAAGGTCGTAGCCCCCAGCATGGCCTGCCAGGTCATCGACTGGGCCATGCAGGTGCATGGCGGCGGCGGTATGTCGGATGACTTCCCGCTGGCCTACAGCTACACCAGCGCACGCACGCTGCGCTTTGCTGACGGCCCGGACGAAGTGCACCGCAACGCAATCGCCAAACTGGAGTTGGGCAAATACGCGCTCAATCCCAAGGAAGTCGAGATGCCGATTACCCGCGGCTGCTAAAAGCAAAAAGAGTAAGTGCCAAAAACACTTGCTATTTTTTTGATAGCTGCTCGCGCAATATCTGCGGGGGCTAGAGGCCTATTTCTCCTGTAAGCGCAGGTTGCGAAGCTACCAGGGCGCCTGCGGCAAACCAGACCACAGCTCGTTCAAATCTGCAAATCGCCACTTGACCGGGTCTTCGCGGCTGGCAATTTTTTCGGTGCCACCGGGGCGGGACAGATCGACCACCTCCGGCACGATGCGCATATTCGACTTGGTCGAGAAAAACACTTTCACACACGGCGTGGTGAGCGACTTGGTGGTCTGCTCCACCACCACACCCAAGCGCCCCGAGCTCAGCTGCACCAGCGAGCCGATGGGATAAATACCCAGGCTCTTCACAAAGGCCTGAAACACCTTGCCATCGAAGTGGCCGTTGGACCATTCAGCCATCTTGCGCAAGGATTCAGCCGGGTCCCACCCGGTTTTGTAAGGTCGGTTCGAGGTGATGGCGTCGTACACATCACACACTGCCCCCATCTTGGCGAACAGGCTGATCTCGTCACCTTTCAGCCCATTGGGGTAGCCGGAGCCATCGGTTTTTTCGTGGTGGTGCAAGCACACCTCCAGCACCATGGGGTCCACATCCTTACCGCCCTGCAGCAGACGGTAGCCCTCTTCGGGGTGGGTCTTGATGATAGAAAACTCGGCATCGGTCAGCTTGCCTGGCTTATTGAGTACATCCATGGGCATGGTCGCCTTGCCCAAGTCATGCATCAGACCCGCCAGGCCTGCAGAACGGGTTTGCGCTTCGTCCAAGCCCAGTTGCTTGGCCAGTGCCACCATCATGGCACACACCGCCACCGAGTGCATGTAGGTGTAATCGTCCGCGGTCTTGAGTCGGGCCAGGCTAATCAGGGCGCCGGGGTTACGGGTCACCGAATCGGTAATCTCCTCCACCATTTGCATAGCGCCGCCGGCGTCCACGGTCCTGCCCATCCGGGCTTCCTGGAACATGGAAATCACTGCTTGTTTGGATTGGTGGCAGATTTTTGCTGCCCGCTGAATCTCGACATCCACCGAGACAGGCGCGACCTCGCGCTGGGATGACACCGCTTGGCGCAGCTCGGCCTCCACCTGCTCTTCCGATTCAGCTTCGGTCATCGCGGATTGCCCAGCCGGAACATCCAGGCCCCTGCTGCTGTCAATCCAGACTTCCTTGATGCTGCTGGCCAGAATGGTCTTGATGTCTTTCGGATCGGTGATCACGAAGCCGGTACGCCAGAAGGGGTGCTCCATCCAGGAGCCACAGAACTCCTTGAGGTGCATGCCAACGGTGAGCTGTTCTACGCCAATTTTTTTAAGCATGGAGGTCCGCGGATTCACCAACGATCGTGAGGGCGTCATTCAGGCGCTTCGTTGCGCTGGAACCAGTATAGAGGCCCGATGCGCCCGAGCACAGCATGGTTTGCCCTCTAGTGCAGATGCCGCGGTTTCCGGCCACCACCATGGCCGCCCCCTAAACCGCCACCGGAGCCACGTGGAGGTTTGCCAATTTCCAGCGAGTTCACCAGATCGTCAAAACGCTGGGCGAACAGCTTGTCCACTTCGGCCACCACACCGCCCAACTCCGCACCGTCGAAATGGCGCTCCATCATGTTGACGACATCCTGCACCAATAGGTCGCGCTGCACCTGCATGATGGCGGCGGGGTTGGGCCCCACAAACAGCACGACAAAGTCATCACGGGACTGCGAGCCGGTGGGGCCTTCTTCCTCATCAAACTCGGTGTCGTAGAAAGTGATCTCTATCGACGCACCCGCATTGGCCAGTTCGTTGAGGTTCATGCAAACCTCGTCTAGCGTCTGGCGGAAGTCTTCGTCACCCGCCACAGTCCAGCACATCTGCAGCACGTGGTCGTGCGCGTCGAGCTGGATGCCGGGTTCGTCTTCGTAGCTGCTCTTGGCCCCATCGGCCAAGGACTTGGCACCCGCATATTTCCACAAGGGCTTCAACGCGTCCTGCAGATTCGCAAATGTCACATCATCTCGCAGCGGCACTTGGCCGTGCACGTGAATTTCGAAGGGGGCGTTGTAGTTTGGCATAGGAGTAGATTGATTGGTGCCCGAGACCGGAATCGAACCGGTACGCCCGTTATTCACGAAGCGGCGGATTTTAAATCCGATGTGTCTACCTATTTCACCACTCGGGCACGTGCGCCTATTGTCAAACAAAAAGGCCCCGTCAACCGAGGTCGACGAGGCGTTTTAAGCCAGATAAATCTGGAGGCGCGGTCCGGAGTCGAA
This sequence comes from Rhodoferax sp. P1_F3, assembly GCF_056405715.1. NCBI lineage: Bacteria > Pseudomonadati > Pseudomonadota > Betaproteobacteria > Burkholderiales > Comamonadaceae > Rhodoferax > Rhodoferax sp. P1_F3. Next base: position 203,806 of record NZ_JBFUBO010000003.1, on the reverse strand, counting down.
CCGGACTAACCGGATTTGCAATCCGGGGCATAACCGCTTTGCTACCGCGCCACTTTGAATAAAAAAATGGAAGTCAAGACTTCCATTTTTTGAATTGGAGCGGGAAAAGAGGTTCGAACTCTCGACCTATACCTTGGCAAGGTATCGCTCTACCAACTGAGCTATTCCCGCATGAACTGACACTGTACTAGAAACGATGCTCCAGTACGAAATTGGAGCGGGAAAAGAGGTTCGAACTCTCGACCTATACCTTGGCAAGGTATCGCTCTACCAACTGAGCTATTCCCGCGTTTCAAGCCTCAAATTATAGCCTACTTTTTGAGTCCAAGTCCACTCGAACTCAAAAAGTGTCAGCACTTAGTGTTTGACCGAATCATCCAATTGCACGGCAGGCGCAATGGCCGCCACTGCGGTCGCAGGCAGAGCTTCTTCATCCGTCAGCGGAATGGGATGGCTCTCCAACGCCAACTCCAGCACTTGGTCGATCCAACGCACAGGAACGATCTCGAGACCGTTCTTCACGTTCTCAGGAATGTCCTGCAGGTCCTTGGCATTTTGTTCGGGGATCAACACCGTTTTGATACCGCCGCGCAGCGCCGCCAACAGCTTCTCTTTCAGCCCGCCAATTTCCGTGATCTCGCCACGCAGAGTAATTTCACCGGTCATGGCCACGTCACCACGTACAGGAATACCTGTGAGTGCTGACACAAAGGCAGTGGCCATAGCCGCACCTGCACTCGGACCATCTTTGGGCGTTGCGCCATCGGGCACGTGGATGTGGATGTCTTTCTTCTCAAAGACCTCGTCCTTGATGCCCAGTCGGCGTGAGCGGCTGCGCACCACGGTGCGCGCGGCTTCCACAGACTCTTTCATCACATCGCCCAGCGAACCGGTGCGGGTGATGATGCCTTTGCCGGGGGTCAGCGCCGCTTCGATGGTCAGCAAGTCGCCGCCCACCTCGGTCCACGCCAAACCAACGACTTGGCCGACCTGGTTTTGCTCTTCTGCACGACCATAGGTGTACTTGCGCACGCCTAGGAAGTCGTTCAGATTGTCAACGGTCACTTGCACCTGGCCTTCCATCTTCTTCAGCAGTAGACCCTTGACCACCTTGCGGCAAATCTTGGACAGCTCGCGTTCCAGCGAACGCACGCCAGCTTCGCGGGTGTAGTAGCGCACGATGTCGCGCACTGCACCTTCAGAGATGGACAACTCTGTGGCCTTCACGCCGTTGTTCTTCATCTGCTTGGGTAGCAGGTAGGTGATGGCGATGTTGGTCTTTTCGTCCTCGGTGTAACCCGACAGGCGAATCACCTCCATGCGGTCCAGCAGGGCCGGTGGAATGTTCATCGAATTGCTGGTAGCCACGAACATCACGTCGCTCAGGTCGTAGTCGACTTCGACGTAATGGTCGCCAAACTTGTGGTTCTGTTCCGGGTCCAGTACCTCCAGCAGTGCGCTACTCGGGTCGCCACGGAAGTCCGTGCCCAGCTTGTCGATTTCGTCCAGCAGGAACAGCGGGTTGCGGGTGCCGACCTTGGACAGGCTTTGCAGCACCTTGCCGGGCATGGCGCCAATGTAGGTACGGCGGTGACCACGGATTTCAGCCTCGTCACGCATGCCGCCCAGGGCCATGCGCACGTACTTGCGCCCAGTGGCTTTGGCGATGGACTGACCCAGTGAGGTCTTACCCACCCCGGGAGGGCCCACCAGACACAGGATGGGGGCCTTGACCTTGTCCACGCGCTGCTGCACTGCAAGATATTCCAGGATGCGGTCTTTAACCTTGTCCAGGCCGTAGTGGTCTTCGTTCAGTACATTCTCGGCATTCACCAAGTTGTGTTTGATCTTGGTCTTGGTGGTCCACGGCAAACCGGTCAGCACTTCAATGTAGTTGCGCACCACAGTCGCTTCAGCCGACATGGGCGACATCAGCTTGAGTTTCTTGAGCTCGGCCTCGGCCTTCTTCAATGCCTCCTTGGGCATCTTGGCGGCTTTGATCTTTTTCTCGATCTCTTCAATGTCTGCGCCGTCTTCGCCTTCACCCAGTTCTTTCTGGATGGCTTTGACCTGCTCGTTCAGATAGAAGTCGCGCTGGTTCTTTTCCATCTGGCGCTTCACGCGGCCACGGATCTTCTTGTCCACATTCAGGATGTCGACTTCGCGCTCGATCTGCTCAAACAGGTTTTCGAGACGGTCCTTGACTTCCGGCAGGCTCAGCACCGCTTGCTTGCTGTCCAGCTTCAGGGGCAGGTGCGCGGCGATGGTGTCGGCCAGACGGCCTGCATCGTCGATGCTGGAAATCGAGGTCAGAATTTCAGGGGGAATCTTCTTGTTCAGTTTGACGTACTGGTCAAACTGCTGCATGACTGCACGGCGCAGGGCTTCCACTTCGCTGGCCACCTTGCGCGCCTTGTCGCTGGTGTCATCGGGGATTTCAATGGGCGTGACGTTCGCTGTGAAATGCTGTTCGCCTTCCACGATTTCGTTGACGCGCGCGCGCTGATGGCCTTCCACCAGCACCTTGACGGTGCCATCGGGCAGCTTGAGCATTTGCAGGATGGTGGACACGCAGCCCACATCGAACATGTCCGACACCACCGGGTCGTCTTTGGCGGCGGCCTTCTGGGCCACGAGCATGATGCGGCGCTCGGCCTCCATGGCGGCTTCCAGGGCCTTGATGCTCTTGGGGCGGCCCACGAACAGTGGAATCACCATGTGGGGGAAAACAACCACGTCGCGCAAGGGCAACAGTGGCAAATCAAGGGGGGTAGCAGGCAGGGGTGTGTGGCCAGACATGGGGAACCTTTTTGTTACCTGTTGAATATGGACCGGGATGCCTGAATTTCAAGCTCACTGCCATTATCGGCAGCAGATGGTGACAGTAGTTCCGGTGAACCTGCCCAAAAACCATGTAAATCTGGTCATTGGACGGGTGGCAATCAGGCCTTTTTGGCCGATTCGCGATAAACCAGCAAGGGTGGCTTGTTTTCTTCGATGGTGGACTCGTCGACCACCACCTTCTCAACGTTGACCGCATTGGGCAACTCGTACATGGTGTCAATCAGCGATTGCTCCAGAATGGAACGCAGGCCTCGGGCGCCGGTCTTGCGAATCAGGGCACGCTTGGCAATGGCCTTGAGGGCGGCAGGACGAATTTCCAGCTCTGCACCTTCCATAGCCAGCAACTTGGCGTACTGCTTGACCAGCGCATTCTTGGGCTCGGTCAGGATTTGCACCAGAGCGTCTTCCGTCAGCTCGGCCAGGGTTGCCACCACAGGCATGCGGCCTACGAGCTCAGGAATCAGACCAAACTTGATCAGATCCTCAGGCTCCACTTCCTTGAACACCTCGGTCAGCGCGCGCTGTTGCTTACTCTTTACAGCGGCGCCAAAGCCTATGCCGGACGATTCTGTGCGGTTCTCGATGACCTTTTCCAGACCCGAGAAAGCGCCACCGCAAATGAACAAAATGTTCGTGGTGTCGATCTGCACGAAGTCTTGGTTAGGGTGCTTGCGCCCGCCTTGCGGAGGAACGCTGGCCATGGTGCCTTCAATCAGCTTCAGCAGGGCCTGCTGCACGCCCTCACCCGACACGTCACGCGTGATGGAGGGGTTATCAGACTTTCGGGAAATTTTGTCGATTTCGTCGATATAGACGATGCCGCGCTGGGCGCGGTCCACATCGTAGTTGCAGCTTTGCAGCAACTTCAGGACGATGTTTTCGACGTCTTCGCCCACATAGCCGGCTTCGGTCAGTGTCGTGGCATCGGCCATCACAAACGGCACATCCAGCATGCGCGCCAGCGTTTGCGCCAGCAAGGTCTTGCCGGAACCGGTTGGGCCAATCAGCAAGATGTTGCTCTTGGCCAGCTCCACGTCGTCCTTCTTGGCTTTTTCCTTGTGCTTGAGGCGCTTGTAGTGGTTGTACACCGCTACCGCCAGCGTGCGCTTGGCAGGCTCTTGCCCGATGACGTAGTTGTCCAGGTTGGCCTTGATGTCGGAGGGCGTGGGCAGGTCGCCGCGGCCGTCCTTGTTCTCGGTCGTCGCAGGCAACTCGTCGCGAATGATCTCGTTGCAGAGTTCGATGCACTCGTCGCACACAAACACCGACGGGCCAGCGATCAGCTTCTTGACCTCGTGTTGGCTCTTGCCGCAGAAAGAGCAATACAAGGTTTTTTCGCTGGTTGAGCCTTTTTTCTCGGCCATGTGAAGTCTGCCTTTTCCGCTAAGTTAACCAATGATAACCAAATAAAAACGGTGCCTTTCCATCAGAAAGACACCGTTGGGGGATGCTTTCGCAGCTCCGATCAGGGGCGCTTGGCAATCACCTGGTCCACCAAGCCGTACTCTTTGGCTTCGTCGGCAGACAGGTAATAGTCACGCTCGGTGTCACGCTCGATCTTTTCCAGTGGCTGTCCGGTGCGCTCGGCCAAAATCTTGTTGAGCTGCTCGCGGGTCTTCAGGATCTCGCGGGCGTGGATCTCGATTTCTGTGGCCTGGCCTTGGGTACCGCCCAAAGGCTGGTGAATCATGACCTTGGAGTTGGGCAGCGAGAAACGCTTGCCCTTGGCACCCGCAGCCAGCAGGAAGGCGCCCATGCTGGCGGCCATGCCGGTACACAGTGTGGACACGTCGGGCTTGATGAAGTTCATGGTGTCGTAAATCGCCATGCCTGCGCTCACTGAGCCGCCGGGAGAGTTGATGTAGAACGAAATGTCCTTGTCTGGGTTTTCGCTTTCCAGAAACAGCAGCTGTGCCACCACCAGGTTGGCGGTCTGGTCATTCACCGGGCCCACCAGAAAGATCACACGCTCTTTGAGCAGGCGCGAATAAATATCGTAGGAGCGCTCACCGCGGCCCGACTGCTCAATGACCATAGGAACCATGCCCAGGGCCTGGGTTTCCATTGCGCCGGACATTCCATATTTCACGTTCATAAGCTCTCCAAATTGAAGTAGTAACTGTACCGAAAAACCGTAGCCTCCATGCAAATGGGGCTTGACCGCTGGACTGCAAGTCCCGCGCAAGCCCCATTTCTGTACCAGCGTGCAGCGCACACCGGGCGCACAGGTACTTAGTTCTGGCCCATCAGCTCGTCAAACGAGATGGATTTGTCAGACACCTTGGCTTTGGCCAACACAAATTCAGTCACATTGTTTTCGATCACGATGGCTTCCACTTCGGCCATGCGGCGGTTGTCGCCGAAGTACCAACGCACCACGTCAGCAGGCTTTTCGTAGCTGGCAGCCAGCTCGTCGATGTGGGCCTTGATCTGTTCGGGCTTGGCAGCCAAGTCATTGGCACGCACCAGCTCAGCCACCACCAGGCCCAGACGCACGCGGCGCTCGGCTTGGGGACGGAAGATGTCGTCAGGGATAGGCGCCTTGTCTGCGTCCTTGATGCCACGCTGCTTCAGATCAGCACGGGCGTTTTCGATCATGCGGTCCAGTTCAGCTTGCACGCTGGACTTGGGCAGGTCCAATTCGGCCTTGGCAACCAAGGCGTCCATGGCGGCCTGCTTGTTGCGGGCCAGCAGGCGGTGCTTGACTTCACGTTCCAGGTTCTTGCGGATGTCGGCGCGCAGCGCTTCCACGGTGCCTTCGGCAATGCCCAGGGACTTGGCCAGTTCGGCGTCCACAGCCGGCAGGTTGGCGGCTTCGAGCTTCTTCAGGGTGACCATGAAGTCGGCAGTTTTGCCAGCCACGTCTTTGCCATGGTAGTCAGCGGGGAAGGCCAAGGGAAAAGTCTTGCTTTCACCAGTCTTCATGCCGCGGGTTGCGTCTTCAAATTCCTTCAGCATCTGGCCGTCGCCCAGGATGAACTGGAAGTCGTCAGCTTTGCCGCCGGAAAACACTTCACCGTCGATCTTGCCTTCGAAGTCCACGGTCACGCGATCGGTGTCTTGCGCAGCGGTACCTTGGGCGCGCTGGGCGAAGGTACGGCGCTGCTTGCGCAGGATTTCGATGGTTTTGTCGATGGCTTCGTCGGTCACATCGGCTGCCAGCTTTTCGATTTCGGCCGTAGCCAGATCAGCGATCTTGACTTCGGGGAACACTTCGAAGATGGCGTCAAAGGCCATTTGGCCTTCGGGAGCGACTTCGCTCTCGGTGATTTTGGGTTGGCCAGCCACGCGCAGCTTGGCTTCGTTGGCGGCGGTGGCGAAGGCCTCGCCCACCTTGTCGTTCATCACTTCGTAGTGCACGGAGTAACCGTAGCGCTGTGTCACCACGTTCATGGGCACCTTGCCGGGACGAAAACCGTCCATCTTCACGGTGCGGGCCAGCTTGCGCAGACGGCTTTCCACCTCAGTCTGGATCACGCCCACGGGCAGGTTCAAAGTGATCTTGCGCTCCAGCTTTTCCAGAGTTTCTACAGTAACGGCCATGGCTAACTCCTAATTTTGGTTTTGGCAGGACTTTCACCTGCGGCATCCATCAAAGATGCCTGTTTAAGGTTGGTGCGCGGGGGGGGACTCGAACCCCCACACTGTTGCCAGCGTCAGGACCTAAACCTGGTGCGTCTACCAATTTCGCCACCCGCGCAAAAAACAACAATGGGAGGCCGGGAGTACCTGCTGGCTTACGCCGCAAGACCCTGACCCCCCATTTGAAATCGGTCAACCCGCTATTTTAACCTGCGGAAAGACCGCTTTCGATCAGACCGGCTTTACCGGCTCGCGTTTGACCCTGAACCAGGCGGCATACATGGCTGGCAATGCCAGCAAAGTCAGCACGGTCGCCACGATCAACCCGCCCATGATGGCCACGGCCATAGGGCCCCAGAACACCGAGCGGGACAGCGGAATCATGGCCAGCACCGCAGCAGCAGCCGTCAGCACGATGGGGCGCAAACGCCGCACTGCCGACTCGACAATGGCGTCCCAGGCAGGGATGCCATTGGCCCGGTCCTGCTCGATCTGGTCGATCAGGATCACCGAGTTGCGCTGGATCATGCCCATCAGGGCGATCACACCCAGCAGCGCCACAAAACCAAACGGACGGCCCAGCAGGATCAGCGCACCCGCCACACCGGCAATGCCCAGCGGCCCGGTGATGAACACCAGCAGTGCGCGGCTGAAGCTATGCAGTTGCAGCATCAGCAGCGTGAAGGTCAGGAACAGCATGACAGGAACACCCGCCACGATGGAGGCCGAGCCCTTGGAGCTTTCTTCCACCGCACCGGCCACCTGGATGGCGTAGCCCTGGTAGCCCGCTTTTTGCCACTGGGCTTCCAGAGCTTTCAGCTTGGGCTGCAGCTCGGCAGTCACGGTGGCGCCTTGCAGGCCTTCCACGATGTCACCTTGCACGGTGATGGCGTAGTCGCGGTTCTCGCGCCACATCACACCGGGCTCCCAGGTGAACACGGGCTTGGCGATCTGCGTGAGCGGGATCGACTTGCCACTGGCCGTGGGCAGGTAGGCGTTGGCAATGTCGGTGATGGCATTGCGCTCGTCCAGCGGCTGACGCAGCACGATATCAATGAGCTTGTCGCCCTCGCGGTACTGGCCCACGGTGGTACCGGCCAGCACGGTCTTGGACGCTTGTGCGATGGACTGGCTGGTCACACCCAGGGCGCGAGCCTTGGCCTGGTCCACTTCCAGACGCAGCACCTTGACGGGCTCGTTCCAGTTGTCGTTTACGCCGCGCGTGTTGGAGCTGGCGCGCATCACGGCCTTGACCTCATCGGCACGCTCACGCAGCGCCAGGGGCTCGGGGCCGACCACGCGGAACTGCACCGGGTAAGGCACGGGCGGGCCGTTGGGCAGCAGCTTGACGCGGCCACGCACCTCGGGGAATTCGGTGGCCAACAGCGCCGGCAACTTCACGCGCAGCGACTCGCGCACCTTCAAATCCTTGGGAATGATGATGAACTGCGACACGTTGGACTGGGGGAACACCTGGTCCAGCGGCAGGTAGAAGCGCGGCACGCCGGAGCCGATCCAGGTACTGACGGTGTTAACGCCCTCTTCCTGCATCAGGCGCTTTTCCACGCGCTGGGTAACTTCCTGGTTGGCGGCGAAGGATGTGCCTTCGGGGAACCAGATGTCCACCAGCACCTCTGGGCGGCTGGAGTCCGGGAAGAACTGCTGCTGCACCTTGCCCATGCCGAATATCCCCAGGGCAAACACCAGAATAGTGGCGCCAATCGTCAGCCAGCGGTGCTGCACACACCAGTTCACGGTCTTGCGGAAGATGTTGTAGAACGGCGTGTCGAAGTGCTCAGTGTGGACGGATTCTTCGCCCGGATGGTGCTTGTGCTCCTTGAGCAGCAGCGTACCCAGGTAAGGCACAAAGTACACCGACACAAACCAGCTCAGGATCAGCGCCAGCACTGTCACCGCGAAGATGGCGAAGGTGTATTCACCGGTGGTGGACTTGGCCAGGCCAATGGGTAAAAAACCCACCGCGGTGATTAAAGTGCCCGTCAACATGGGCATGGCGGTCACTTCATACGCAAACGTGGCGGCACGCACTTTGTCGTAGCCCTCCTCCATCTTGCGCACCATCATTTCCACCGCAATGATGGCGTCGTCCACCAGCAGGCCCAGCGCGATGATGAGCGAGCCCAGCGAAATCTTGTGCAGGCCAATGCCCCAGTAATACATACCGAGGAAGGTCACGGCCAGCACCAGCGGAATGGTGATGCCCACCACCAGGCCCGGGCGGATGTCCAGAATCCAGCGCTTCCACAGCGGGTTGTTACCGGGGCGCTTGTGCAAGCCCAGGGCGATAAAGCTCACGGCCAGCACGATCACCACGGCTTCGATCAATACGCGCACAAACTCGCCCACCGAGGTGGTCACCGACTTGGGCTGGTCCTGCAACTGCACCAGTTTGATACCGGCAGGCAGGTCTTTCTCAATACCCTTGAAGACGGATTCCAGCGAATGGCCCAGCGCAATGATGTCGCCGCCCTTGGTCATGGAGACACCCAGCGCAATTACTTCTTTGCCCTGGTGGTGCACCTTCACGGCGGGCGGGTCCACATAGCCCTTGGCGATGGTGGCAATGTCTTTCAGGCGCAACTGGTTGCCCGATGCGCCGCGGATGGGCATGGCTTCGAGCTCTTCCACGCGGTTGAACTGGCCGCCCACACGCACCTGCACCACGTCCAGCGGGGTTTGCACGGCGCCGGCGGATTCCACTGCGTTTTGCTGGCCCAGTTGGGCCAGCACCTGGGTCATGTCCAGCCCGAGTTGGGCCAGGCGCTTTTGCGAGATCTCGATGTAGAGCTTCTCATCCTGCGCGCCGAACAGCTCCACCTTGGCCACATCGGGCACGCGCAGCAGGCGCTGGCGCACGTCATCGGCAAAGGTCTTGAGCTCGGCGTAGTTGAAGCCATCGGCCTCCAGCGCGTAGATCACGCCATACACATCACCGAAATCGTCGTTGAAGAATGGGCCGACCACGCCACCGGGCAAGGTGCCGCGGATGTCGCCCACCTTCTTGCGCACGCTGTACCAGACGTTGGGCACATCCGCGGGGCGGCTGGAGTCCTTGATCTGGAAAATGATTTGCGACTCACCGGGCTTGGAATAGCTGCGGATCTTGTCGGCGTAGGGCACCTCTTGCAGGGTGCGCTCGATCTTGTCGGTGACCTGCTCGGCCACCTGCTGCGCCGTAGCGCCCGGCCAGTAGGTGCGTACCACCATGGCGCGGAAGGTGAAGGGCGGGTCTTCGTCCTGCCCCAGCTGGAAGTAGGAAGCTACCCCCAAGAGCAACAGCACGATCATCAAATAGCGCGTGAGCGCCGCGTGGTCCAAGGCCCACTTGGAAAGGTTGAAACCTTTTTTGGGTTCGTCGAGGTTCATGGGCAGCTCACTTGGCAGCAGAGGCGCTGGCTGCCGGGGCGGCAGCTGCTACAGATTCAGGAGCTGCTGGCGCAGCAGCCACGGGGGCTGGAGCACCTTTTTGCAGATAGAGGCTGACTTTCTGGCCGGGAGACAGCACATGCACACCCGCCACCACCACCTGGGTGCCGGGCTGCAGGCCATCAGCCACCACCACCTCGTTGCCATCGGCCGTGGCCACGGTGATGGGCTGCAGCTTCACGGTCATGCTCGCCGCGTCCAACACCCACACCGCCGTGGACTTGCCACTCTGGTACAGCGCACTAGTGGGCAGTTTGACGACTTGCACACCGCTGCGGTCAAACGCCTGCGGCACCACGGACACGGTCGTGCCCAGCGCCAGCGCGTCTTTCGCATCCAGGCCCACCTTCACGGTGAACGTGCGCGTCACGGGGTCGGCACTGGCCGCCACTTCGCGCACCACTCCCTTGACCGTGGTCTTGCTGGCCCAGACCCGCACGTCTACCGACGAACCAGCCTTAATGAGCGCCACCTTGTCTTCAGGCACCGCGAACACCACGTCGCGCGGGCCGTCCTGGGCAATCTGCACCACCGGCGTGCCGGCGGTCACCACCTGGCCTGGCTCGGCGGAAATGGCGGTCACCACGCCCGACACATCAGCCACCAGCGTGGTGTACGACGCCTGGTTGCCCTGGCTGTTCAATTGGGCTTGCGCCTGGTCCAACTGGGCCTGGGCGGCTTTCAGCGTGGTGTCGCGGCGTTCCAGTTCGGCGCCGCTGATGAAGTTCTGGTCGCGCAGTTCCTTGAAGCGCTTGAAGTCGGCGGCGGCCAGGTCGCGGTTGGTGGCAGCAGCAGCCACCTGGGCGCGCGCGGCTTCGGCGGCTAGTTTGTAGTCTTGGGGATCCAGCTGGGCCAGCACCTGGCCGGCTTTCACAACTTGGCCCAGCTCCACCGGGCGGCGCACCAGCTTGCCCGCTACGCGAAAGCCCAGACGGGATTCGACGCGGGGCCGTACCTCGCCCGAAAACTCGGCACCGGACTGGATGCTGTCCAGCCCCACGGTGACCACTTTCACCGCGCGGATCGGTTCTTCGGAGGGCGCGGGCTTGGAGCACGCGGCGAGTACCAGCGCTGCTGCAATGAGCGTGGCCCCGGTGGCAAAAGATTTGAGTTGCATGGTGGCAGGTGCGGAAAGGAAAGAAAAAAGGCAGCTGAAACCAGGCTCAACCACCAACTAATGACCGACTGGTTAGTAATTTAGGGTAACTACTGGCCTTTGTCAAGCCGGGGTAAAGCAAAACCCGCCGCGGGCACAATCGCCCCATGCCCACCGCCCCCGCCGCTACGCCGATTACCCATTACGAGAACTTTCCCGTGGCCTCCTGGCTGTGCCCGCCGCACCTGCGCGCGCCGATCGCCGCGATTTACCACTTCGCCCGCACCGCGGACGACATTGCCGACGAGGGCGACGCCAGCCCCGCCCAGCGCCTGGCCAGCCTGCAGGCCTACCGCCAGGCGCTGCAACAGGCGGCAGAGGGCGGCACCGCTTTTGCCGATTGGCCCCAGGTGTTTGGCCCGCTAAAGGGGGCGATTCAGCAATACGCCCTGCCCACCCAGCTACTGCACGACCTGCTGGACGCGTTTGTACAAGACATTGAAAAGACCCGCGACCGCACGGGCTACGCCGACGAGGCCGAGCTGCTGGACTACTGCCGCCGCTCCGCCAACCCCGTGGGCCGGCTGCTGCTGCATCTGTATGGCGTGCACGACGCGCAGGCCCTGGCGCAAAGCGACGCGATCTGCACCGCGCTGCAGCTCATCAACTTCTGGCAAGACCTGAGCGTGGACATCCCGCGTGGCCGCTACTACCTGAGCGATGCCGCGCGCGCCCAGTTTGGCGTGCCGCAGGCCGATGTGCTGGCCCAACGCCAGACCGAGTCCGCTACCAAAATGATAGCTGCCAGCGCACAGTCTGCGCTGGCTAGCATGCTGCGGGGTGCTCCATTGGTGCACCGCCTGCCGGGCCGCACGGGCTGGGAACTGCGCCTGGTGGTGCAAGGCGGGCTGCGCATTCTGGACAAGATCGCCGCGCTGGACTACCGCACCCTGGGCCAGCGCCCGGTGCTGCGGGCCTGGGATTTCCCGCTGCTGCTGTGGCGTGCCTGGCGCATGCGCGCCTAAGCGCAGCCCACCGGCTCCGCACCGCATTGGGGCACGCACACCCCAACCATGAACGCTCCTAAATTAATAGCTACTACCGCACATTGGACGCGGGCTATAGCGCTATCCAACCCCAAACGCACCTGACCGAACGGTCCACTTTTTAAGCGCCAAACTCGGGCATTCCCCTAGAACTTTGGCAGGGTTGTGGCCTATGGCCATGGTCCAATCAATGACATGCCCGTGTCCGTCAAAAAACAAGAAAATCTGCAAAATCGTTGGACCCGTCGCTCACTGCTCCACCTCGCCGGTGCCAGCCTGGCGTTGGGCGGCGCCTGCACGGCCCGCGCCCAGTCCCCCATGCTGGTGGTCTACCCCAACCTCAATGCCAATGGCACCGACAACCTGGGCTACCGCGTGCTGGAGCTCGCGCTGCAGCGCTGTGGCAAGCCCTACACCCTGAGCCTGCACCCCATCGCCGTCAACGACGAGCGCGCCCGCGCCATGCTGCGCCGGGGCGAAGTGAATGTGGCGGACTTTGGTTCGGGCGCCGAGTTCGAGAAAGCCTTCAACGCGGTCTACTTCCCCATCGACCGCGGCTTGCTGGGCTACCGGCTCAGCCTGATCCACTACAGCCTGGAAAACGAATTTGCCCGCGTGGGCAACCTCACGCAACTGCGCCGCTTTCGCGCGGGGCAAGGCCTGGGCTGGTCCAACAACGCCATCATGCAGGCCGCCGGCATCTCGGTGGTGACCGGGCCCACGCTGGAATCGCTGTTCCCCATGTTGGAGGCCAAGCGCTTTGACTTTTTGCCGCTGGGCATGAACGAGGTGTATGGCTTCTCTGAGCAGTACGGCGACTTTGCCCCCTCCATGGTGGTGGACCCGCATGTGCTGCTGATCTACCGCTTTGCCCGCCTCTTTTATCTGCGGCCCGACTGCACCGAACTGCACGCAATGATCCTGTCCGGCCTCAAACGTGCGTTTGCCGAAGGCGCGTTCCAGAAACTACTGGCCAGCGACCCCTCGGTGCGCCGCGCCCTGCAGCGCGCCAAGCTGGCGCAGCGGACCACCATCACCATCGACAACCCGCAACTCACCGATGCGTTTTTGACAATCCCGGACGAGTACTACTTCAAACCCTCCGAGTTCCGCTAGCGACGGCCGCGGGATGTAACAATCCCCGCCATGACCCCAGAGCAATACGTCCAGGACAAAGCCGCCGCCAGCGGCAGCAGCTTCTACTACGCCTTCCTGTTTCTGCCCGCCCCCCGGCGCGCCGCCATCACCGCGTTTTATGCCTTCTGCCGCGAGGTGGATGACGTAGTGGACGAGATGATGGACCCTGGGGTGGCAGCAACCAAGCTGGCATGGTGGCAGACCGAGGTGGCCCAGTCCTTTGCGGGCAACCCCGTGCACCCGGTGATGAAGGCGCTGATGCCGCACACCGCGCTGTACGGCATCGAGGCACGCCACCTGCTGGGCGTCATTGAGGGCTGCCAAATGGACCTGGAACAAACCCGCTACCTGGACTACCCCAACCTGCAGCGCTACTGCCACCTGGTGGCCGGCGTGGTGGGCGAGGTGGCCGCGCGCATCTTCGGCCAGACCGACGCGCAAACCACCGCCTACGCCCACAAGCTGGGCCAGGCCCTGCAGCTCACCAATATCCTGCGCGACGTGGGCGAAGACGCCATGCGTGGGCGCATCTACCTGCCGGTCAACGAACTGCAGCAGTTCGATGTGAAGGCGCATGAGATCTTGAAGCGCACCTACTCGGACCGCTTCACCGCCCTCATGAAATTCCAGGCGCAGCGCGCCCAAGGCTTGTACGACGAAGCGCTGGCCCTGCTGCCCGCTGCGGACCGCCGCACGCAAAAGCCCGGCCTGATGATGGCCAGCATCTACCGCGCCCTGCTGCGCGAGATCGAGTCCGACAACTTCCAGGTGCTGCACCAGCGCATCGCGCTCACGCCGCTGCGCAAGTTCTGGCTGGCGTGGAAGGTGCAAGCCTTAGGCAGGCTGTGAAAGTAGCGGTTGTAGGCGCCGGCTGGGGCGGCATGGCCGCTGCGGTCACCGCCACACAAGCCGGCCACCACGCTACAGTTTTTGAAGCAGCCCGCGCAGTCGGCGGGCGGGCCAGAGCCCTGAATGGCACCTTGCCCAACGGCACGCCCGTGGTGCTGGACAACGGCCAACACATCCTCATTGGCGCCTACTCCGAGACACTCAAACTCATGCGTACCGTGGGTGTGGACCCACAGCAAACGCTGCTGCGCCTGCCGCTCACGCTACTTTTCCCCGATGGCGACGGCCTGGCCCTGCCCGACTGGCCGAGCCCGCTGGATGCGCTGGCCGGCATTGCGAGTGCCAAGGGCTGGACCTGGGCCGACAAATGGAGTTTGTTGCGCGCCGCCACCGGCTGGCAGCTGGGCGGCTTTGCCTGCGCGCCACAAACTACCGTGGCCGACCTGTGCCGCACGCTCACGCCCACTGTGCTGGCCACCATGATCGACCCGCTGTGCGTGTCGGCGCTGAACACGCCGGCCAATCGGGCCAGTGGCCAGGTGTTCCTCACCGTGCTGCGCGACTCGCTGTTTGGTGGGCGCGGCAGCTCCAACCTGCTGTTGCCCCGCGCCGACCTGGCCACGTTGTTCCCGCAAGCCGCAGCCACCTGGCTGCAGGCGCAGGGTGGCGTGGTGCGGTTGGGCACGCGTGTGGATCAGCTCACCCCCCAACACCCAGGCACCGGTTGGCTGGTGAACGGCCAAGCTTTTGACGCCGTGCTGTGGGCCACTTCCTCATCGAATGCGGCCCTAGCCCTTGTGGAATATGCGCAAGCAGCTCCTGAAACCATAGCAACCGCCATGCAAACGTGGGCTGCCACCGCGCAGGCCCTGCAGTTTGAAGCCATTGCCACCGTCTATGCCCATGCAGCCAGCGCCCGCTTGAGCCAGCCCATGCTGGCGCTGCGCAGCGACGCAACCAATCCCGCCCAATTTGTCTTCGACCGCGGCCAACTCGGTGGCCAGTCCGGTGGTGTTCAGGGCTTGCTGGCCTTTGTGGTCAGCGCCAGTGAGGGCGACCGCGACACCCTGCAAACCCAGGTGCTGGCCCAGGCGCAAGCCCAGCTGGGCCTAGCGCTCACGCCGCTGCAAACCGTGGTGGAAAAACGCGCCACCTTTGCCTGCACGCCGGGGCTGGTGCGCCCACAGCAGGCCATCGCGCCCGGCCTCTGGGCCTGTGGCGACTATGTGGATGGCCCCTACCCCGCCACGCTGGAAGGCGCAGTGCGCAGCGGGGTGGCGGCCGCAGGCTTTTTATAAAATCAACTATCTTTTAAATTACTTAAATGCTATATTTATGGAAAGTTAGTTTCCATAAAGGCATTGCATGGCACACACCGTCGCGTGGTTCATGGTCGTTCTGGGCCTGGGGCACATCGCCTACGGCCTGCGCAAATACCGCGCCCCGCTGCGCGCCGCCTGGGGCGGTGGCTACATCGGGCAGTTTGCGGCCACAGACGAACGCCGTACCGCCTTCTGGTTCCTGATCTTTGGCCCATTGCTGCTACTGGCCGGGCACACCGCCCTGCACGCCGCGGCCACGGCTGACCTAGCGCTGCTGAAGATCGTGGGCAGCTACCTGCTGCTCACCGGCGTGCTCGGGGCCGCCGCGTTTCCCAAGTCGCCCTTCTGGGCTGCCCTGCCCGCCGGCCCGCTGCTCATCGCCACGGGTTACGGCTGGCTTTCTCTGTAAAAGGAACCCTCCATGTCCAGCTCTGCCTTCAGCGCCAAAGTCTTCGCGGTCTACCTGTTCCTGGCCGGCGCCACGCTGGTGCTCGCGCCCAACCTGCTGCTGTCTCTGCTGCAGATACCGCAAACCCCGGAGGTCTGGATTCGCGTGGTGGGGCTGGTGGCCTTCATGATCGGCGTGTACGCCTGGGTCGCGGCCCGCCACGAGTTCAAGCCCTTCCTCGTCGCCTCCGTCTACACACGCTTCATCGTCTTTGTGGCGTTCACGGCCTTTGCCCTCACCGGGCTGGGTAGCCCCATGATCATCCTGTTTGGCTTGGCGGATCTGGCCGGCGGCATCTGGACCCACTGTGCCCTGCGCGCTGATGCCCGCTGGGACGGCACTACTTGAGAGCGAACACACCATGCGCACCACCAAAGCCCAACAAGCCCAAAGCCACCGCCTGCTGATCCGCACCGCGGTAGACCTGATGACCCAGCACGGGTTTGACGGCACCACCATGAAGCAGATTGCCCGCGCCGCCGAGCTGGGCGATGCCACCATCTACAAGTACTTTCCCAGCAAGGAAAAGCTGGTGCTGGCCTACTTTGAGCAGGCCGTGGAAGACGCCCTGGCGGCTATGCGCAAGACCAAGGGGCTGGACAAATTTTCATTGCAAGAGCGCATGCAACTGCTGGTGGACCACCTGCTGGAAACCCTGCTGCCGGACCGCGAGTTTGTAGCCCTGGCGCACCAGCTGCTCAACAAGGCGCCGCTGGCCCTGCTGAGTGGCGCCCTGCCCGGCAAGACCCTGCTGCAAGCCGCATTTGCCGAGATGCTGGAGGCCGCGCAGGAGAGCGGCGAGATACCGCCCTGCGGCTTTCAGGGCAGCCTGTCCAGCCTGATGGCGGACTATGTGTACGCGGTGCTGGGCTTCTGGCTGCGCGACACGTCAGACGGCTTTGCCGACACCACCCGCATGACCGACCTGAGCCTGGGTGTGCTGACGCTGGCGCTACGCAGCGGCCTGGTGGACCGGCTGCTGGAGCTGGGCGGCTTCATGCTGCGCAGCCAGCTGGCGCGCCTGCTGCAACCCGGCGGTGGCTGGCTGGACCTGATGCAACGCGCCCGCCACACCCTGAAAACTCCATGAACGCCGCCACCATCACCGAGACCGCACTGCCGGCGCACAGCCAGATTGCCCAGCGCACCGTGGGCGCCGACTTTGCCGACTGCTACACCTTTGCCGACCCGCAGCCCGGCAGCAGCGCCATGGAAACCTACCTGGCGGTGGTGGGCCGCACCCCAGGCTGGATGGACTTCCTCATGTCGGTGCGCAACCAGGCCGTACGTCTGGTGGGCCTCAAGCACCTGGGCCGTCTGCAAGTAAAAATGCAAGCGCAAGACAGCAAACCCGCCGCCCGCTACGCGCTGGGTGACCGCGCGGGCATCTTCAGCCTGTGCTACCTGTCGGCGCCCGAGGTCATCCTGTTTGATGACGACAAACACCTGCGCGTGGAGCTGTCGGTGTTCAAACACCAGCAGGATGGAAAGCCCGTGGTGTCGGTCAGCACCGTGGTGCACAACCACAATGCGCTGGGCCACGCCTACATGGCCGTCGTGGGGCCGGTGCACCGGCGCATCGTGCCCAAAATGCTGAGCCAGTCCCTGCATGCCGCAAGCACCGCACACCAGTAAGCTCGCGCGCGGCGCCATTGTGGGTGCCGCTGCCGCACAGGCTGGCGCCACGCAACTGGCACGCTCGGCCACGCAGCTGGTGCGGCGCGGTGCCAGTGCGGCCGACCAGGAAGCGGCGCGTGTAGAGCACGAGGCCAAGATGGGCCGCATCGCGTTCACCGCTCTCAACCAGCTCAAGGGCACGGCGCTAAAAGCCTCGCAGCTGCTGAGCATGGAACTGGGCCTGCTGCCCGAGGGCGTGCGCCAGCAGCTGGCACGCGCGCACTACCAGGTCACCCCGCTGAACCGCGCGCTGGTGCTCAAGCTGCTGCGCCAGGAGCTGGGCAACAGCCCGGAGGCGCTGTTTGCCGAATTCGACCTGCAGGCCTTTGCCGCCGCCAGCCTGGGCCAGGTGCACGCCGCTACGTTGTTCAGCGGTGAGGCCGTGGCCGTGAAGCTGCAGTACCCCGGCATGGCCGCCACCATCCATAGCGACCTAGCCATGCTGCGCCTGCTGCTCAAGGGCATCAGCCTGGGGCCTGAGGCACTGCCCAATGCCGACATCCAGGCCCGCGTGATGGAGAACATTGCCCAGACGCTGACGCAAGAGCTGGACTATCTGCACGAGGCCAAGCAGCTGCAGTGGTTTGCCCAGCACCTGCAACACCCGAAGCTGGTGCTGCCCACGCCGGTGATGGAACGCACCACGCCCCGCGTACTGACCATGCAGCGCCTGCACGGCCTGCACCTGGCCGAGTGGCTGGCCACCCAGCCCAGCCAGGCCCAGCGCGACCATTACGGCCAACTGCTGTTTGACACCTTCATGCAATGCGCCTGGGGCTTGCAGCGCCTGCAGGCCGATCCGCATCCGGGCAACTACCTATTCATGGACGAGGGCCAACTGGGTCTGCTGGACTTTGGCTGCACACGCACCCTGTCGCCCCTGTTTTGCGCGCAGGCAGCGAATGCCTGGAAGGCTGCACTGCGTGCGCCTAAGGACACGGTGGCGCTGCGCGAGGCCTACCTGGCGCTGGACCTCATCGACCCTGCGCTGGACCAGCAACGCTTTGAGACCGAGCTGCTGCCCGCGCTGGCCGGCTGGCAAGACTGGCAATGCCTGCCGCTGAAAAGCCCGGTGTATGACTTTGGTCAATTACCGCCACCGCCCCAGCCCAATGCCGCCGCCCGACGCGCCGCCTCGCTCCATATGCACGCCCTGCCGCCGGACCTGCTGCACTTTGACCGCGCCCACATGGGGCTGACCGAGATGCTGCGCAGCCTGGGCGCGCGCGTGCGCACGGCCAACCCCTGGATTTTTTAGGGCGCAGCGGGCGATTTTGGTGGCACCATAGCCGCCATGAAGCTCATTCTGAAAATTGTTGGCGGCCTGCTGGCCTTGCTTGTGATTGCCGCGCTGGCCTTGGGCAGCTGGTACCTCTACACCAAACAACCGGTGCGCAGCGGCAGCCTGCCCCTGGATAACCTGAGCGCCAAGGTGACCGTGCGCTATGACGAGCGCGGTGTGCCGCACATCGAGGCGGCCAACCAGACCGACATGTACCGCGCGCTGGGCTATGTGCATGCGCAAGACCGGCTGTTCCAGATGGAAATGGTGCGCAGGCTGGCCAAGGGCGAGCTGGCTGAAATTCTGGGGCCCAAGCTGCTGGACACCGACAGGCTGTTCCGCACCCTGGGCATACGCGCCCGCGCCAAGGCCATGGCCGCAGCGATGGACATGAGCACCCCGGCCAACAAGGCCCTGCTGGCCTATCTGGACGGCGTCAACCAATACCAGGACCACAACCGCTCGCCGGTGGAGTTCGACATTCTGGGCATTCCGCACCAGCCCTTCACACCGGAGGACACGGTGGCGGTCTCGGGCTACCTGGCCTATAGCTTTGCTGCGGCGTTTCGCACCGAGCCGGCCATGACCTTCATACGCGACAAGCTGGGCCCTGACTACCTGCGCGTGTTTGACATCGACTGGCACCCCGAAGGCGTGTTGACACCCGCCACCGCACTGAAAGACAGCGACTGGAAAGGCCTGAACCGCATTGCCCAGGTTAGCCAAGAGGCCATGGAGCTGGCCAGCATTCCGCTGATGGAGGGCAGCAACGCCTGGGCTATCTCGGGCAAACGCACGGTCAGCGGCAAGCCACTGCTGGCGGGCGACCCGCACATTGCGTTTTCCACGCCCAGCGTCTGGTACGAGGCCCACCTAAGCGCGCCCGACTTTGAGTTGTACGGCCACTTTCAGGCCCTGAGCCCGGCCGCGCTGCTGGGCCACAACATGGACTTTGGCTGGAGCCTGACCATGTTCCAGAACGACGACATGGACCTCATCGCCGAGAAGGTAAACCCCGCCAATGCCCAGCAGGTCTGGCACAACAACCAGTGGGTGAACCTGGAAACGCGTACCGAAACCATCACCGTCAAAGGGGCTGCGCCCGTGCAGCTCACGCTGCGCAGCTCACCCCACGGCCCGCTCATCAACGACGCGTTCCAGGACAGCCTGGGCGACACACCGATTGCCATGTGGTGGGCGTTTCTGCAAACCGAGAACCCCATCCTGCAGGCGTTTTATGAGCTGAACCGCGCCGACACCCGCGACAAGGCGCGCGAGGCGGTCAGCAAAATCCACGCACCTGGCCTGAACATCGTCTGGGCCAACGCCAAGGGCGACATCGGCTGGTGGGCCGCAGCCAAACTGCCCCAGCGCCCCGCGGGCGTGAACCCCACCTTCATTCTGGACGCCGCCAAAGGCGAGGCCGAGAAGCCCGGCTTCTACGCCTTCACCTTCAACCCGCAGGAAGAAAACCCTGCGCGCGGCTACATCATGTCCGCCAACCACCAGCCCAAGCCCAGCAGTGGCGTGCCTGTGCCCGGTTACTACAACCTGGCCGACCGCGCCCAGCGCCTGGACAGCGTGCTGAGCAATCCCAAAATCCGCTGGGACACCAAGGCCGCGCAGGCCTTGCAACTGGACACCAGCAACGGCTACGGGCCGCGCATCCTGAAAGACCTGATGCCGATGTTGCAGGCCGTGGTGACCGACCCGAACGACAAGGCGTTCCTGGAGCCCCTGACCAAGTGGGACGGCAACTACACCACGGACAGCATTGCCCCCACGCTGTTTACGCAATTGATGTACGAGCTGGCCAAAGCCGCCATGGAAGACGAGATGGGCGAGGTGCAATTCAAGAACCTGCTGAAAACCCGTGCGCTGGACTTTGCCCTGCCTCTGCTGGTGGCCGACACCAATTCCCCCTGGTGGGACAACAAGAACACCAAGGCCGTGGAGGGCCGTTTTGAGACCGTGCGCGTTGCCTGGAGCAACACGCTCAAGCACCTGCAAGGCCTGTATGGCACCAGCCTGCTGGACTGGCGCTGGGGTGCCGCCCACACGCTAACCCACAACCACCCGCTGGGCCGGCAAAAGCCGCTGGACTGGCTGTTCAACGTGGGGCCTTTTGCGGTGCCCGGCGGCCGCGAAACACCCAACAACCTGTCCAGCGCCATCGGCCCCGCGCCCTGGGCCGTGAGCTATGGGCCGTCCACACGCCGCGTGATCGACTTTGCGGATGCCAGCCAGTCTGTCGGCATCAACCCGGTGGGGCAAAGCGGCGTGCGGTTTGACAAACACTACGCCGACCAGGCCGAGCGCTATGCGGCAGGCGCCTATGTGCAGCAGCACCTGGACGAAGACGACGTCAAGGCCCACACCGAAAGCACGCTGACGCTCAAACCCGGCCGCTAGCCGCCGGCCAGCAGATCGCGCAGCTCGGTCAGGCTGGCCACGGTGGCATGGGGCTGCTGGGTGTAGCTCCACAGCGTTTCGCTGCGGTTCACCCACACGGCCTGCATGCCCACATCCAGGGCACCCAGCACATCCAGCGCCGCGTCGTCGCCCACGTGCAGGATGGCTTCAGGTGGCAGGCCCAGCGCTTTTGCTGCAGCGTGAAAGATGCGTGGATCGGGCTTGCCCACCCCAACATCACGCGCGCTCACACTGCCTTTGAAGTACGCCCCCAGCCCCACCTTGTTCACATCCGCATTGCCGTTGGACACCGCATAAATCGGCCAGCGCGCGGCCATCCACTCCAGTGTGGCAATCGCGTCGTCAAATAGCTCCACGCGCATGCGCTCGGCAAAGAAGAGGTCGAAAGCGGGGTCTGCCAAATCGGTGTCGTCGCCCGCCCGCTCCAGCGCCAGGCGGATAGATTCGCGGCGCAGCACGCTCAGGTCATGCGCTTGGGCGGCCCATTGCAGTTCGGTGGCTTCGCGGATAGACCGGCGAGCGTGGGGGTCGGCATACAGCGCAGCGGTGGTCGGTGCGTATTGCAGCAGCCAGGCATGCAAGACCTTTTCCGCACGTTCAATGCAGGGCCAGATCGGCCACAAGGTGTCGTCGAGATCGAGGGTGATTGCGCGGATGGAAGAAAGTGCCAGCATAGGTGCGGGAGAATACCGCATGCTTCTCACCTCCCCCTTCCAGCCCGAGCCCCCCTACACCCATGGCCAGGTGCCCCGCACGGCCGTGCTGCTGTGCAACCTGGGCACACCCGATGCGCCCGCACCCCAGGCCGTGCGCCGCTACCTGGCGGAGTTTTTGAGCGACCCGCGCGTGGTGGAAATTCCGCGCCTGCTGTGGCTGCTGATCCTGCACGGCATCATCTTGCGCACCCGCCCGGCCAAGTCGGCCGCCAAGTACGCCAGCGTGTGGACGCCCGAGGGCTCGCCACTCAAGGTGTGGACCGAGAAACAGGCCAAGCTGTTGCAGGGCTGGCTGGGCCAGCGCAACCACCAGGTCAAGGTGCGCTGGGCCATGCGCTATGGCAGCACGTCGATCGCCTCGCAGCTGGACGCCATGAAGGCCGAAGGCGTGACGCGCGTGCTCATCGTGCCGGCCTACCCGCAGTACAGCGCCACCACCACCGCCAGCCTGTGCGACGCGGTCTACGCCTGGGCCGCCAAGACCCGTGCCATCCCCGAGTTCCGCTTCATCAACCGCTACCACGACGACGCGGGCTACATCAACGCCCTGGCCAGCAGCATCCAGCGCTACTGGAAAGTCAATGGCAAACCCGACAAACTGCTCATGAGCTTTCACGGTGTGCCCGAACGCACGCTGCAGCTGGGCGATATGTACCACTGCGAATGCCACAAGACCGCGCGCCTGCTGGCTGAAGCACTGAACCTGGGCAAAGACCAGTACCAGGTCAGCTTCCAGTCCCGCCTGGGCCGCGCCAAGTGGCTGGAGCCCTACACCGAACCCACACTGATCGCCATGGGCAAGGCCGGCGTGAAACGCGTGGACGTGGTCTGCCCAGGCTTCAGCAGCGACTGCCTGGAAACGCTGGAAGAAATCAACATGGAAGGCCGCGAGGCATTCACACACGCAGGCGGCAAGGAATTCCACTACATCCCCTGCCTCAACGACGACCCCGAGTGGATCACCGCGCTGTGCAATTTGACACAGAAGCATCTGCAGGGGTGGCCAACGCTGGAGGTGCCGGATGCGGCGGTGCTGCAGGCGTCAAGAGATGCGGCGGTGAAGATGGGGGCGAAGCAGTAGGCTCTTCAGCAATGTTTTAGGCCTCTAGCCCCCGTGGAATATGCGCCAGCAGCTACTAAAGTAATAGCAAATCAGTGCGCCTGGTCTGCCACCAGCTTGTCTGCCGCTTGAACGGCCTCCTCCCGAGTCGGCCAGGTCTTGTCGCTGCCTTGCAGTGGCGGCAGTGACTCCACGTGGATGACCTCGATGGTCCAAGGACCATCAGGGAAGTGACACAGCTTGGCCATGTAATGCCGGCCGCCCGCGACGCCTGGGACGTATTCCTCGATCGGCTCTGGTTCTTCTATTTCCATCAGGTTTCTTTCCAAATTTCGACTATGCGCAACCCACTGCGCGCTGCTTAATCCTTGAGATCCACGCCCAAAGCGCTCAGCTTCTTCGCATACGAATCCCGGCGCTTCGCGGCCTTAGCCGCTGTTTCGACAGCCACCTGAATCGCCTTCGGCCCCTTCCTCTCAGCTGCCTTGATCAATCCGAACTTGTGTGCAGCCTCGGCTTCCGCTCTGCGGAAAGTGGCTATGAGTTCGGCATGGGCAGCGGATGGATTCACAGGGACTTCCTAGTATCTAAAGCGCTATTTTCTGCGCTTTTTCGAGCGCATCACCGTTGAAGGCTAGGTGGCGTTGTCGGGTTGTGGGTGATTGGTTAGAAAAGTGTAGGTAGGCAGCTTTGTGGGGCGGAAGCTGACATTCGCAGATTCACCCGAACGGGGGATATTCAGGGCCAAACTCAATCGTCAAAATCGGCGTTGGCAGACTGCTAGGTTTGTCGCTATTTTTATGAGAGCAGTTTGTCCAAACTGGATATGGGCAAATGCCAATTTTTTTAGACCACACTCCCACTTTATCCCGCAGTGTTTTGCGGCAAAAATTACGCTAGGCATCGCAATGAGCGCAAGTGATCGACTTAACGCCGGAAGAACCGCAACTCACGAAGGTCGCTTCGAGGAAGCGCTCTCTCAGTTCCAGTGGTTCCACGAACACGCGCTGGAAGAAGATCGTGCTTACCGAGGCGTGCGCTTATCCTTTGCACTAGCCTACTGGCTAGAACTTGCTGAACAGTATCCGCCCGCCTTCAAAGCGTTTCGGGAAAAACTCAATGACAAAATTGCCAGGCTGTCTAGCGGCGAACTCAATCGCGACCTCTTTCACGACATCGAGGCAATGAACGAGCGCCTGGGAGAAGACGAAAAGACAGCCACACTCTTCTCGTTGCTAGATGAAAGGTATCAAGAGTTCGCACAGCACTGCTCACATATCGCGGTGCCTGCGCTTGTGCGAACCAAGCGGTTCTCTCTGGCAGCAAAGTACATCCCAGATCCGGAAGCTCAAGTCCTAGCCAAAGCCAAAGAACTCGTGTGCGATGTCGGCGACATCGAGGTCAGGCCAAGAACGAAAGCGCCGCTTTACCGCGCTTTCTTACATATCTTCGCTGAGGACTTGCAGCAAATAGAAGAGGTACTCAGATCAACTGGAAGGGAAGAACGCGCGGCCCAGCTTCGAACCCAAGCAATGGCAACACTGAAGCCCGCCTATCTTCGCAACGCCGTTGCCAAACTACTGGCACGCGATGCCTAAGCCGACATTCGATGGAATCGGTCTAACAAGCTACATTCGGGTACTGTGATTCTCAAATAATTCGTTCGACGAATATGTCCACCACCGAACCACTTCTGGTCGATTGCGGCCCCCATGGCAAGCGCGTTGCTGCAGTTGTCTGCCGTCACCTAATAGGTGAGGACAAGACCTCGGCAGGCTTCGTTGAGAACTCAGATGACCCCAACGACCTTCAAGCTTGGTGCCACGCCTGCGAGGAAACCTTTCAGCGAGAGGATGGTATGACCGATGTATTTCGAGAGTTCAATGGGATGGCCGTCGTCTGCGTCAAGTGCTACGCCGAAGCCAAGGCGCGCCACACACTGTCGGCCCACTGAGCGGCGGAAGCGGAAGTTCACACATTCTTTCGTTTTGGGATATACAAACCCTTCATCGAATGACCGACTAGAAGCAATATCGCTCCAATTTTTATTCGTTAAAGATCAAGTCCATGGTTACCCCTTTACACGCCAAGAGTGGAGCCTCGTCGATTGGGACAGGACTCGGCTTGCTCGCCTTTGGAGGGTATTTGCTCGCTGGCGCGTACTATGGATTCACATATGCGAAATGGCCTGTCTTCATGCCCCCGCAACTAGACGTCTTTGGCCTGATTTTTAGCCTTTTTGGCGATCAAGCTGGTGGCTATGTGGGTGGCGGACTGCTATGCGTGCTAGGCGCAGGCCTTGCGATCTTGGGCGCGGCGGTGCTGGTGAAACGTGATGCTTAACAGGATCTTCTATTGGACCTACAACGGCGGGATGCGCTTCTGCCTTTCCTCAAAGCTGGGCGTGCCGTTTTGGTCCACTCACGACCATCGTTATGCCTCATGAATCTTGACGTGGAGGGCCTTCACATCCAAATCGCCGCTCGTCGAGCAATCGACGACGAAGACTGGTGCAGAGTCCAAGTAGCAGCGCGCGTTCCTGGCATTCAGGCCGAATTCGAGGCCTACCTGCAAGGTGCGGATCTGAGTAGGTTTGTGCGAGAGCTGCGGACAATGTACGAGTGCGTAGGTGCTCCATGCTGCGCGGTGCTTAGTAGCTATGAGCGAGGAATCTGTGTCGCCTTGGAGATGAAGGGGTTGGGCCGGATTACAGGCACGTACGACCTGCGCCCAGAAGGTGACCAGGAAGTCACTGGAGAACTCAAAGGGGATTTCAGGATGGATCAGTCGTATTTGCCAAACCTGATCATGTCGGCGGAAAACCTCTTGGAGGAGTTGCAGGGCAATGAGGCATAACATGCCGGTCAACTCGGACGCTTTGCTGCGCCCGGTCGCTGCGCGCACTCCTGGCGCAAGTTGCCGGGTACTTTCACGTTGACGACTTCTTTGGGGCACAGTGAAAGTCGGCTTCCAGTCTGGAGGCGCCTTGGTGTTTGGTCGATAGACTGCGGAATTGATTAATTATTCGATAGTGAGCACAACATGCAGAACTGCCCATCGTGTGGTGTGAAGTCGATTCCTTTTGCTGAGGCGTGGGGATCGAGCGCTGGATTTCCGGTACGTTGCAAAGCCTGTGACGCATTGTCTTTCGTTCAAAGTTCTGAGTCGGGAGTGGCTGTGCTCGGTGCGTGTTCGCTTTTAGCCTTGTTCGGATTCGCAGCATCGTTCTATCAGACCGGTTGGATCATGGCGGGCGGCGTCGTCTTGGCCTTTTGGTTTTACGTATGGTCCTGGCGTCGCGTGCAATTGACAGCTACCGGCGCCTCATCGGCGCAAAGTGCCAAGCGAGTGGGGCTTATAGGCAACATCGTGGTCATACTTGGCATCTTTTTCCAATGATCACAAGTGCTTTACATGATTGTTCTCATGCGCGTTAACAGGTTGCACGGCGCGGACACGCAACCAAAGGCTGCGCTTGCGAAGGTTGGATAGGAAAGTGCCCACACGGAAGACCGCTATGGAGCGTCGCGAATGTCTGCAGTCAGTCTATTGAGGCCTAGACAAGCAACTGCGGCCAGCTAAGAAATCTCCACTCATATGACCAATCTAGAACTCCAATCGCTCAGGGCAGACGTAAACGATGTTGACGCAAAATTTGTCGATCTCTTGGCAAACCGATTTCGCATTACCTCAAAGATCGGCAAGCTGAAGGCGCTTCACGTGCTGGACGCTATTGATCCACAGCGAGAGGCCGCTCAGGAGGCACACTTTCGAGAACTGGCACAAGGTAGTGATCTCAATCCAGACCTCGTCGTTCAGGTATTCAGGCGCATCATCGAAGAAGTCGTTCGCAATCACCGCGAGGCCTGAGCAAGCACTCTCCGGTCCGTAACATGTATCTTCAAATAAAGTTCGGCGTATTGCTGGCAGCAGCCATTTCACTGGGTGCCCAAGCCGCAACCGATGCCGATGGCTATAACGCAGCCACCATTCGACTATCCGACGTTCCGCAGAATGCGCCGGCTTTCTCCAGCTATCCCGCTAGCCTCTACCAGGGCCGCAACGCAGAGCTTCGACTAGGACAAGACCCCGAAGCCAAACGGTACAAAACACGCCTTCAGGAATGGTCGAAAGAGAAGGTCAACTTTGCGGGCCACTACATCCTGACCACCTGGGGGTGTGGCACCAGTTGCGTCCAAATCATGATCATCGATGCCAAGAATGGGCAAGTATTCCATCCCAAGGGGGTTAGCATCAATAGCGCGGTGAACGTGCAAGACGAGTTGCTGGACAGCAATGCCCGGTGGCCTGGCCGAGGCTCTCTGCACTTCCAGCCGGACAGCGAACTCTTAATGCTTGTGGGCGCACCAGAAGAGGACGAGGCGCGCAGAGGAATCTCCTATTTCGTTTGGCATAACTCTCGCCTCGAGTTGGTCCGGCACATCGCCAAGTTGAATACCCTCCCCTGAAATACAGTCCAACTGCCACGTCAGTGATTGCCACATAGTGTCCAATACCCCCATGGACACCACAGAACGTACCGAGCAGCGCATCACCGAGCTGGAAATCAAGGCCAGCTTTGCCGACGATGCACTGGACCAGCTCGACAAGATCATTGTTCGCCAGCAAGCGCAAATCGATTTGCTGATTCGCGAACTGACGCACCTGCGCCAGCAGGCCAGCGAACCGGCTGCGGCGCGCAACTTGCGTGACGAGTTGCCGCCCCATTACTAGCCTTTCAATGTTTAAACGGAGCCCCGTATGAGCCTGCAAACCTGGTGGTTGTTTGTGATGATGACGTTTGTGGTGTCTGCCACGCCTGGCCCCAACATGTTGCTGGTGATGAGCACCAGCGCGCGCCAGGGTTTGCGCACCGCTGTGATCAGCATGGCGGGCTGCATGACGTCGCTGATGCTGATGCTGGGCCTGTCGGCCGCGGGGCTGGGCGCACTGCTGCAGGCCTTCCCCGCCGTGTTTGACGCGTTGCGCCTGGTGGGTGCGGCCTATCTGGCCTACCTGGGTGTGCAAGTCTGGCGTTCGCCCGTGCAAGAAACCACCGAGGCACCTACGGACACCACTGCCGCCTCCGCCCCGCCGGCCAACGCCTGGGCCCTGTACCGGCAAGGCGCGCTGGTGGCAGCCAGCAACCCCAAGGCCATTCTGTTTGCTGCGGCCTTCTTTCCCCAGTTCATCCACCCCGAGCAACCGCAACTGCTGCAGTTCGCCATTTTGCTGGGCACCTTTGCGGTGATAGAGGTGAGTTGGTATTTTGTGTATGCGGCCAGCGGCAAGAAACTGGCGCACTACCTGCGCCGTGCCAGCGTGATGAAGACCTTCAACCGGCTGACCGGTGGGGTGTTTGTGGGCTTTGCTGCGCTGATGGCCAGCACGCGCTAACGATTCGCCGGGCTAGGCCAGGCCCTGGCGCCGGGAGTCTTTTTCCTGGTACATGCAGAGGTCGCAGCGGTGCAGCCAGGTGTCCAGCGCATCGCCTGCTTCGGCCCCGGCCACGCCCACGCTGGCGGTGACTTCCAGGCCTGGGTGTAAACCATCCCAATCAAAGCCGCGAATGGCCTCGTGGATACGTTGGGCCAAGCCCTCGGCATCGCGTTCCTCCACGTGGGCAAAGGCCACGACAAACTCGTCACCCCCCAGGCGCACCGGCACATCGCCGTCGCGCACAAAGCTGCGCAGAATACTGGCGATGGACTTGAGCACCAAGTCCCCTACGCGGTGCGAGAAGTTGTCATTGATGAGCTTGAAGTGGTCCACATCCACAAACGCCATGGCGGGTGACAGGCGACGCTCCTGGCCCTTGCGCAGGACTTCGGGCACCATGTCTTCCAGGTGGCGGCGGTTGTAGAGACCGGTCAGCGCGTCTTCCAGGGCCAACTGCTGCAGGCGCTGGGTTTCTTCCGCCAACCTGCGGGCATTGGCATTATTGGCGCGGGCCTTGAGTTGCCATTCAATGCGTTCTTCGCGGCTGCGAATGGCTTCCAGGCGCAGGTTGTTTTCACGCAGCTTGAGGGCGCGTAAAAAGGCCTGTGCCAGCCGGTCTTTGCCCTGGGCCGACAGTACCTGGGCGCTGAGCAAGTAGGCAATGCCAACCATGTGTTCGTTGTCGATCTGGTTGGCCAGCTCCAGCATGCGCTGCGCCTGGGCTTCGGCCTGCGCCCAGTCTTTGCAGGCCCACGCAATCTCGGTGCGCAGCCAGATTTCCATCAGCGTGACAGAAGGATT
Source organism: Rhodoferax sp. P1_F3 (assembly GCF_056405715.1). Lineage (NCBI taxonomy): Bacteria > Pseudomonadati > Pseudomonadota > Betaproteobacteria > Burkholderiales > Comamonadaceae > Rhodoferax > Rhodoferax sp. P1_F3. The sequence goes on along the minus strand of NZ_JBFUBO010000003.1, from coordinate 174,627 downwards.
GCTGTCGCCGCGCGCCTGGGCGCTTTGGGCAAAGTCAGCGTTTTGTTGGGCCAGGTCCCACTGGCCCAGCCAGCAGGCCTCAAAACCATCCACCAGACCCAGCATTACCTGGGTCTTCACAAAGGCACCCTGAAGCACCAGCAGATTGCTCGGCACCTGGGCGGCACGGGCGTGGGCATGGCGCAGATCGGTCAGCCGGTTGAGGGAGCGAAATTCGCCGTGGTAGTAGCGATCAAAAAAGCAGCGCGTGATTTCCATGGCGCGCTGGTTGATGCGCGGCAGGTACGACTCCATCCACAGGCCGTTGGCATCGAGCAGATCGATGGCGTACTGCAGCGCGGCGTCGGCCTTGTCAAAGCTCCAGGCGCAGGCATAGGCCACACCCAGGTAGTTGTAAGACATGGCGACCGGTAGTGGTGCACCACCTTCGTTAAGTTTGGCGGCCAGCAAAGCAGCATCTACGCCCTCTTCGCTGTGCCCCATCACGCTCAGGGTGTGGGCAACGGCGGACAGCGCCTCGGCCTCGCCCGCCAGATCTCCCACCAATTGAAACAAAGCAGCCGCACGTTGGGCGGTTTCTTGCGCCCGACGAAAACGCGACACCATGCGGTCCCCATGCGCCAAGCACAGCAGCGCCTGGGCTTGTGCCTGCAGATCCAGGGTGTTTTGCGCGTGTTGCAACGCGGCTTTGGAAAGCGACTGACTCTGGGCCACGTCGCCACGGTCCAGTGCACGCTGGGCTTGGAGCAACAGCGAAAGCACGGGTACCGTCTCGGGGGGCAGGTTGGACGCGGACATAAGCACGATGGTTGGGGCGTTGGGCCTGAAAAAAGCTGATAACGCAGGGTAATCCCCTACACCCGTACCTGTCACTCCCCCAAATGGGTGAATTTGCAACCGTTGATTACGAACCAACCAGGGCCAGGGCCTTGACCTGGGCCCATACGGACTGCCCTACCGACAGGCCCAAACTGTCCACCGCCCGCCGTGTAACCCGCGCCAACAGGGGTGTTGCGCCACATGACAGTTGCACGACAGCTTGCGACGGATGGGTGTCCGGCGCAATTGTGACAACTACACATGGCAACACATTTTGTATGCTTGTGTAACCCGACGGCTGCGTAGCAATGCTCACATCGCGCGCCAATACGCGTAAACGCACGCGGTGGCCCTGTGGCAAGCCCGGGTCACTGATCCACACACTGCCGCCATCGAAGGCAATGAGCGCGAGGTGCCAGGTGGTGTCTATCGCCAGCACATGGCCGTCTAACAACGCTGCGGCGTCCTCCCCCACGCGCACGGGCCCATCCACCTGGGCCAACACGCGCGCCGTGGGGCCGCTGGCGCGCACCTGGCCCTGCTCCAGCACCACCAGCGTGTCCGCCAGGCGGGTCACCTCTTCCATCGCGTGGGTGACATACAGCATGGGAATGTGCAGCTCATCGCGCAGGCGCTCCAGCCAGGGCAGGATGTCCTGGCGGCGCGCGGGGTCCAGCGAGGCCAAAGGTTCGTCCAGCAGCAGCAGCTCGGGCTGGGTGGCCAGTGCACGGGCAATGGCCACGCGCTGGCGCTCGCCGCCCGACAAGGCCAGGGTACGGCGGTGCAGCAGCGGCTCCAGCCCCAACAGGGCAATGGCGTTTTCCAGCGCCAGCAAAGACGCGCCCTGCCCCGCACCGCGACGTGCACGCTTTTGGGCATAGGCCAGGTTGGCCCGGACATCCAGGTGGTCAAACAGGCTGGCCTCCTGGAACACATAGCCCACCGGGCGGCGCCAGGCAGGCAGTGTGATGCCCTCTGCGTCGTCTTGCCATACCTGGCCATGGATGGTGATGTGCGCCTGGGCCGCCTGCTCCAGCCCGGCCACACAGCGCAGCACCGTGGTCTTGCCCGAGCCCGAGGCGCCAAACAGCACCGTGATGCCGCGCGCGGGCAAGGCCAGGTCCACATCCAGCGTGAAACCGGGGCGCGGCAGGCGCAGGCGAATCTGGTTGGGTGCGGTGCTCATGTGCGCAACCTGCTACCCCGCGGGTTGAGCCAACCCAGGCCCAGCAGCACCACAAAAGAGAACACCACCATGCAAGCAGACAGCCAGTGCGCCTGCGTGTACTGCAGAGCTTCCACATGGCCATAGATTTGGGTCGACACCACGCGGGTCCTGTCAGGGATATTGCCGCCCAGCATCAGCACCACGCCAAACTCGCCCACGGTATGCGCAAAGCTCAGCACCGCCGCAGTGACAAAGCCGGGGCGGGCCAGTGGCACGGCCACAGTGAAGAAGGCGTCGAGCGGGCTGGCACGCAGCGTGGCGGCCACCTCCATTGGGCGGTTGCCCATGGACTCGAACGCGTACTGCAAAGGCTGCACCGCAAACGGCAGCGAGTACACCACCGAGCCCAGCACCAGCCCCGCGAAGGTGAACGGCAGCAGGCCCAGACCCATGGCCTGCGTGAACTGGCCGATCGGCCCTTGCGGCCCCAGGCTCACCAGCAGGTAAAAGCCCAGCACCGTGGGCGGCAGCACCAGCGGCAACGCCACCACCGCCCCCACTGGCCCACACCAGCGCGAATGCGTGCGTGCCAGCCACCACGCCAACGGTGTGGCCAGCAGCAACAGCAGGCAGGTGCTCAAGGTGGCCAGACGCAAGGTCAGCCCGATGGCACCCAGGTCGTCAGGGCTCATAACCAAAGCTGCGGATCACCGCCTTGGCCGCATCGCTGCGCAAAAAGGCCATAAAGGCCACCGCCGCCACGTTGTCTTTGCCCGCGTTCAGCACGATGGCATCCTGACGCAGCGGCGTGTGCAAGTTCGTGGGCACCACCCAGGCCGACCCCTCTGCAATCTTGCCGTCCACCATCACCTGCGACAGCGCAACGAAGCCCAGCGTGGCATTGCCGGTGGACACAAATTGGTAGGCCTGGCCAATGCTTTCGCCCTGCACCAGCTTGGGGCTCAGGCTGGCGGCCACGCCCAGCTTGGTCATCACCTCCACCGCGGCGGCACCATAGGGCGCGAGCTTGGGGTCGGCCAACGCCAAGTGCTCAAAGCGGCCGCTGCGCAGCACTTCGCCTTTGTCGTCCACCACGTCGCTCTGGCGGCTCCACAGCACCAGTCGGCCCGTGGCGTAGGTGAATTGCGATACCGCAACGCCCGCGCCCTCTTTGCCCAGGCGCGTGGGGGTTTCGTCGTCGGCCGACAGCAGCACCTGAAACGGTGCACCGTTCTTGATCTGCGCATACAGCTTGCCGGTGGAGCCCACCACCACCGTGGCCTTATGCCCGGTGGCCGCGGCAAAGGCCGTAGCAATCTTTTGCACCGGGGCGCTGAAGTTGGCAGCCACCGCCACGGTCACTTCTTCGGCATGCAGGGCGCTGCTCGCTAGCAAGGACAACACGCCGGCCCAGCGCAGAATAGATGTGATCGGAGGCATGGAAATTTCGCTATTCCAAAAAAGGATAGCGTAGCATAGCCAGCATGACAACTTCTTCTCCTTTGAGCGGCTCCGCATTGGCTGGTGCGCTGGGCCACGAGGTCGCTGACAAGCGGCTGGACATCCTGCGGCGCATTGGCCAAGTGGGCTCGATTTCTGAAGCCGCGCGGGGCGCCGACGTGAGCTACAAGGCCGCCTGGCAAGCCATCGACACACTGACCAACCTGGCCGGCGCCCCGCTGGTGGAGCGCACCGTGGGCGGCAGTGGTGGCGGCGGCGCGCAGCTCACCGCCACGGGCCGGCAGCTGCTGGATGCCGCCGACACGCTGGCCGCGCTACGCCAGCAGGCGCTGACCCAGGTGGCGCAGCGCAGTGATACGCAAACGGGCGCAGCACCGCGCTTGGCAGGGCTGGGCCTGCGCACCAGCATGCGCAACCAGCTGCCCTGCCAGGTGCTGGCACTGCAGCGCGCCGGGCGCGCCATGCAAGTGCGCCTGGGCCTGAGCGACGGCACCACGCTGCTGTCTCACATCACGCGTGAAAGTGCCGAGCTGCTGGGCTTGGCGGTGGGCAGCGAGGTGCTGGCGCTGGCCAAGGCCACGGCGGTGGCCGTGGTGGCCGCACCCGCCAAGGCAGCGACCTTGCCCAACCAACTGCATGGCACGGTGGCACGGCTAGCGCGCTCTACCGCGGGGGACGAAGTGGTGCTGACGCTGGCCTGCGGCCTGCAGATGGTGGGCTTTGCCGCAGTAGGCCTGCAGCTCAAGGTAGGCCAGGCCGCCGTGGTGGTGTTTGACGATGCGGCCGTGGTGCTAGCCGTGGGCGGCTAGGCAAGACTGCTATTGTTTCAGGAGCTGCTCGCGCATGTTCCACGGGGGCTAGAGCCCTATTTTTCTTAAATTTTGGCTTCAACAGGCGATGCTGCTGATGCGGTTCAGGCTGTTGTGTTGGCGCCGACGTCAGATTGACCCAGGCTGCCGATATTCGGTGACCCAGCGTGAGGTCTCTGGAATTGTTGCAGGGCGAGGGATGGCGGCTTGCCATGGTGGGTCAGTCCAAAGTTGGTACGTGGGTCAAAACTGCGTCGGCGCTAACACGCCTGGCCAGGCTGCGGCCAAACGGGCACCGGCCAAGCGCGGCCCAGCTCCGAAGTGGCAGCAGCAGATGGAGCAGATTGCCACCCTGCCGCGTGCCAAGCAGCAAGTGGTGATGCAGATGCTTGACGGTCTGTTGGCCGCCGAGGCGCACTGAATGGCCGCGCCATTGCAGCCGCTGATTCAAAGCCGCATCCTGTCTTTGCGTAACCAGCGGGTCATGCTGGACGCCGATCTGGCCCAGCTCTACGGTGTAGAGACGCGGGCCGTGGTGCAGGCGGTCAAGCGCAATGCTGGGCGGTTTCCGGCCGATTTCATGTTCCAGCTCGATGCCGATGAGTGGGGTTCTTTGAGATCACAAACTGTGATCTCAAACGCGGCCGGTGTGGGCGTGGGCCGTGGTGGTCGGCGCACCGCGCCCTACGCCTTCACCGAGCAAGGGGTAGCCATGTTGTCCTCGGTGCTCAGCAGTGAGCGCGCCGTGGCGGTCAATATCGAGATCATGCGTACCTTTGTGCGCGTGCGCGAGTTGGCCACCACGCACCAGGACCTGGCCAAGCGGCTGGCCGAACTGGAGTTGAAGACCGAAGGGCTGGAGCTGACCCATGATGCCTTTAGCCGCAATACGCGCAATCAACTCAAGCAGGTGTTTGAAGCGATGCGTGAGCTGATGACACCACCGGAGCCGCCCAAGCGGCCCATTGGGTTTGTGACGCAGGAAGACAAGAAGGACAAGCCCACCAGTTCCAAGGCAAAGGCTACTGGCAAGAAGGCGTAGCACGCAACCGTTCAGCGGCTAAAAGAAGAAGCCACCCGTACCCCACAGCTTTAGCAGCTGGCAGGGGTGGCGGGTGGCTTTTTTTGTTTTATAGGTTCAACGGGTCTCGGGGCGAAGCCCTGAGTGGTCTGCGACGGGCGCGCAGCGACCTAGCAATCCAGACCATGGATGTGCGCCGTCAGGCACACATCTAGCATCCTGTCCTTGTGCATCGCATCGGGTTTGCCGCAAATTTGCGATGGATTTGCGACAAGTTTGCGATGAGCCTGTGGTGGACCTATGGCCAAACATCCATGGATTGGCGGGCAAGCCATGGCCAAGGTGCGGTAGTTCGTGGGTTGATTTGGGGTGGTTCTAGGGCGCACCACCCTGCAGCTAAAAAAGAAGCCACCCGGACCCACAGCCTTAGCTGGCTGGGGTACTGGGTGGCTTCTTTGCCTTGATTACGAGAGAAACAGGCCGCTAGCCCTTGTGGAACGTGCGCGAGTAGCTACTTATTTTGCAGCAAGAAGATTTACCCCAGTTTCTCACCACAACTTTTGCAGTTTGCTTCACTAAAGCTAGCAATGATTTCAGCTGCCGAGGAACCCGTTGGTGGAGCCAAGGCAGCGCCACATTTATGGCATTTGATGCTCTTCAATCTCCAGCTCCAAAAAAATATGTTGCCAAAGAACCCAATCAAGAACAATTCGTTTGCATAAAGACTCAATAGTGCAAATGCAAAACCAGTGGCTATAAAAGCGATTAACGCCATTCTGTATGTTTGAAGTGGTTTCATGAGCTACCTTTAACGACGCTTGCTAAGAACACGATCGAACAATCGCCCAAGAGCTTCACTGAGACTCCAGGCACCTGTATCGGAATAGGTCAGAGAACCACCAAGCTTTGAGCCGGCGCCGAACGTCATACCGAGCAAATTTCTATCGTCGTCTGTCATAGCCGTGCCACAAATCAAAGGGGCGGCGACGTTTAGGTTTTTTGTCACGCCGCGAATGGTGTTCACGTCACCTTTGACAACTCCTACTTGAGCAGATGCACCAGGGGACTGAGCCCCAATGGACATGCCGCCTTGCCAGTAAATGCCGACATCTAATCGCCCGTTGTATGCACTGATGTATGCCCCTACATTGCCTTCACCGCCAATTCCAGGGACATACGAACCGCCCCCTTGAACGACGATGCTCGCAAGCCCCATTGGATCAATCGCACCCAACGGGTTAGCCCCCACATATCCAAACTTTGACCATCCCCCACCCAATCCAGTCGGGTCGGGCTGCACGTACCCGCCCCTGATTCTCGCGTCATAACTCCGGAAGTAGTTGTAGCTGAGATTGCTCTCAGTATCAAAGTACTGATATGTTTTTCCCGACACGAATGCACCGTAAACACAGGCATTTTTCCTAGGCCTGGTGCGGGTTTGGCAGCGTTTTCTCTGGAGGGTTTGCACGGGTGGGGAGGAATTTTCCTAGAGGCCCACTCTGCCCCACACACATGCGAACGCACAGGCGCGCACGCGGACGTAGCGATGGTTTTCTACCTGCGCTTCGCCTCGGCCTGTAACGCTAATGCAGCTTCACGCTCATCTTCACTGATGTACTTAGATTTAGCCGCAACTGATAGGTACTGCATCGCGCGTTTAGCACTGGAACGCTGAGCGAAATATATTTTTCCAAGTTCATACGCGGCAGAACCATCGCCCAACGCATACGCCTTTTCAAACCAAAACTTCGACCGTCGTAGGTTTCCTGCATCACGAAACCACACACCCAGATTGAGATACCCGGCAAGATTGCCTCGCAATGCAGCGCGTCTATACCAAGCATATGCACTGGATGAATCCTTTGTAACGCCTATCCCATGGTCAAGGAAATAGCCAACACTGTTGAATGCGTCCACCTCACCATTGCCTGCTGCGGCCAAAAAAAGTTGAAATGCACGTTTTTTTTTGCCCGCATCCCAAGCTCGATTCGCCTCATCAAATAGGTTCGTTTGCTGGTTCTTAACAATCGTCATAGCCGCTCCTTTCAACGTACAGGCCAGTCAGCCGGTTTCTTCTTTTCAACAGTTTTACCCGTTTGATGATCTTTGCAAATGATCTTGTTGGGGTCGGTTGGATGGTCCCTGCAGTGCTTGTAAGGGTTGTTCGTTCCCGCCCCCGAGGTGCCGCCTGTCGCACCGCGTTCTCCTCGACTACGGTTTTCCATACACCAATCGATAATTTTGTCTACCCACTCATCAGGCAACAACTTTGGCCAAACGAATGTGGAATCTCCTTGTGGAGGGAGCCCAGGTTCAATGGATGGTGATGGCATGGACTGACAAACAAATACCAAGCCTACCCATTTACAACTAGTGTCATACAAACCTATCGGATCAATCGCACCCAACGGGTTAGCTCCCACATATCCAAACCGCGACCACCCTCCATTGAGTCCTATCAAATCCGGCTGGTCGTAGCGCCCCTGTGCAGCCCTGTACGACCGCCAGTAGTTGTAGCTCAGATTCGATTCCGAATCAAAGTATTGCCCCGGAAATCTCAGATTCATGGTCACTGCCGGCGGTGTCCCCTTCAACAGGTTGATGGTCTTGCCGTTGACCACCTTGGGGCTTGATTTCAATGGGCCCGAGGGCTTGTTGTCGCCAAACGCGCTGTAGGCCCATTGCCACACGATCTTAGCCCCATCGTCCACCACATAGCGAGGGGTTCCCAGGTGGTCGGTGTGTACGCCGTAGAACCTGTCGTTTTGGTACAGGCCCACCAATTCGGCAGCGCCGGTCTCTGTGGGTAGCCACAGGTATTCGGTGCGTCCAGGGCTGTTGCTGCTGCCGTTGCCGTATTCCCCCAGCAGGTTGTAGCTCTGCAGTCCGGCCTGTCCTGTGGCTGTCGAAGGGTCTGCATAAACATAGCTCTGACCCAAGGTGGCATCGGCCTGGGCCTGGGCGAACATCCACGCAAAGTTCTGCTGCAGCCACGCCACAAAGCCACTGCCCAGCGTGGTGGCACTGGGTGCTGTCTGGGCGATCTGGGGTTCGCTCTTGAAGACGCGCTGGCCCAGGGCGTTGTGCAGGTAGATGACTTTGCTGGCTTCGTCCCCTTGGCCTATTTGCACTTGGCTTAGCCGGTTGGCTGCGTCGTAGCTGAAGGTGCGCAGGCCGTCGCTGCTCAGGTTGCCTGCGGCGTCGAGTTGGTAGTTGACGGTGCTGGCGCTGCTGGAGCTGGTGGCGGTGCCGCTGTTGGGTGTTCTCTGCAGGACGCTGTTTTGGGTGAAGCCCAGCAGGCGGTTGCTTTGGGCATCGACCTGGGGGGCTTGGGTGACGGTTTGGGTGTAGCTGGTGGTTAACGTGTCGGTTTGTCCGAAGTCGCCATCAATGTCACTGTCGCTGCTGCTCAGTTTGACGCTGCTCAGGCGGTTGCTGTTTTTGTCATAGGTGAAGCTTTGTGTGGCTTTGTCACGGGCGAAGCTGGTGAGGCGGTCGCGGTTGTCATACCCGGCACTCCAGGCGAGCAAGGCGTAGCTGGGTGTCGCCGGTACCGCGGGTTGGGTGCCGTTGGCGGGCACTGCGTCTTGCACAGCGGCCAGCACTTGGTGCACCCCGGTGACGCGGGAAGCAGCGTCGTACAGGTACACGGTGAACCCGCTGCTAGTCATCCGGCCAAGGATGTCAAAGCTTCGTGATGTCTTGTCGCAACCGGCTTGGCCGCCGATGCAGTTCCATTCCCAATATTTCGGTTGGTTCAAGGCGGTGTACTGCAAGCCAGTGATCCATGGAATCACCGGGGTGTTGGTACCAGGCCTTTGCACATCCACCTGCACGATGCGGCCCACGTTGCTGCCCGTGCCCAGGCGGTAGAAGACTTTGAGGCCACTGGGGTAGCTCACCTGGGCCAGGGTGCCTCCGGGGTGGTAGGCGTAGGCGGTGGTAAAGGTGCTGGGGTTGGCCGGGTTGTCGTTGACGGTCTGGGTCTTGCTCAGTAGGCGGCTGAGCAGGTCGTACTGGTAGCTGGTGCTGCCGCTGGGATCGGTGATCTGGGCCAGATTGCCGGCTGGGGTGTAGGCCAGGGTCTGGGTCTTTCCATCACTCAGGGTGATGGTGGTGGGGCGGCCCAGGGCGTCGCGCTGGTAGCTGGTGGTTTTACCCAGGGCGTCGGTTTTACTGGTGATGTTGCCGGCGGCGTCTCGGGTGTAGTTTTGCGTTCCGCTGTCCGGGCTGGTTTCCGACAGGACTTCGCCCCAGGCGTTTCTTTGGTAGCTGGTGGTGATGCCTTTGGGGTCTTTGGCACTGGCAAGTTCGCCCAGTGCGGTCCAGGCCGTGCTGGTGCTGCTGTTGTCGGGCAGGGTGGAGGACACCGGGCGGCGCAGTGCGTCCAGGGTCTGGGTGGTGGTGTGGCTTAAGGGGTCGGTCTGGCTGGTGGCCTCTGCGTTGGCATCAAAGCCGAATTGGGTGCTTTGGCCCAGGGCGTTGGCGATGCTGCTTACGCGATTCAGGCTGTTGATGGTGCGGCTGGTGGCCCAGGCGATGCTGCCGCCTGCGTCTTTGAGTTCTTCTCGGACCCTGTTGCCCATGCCGTCCAGGGTGTAGCTGGTGCGGTTGCCACGGTTGTCGCTGGCAGCGCTCAGGCGCTGGGCGGCGTCGTAGGTGTAGCTGATGGCATAGCCATTGGGCAGGGTGACGCTGGCGATTTGACCGGCTGCGGTGTAGGTGTAGGCCGTGGACTCCATCGTGCCGGTGGCGCCACCCGCGCTGACTTGGGTGAGGCGGCCGCGCAGGTCGTAGGTGTAGCTGGTGACCAGGTTGGTTCCGTTTGCACCGGGCTCTGTTTGGCTGGCCAGGCGGCCTGCGGTGTCATAGGTGTAGCTGGTGGCTTGGCCCAGGGGGTTGGTGGCGCTGGTGCGTTGGCCTTGGGGGTTGTAGGCAAAGCTCCAGACTTTGCCCAAGGGGTCGGTTTGGGTGGCGACCAGGTTGTTGGCGGCACCACCCGTTGTCAGATAGGTCCAGGCCCAGGTACGGGCTTGGCCATTGCTGGCGCCACCGGTGGTGTCGGTGGTGGTTTCGCTCAAGGGGTTGCCTACTGTGTCGTAGCTGGTGGCGGTGGTGCGTCCGGGCTCGGTCACCAACACGGGCAGGCGCAGGGTGGCGTGCCATTGGGTGTTGGTGGTGATGGCCTCGGGGCGGCCTGCGGCTTGGGTGGTGCTTAAGGGGAGGCGGCGGGTGCTGTCCCAGGTGTACATGGTGAGTACGCCTGCGAAGTCGGTCTCGCTGTCGATGAGGCCGCTGGCGTTTTGCACACGGCTGGCGGCGTCTGCGCCTCCACTTCCGCTGGGTTTGTCGGCACCGGTGACGGTGAGTTTGCCCAGGGTGGTGCCGTAGCTGTAGTTGCGGGTGGTGCCCAGGGGGTCGGTGATTTGGGCGCTGGTCCAGGCGGTGGTGGCTGGGTAGGCAACCTTGTAGTAGTCGGCACCTCCGGCATACCCACTCTCGACCGCCCTGCCCTGCGCGTCATAAACGACGGTGGCCAGACGGATACCGCGTTCGTCAACGATGCCGGTCACAGACTGGGGCCAGCGGGTGTCTTCGTACAGATAGGTCTTGGACACATTGCCGGGGTAGCCCACGGTGATCAGGCGTGCGCTGCTATCAAAGCTGTAGCTGACCACTTGGCCGTCGGGCATGGTGGCGCTGGTCAGTTGGCCGGCGGCGTTGTAGGCGAAGTTGATGCTGCGGCCAAAGGCGTTGGTGACGCTGCCGAGTTGGCCGGCGCCATTGCCAGACGCGATGTAGCTGTAGGTGGTGGTCCAGCCGTTGCGTTCGGTCTTGGTGAGGAGCTTGCCGGCTGCGTCGAATTGCCAGCGGCTGTCGTCTTCTGCCAGTTTGAGGAGGTAGCCGGATACCGGGCTGGTGGTGGGGGTCAGGGTGCTGGTGCCAGTAGCCGCAGTCCAGGTGCTGGTGGAGGCGTTCCAGGTGAAGGCACTGGTGTTGCCATTGCCTTGGATGAGGGTGGCTGATGTGTTGGCGAGCACCTGCAGGGCGTCGTTGTGGTTGTGGGCCCAGCTTCTACCCAGGCCGGGGTTGGCTACAAAGCCCGCAGCGCCTGAGACGGACCAGCGGCTGCGGTAGCTGCGATTCAGGCTGAGGGCGTGGGGGCCGGTGTCGGTGTAGTCGCTGTGCGAGAAGGTTTCTTCGCCGGTGGCGGGGATGATGGGTTTGGCGGTGCACATCCCGGCTGGCGCTTCTTGGCCCACAGCCGTTTCTGCTTGCGCGGGGGTACTCACACACGCACTGCCTGACTGGGTATAGCCAGAGTTACAGGCGCACGTAGAGCCAGTTAATGCGGCATTGGAGGGGCAGGAATACTCTGGCTGAACTGGCTCAACAGTGCGCCCATCATGGGTAAGCCCTCCTGAAGTAGACCCATTGGAACTGACTACGTACACGACACAGCCATTGCCGTCGTTGATCATGGTCGAGTAAGAGTTTTGAGGAAAAGCCGCACTCATGGCGGCAATAGCGGACGTGCAAGCGGGGCCCCTATCAGCCGCCCACGCCCCCCAGACGTTGAAAGAGTTATCGCCGAACCGATGCTCAGCACAAGGCGCAGCAGTACATGCGGTAGGGTTGGTTAAGGTGGCGGGAAACGACGCGTAAGAAGTGGCAGGCACCCACACGGCAAACAGCATCAGGGCCGCGAAAACAAATCGGCGAATCATGGCCAAAACAGGATCAACCCGTCCAGAAAGAGAGACAACAACACGATTCATTCCCAGAGCCCACCCAAAAATTCAAAAACAACAAACTCATCTCTGCGGCAGCCGCCGCTTTGGGCACGGAGCATAAGGCCCTACGGTCGGAGGGGCCATCCCCCGTACGGGTGAATTTGCGCTGTTGTGGTGTTTGGCCGACAGTCAAAAGAAATTAGTAGCGCTCTTCTTTTGATAGCTGCTCGCGCAATAGGTACGGGGGCTAGAGGCAGATTTAATTCGAATCCGCCTCTCACTATTCCCAAGACACATCAAGAAGCCAGCTCCAGCGGCTTGCTGCGCCAAATCTTGTCTGCGTACTCCCCAATCGTCCGGTCCGATGAAAACGGGCCCATGGCTGCCACATCGACCTGCTCTTGGGCGGCGATGTCAAACGTGGCCCGCGCCGCCAGACCCACTATGAAAAAAGGAGCTGCTCCCGCATATTCCACGCGGGCTACAGCTCCTTTTAATGCCTAAACGCGGGCTCAGGCGGCTAACGCAGGCTTCTTCGCAAAGTGCTTGGCCACGCGCGGCAGCACCAGCACCGCCAGCACGATGATCAGCAGGATCAGCGACACGGGGCGCTGCAAGAAGATCAGGGCACTGCCCTCACCGATCGACATCGCGTTGCGCAGCTGGGCCTCGGCCAAGGGGCCCAGGATCATGCCCACGATGACGGGTGCGGTGGGGAAGCTGAAGCGACGCATCACCAAGCCCAACACGCCAATGCCGTACAGCAGGAACAGGTCAAACGCGCTTTGGCGCATGCCGTAGGTACCCACCGTGGCAAAGATCAGGATGCCGGCATAGAGCTGGGCCTTGGGCACCTTGAGCAGCTTGACCCACAGGCCCACCAGCGGCAGGTTCAACACCAGCAACATGACGTTGCCGATGTAGAGCGAGGCAATCAGTGCCCACACCAGCGCCGACGAGCTGCTGAACAACTGCGGGCCGGGCTGGATGCCGTAGTTTTGGAACGCCCCCAGCAGAATGGCCGTGGTGTTGGACACCGGAATGCCCAGCGTCAGCAGCGGGATCAGCGCGGTGGTTACCGTGGCGTTGTTGGCCGCCTCGGGGCCGGCCACGCCTTCGATAGCGCCCTTGCTACCGAACTCGGCCTGGTTCTCGCCTTTGGCCAGTTTCTTCTCGGTGGCGTAGCTCAAGAAGGTCGGGATCTCGGTACCGCCCGCGGGGATACAGCCAAACGGCGCCCCGATGGCCGTGCCACGCAACCAGGCCGGGATGGAGCGCTTCCAGTCGCTCTTGGTCATGGTGACGCGGCTCATCTTGTTCTCGGACTCGACCACCTTGCCTTCAAACAGCACGGCGTGCAGGGCCTCGGACACTGCAAACAGACCCACGGCCACCAACACGATTTCCACACCGTCCAGCAGCTCCGGCACATTGCCCGTGTAGCGCGCCTGACCCGTGATCTGGTCCATACCAATCAGGCCGGCCGCCAGGCCCACAAACAAGGCCGTCAGCCCGCGCACCGTGCTCTGGCCCAGCACTGCGCTCACCGTGGTGAAGGCCAGCAGCATCAGGCAAAAGTACTCTGGGGGGCCCAACTTGACCGCGTACTCCGCCACCACAGGCGCAAACAGCGTGACCACGATGGTGGCAATGGTGCCGGCCACAAACGAGCCGATGGCCGAGGTGGCCAGGGCCGCACCAGCGCGGCCGCTCTTGGCCATCTTGTTGCCCTCCATGGCCGTGACCATGCTGGCGGTCTCACCGGGCGTGTTCAGCAGGATGGAGGTGGTGGAGCCACCGTACATCGCGCCGTAGTAAATACCGGCGAAGAAGATCATCGAGGCGGTTGCGTCCACCTTGGTGGTGATGGGCAGCAACATGGCCACCGCGGTGGCCGGGCCAATGCCAGGCAGCACGCCCACAGCCGTGCCGAGTGCGCAGCCCACAAAGGCCCACAGCAGGTTCACCGGCGTACCCGCCGTGATGAAGCCCTGTAAAAGTTGGTTCCAGATATCCATCACAGCCATCCACTTTGAGTCAAGCCTGGCAAGTTAATGGCCAGGAACTTGGTAAACATCCAGTACACCGGGGCGGAGATCAGCAGCCCCACCACAGCGTCCAGCAGCCAGGGCCGCAGGCCACTGCCCGCCTTGCCCTGCGCCTGGCGCATGCCGCGCGACGCCAGCACAAAGCACAGCGCACAGCTGAAGACGAACCCGATGGTGGTGATCAGGGCCGCGTTAATCAGCAGCCCTGCCGACATCCAGACAAAGCCCATCCAGTAGGGTGGCTCGTCTCCGTCGGCGTCATCCATGTCGCGAAAGCCGCCCGTGGCGGCCTCCCAGACCAGAAAGCCGCCGCATACGAGCAGCGCTACCGACACCAGCCAGGGCAAAAAGTCGGGCCCGATACCGGCATAGCCGGCCTCCGAGGGGATGATCCAGGCGCCCACGGCCAGCCCAACGGCCAGCACCAGCACGCCCGCCCCCACCAGCATCTGCTGGCGCAGTTGGGTGGTTTGCAGCATCAGACCATTCCCGACAGGTGCATGATGCCGCGCAGGCTGGCGAATTCGTTGTCCACAAAGTCGTCAAAGGCCTTGCCGGTCAGCAGTGCGGGGGTCCAGCCGTTTTTCTCCAGCGACTCGGCCCAGGACTTGGACTTGGTGGCCTTCACCACCAGCTCGGTCAGCTCGGCACGTTGCTCAGGAGTGATGCCAGGCGCACCATAGACCGCACGCCAGTTGCCCAGCACCACGTCAAAGCCCTGCTCCTTCATGGTGGGCACATTGATGCCAGGCAGGCGTTTTTCCGATGTCACGCCAATCGCGCGCATCTTGCCGGCGGTGATGTACTCGGCAAATTCGCTGTAGCCGCTGCCGCCCACGGTGACGTTGCCGCCCAGAATGGCCGCAGTGGCTTCGCCACCGCCACGGAAGGCAACGTAGTTGACCTTCTTGGGGTCCACACCCACTTTGGTGGCCAGCATGGAAGCGCAGATGTGCTCAGTAGAGCCGCGCGAGCCACCGCCCCATTTCACGCTGCCGGGGTCTTTTTGCATCTGGGCGACCACGTCCTTCATGGTCTTCAGGGGGGAATCGGCTGGCACTACAAACACGTTGTACTCGCTGGTGATGCGGGCAATGGGTGTGGCCTTGTCCAGGGACACGGCGGGCTTGCCGGTGATGATGCCGCCCACCATCACCGCGCCGGTGATCATGATGGAGTTCACATCTCCCTTGCTGGCGTTGACAAACTGGGCCAGGCCGATCACGCCGGCGGCACCGCCCTTGTTCTCGTACTGCACGGTGTCGGCCACCTTGGCGTCGATCATGGCCTTGCCCAGGGCACGACCGGTTCCGTCCCAGCCACCACCGGGGTTGGCCGGAATCATCATTTTCAGATTGGCGGCCGCACGGGCGGTCAGGGGCAAGGCACCGGCAGCGGCCAGCACGGCCATGGATTTGAGGAAAGTATCGCGACGCATGGGAAGTCTCCTTTGTGTAATAACAGCACCTATGATGCGTGGCGAGCCTGTCAAACGGCTGTCCTTTTTTCTAGGTAAAAACCCCAGTTTCCGCCCGCCACCCCGCTGTCCTGCCATGCATTTGCTGCTGATTGAAGACGACGCTGCCCTGCACACCACACTCCAGCGCAGCCTGGTGCGTGCCCGGCTGCGGGTGGATGTGTGCAGCGATGGCGCGCAGGCCCTGGCCGCCTGGCAAACGCTGGAGCCTGACGTGGTGGTGCTGGACCTGAGCCTGCCGGGGCGCGACGGCCTGGACGTGCTCAAGGATGCGCGTGCGGCCGGCCTCAAGACGCCGGTACTCATATTGACCGCCCGCGGCACCGTGGGCGACAAGGTGCTGGGCCTGAACGCCGGCGCCGACGATTACCTGCCCAAACCCTTTGACCTGGATGAACTCGAAGCCCGCGTGCGCGCCCTGCACCGCCGCCATGGCGGTGCCATAGCAGCCGGGGGCGACGCCCAGGTGGGCAGCCTGCGACTGGACCGCGCCAGCGGCGCGATCTACCACCGCCATGAGGTGCTGGACCTGACCCCGCGCGAGCTGGCTCTGATGTCCGCCCTGATGGCCCGCCCCGGACACGCCGTGCCCAAGGAACGTCTGTTTGAAGTGGTGTTTCCAGGCGAAGCCGATGTGCAGTTTGAGGCGATTGAGGTGGTGGTCTACCGACTGCGCAAAAAGCTCAGTGCTACAGGCGTGCAACTCGTTACGCTGCGCGGCCTGGGCTACCTGCTGAAAGTGGCCGCCTGAGATGACAGGCCCCGCGACCAGCCTGTCGCTGCGCCGAAGCCTGCTGCTGGGCCTTTTGCTACCCATCCTGCTGTTCGTGGTGGTGGACACCATCAGCCTGTACCGCCAGGCACTGGGCGCCGTCAACACTGCGTACGACCGCACGCTGCTGGCATCGGCCAAGGCCATTGGCGAGCTGCTGGACATTGAAGGCGAAGGCAGCCAGGCCCGCCTGCGAGCGCTGGTGCCCTACTCCGCGCTGGAGGCCTTTGAAGCCGACAACCGCAGCCGCATGGTCTACCGCGTGTCCGACGCCAAGGGCGCTTGGGTGGACGGCGATGCCGACCTCGCCGCCTGGCGCGGCACCCTGCCCAACCAGGGGCCGTATGCGGCGCTGGTGGACTTTTACGACGACAGCTTCCGCGGCGACGCAGTGCGCGTGGCCGTGCTGCTGCAACCCGTGGCCAGCGGGCGCGAGCGCACCATGGCCATGGTGCAGGTGGCCGAAACCCTGGAGCTGCGCCGCACGCTGGCGCGGCAGATCCTGGTCGACACGCTGCAACGCCAGGCCATTCTGATCACCGTGATCACCGCGGTGGTGCTGATCGTGGTGCAGCGGGTCACACGCCCCGTGCGGCGCCTGAGCAGCAACCTGCAGCAGCGCTCGGAAGATGACCTGACGCTGCTGGAGGCGTCTGACCTGCCACGTGAGATTCGCCCACTGACCGACGCGACCAACCAAGTCATGCAACGCCTGCAGCACCTGCTGGACCATCAAAAGCGCTTTGTCCGCGACGCTGCGCACCAGCTGCGCACCCCGCTGGCGGTGCTCAAGGTGCAGGTGCAATCCGCCCTGCGGGGCGATGTAGGCCAGACCGAGGCCTTGCAGGAAATCCAGGTCACCGTGGACCGCGCCACCCAGCTGGCCAACCAGATGCTGTCGCTGGCCAAGGTGGAACAGGTCAAACAGCAGCAGGACTTTGCGCCTATGGACTGGTCGGACGCGGTGCGCGCCGTGGCGCTGGACGTGGCGCCCCTGATTGCCGAGAAAGACCTGGACTTTGACATCCACACCGTGCCCTGCCGGGTGCATGCCCACGAATGGATGCTGCGGGAAATGGCGCGCAACCTGCTGCACAACGCGGTGCGCCTGACGCCCCAGGGCGGCCGCCTGAGCGTGCAGATGGCGCTGACCGATGGAATGGCCGAGCTCACCATCCACGACAGCGGCCCCGGTATCTCGGACGAGCTGCGCATGCGGCTGTTCCAGCCCTTTGCGGCGGGTCACGCCCATTCGGGCTCGGGCCTGGGCCTGACCATCACGCGTGAAATGGTCCAAGCCCTGGGCGGCAGCATTCAGTTGGTTAACCGCTATGAGCAGGGGCAGATCACCGGGCTGGACGCCAGCGTGCGCCTGCCGCTGTACCGCCCCACGCCATTACACTGACGCTCACACCATGGAATCCATCCGCATCGACAAGTGGCTTTGGGCCGCCCGCTTCTTCAAAACCCGCTCGCTGGCCACCGATGAGGTCAACAAAGGCCATGTGCAGATGGCGCAGCATGACGTCAAACCCTCCAAGGAAATCCGGGCGGGTGACGTGGTGACCATCTGGCAGGCCAAGATCCCCCGCACCGTGGTGGTCAAGGGCGTGAGCGAGCAACGCGGCCCAGCCCCCGTGGCGCAGCAGTTGTACGAAGAAACGCCTGACAGCGTGACCAAGCGCATCGAGATGGCGGAGCGCAACCGCCTGGCCGCCGAACCGGCCCATGCCATCGAGCACGGCCGCCCCACCAAAAAGGACCGGCGCGAGCTGCAAAAGGGCTGGGATTCGCGCTGGAGCGCCTCCATAGACTCCTGACCCTACAGCGTCGCCAGCGGGTGGATTGCGGCGATAATTGCGTTCCGCCGAACCTGGCTTGGCCCAGCGTGCCGGCAGCACACACCATGAAAGCTGTTTTTCCATGACCGCCCTCTCCCCCGTCCCCATTTCCCCGGTTGAAGACATCGTCGCCGACATGCGCGCGGGTCGCATGGTGATCCTGGTGGACGAAGAGGACCGCGAAAACGAGGGCGATCTGGTCCTAGCGGCCGACCATGTGACGGCCGATGCCATTAACTTCATGGCCAAGTTTGGCCGTGGCCTGATCTGCCTGACCCTGACCCGCGAACGCTGCGAGCTGCTCAAGCTGCCCCCCATGGCCACGCGCAATGGCACCAAGCACAGCACCGCATTCACCGTGTCCATTGAAGCCGCCGAGGGCGTGACCACCGGCATCTCTGCCGCCGACCGCGCCCGCACCGTGCAGGCCGCCGTGGCCAAGGGTGCGGTGGCCAACGACCTGGTGCAGCCCGGCCACATCTTTCCGCTGCAGGCGGTGGACGGCGGCGTGCTCATGCGTGCGGGCCACACCGAAGCCGGTTGCGACCTGTCTGCCATGGCTGGCTGCACACCTGCCGCCGTGATCTGCGAGATCATGAAGGATGACGGCACCATGGCCCGCCTGCCAGACCTGCAGCTGTTTGCCGCCGAACATGGACTGAAGATCGGCACCATTGCCGACCTCATTGAACACCGCAGCCGCAACGAATCGCTGATCGAAAAGCTGGGCGTGCGCCCCATGCAAACCGCTTATGGTGAGTTCACCGCCCACGCCTTCCGCGACACCACGGGCCAGGGTGTGCACCTGGCGCTGGTCAAGGGCAGTTGGGACGCCGATACCGTGGTGCCGGCCCGTGTGCACGAGCCACTGTCGGTGCTGGATGCATTGGAAATCAACCGCTCCATGCACAGCTGGAGCCTGGACACCGCGCTGGCCCACATCGCCAAGGAAGGCAAGGGCGTGCTGGTGCTGCTGAACTGCGGCGAGACCGGCGAACAACTGCTGGCCCAGTTTGAAGGCACGGCCCGCGCATCGCAAGCGCCCGAGCGCGGCCGCATCGACCTGCGCACCTACGGCATCGGTGCGCAGATCCTGCTGCAATGCGGTGTGCACAAGGTACAACTGATGGGCAGCCCCCGCCGCATGCCCAGCGTGACGGGCTACGGCCTGGAAATCGTCGGCTATATCTGTAAATAAGGAAGACTCCACTATGTTTGGCGCAGACAAAGGCACCACTGCCGAAGACCGTTTGAACGGCAAAAAACTCTCCATCGGCATCGTGCAGGCACGTTTCAACGCCAGCGTGACCGATGCACTGGCGGCAGCCTGCAAGGCCGAGCTGGTCGCACTAGGCGTATCGGACAAAGACATTGACCACGTGACCGTACCCGGCGCGCTGGAAGTGCCCGTGGCCCTGCAGGCCCTGGCCGAAAAAGGCAAGTACGACGCGCTCATCGCACTGGGCTGCATCATCCGCGGCGAGACCTACCACTTTGAGCTGGTGGCCAACGAATCCGGCGCGGCCGTAACCCGACTGGCGCTGGACTACCAACTGCCCATCGCCAACGCGATTTTGACCACCGAAGACATGCCCCAAGCCATTGCCCGCCAAGATGAAAAAGGCCGCGATGCAGCCCGCGTGGCGGTCGAAATGGCGAACCTGCTGGAAAGCATTTAATGAGCGACACCCCCTCCTCCTCCACGGCCAAGCGCCCTCCCCGCCAGTCCCGCACCGGGCTGACGGCCACCGGCGCCCGCAAGGCCGCCGGCAAATCCAACCGCACCCGTGCGCGCGAATTTGCGCTGCAAGGCCTCTACCAAAGCCTGGTGGGCCGCAACACGGTGGAGGAGATTGATCCGTTCACGCGTGATCTGGCCGGCTTCAGCAAGGCCGACGCCGCCCACTTTGACGCGCTGCTGCACGGCTGCGTGGAGCAAGCCGAACAACTCGATGCACTGATTGTTCCGCTGCTGGACCGCCCCCTGGCCGAAATTTCGCCGGTGGAGCGCGCTGTACTGTGGATCGGTGTGTACGAATTCCAGCACTGCCTGGACGTGCCATGGCGCGTGGTACTGAATGAGTGCGTGGAGCTGGCTAAGGAATTTGGTGGCACCGACGGCCACAAGTACGTGAACGGCGTGCTCAACGGCCTGGCACCCAGCCTGCGGGCGTTGGAAGTAGAAGCCGACAAGGGCAAGAAATCTCGCAAGGCCTAGTGGGCACCACCACACCCATGCAGATATCGTCCCGCGCAAAAAACATTGAGCCGTTTTATGTGATGGAGGTGGCCAAGGCCGCTTCGGCCCTGGCCGCCCAGGTGGCGCACACCGATGCACCCATGGTGTTCCTCAACATCGGCGAACCCGACTTCACGGCCCCGCCGCTGGTGCAAGAGGCCGCACAGCGCGCGGTCCACAGCGGCCACTCCCAATACACCGCTGCCACCGGCCTGCCGCAGCTGCGTGAACGCATCAGCGCCTGGTACGCCAGCCGTTTTGGCGTGCAAGTGCCGGCCAGCCGCATTGTGGTCACCGCCGGCGCGTCTGCGGCGCTGCACTTGGCCTGTTTGGCGTTGATCGAGTCGGGCGACGAAATTCTGATGCCTGACCCCAGCTACCCCTGCAACCGCCACTTTGTGAGTGCGGCCGAGGGCAAAGCGGTCTTGATCCCCACCACCGCCGAGGAACGCTTCCAACTCAGCGCCGCCAAGGTGGAGGCGGCCTGGGGCCCGCGCACGCGCGGCGTGCTGCTGGCGTCGCCCTCCAACCCCACGGGTACCTCCATCCACCCGGATGAGCTGCGCCGCATCCACCAGGTGGTGCAGGCACGCGGCGGTGTTACGTTGGTGGACGAAATTTACCTGGCGCTAAGCCATGACGCGCAGTTCGGCCAGACAGCCCTGGCGCTGGACGACAACATCATCAGCATCAACAGCTTCAGCAAGTACTTCAACATGACCGGCTGGCGCCTGGGCTGGATGGTGGTGCCCGAAGCACTGGTGAGCGTGGTGGAGCGCCTGGCGCAAAACCTCTTCATCTGCCCCAGCACCATTGCGCAGCATGCCGCACTGGCCTGCTTCGAAGACGCCAGCCTGGCGCTGTACGAGCAGCGCCGCGCCGAGTTCAAAGTGCGGCGCGACTACTTCATCCCCCAGCTCAATGCGCTGGGGCTGACGGTACCAGTCATGCCCGATGGTGCGTTCTACGCCTGGGCGGATTGCTCGGAACTTTGCCGCAAGCTGGGGATCAAGGACAGCTGGGACTTTGCCTTTGAAGTGATGAACCGCGCCCATGTGGCCATCACCCCGGGGCGGGATTTCGGCACGGCGCAGACGGCCCAGTTTGTGCGCTTCTCGACCGCCAGTTCGATGCAACAATTGGAAACAGCGATTGCCCGCATCCGTGCGATGCTCTGACCCTTCACGCCGCGACCACTGATGAACCAAGACCTCTCCATCCTCCATTTGGTACTCAACGCCAGCATCGTGGTGCAAGCCGTCATGCTGCTACTGATGCTGGTGTCCATCACCAGCTGGGCCGCCATCTTCCGCAAGTTGTTTGCGCTGAACCGGGTGAAGGCCCAGAACGAAGCCTTTGAGCGCGACTTCTGGTCCGGCTCCAGCCTGAATGACCTGTTCACCACCGCCAGCAAAAATGCCGCGAACGGCGGCCCGATGGAGCGAATTTTTGCCAGCGGCATGCGCGAGTTCCAGAAACTGCGCGAACGCCGCATCACCGACGTGGGCACGCTGATGGACGGCGCCCGCCGCGCGATGCGCGCCAGCTTCCAGCGCGAGATGGACGAGGTGGAAAGCAACCTGTCCTTCCTCGCCTCCGTGGGTTCCGTCTCTCCGTATGTGGGCTTGTTTGGCACTGTGTGGGGCATCATGCATGCCTTCACCGGCTTGGCATCTCTGCAGCAAGTCACGCTGTCCACCGTGGCCCCCGGCATTGCCGAGGCGTTGGTGGCCACGGCCATTGGCCTGTTTGCGGCCATCCCCGCGGTGGTGGCGTACAACCGCTTTGCGCGCGACCTGGACCGCATCTCCATCCACCAGGAAACCTTCATCGAAGAGTTTTCTAACATCCTGCAGCGCAACGTCAGCGCCCAGGGCACCGCCCCCCGCTAACCCACGCCCAGGAGCACATCCCCATGCCCGCTGTAGCCGGTCGCGGCCGAGGCCGCCGCACCATCAACGAGATCAACATGGTGCCCTTCATCGACGTGATGCTGGTGCTGCTGATCATCTTCATGGTGACCGCCCCGCTGATCACGCCCAGCATGATTGACCTGCCCAGCGTGGGCAAGGCGTCGCGCCAGCCGGACCAGATCATTCAGATCGTCATTGGCAAGAACGACGGGCTGGAAATGAAGGTCAAAGAGCAGACTACCCCCCTGGTACTCAAGGACCTGGCCGCCGCCGTGAAGCGCGCCCAAGGTGCCAAAGACAGCGTGGCCGCCGCTGGCTCCGCCGTGGTCATCAGTGCCGACAAGACCGTAAAGTACGAGAGCGTGGTCCAGGTGATGGACACGCTGCAACGCGCGGGCATCCAGCGCGTGGGCCTGTCGGTGCAACTGGCCAACTAACGCAAGGCCCATGCAGCCCAGCCGCCAACATCTGGAATTTGCACCTCCGCACACGCCGGGTATGCTGCGCGCGTTCGCGCTAGCCATTCTGGCCCACATGGTGCTGGTGTTCATTCTGGCCGTGGGCGTGGCGTGGAAACGTGAAACCCCGCCCGCCACGGTAGAAGCCGAGCTGTGGGCCAACATTCCCGTAGAGGCCGCGCCACCACCACCCGAACCCCAGGCGGACCCGGATCCGGAACCCGCGCCCCCCCTGCCCGTGCCGCCAACACCCCGCACCGCGCCACCACCTGACGCACCCAGCCAGGCCGACATTGCCCTGGCCAAGGAAAAGGCGCGCGTGCAGAAAGAGAAGGAACAGCAGAAGCTGGAACTGGACCGCAAGCTGCAGGAGAAGCAGCAAAAGGAAAAGTTGGAAAAGGACAAACTGGAGAAAGACAAACTCCAGAAGGCCAAGGACGCGAAAGAGAAAGACGCCAAGGACAAACTGGCGCGCGACAAGGCCGAGAAAGAGAAGGCGGACAAAGCCAAGACCGCAGACGCCGCCAAGCAGAAGGCCGCCCAGGCCAAGGCGGAAGCACAGAAGCTGGAAGACCTGCGCCAGCAAAACCTCAAGCGCATGGCGGGGCTGGCTGGTAGTGGCGATGCCAATGCGGCGGGATCGGCGGCCAAGAGCGCAGGGCCATCTGCAAACTACTCTGGTCGAATCAAGGCCAAGATCAAGCCCAACATCACTTACATCGAAACTATTGTGGGCAACCCGACTGCCGAGGTCGAGGTCCGCACCTCCCCAGACGGCACCATTCTGAGCCGTCGCATCGTCAAAGGCAGTGGTAATAAATCCTGGGATGACGCAGCCCTTAACGCGATTGACAAGACCGGTGTGCTTCCGCGGGATGAAGATGGGCGAGTGCCATCACCCATGATCATCATCATGTCTCCGCAGACGATGATCGGAAACTAGGCTGCTAGCGGCCTGCTACAGTTTCAATAGCTGCCCGCGCATATTCCACGCGGGCTAGCAGCCAATTTCACTCTCAATCGTAGGCAATCACTGCCTTACCCTGGAACGCCTGGGCCCGCCAGCCCGCCAGCGCGGCGTCGCTGGGGAAGAACTTGGCGGCCTCGCCCAAATGCAGTTCGGCCAGCGAGCCGGGAATGTCTTCGCCATCGGCAGCCGCGCATTGCACCTGCAGGCGCACGGCCAGGCCGCGCACCAGCTCACCCTGCTCTGACATTTCGCGTTCGGCCGGAAACTCGCGCAGCATGGCCGGCACATCGGGTGCACGCTGCTGGCCATCCAGCTGCACGGCCACGCGCAAGTACTTGCCAAAGCGGCAGCGTGCCTGCTCCAGGCTCCAGACCTGCTGCACCACAAAGCGCGCCGCAAAGCCATTGCGCCCCTGCTGCAAACGGCCGCTGACGATAACCAGGGTGTCATCCTGCAACAGGCTGCGGTAGGTGGTCAGCATGGCTTCGTCGGCCGTGGCCTCGATAGCAGCAGACTTGTCGTCCAGCGAAAAGATGCCCACCTTGCCGCGGTTGCCGTTGATGACCCGAAAGCCGCTGATGATGCCGGCCAGGATCTGCGGTTCGCGGGTTTCCAGCACCTCCTCAATCGGCCGCTTGGCAAAGCGACGCACCTCCAAAGCCATCTCGTCAAACAGGTGACCAGAGAGGTAAAAACCCACCGCTGCTTTTTCCTGCGTCAGCTGCTCGCGCACGCCCCAGGGCATCACCTCCACCAGGTCGGGCTCTTGGGTGCTCGACCCATGGTCGTCTTCGCCACCCATATCGAACAGGCCGTGTTGGTTGGCATTGGCTGCGCTGGCGGCGGCAAAGTCAAAGGCGCGGTCAATGCTTTCCACCAAGGATGCGCGGTTGAGTTGCAGCGTGTCAAAGGCGCCGGCTTTGATGAGGGCTTCCACGCAGCGCTTGTTCAGGCGGCTGCGGTCCACGCGGCGTGCAAAGTCAAACAGGCTCTTGAACGGGCCGGACTCTTCGGTGGGGCCGCGGCCTTCGCGCGCCGCCACAATGGCTTCAATCGCCTGCTGACCCGTGCCCTTGATGGCGCCCAGGCCATAGCGAATTTCCTTGTTCGAGATGGGCTCGAAACGGTGAAAACCGCGGTTGATGTTGGGCGGCTCAAAGCTCAGGCCCATCTTCTCGGCGTCTTCGAACAGCACCTTGAGCTTGTCGGTGTCGTCCATTTCCACCGTCATGTTGGCGCAGAAGAACTCGGCCGTGTAGTGCACCTTGATCCAGGCCGTGTGGTAGGCCAGCAGCGAGTAGGCAGCGGCGTGCGACTTGTTGAAGCCGTAGCCCGCGAACTTCTCCATCAAGTCGAAGACCTCGTCGGCCTTCTCTTCGCTGATGTCGTTCTTCGCGGCACCGGCACGGAAGATGGTGCGGTGCTCGGCCATCTCCTCGGCCTTCTTCTTGCCCATGGCGCGGCGCAGCATGTCGGCGCCGCCCAGCGAGTAGCCGCCCAGGATCTGCGCGGTCTGCATCACCTGTTCCTGGTAGACCATGATGCCGTAGGTCTCGCTCAGCATCTCGGCCACCAGCGGGTGCGGGTACTCAATCACCTCTTTGCCGTGCTTGCGCGCCACAAAGCTGGGGATCAGGTCCATGGGGCCGGGACGGTACAGCGCGTTCAGCGCAATCAGGTCTTCCAGGCGGCTGGGCTTGGCGTCCACCAGCATGCGCTGCATGCCCACGCTTTCAAACTGGAACACGGCCTCGGTCTTGCCCTCGCTGAACAGGCGGTACACCCGCGCATCGTCCAGTGGCAGGTTCTCGTAGGCAAACTTCTCCTGGCCCGCGTGGCGCTTCATGATGAACTCGCGCGCGATCTCCAGAATCGTCAGCGTGGCCAGGCCCAAGAAGTCGAACTTCACCAGGCCAATGGCCTCCACGTCGTCCTTGTCGTACTGGCTCACGGCCGAGTCGCTACCGGGCTGCTGGTAGAGCGGGCAGAAGTCGGTCAGCTTGCCCGGCGCAATCAGCACACCCCCAGCGTGCATGCCGATGTTGCGGGTCATGCCTTCGAGCTTGCGCGCCATCTCCAGCAGCGTCTTGACGTCTTCTTCCTTAGCCTCGCGTTCGGCCAAAATGGGTTCCGCCTCGCTGGCGTAGATGTACTTGTCGCTCTTCTTGCCGTCGGTAGGAGGCAGTTGCAGCGTGACGTTGGTGCCCGGCTTGTTGGGGATGAGCTTGCTGATGCCGTCGCAAAACGTATAGGGCATATCCAGCACGCGGCCCACGTCGCGGATCACGCCACGCGCTGCCATGGTGCCGAAGGTGGCGATCTGGCTCACGGCGTCCTTGCCGTACTTGGCCTTCACATAGTCGATCACCAGGTTGCGGTTGGTCTGGCAAAAGTCGATGTCAAAGTCGGGCATGGAAACCCGCTCGGGGTTCAAGAAGCGCTCAAACAGCAAGTTGTACTGCAGCGGGTCCAGGTCGGTAATCTTGAGTGCGTACGCCACCAGAGACCCCGCGCCAGAACCCCGGCCAGGCCCCACCGGGCAGCCGTTGTTTTTGGCCCAGTTGATGAAGTCCCCCACGATCAAAAAGTAGCCGGGGAAGCCCATCTTCAGGATGGTGCCGATCTCAAACTCCAGGCGCGCCACATAGCGCGGCATCTCGGCCTCGCGCTTGGCCGCATCGGGGTACAGATGCGCCATGCGGTCCTTGAGCCCCTCAAACGATGCGTAGCGAAAATACTCCTCGGGCGTCATGCGCTCGCCGTTGACCAGGGGCGTCGGGAATTCGGGCAAGTAGTTTTTGCCAAGCACCAGCGTCAGGCTGCAACGCTTGGCAATCTCCACGGTGTTGGCAATGGCCGAGGGAATATCGGCAAACAACGCCTCCATCTGCGCCGCGCTCTTGAAGTACTGCTCGCGTGTGAATCGGCGCACCCGCTTGGGGTTGCTGAGGATCTCGCCATCAGCAATGCAGACGCGCGCCTCGTGGGCTTCAAAGTCGTCGGGCTCGGTGAACTGGATGGGGTGGGTCGCCACCACGGGCAGCATCATGCGCGCGGCCAGTTGCACGGCAGCCACCACATGGGTCTCATCGTCCGTGCGGCCCGCGCGCTGCAGCTCCAGGTAAAAGCGGTGTGGGAACAGGCTGGCCAGTTGCATGGCGGCCTCGTAGGCGCGGGCCGTGTCACCCTGCACCAACGCCTGGCCCACCGGACCGGCCTGCGCACCGGCCAGGCAAATCAGCCCTTCATGCAACTCCTTGAGCCAAGCCATCTTCACCACGGCCTGGTTCTTCACCACGTTCTGGGTAAAGGCGCGCGCGATCAGCTCCGAGATATTGAGGTAGCCCTGCTTGTTCTGCACCAGCAAAATGATGCGCGACACCGCGGCGGGGTCGGTCCCCAGGCCTTCCAGAATGACCTCGGCCCCGATCAGCGGCTTCACCCCCTTGCCACGCGCGCCCTTGTAAAACTTGATGGCACCGAACAGGTTGTTCAGGTCGGTGATGGCCAGGGCCGGCTGGTTGTCCTTGGCGGCCACCTTGACCACATCGTCGATGCGGTTGGTGGAGTCGACAACGGAAAACTCAGTGTGGAGGCGCAAGTGGATAAACATGGCTTCATTGTAGTTTTGGCGACGTACCCCCAGGGCGTGCGGGGGCCGGTTGCACCCATAATGCGGAACAGGAGACCTCAAATAAATGCGGACCGGAGCCGTTGTTTTCTGTTATCGGAGTTTGTGAATGGCCGCACCCCTTTTCAGGCCCCATGGATCCGCGCAGGTGGAATTGGACGGCGCCATCCTCTCCGTGCATATGCGCGGCCACTGGAACGCGGAAATGCGCAGCCAGACGGCCCAGGCCATGATGGAGCATGCGTCCACGCTGAATGCCGCCGGCCCCTGGGCCATCATCAATTTTCTGCACGATACGCTGGTCTACAGCGAAGAAATTTATACCAGCACGCGCCAGGCCTATTCTTCGCGTTCGCCAGAATCCAAGCTTGCAGCTATTGCCTTTGTGGTGGGGCCGGAAGTGGAAGGCGCCAACCTGATGCGCCCCAAACTGGAAAACTTGCTGGATGGCATCATCACCTCGCGCGTATTCACCGACCCGGCGGATGCCCGGCAGTGGCTGCTGGCTCAGTTGCAAGGCGACTGAACCCACCGCCGCACGCGGCATGGGCGGACAAACTTAAAATCAGGGGGTGAACACCATCCTGAACATCTCTAGCTACAAGTTTGTTTCCATCACCGATGCGCCCGCGTTGCGTGAAGTGCTGCTGGCGCGGGCCACGGCGCTCAAACTCAAGGGCACCATCCTGCTGGCCGAAGAAGGCATCAACCTGTTCCTGGCCGGCCCAGCCGACGACGTGCGCGGCTTTGTGACCCAGTTGCACTCCGATGCCCGCTTTGCCGACATCGCGCCCAAAGAAAGCTGGTCGGACACGCAACCGTTCAAGAAGATGCTGGTAAAGGTCAAGGGCGAGATCATCCGCATGAACCACCCGGCCATCCAGCCCGCCCAAGGCCGTGCACCGGCTGTGGCGCCCGCCACCGTGAAACGATGGCTGGACCAGGGCCATGACGACAACGGTCGCCCTGTCGTGACGCTGGACACCCGCAACGACTTTGAGGTGGACGAAGGCACCTTCGATGGCGCCATCGACTGGCGCATCACCAAGTTCACCGAGTTCCCCGACGCCCTGCGCAGCCACCTGGACGAGCTCAGAGGCAAGACCGTGGTGAGCTTTTGCACCGGCGGCATCCGCTGTGAAAAGGCCGCCATTCTGATGCGCGAAGAAGGGCTGGAGCACGTCTACCAACTGGAGGGCGGCATCCTCAAGTACTTCGAGGAAACCGATGGCAGCCACTACCACGGCGGCTGCTTTGTGTTTGACGAGCGCCGTGCGCTGGGTGCGGACCTGCAGACCGTGGGCCTGGCAGACAGCGCGCCCTGACCCTGCAAATACTTTTTACGGCCGATTGGCCACGAGCACTTCACCCAGCTTGCCGTTGAACAACGCGGGATCCTCGATCTGCGGGATGTGACCCACGCCCGACAGCATCAACAATTGAGACCCCGGCACCAGCTTGGCAATCGCTTCGGCTTGTGCTGGCGGCGTGATGGTGTCCAGCGCCCCCCAAACCAACGTCAGCGGCATCGCAAGCTGGCGGTAGCCCAGGGGTCGTTCACTCGCAAACGCGCCGTGCTCGGCGCCGAACTGCATAGCCCAGTCCCCCAGTGACGCGCTGAACCCCTTCAAAACAAAGGGTTCGCGATAGATAGCCGTCCGTTCTGGCGTGACCACTTCCTTACGCGCTACAAATTGTCGCAGCCAGAATTCGCTGAATAGTGGCTGGGTGCCGACGGTCGCGATGAACGCTGTGCGCAAAGGCCGCACACCCAACAGGGTACCGACGATGCCAGGTTCGGCCAACGGCGCAGGCTGCTCCTGCATACCGACCGCCGCATCCAAGAGAATCAGATGGCGGAAACGGTCGGGGTACAGCATGGCGGCCTCGGCGGCGGGCCCTCCGCCATACGAATGCCCCAACAAGGTCACGGGCCCGCGCCCCAGCGTGTCGACCAAGGCAGCGATGCGCCGCGCCTGAGCTGTGCGGCTGTAGTCACGTGAGGCAGGCCGCGTGCTAAAGCCGAACGGTGGCAGGTCGACCGCGATAACGCGGTAACCAGCGTGTGCCATGGCTTGCACATTCTGGTCCCAGGTGCCGCTCCAGGCGCCAGTGCCATGCGTCAGCACCAGGGGTGGCGCTTGCGGATCACCAAACTCCTGCACATACAGGTCGACATCTGCGGCATGCAGCCAGCGACCGCTCGCCGGTGCACCTTGTTTGGGATCTCGGTCCTCAACCCACCAGGCCCGCCCCCACGACAGCAACAGCACCCCGGCGACTACCAGGACCAAGATCGCCACCACCCGCAGCAAACGAACTTGCAGCGGGCCGCGGCGTTTCTGCGTACTGGAGCGCTGCGCTTCAGTAATCGAAGACATGCTCGACCTGCAGTTTCGCGCCCTTCCACTGCCGCAGCGACTGCGCCAGCGCATTCACCGGAACGGCCAGAAGCACGCGTTGCACGCCAGGCCGCGTGAGGATGGGTTGAACCAGTAGCTGCGAAAGCGATGCATCTGGCTTCCAGGTATCAGGCGCCAGCACGCTCACCAGGATGAAGGAGTCGTTGCCAGCAATCTCCGCAAAGTCCACGCCCTGGTCCGCTAATGCCTGGGAATACACCGTGAAGGCCTCATAGCGCGGCACCGTGACCAGCGCGGCGCCATCGGGTAACTCGGACACCAGCTGGAGATCCGGCAAGGCACCGTCGGACTTCGGCGCGGGCTTGGCCACCACAGCCGTCACCATCAGCGGCGCGTCGTAGATCGACTTCGTGCCCATCTTGATCAGCTTGGCGTAGCCCTGCTTGACGAGGTACTCGGACGTCAGCGCAAAGCGGCGTTCCCACTTGCGAAGCATGTCCGGCCCGCTGGCAGGCACGTCCCGCCACAGGCCGTTGAGCGCCTTGCCGAAGTCATACTCGTACCAGGGCAGTACCCGGATGAACTTCACATAGTCCTGCGCCACCGTCGCCGCGTACGCATCTTCCGGCGTGGGCTTGTTGGCGATGGAGGCGGAGAGCCGGCCAACCAATTGCTCGTAGGCCGATTTGATGGCGTACTCCACCGTGGTGCTGGTGCCAATCACCATGATCATCAGGTGGTAGCCGGGGTTGAGGTCTAAGCCTCGCCGCTGTGTCTCGTCAAACACCGCTTTGTAGCTCTGCCAGAACTGGCCGATATGGCCGTAGTAAGGGAAACGGCTGGGCTCGTTGGCGGCGATGAACTCTCCGTACTCGTGCGGGCTGAACACCAGGAACCATTCCGGGTAGGTCAGCAGCGTCTGCTCCACGCCGCGCACATGCTCTGGCCCGGCGACGGGTCTGCTGGGTGCGGCCACCGCGGTAACCAAGCAGCCGCAAGCCACAAGCAGGGCCAGTGAACGCCACAGGCTCTTGAAGACTGTCATGTGGTCAGCCCCCGGTTTTGGTGAAGGCCAGTAGCACGTTGTCCGAGGGATCGTGCGCCTGCAGCTCGCGCTGGCCGCGGTCGGTCAAGCCACGCTCGCCCAGGTAGGCCACCCACTGCGCGATAGGGCGGAAGAAGCGCAGCTCACGCTGGTTGGTTTCCCAGGTTTCATTGAGACCCGCATTGAAGACGGTGTGCACCAGCGACACAAAGGTGAACATTTCAGGCGTGGTCACGTCGTGGTCACGCAAAATGAAGGTGCCACCCGGGCGCAGCACGCGAACGATAGAGCGCACGAACGCATCCAGCTTGTCCAGCGGGCAGTGGTGTAGGCCGATGTAGCAGGTCACCAGGTCCATACTCGCATCGGGGATATCGGCAGATAGTGGGCCGTAGTCCAACAGCACGAATTTGCCGATCTTGGCCAAGCCACCGCGTTCGGCGATGTCCACCGGTGAGTTCGTAGCTTCAAACTCATTGACCAGGAACAGCGGGCCAGTCACCGTAATGCGCTTGCGCAGCTCACTGATGTAGCGGCCGGTAGAGCCAATCTCGGTATAGCCGTCGATGCGCCGCGCGCTGCCCAGCAGGCGCAATGTTTGGTCTGCCATCTCACGTTTCTGCTTGAACAACGAGGGCAGCGCGAGCCGCAGGTCGGCCAGGAAGGGCTTGATCTTGGGCAACTCCCGTTGCACGCGGCGGTAGATGGCCTCGTCATCGCCCAGCTCCTGCGATGTCTGCTTGATCAGCGTGTGGAAACGGTCCTCCGGATAAAGCCGGTAGATGTTCTGCAGGAACTTGTAGAAGCCGTCGTGCCAGTGCGTTTTGGTGAACACGGCCTGGAATTCGGATGCGGGCTTGGTATCGATCATGGCTGGGCCTCGAGGGTGGGAGCGTAATACTTGTCCCAGAGCACATTGCGGAAGCGGAAGTTGGGGTCGAGCCGGCGTTTGAGCGCGAACAGTTCTGCAGCACGCGGATAGGCGGCATGGAACTGCGCGTCTGTGGCGTGCGGCTGGTAAGGCAGGTAGTAGGCGCCACCGCAGGCAATGGCAGCGTCGATCAGTTCGCGCGTCCACACAGCCACGCGGTTGATGGCGCTGTCGCGTGTGCGCTGCTTGTAATACAGCACGAAGGCGAAGGTCTCGCCACGTGCCCAAGCCAGCAGGGTGCCCGGATCTTTTTGCGCGTGCCGCACTGAGACGTTCAGCGCATTGACACGGTGGCGCTGCAAGATCTCGGCCATCTTGGGCACGAATTCATCGAAACGCTCCACGGGAATGAAATACTCCTGCAGCACGTAGGTGGTGTGCTTGCGTGACGCAGGCTCCAGCTCGGCCACGTCGTAACCGGCCTCGAAATTGCGCCAGTGCACCTTGCGAAAAAGGTACAGCAACGGGTCAATCAGGTACTCGCGCCGCCACTTGCCCAACGGTGTTTCGGTTACTGCCCACACAAAGTAGCGGTTGACGGGGTAGTTTTCGCCGCCTTGTTGCAGACGGCGTGGCTCGGTGGTGGCCTCGTCGGTACGCGCCCAGGTCACCGATCGCACCTTGCGGTAGTGCGGTGGATACAGGTCGGCGTTATGAAAGACGGCATCCTGGAAATAGCGCACCTTGGACTTGAAGTGGCCGATGTACTCGGCCGCACTCATCTTGCGGGCCAGCCGCTTGACCTTCACGTTGTCCGCCAAGCTTAGCTCCGCCTCCACGATCACCGCGACGGCGTTGTAGCCGCCGATGACAGCATAGAACAGCTCGGCGTTGGACTCGGGCGACGCGTCCTCCATGCTGCCATCGGCCAGCACGACCTTGATGGCCCGGACCGACATCACCACCGCGCCCAGGCCCATGTAGCGCCCGTGGCAGTTCACACTGAGCGCACCGCCCACGGTGAAGTTGGCGTAGGTTTGCATGATCTTCACGGCCAGGCCATGGGGATCGACGAAGCGCTGGATGTCACACCAGCGAATGCCTGCCTGCACGCGGATTACCTTTTCGGCCGGGTAAAACGCAACCACTTGGTTGAGTTCACGCATATCCAGGTGCAGGGTGTTGGGGCTGGCGGTCTGCCCTCCCATGCTGAAGTGCCCCCCGCCCACCGAGATGGCGCCGTCCGTGCGGCGCACGGCCTCGACGACCTCCCCCACACTGCGCGGTTTGCTGATGGCCCAGACCGCCACAGGGTTCAGGCCGGTGACATCGTTCACGATCAAGCTGTTGTCTTGCATAGCACCCTTCATCGCACAACAAGGTAATCGCCACGGGCTTGCAGCGGGTCGGGGCCCCAGCGGTTGTCCTGGGCAATGCCGCTGCGCAGAGCCAATTGCCAGAGCAGCCAAAGCGCACCGGCCACCGGGATCAGTACGGCCAGCAGCCACCAGCCGTGGTAGTTGCGGTCATGCAGTCGCCGGATGCACAGCATCACCAAGGCGATCAGGATCACGCCGTTGACAAACCACACCACGACGCCCGTGGCCAGCGGCCCGAGCAAGGCAGACAGCGCGTACAGCACGCCCCAAAGGGCGACCGCCTGCAACCAGAACTGCCCGCGGGGCGCCCGCCCGCCCGGGCCAAAGAATCGAGCCAACGTCATACGCTTCCTCGTTGAAAAAGCCCTTCCACCGTACCGCGCAGCCCAGCGGGGCTCAGGCCCGCCGACGCGATGGCCGGCCCCACATTCAGCCCGACCCGGCTGAACATGCCACGGCGGAACGGCCGCACCATGGCGCCGCCCTTCTCCACCCGGCTGAAAAACGAACCCCAGAGGTTGGTCAACGCCATGGGTACCACCTGCACGGGCACACCAGCGGCATCCGTGCGCTCCAGAATCTTCATGATGCCGCCCTTGAACTCCTGCAGCGTGCCGTCGCGGGTGATGCCGCCTTCGGGGAAGATGCAGACCATGTCACCTTCGCCAAGCACCTTGGCGGCAGTTGCAAACGCGGCTTCATAGGCTTCGGAGTCTTGCGCGCGTGGGGCAATCGGAATGGCCTTGGCCAGCTTGAACAACCAGCCCAGCACTGGCACCTTGAAAATCTGGTGGTCCATCAGGAAGTAGATGGGCCGTGGGCTGGCCGCCATCAGCAGCACCGCGTCGATAAAGCTCACGTGGTTGCACACCAGAATGGCCGCACCGGTGCTGGGAATGTTGTCATCTCCCTGCACCTTGAAGCGGTAGATGAAGCGCGAGGCCACCCAGGCCACAAAGCGCAGCAAGTACTCGGGCACCAGCAGGAAGATGTAGGCGGCCACCACCGCATTGGCCAGACCGGTGAACAAAAATATCTGCGGGATGGTGAAACCGTTTTTCAGCAGTGCACCGGCAATCACCGAGCTGGCAATCATGAACAGTGCATTGAGGATGTTGTTGGCCGCAATGATGCGGGCGCGGTGCGTGGGCTGGCTGCGCATCTGGATCAGCGCATACATGGGCACGCTGTACAGGCCAGCAAACAGGCTGAGCAGCATCAGATCCATCAGCACGCGCCAGTTCGCACCGACATCAAGAAAAGCGCCCACGCCCATCGCCTCGCCAGCGGGCAAGCCGCGGGTAGCAAAGTACAGGTCGATGGAGAACACGCTCATGCCAATGGCGCCCAGCGGCACCAGGCCAATTTCCACATGGCGACGGCTCAGGATTTCACACAGCAATGAGCCGATGCCGATACCGATGGAGAACACCACCAGCAACAGGGAAGCCACATGCTCATCGCCATGCAGCACCTCCTTGGCCAGGCTGGGGAATTGGCTCAAAAACACCGCACCAAAGAACCACATCCAGCTGATGCCCAGCAGCGAGCGAAACACCACCACGTTCTCGTTGGCGAGCTTGAGGTTGCGCCAGGTCTCGGTCACCGGGTTCCAGTTGATCTTGAGCTGGGGATCGGTCGCGGGCGAGTCAGGAATCCAGTGCGAGACCAGGCGCCCCACCAGGGCCATGCCCACACAGGCAAAGCCTACGTGGTGTGCGCCGATCTCGGGCACGGCAATGATGAGCCCGCCCGCCACATTGCCCAGCAGGATGGCCACAAAGGTGCCCATTTCCACCATGCCGTTGCCGCCGGTCAGCTCCCGCTCGCTCAGCACCTGGGGCAGGTAGGCAAACTTGACTGGGCCAAACAATGTGGAGTGCACACCCATGAGGAAGGTACACAGCAACAACACCGGAATCTGGGCACTAAAAAAACCCCAGGCCGCCAGCGCCATGATGAAGATCTCCAGCCGCTTCACAAAAATGATGAGGATGCGCTTGTCGTACTTATCGGCCAGCTGGCCACTGGTGGCAGAAAACAGCAGAAAGGGCAGGATGAAGAGCGCGCCGATGACCAGACCGGCCATGGCCGGCGGCAGCCAGGCCACCTGCAACTGGTAGGTCACCATCACGGTGAAGGCGAACTTGAATAGATTGTCGTTGGCAGCGCCGGAAAACTGGGTCCAGAAAAAAGGCGCAAACCGGCGCTGTGACAGCAGCGCAAACTGATTCGGATGCTCGTTGTGACTCATCGGGTCTCCTGAGGTCTGTGGGTCATCGTGCTGGTTGGACGGCTTGGGGCATTACCCAGCCGTTCTTCTTTTGGGCGCCATTGTGCATGACGGCGAGCACCGGCCAGGCAGCCAGCGCTGCAGCCACGTGTTTGAGGCTGTGGCCCGATATCCAGCCCTGCGTAGCCGTGAACACGGTGTGGTCGCCCAGCTCCAGCACTTTGGCCAAGGCATACCAGCCGATCACCGCCCACAAAGGCAGACCCCAGCTCTTTGCCAGCGTGGGGCGCATAGCCATTG
The DNA here is from genome assembly GCF_056405715.1 of Rhodoferax sp. P1_F3. Lineage (NCBI taxonomy): Bacteria > Pseudomonadati > Pseudomonadota > Betaproteobacteria > Burkholderiales > Comamonadaceae > Rhodoferax > Rhodoferax sp. P1_F3. The sequence goes on along the minus strand of NZ_JBFUBO010000003.1, from coordinate 139,075 downwards.
CAACCACCAACAGCATGCCGCCGCCCTGCAGCACGGACCAGGGCAACAGGTTGCCCGTGTGCCACCACACTGCCACGCTCAGCGGACCCAGCAGCAACACGACCAGCGCCACGGTCCAGCCCATGCGCACGCTCACCCGGTCGGCCACCGCCGCACCCAGCAGGCCTGCAAAGGCCAGCACCATGCCCGCGCGGTCCACGGCCAAGCCTGCGTTGTCGGGCTGCCAGTGGTAGTAGCCCGAGCACAGTGCGGTAAACACCAGCCCGACAAAGAACAACGCCAGGAGCGGTGCACGTACATCTCCCTGCAGCGTGCCGTCTTGCGTGCTGCGTTGCGACCAAAAGCAATGCAAGCCCAGCAGCCCCGCCAGCGCGAATGGCAGGTTGGACAGTACGTCCAGCGCGTGCGGCACGCCCAGCCAGGCACGCTGGTCGGCAAACGCGTGGTAATGGGTGTACTGCGCGACGAAGGGGCCGAATACGGCCACCGCCAAGGCTGCCAACAGGGCTCCGGCCAAGGTCGTTTCACTGCGGGTCAACAGGTGCACGGGGTTTCTCTCAGAAGTTCAGGTGAGCCGCAGTGTGTGGAAGATCCTGTGGCATGCACCTCAAAACTGCTCTCGTACTGCAAGGCGCCACAAAAAGTATCAATAATCGATACCCATGAGCACCACCGCCGACCTTGTGACCGCCCTGAAGAAGGAACTCAAATCCGCCCAGATGACCTACGCGGACCTGGCCGTTGCGCTGGATATGGCCGAGTCCAGTGTCAAGCGCATGCTGGCCAAGGGGGACATGCCGCTGTCGCGGATCGACACCATCTGCCACGCGCTGAGGCTGGACTTTGCCGACCTAGCACGGCGCGTGGCGGATAACCAGCCGTTGCTGGCCCAGCTAAGCCAGGCGCAGGAGAGCGCGGTGGTGGCGGACAAGAAGCTGCTGCTGGTCGCGATCTGCGTGCTCAGCCAATGGACACTGGAGCAGATCACCAGCAGCTACCGGCTGACCGAAGCGGAGTGCATCCAAACGCTGGCGCAGCTGGACCGCATTGGCATCATCGAGCTGCGCCCGCTGAACCGCTACCGGCTGAAGCTGGCCAAAACCTTTCGCTGGCGCCCGCACGGACCGGTGATGACCTATTTCCGCGAGCACGCGCTGCTGGACTATTTCTCGGGTGGTTTTGACGACGCCGGCGAAGGCCTGTTGATGGTGCACGGGTCGGTGAGCCGCAGCCTGGCACCCGCCTTTCTGGAACGCCTGCAGCGTGTGGCACAAGACTTTGCCCAGCAGCACTTGGCCGACCAGAAAGTGCCGGACCCCGAACGCGAGGGCTATACCCTACTGCTGGCCATGCGGCGCTGGGAGTTTGAAGCGTTCACCAATTTTCGCCGTTGATGCGATGAACGCGCACAAAAAAGCCCCAATGCCAAGGCATTGGGGCTGATAGTGAAGCGGGCGATTAGCCGCGCAGCTTGGCAGTCACTTCCGCCACGCGTTGGCCGTAGGCCTTGCCAGTGTCCAGGTCACCCTGGGGAATGTCTTCCGCAGGGCTGGTGGGGCCAACTTGGGCCATCAGGCCAGAGTTGGAACCGATGCGGTTGATGGTGCCGTCGTTCATGGAGGGCTGGCCCACCCAGATCATGCCTTGCTGCATGGCCAAGGTGATGAAGTACTGGATGGTGGACAGCTTGTCGCCACTGGGGCTGGCCGAGCAGGTGAAGCCGCCTGCCACTTTGTCTTTCCAGGCGCTGGTGAACCACTTTTTGCTGGTGGCATCGGCAAATTTCTTGAACTGCCAAGAGGCCATGCCCATGTACGTAGGAGAACCAAAAATCACGGCATCCGCTGCGTCCAACGTGGCCCATTGGGCGTCGGTCAGATTGCCGTCGGCGTCGATCGCCACGAGTTCCGCGCCCGCGCCCTCTGCCACGAACTGCGCCACGCGCTGGGTGTGACCGTAACCCGAATGAAATACCACTGCTACTTTTGCCATTCAAAAACTCCTGATTAAAAAGGAAAGACACAAGCCCGCAGCATGCGGGCCAAAGGGGGAAATATCAGCTGCCGCGCTTGGCGTCCAGGCTCAGCTTGCCGGGGCCAAAGGCCACCAGGGCCAGCAGCCCGCCGGCAATGGCGATGTTCTTCATGAACATGATCTGGGTCATCATCACCTGGTCAGCAGGCACAGACCAGTAGGGATGGAAGAACACGCCTGCAGCCAGGGTGAACACCGCCAGCACCAAGGCTGCGATGCGGGCCTGGAAGCCCAGCAGCAACGCAATGCCGCCGCCGGCTTCGGCCAGGATGGCCAGCACCGCGCCGACTGCCGGCAGTGGCAGGCCAACCGAGCCGATGTAGCCCACAGTGCCGGCAAAGCCTGCAATCTTGCTGATGCCAGCGGGCACAAACAGGGCAGCCAGCAAAATGCGCGCGGCCAGTGCCAGGGGGTTTTGGAATTTGTCAAACATGAGGATCTCCTTCGTTGGTTAAAAAACTAAAATCAGGCGTCCAGGTCAAACACCAAAACTTCGGCGTTGGCACCCTGGGCCAATGTAATGCGGCTTTCGCCCTCCAGCAGCGCCGCATCACCCGTGGTGAGTTTGGCACCGTTGACTTCTACCCCACCGCGCAGCACCTGCACATAGGCTTTGCGGGTGGGGTCCAGAGCCAGCTCGGCGCTCTCTGCGCCATCGAACAGGCCGCTGTACAGCTTGGCATCGGCATGGATCAGCACGCTGTTGTCCGCACCATCGGGCGACGCGACCAGCCGCAGCTTGCCCTGCTTTTCGGCTTGGTCAAAACTCTTTTGCTCATAGCTGGGCGGGATGCCACGCACATTGGGCTCAATCCAGATCTGGAAGAAGTGCGTGGTCTCGCCCTGGGCGTGGTTGAACTCGCTGTGCTGCACGCCGCTGCCGGCGCTCATGCGCTGCACATCACCAGGCGGAATGCCCTTGACGTTGCCCATGCTGTCCTTGTGCGCCAGGTTGCCCGACATCACGTAGCTGATGATTTCCATGTCGCGGTGGCCGTGGGTGCCAAAGCCGGTGCCGGGGGCAATGCGGTCTTCGTTGATGACGCGCAGGTTGCCCCAGCCCATGTGGGCGGGGTCGTAGTAGCCGGCGAACGAAAAGCTGTGGAAAGACTTCAACCAGCCGTGGTCGGCTTGGCCGCGGTCCTGGGATTTGCGTAAGGTCAACATAACGGTGTCCTTTCTCTGTGTGTCTTGCTAATGGGTTGAACTTTAGGCTTCGGCAGGCCCTTTTCCATCCATGCTGTTTGATGGCATCATTCAAACAAATTCAACTTAAAGGCATGTTTCATGCAAAACGCACGTGACTTCCTGACCCCAGATGCACTCTCGATGCTGCAGACCATTGCGGTGGCAGGCAGTTTTGCTGCCGCCGCGCGCGAGATGGGCATGGTGCCCAGCGCCCTGACCTACCGGGTGCGCCAGATTGAAGACGCGCTGGACGTGCTGCTGTACGACCGCAGCTCGCGCCAGGCCAAGCTCACCGAGGCTGGCGCCGAGCTGCTGCGCGAAGGCGCCCGCCTTCTCGAAGAGATTGATGCCGTGGCCAATCGCGTCAAACGCGTGGCCACCGGCTGGGAGCCGCAGCTCACCATCGCCATCGACACCGTGATCTCCAAGCCCACCATGATGGAACTGTGCGAGAGCTTTTTCAGCCAGTCCCCCCCCACGCGCATCCGCATCCGCGAAGAGACGCTGTCCGGCACGCTCGAAGCGCTGACCCGCGGCCAGGCTGATCTGGCCATTGGCGTGGGTGCCGACTCGGCACGCACCGCGGGCGTGCACAGCAAGCCGCTGGGCCACATCACCTTTGTATATGCCGTGGCCCCCCATCACCCGCTGGCCAGCGCCCCCGAGCCGCTGTCGGACGAAGTGATCCAGAAGCACCGCGCCGTGGCCGTGGCCGACTCCATCAGCCGGGGTTCGGGCCAGACCTTTGGTCTGCTCAGCGGGCAAGATGTATTCACCGTGCCCACCATGCACGCCAAGCTGGACGCACAGCTGCGCGGCCTGGGCGGCGGCAACCTGCCACGCTGCATGGCCGACAGCTACATCGACACCGGCCGCTTGGTCGTCAAACGCACCGAGCGCGCGCAGCGCCAGGTGCCACTGCACTACGCCTGGCGCCTGAGCAAAACCACCCAGCAGGGCAATGCCCTGCAGTGGTGGCTGAGCCAGCTGGAAAGTCCGGCCACACGCAACGCACTGCTGGAAGAACACCGCAACGCGTAAGCCGGCGGGGCCCGGCCAGCGTGTATAAAGAGACCACTACAACTATTGGAGATTGCGCCCATGACCACATCGCAACACATCGCTATCGTGGGCGCCGGCATGGCCGGTATCGCTTGCGCACGCACACTGGTGCAAGCAGGCCACCGGGTGACCGTGTTTGACAAGAGCCAGGGTTTGGGCGGACGCATGTCCACACGCAGCAGCGCATTTGGCACCTTTGACCATGGTGCGCAATATTTCACCGTGCGCGATGCGCGGTTCGAGCTGGCCCTGCAGACCACGCCCGGCCTGTGCCGCGCCTGGAGCGCCAACACCGTGCGCGTGCTGGACTCGCATGGCCGGGTGGCGGCTGCCGGCCTGCCAGCCCGTGAATCGCATTGGGTGCCCACCCCGGGCATGAATGCGCTGGTCAGCGCGTGGGCCAAGCCGCTCACCGTGGCCGGTAGCGTGGAGCTGCAAGCCAAGGTCACCGCCATCGAGCCCGACGCCCTGCACAAAAATCAGTGGCAGCTGCGCACCACCGGTGCCGACGACAGCAGCCATGTCTACAGCGGTTTTGACGCCGTGGTGTTGGCCATCCCCCACCCACAAGCCCAGGCCCTGCTGGCCACCACGCCCAAGGGCGAAACGCTGGCCAAAAAGACGGCCAAGGTGTCTGTCGCACCCTGCTGGACGCTGATGCTGGCCTTTCCCCAGGCCGTGCAGCCGGGGCTGACCACGCTGGGCCCGCAGTGGAACGCCGCGCGCAGCACACACCACCGCATTGCCTGGCTGGCGCGTGAATCCAGCAAGCCCGGCCGTGGCCGCGTGGAGCGCTGGACCGTGCAGGCCAGCGCCGCGTGGTCGCAGGAACATTTGCAGGACGACGCGCCCCGCGTGCAAGCCAAGCTGATCAAGGCCTTCTCCGAGATCACCGGCATCCGCGCCGAGCCGGCCCATGTGGATGTGCACCGCTGGATGTACGCAAAAACCGAAAAAGCCCTGGGCCAAAGCCATCTGTGGGACGCCAAGGCCGGCCTGGGCGTGTGTGGTGACTGGTGCATCGGGCACCGGGTGGAAGATGCCTTTGTCTCCGGCTTGGAGCTGGCACTCTCGATGGCGTGAGTCAGCGCGTGACCTACCGAGGGCGCTTTGCGCCCTCCCCCACGGGCCCGCTACATGCGGGCTCGCTTGTTGCTGCGCTGGCCAGTTGGTTGGACGCTCGGGCGCATGGGGGGCAGTGGCTGGTGCGCATCGAAGACGTGGATACGCCACGTTGTGTGCCAGGCGCTGACCAGACCATCCTGCAGCAGCTGGCCGCCTGCGGCCTGCACCCGGATGAGCCACCGGTATGGCAAAGCCAGCGCGGCACGTTGTACCAGCAGGCGCTGGACCCACTGGTAGCCGCCGGCCTGGCATACCCCTGTGCCTGCTCCCGCAAAGACATTGAACAAGCCCTGGCCATGCAAGGCAGCGGCAAGCCACGCCATGGTGAGCTGGTCTACCCCGGCACCTGCCGCCATGGCCTGCACGGCAAAGCGGGCCGCGCTTGGCGCATGCGGACCGGCCCGGTTCTGCACTGGACCGACCGCCGCCTGGGCCCGCAAAGCCAGGATGTGGCACATGAGGTAGGGGACTTTGTGCTCAAACGCGCCGATGGACTGTGGGCCTACCAGCTAGCCGTGGTGGTGGATGACGCGGCGCAGGGCATCAGCGATGTGGCGCGTGGCGAAGACCTGGCCGACAACACCGCGCGGCAGATTCTGCTGCAGCGCGCGCTGGGCCTGCCCACCCCGCGCTACCTGCACACCCCGCTGGTGCTGGGACCCAACGGCGAAAAACTCAGCAAACAAAACGGCGCCCAAGCACTGGACACCGCCACACCCCGGTCCGCCTTGCAGGCTCTGCACCACGCAGCCCGTGTGCTGGAACTCCCCCCGGTCTCGGCCTCTGCCAGCGCGGGGGATTGCCTGGCGCAATGGACCCAGGCTTGGCGTTCCGTCCAAGCCCCATGAGGGAATAGCTATAGCGGATGCGCAGCAGGCAGCCCGGTCGGGCCTGCCCGACGCGCGACCACGGCATCCGCCAGCGCCTGTAGCGCGGTCTGAATGGTGGTGGCCACTGCGGGCGTGGCCACCATGCCGTCTTCGTCCAGCCCCGCGCCCACCAACGGCAGCGTGATGGATGCCAGCTCCACAATCACCGCCGCCATGGTGGTCAGTACCTCGCGCAGCGCCGCATCGGCGTGGTGAGCGCGTGGCGAAGCGTTCAGCACCGCCACCTGCTTGTAGGCAAAGGGCTCAAAGCTCACCAGCCAGTCCAGCGCGTTCTTGATGGTGCCCGTCATGCCGTGCGCGTACTCGGGGCTGGCAATCAACAGCGCATCCGCCTGCGCCACGCGCGCGCGGAACTGTTGCACCGCCATAGGCGGATCGCCTTCCAGATCGGGGTTAAACAGCGGCAGCTCGCCCAGACCAGGGCACCACGGCACCTCCATCCCCACCGGCGCCAGCCGGGCTGCCGCACGCAGCAGCGCCGAGTTGATGGACACGGCCCGCAGGCTGCCCGACACCGCCAGGAAGCGCATTACCACTTGGGGAGAATGCGCTCGCCGGGCATCAGGTCGTACGGCGCCACCCATCCGGGCAGCGCCTTCATGCGCGCTACCCAGGCGCCCACATGCGGGTAGCGGGTGTGCAGGTCCAGTCCGTTTTCTTCCTCGGGGTAGAAGGCGTAGCCGCACATCGAAAAGTCTGCAATGGTGGGCGCGTCGCCCACCATGAACGGTGTCGTGGCGAGGTGTTTATTCACGATGTCATAGGCCACTTCCAGCCGCCCCTTGAGCCAGGCCATGACGGCCGGGTCCGGTGCTGCGGGGCCAAATGACTTGCTGAAGCGGTAGCTCGCGAAGTAGCTGGTGAACTTGTGGTTGTCGAACAGAATCCAGCGCAGCACCTCCAGCTTCTCCTCGGGCGTGGTACCGCCAAAGGCGCCGTGCTTGTCGGCCAGGTAGGTCAGGATGGCGCCGGACTGTGTGATGCGGCGTGCACCGTCCTCCAGGATGGGCGCCTCGCCCATCTCATTCGTGGACTCGCGCCAGGCCGGGTCGCGCGAGGCGCCGTTCATGAAGTCCAGAAACACGGGCTCGTAGGGCTGGCCCAACGCACGCAAAAAGAAAGCAACTTTGAAACTGTTGCCCGACTGGGCGAAGCAATGCAATTTGTACATGGGAGGGAGGTTTACCGGTTGAGGTTCAAGGGGTTTCTGGCGTACTCACAGAGAATGATTTTCCACTGAATGCTGGGGAGGCCGGGACGCTGTGGCTAGTGACCTTGTGCCAGGCCACCCACGACGCGTGCCGCTGCGTGGATCTCCGATTCATCGTAGCCCGCATACCCCAGCAACCAGCCCCTGCGCACCGACAGCATCGCGTAGCGCGACAGTGGCGCCAGCAGCACCCCGGCAGTAAGCGCCTGGCGGCTCAGGGTCTCGTCGTCGCTGCCCGGAGCGGACTCGTACAGCAGATGCATGCCCCGATCACTGGGCGCGAGCTGCAGGGCACCGCCGCTGTACTGGGCCAGTGCATCAATCAGCACCTGCTGACGCTCTTGGTACAGCTCGCGCATCTGGCGCAAGTGGCGCAGCAGGTGGCCTTCGGCAATAAAGCGTGCGAGCACCGCCTGGGTATCGCCGGGCGCATGCCGGTCAGTGATGGCGCGGGCCATGGCAAAGGCCTCCACCAACGCGGGCGGCACCACCACAAAGCCCAAGCGCAGCCCAGGGTGCAGTGTCTTGGAAAACGTGCCCACGTACAGCACCCGCTCTGACCCCGGCAGGCTGCACAACGCGGGCACCCGCTGGGCCGCGCTGCCGTACTGGAATTCGCCATCGTAGTCGTCCTCCACCACCCAGGCATCGTGCGTGCGCGCCCACAACAGCAGCGCTTGCCGCCGCGCCAGGTGCATGCACACGCCCGTAGGGAACTGGTGCGTGGGCGTGACCACGGCCATGCGCGCGCCGGGCCACTGCGCTGCGCCCTCGTCGATGCACATGCCCTGCGCATCCAGCGCCACGGGCCGCGCCACCACACCGTGGCCCAACAGGCTGGCACGGATGCCGGGGTAGCCCGGGTCTTCCACCAGCACCTCGTCGCCCACATCCAGCAGCAGCCGCGCGATGAGGTCGATGCCCTGCTGCGAGCCTGAGCACACCACCACCTGCGCCGCATCGCAGCGGATGCCGCGCGAGGCCCAGAGCCACAGCGCAATGGCCTGGCGCAGATCCGGGTCGCCGGCCGGGTCCAGGTACTGCGCGCGGGCGCTGCGCTGGCCAGGGCTGGCCCGGCGCGCCAGTCGGTCCCACAGTGCAAACGGAAACGTGTGCACCTCGGGTGCGCCGATGCGGAACGCCCGCGCTGCCACATGCGGCGGCCGCCAGCGCGCAGCCGTTTCGGCAATGAGCTGCCCGCGCCGCGAGAGCCCGCGCGGCGGCAGCGCCAGCCCGTGCGCGGGCGGTGCGCCTGCGGCCTGCGAGACATAGGTGCCGTCGCCCACGCGTGCTTCCACATAGCCTTCGGCCTGCAAGCGCTGCACGGCCCACAGCACGGTGTTGCGCGATACGCCCAGGCTGGCCGCATGCTCACGCGACGGCGGCAGGCGCGTGCCCGCGGGCAGGCGCCCCTGCTCGATGGCGCTGCGCAGTTGCTCGTACACCTGCTGGCGCAGCAGGCCGAGGCGTCCGTCCCTAGGGGCGGTGGTCTTCGGATTGGCTCTGGCAATTGGCATAAATTGGCCCCTTCGATATGGCTACACAGCCATAAACTGAAGAACCATTTTAGAAACCCGCAAGAAAGACACCCCATATGGCCGAGCACACCGCCACCATCACCTGGTCCCGTGGCAGCGACGACTTTCTGAACAAGCGCTACCACCGCGCGCACACCTGGCATTTCGATGGCGGCGCCGTGGTGGCCGCGTCGTCGTCACCCCATGTGGTGCCGTTGCCATATTCCGACGCGACTGCGGTGGACCCGGAGGAAGCCTATGTCGCAGCCCTGTCGAGCTGCCACATGTTGTGGTTCATGAACTTCGCCAGCCGCGCGGGCTTTCGGCTCGATAGCTACACCGACGCCGCCGTGGGCACCATGGCCAAAAACGAGCAGGGCCAGCTCGTCGTCACCCACGTGCAGCTGCGACCCGTCACGCGTTTCGATGCCGCGCACGCGCCGAGCAGCGAGGTGCTGGCCGACCTGCACCACCAGGCGCACGCGGCGTGCTTTCTGGCCAACTCAGTCAAGACGCAGATCGACTGCGCACCCGTGCTTAAAGTGGAGGAAAACTGACATGACCATTGCCAACCACCAGTTTCAAGTGACGGACCCGGCAGTACTGCATGGCTTGGTGAAGGCCCAGCCCCTGGCCACCCTGGTCGTATCGCACGAGGGCACGATGCACGTGAACCATGTGCCGCTGTACCTGGACCCCACGCGCGGCACGCTGGTGGGCCACATCGGGCGTGCCAATGGTGTCCTCCCACTGCTGCCGCAGACCGCCGTGGCGGTGTTCCACGGCCCGCAGGCCTATGTATCGCCCTCGTGGTATCCCTCCAAGGCCGTCGATGGCAAGGGGGTGCCCACTTGGAACTACGTCACCGTTCACGCGCACGGCAGTCTGCGCATGGTCGACGACTCTGCCCGGCTGCGCGAGATCCTGAACATGCTGACGGACGCGCATGAGGCGCACCGTCAGCAACCCTGGCGCGTGGAAGACTCGCCGCCAGACTACCTGGACAAAATGATGCGCGCCATCGTGGGCATCGAACTTGCGGTAGAGCGCTGGGAAGGCGTCTGGAAAATCAATCAAAACCGCTCCGCCTCAGACCGTGCAGGGGTGGTACAGGGCCTACTTGCCGAAGGCACGGCCCAGGCGCGGGCCATGGCGGAACTGGTTCAGTGACGCTTAGGTTTCGTCTACATAGCCGCGCTGGGCGGCCAGCGGTTGGTCCGCAAAGATCGCCATGGCAGTGCGCATGCGCCAGAAGCCAAATCGGCGGTAAAAAGGCTCTTTGCCAGGCACCGCGTACAGGATGATCTTCTTGTGCCCCCGCGACAACTCTACCAACCGCGCCACGATCTGCTGGCCCAGCCCCGTGCCCTGGTGGCTGGGAAGCAGTGCCACATCGCACAGGTAGGCGCAGTCCACGCCATCGGCCAGCACCCGCCCCACGCCCACCAGCGCCCCGCCGTCGTAGACAAAGCAACGGAACATGCTGTTGCCAAACGCCGTCTTCAAATCAGCGGGGTTCTTGTTCCCAAGCGGGGCGGCATGGTAGAGCGCTGCCAGCTCTTCCCAGTTGAAGTTGTCGATGGAATCAGACCAGACGAGTGACAAAGGTGGCTCCTATGGTTGGCGGGCGTAGCTGACGGTGAGGATTTCCCACTGGTGCCCATCGGGCTCGTTCCAGTAAATCATGCGCCCACCATAGGCAGTGCTGACCTGCCTATCCATGGGGCCACGCACCGTGCTGCGAAACGGAATACCCGCGGCCTTGATGCGTCCGAGGATGGCATCAAAGTCAGCGTCCCCCACGCGAAAGCAGAAATGGTAGATAGGAAAGTCTCCGTCGGTCTGGATGAAGTCCAGCGTCAACCCGTCGTTGACAAACACCGGCGAAAACGGCCCCACGCCCGTGGCGGACCAGGGTACATCCAGCAGTTCAGCCAGACGCCTGGCAGAGTTGACGGCGTCGTGCGAGGGCACGATGGTGTGGTCGAGTTCTATTGGCATGGCATGGTCCTGGCCGTTAACAAGAAGAAGCTACGCGATCATTACGCGTTGCGATCAACCTTCATACCAACCGGGTTGTCCCGCACTGATTGGCGCTTCGGTGACGCAGATTCCATGTCGGCACGGGACATTAACGATCCCACTTCAGATGCCGGATATACGACTGCAGGCGCTTCCCTCGCCAAAACATCGGTCAGTTTCTTGCGTTTGTGGGGGAGTCCATATAAGGGGTTAGGCGCCTGCGCGCGGTACCGACCAGGCATTGGCACCGGCCGATCGAGTTGGCTAGTGAACGGCTTTGCAGGCACCAAGGTGCATTGCGTGCCCATAGGTTGCGCTGCTAAAGCCAGGATTCCCCGCAATGTACTCGGCCCTCAGTGATTCGTACTGCTGACTCTTCCCCACAATTGCATCGCCAACGGCATAGTTGCTTGCGAGCAGCCTCTCCGTGCGGTCGATCCACTCTTGCATGGTCTCTCAAGGCTCTACCTCAAACACTTCGAAGGGATTGATTGGGTTCTGTTGCCTGTCGGCGGAGTGCTGACTGTTGTAGAAGACGACGGTGTAAACGCCATCCGCCAGAGCAAGCGCTTTGGCCTCGGTGACCGTCTTCTCTCTGTACCACTTCGCGGCTTCATCAGGCGATAGCGCCGGTGGCGGAGGAAGACTTGCGTGAGGGCGGCCGATGAACGACCGTAGTGCCGCCCATAGGTGCTTCACAAGAGCCTCAACGTTTGAGTTAGGCGACATGTTTACGAACAGTCCCAGCCCAGCAGGATGGCACCGCAGTGCAAGCATACGAATTTGTAAAACGACTGTGGCCCGCGAGGGCGATAGTCTTTGGTTGCTAGCAGCCAGTCTTCTTCGTCCAACCCAAACTCCTCTCGCCAGGCGGCTTTCGTGGTCTCGGTGGCGGTTACTACTTCCGCGACCGACGCGTCTCCGTGGAAAGCACACGCGTCGTTGCAATGGGCGTACCACTGCTCTTGCTGCCAGGAGCTAAAGGCGGGCGTGCGGAGGTTGATTTCTTCGATGATGTACTCTGCAAGGTTTGCCTTCCTCAACGGATGATCATCTGCGAAGCTCGCATCGAATTTGCGTGCAGCAGAACCATCTGAGATACACCAAGGGCACAGCAAGTCATGAAGATCATGCTCGCCGTAGACCGGGCCAACATAGATAAACCCGCGCTTCTTGTTGCAACAAGCACATTCGACCTCGCTTGGCTCAACGGCGCCACTGGCCAAGGGATTTGGGTGATACTGAAATGTAGGCAGGGATGTGTTCATGGCGCCTAACGAGGCTGTAAAAAAACCATCGCGGGCGTAGCGGCATCACGATTGCGGGGGTACTCGAACCCTTCCCTTACTTGAGATCGTGGCGTATACGCCGTTCTGATGCGTCGACTTTTGGTGTGATCCATAGGGAATTTCTCTGAAGAGGTTTTTTTACAACCTCAACGTTTGAATTCAGCGGGCACCAAAGGCGTCCGCTGTGATGAATGGCTAGAAGTCATTGCGTGAGCCCATACTTCTGACGCAAGTTTAGAAAGTGGTGCCCGAGAAGCTTTCTCTTTGCGACCTCAATGACGATCACCAAATATGCATCAGGTACATCGGTGCGGATAAGAACGTGCTGCCATGCATTCGAGCTATTCCGATAGACGTACGCGACATTCCAGTCTTGTGTGTCTCGCCCCGAAAATTCGCTGGACAGGACCGCTTCCGTGTACTCCCAAATGTCCACGATCTCTTCGGCGGACTTTGTGACGTCTTGCATTGGAGGAGAGAACGTTTCGAGGAACCGTTCTTCCGACAGTGGTCGGAGCTGGATTGCCATGACTTCTAACGAATGAAAGGGACTTCCCCGTCCCGAGCAAGCCACGACACTTGAGGGTTGCGGTTAACGGCAACTGAGTGCCACGATGGGAAGTGCAAACTTTTCATCAACTTGTCCGAGAGGGGAAATCATGGCAATCGTAACGGTTGGAATCGATCTGGCAAAGAACGTCTTTGCTGTGCATGGTGTTGATGCAACAGGCACCTTCCCTACAATGCAGGCCTGACTTCTTTCCTCGCCCACCATGACCTCCCCCGCTTCCGACCTCCCTGAATCTCCCGACACTGCCGCCACCCCAGTCGAACCAGCCAAGCCCTTCATGCGCACCATCAAGAGCTTTGTGAAGCGTGCGGGCCGCATGGGCAGCGGGCAGATCAAGGCGGTGGAGGAGTTGGGACCGAAATTTCTCTTTCCCTACCAGCCCTCTGCTATCGATTTCGAAGCAGCTTTCGCAGGTGCGGCGGTGGCTAGCGGCCCAAATGATGCCAAACTACCAGTGGTGCTGGAGATTGGCTTTGGCATGGGCGAGGCCACGGCCCAGATAGCGCTGACCCTGCCAGACACCAACTTTTTGTGCTGCGAAGTGCATGAGGCCGGTGTGGGCGCACTGCTCAAGCGCATTGGCGAAAACAACATCCCCAACATCCGCATCTGCAACCACGACGCGGTGGAGGTGATCGACCACATGCTGCCGCTGGGCAGCCTGGACGGTGTGCACATCTTCTTCCCTGACCCCTGGCACAAGACCAAGCACAACAAGCGCCGCCTGATCCAGAGCCCGCTGGTGGCCAAGCTGGCGGCGCGCCTCAAGCCCGGCGGCTACCTGCACGCCGCCACCGACTGGGAGCCTTATGCCCAGCAGATTCTGGAAGTGCTGAGCGCCGAGCCCAAGCTCAAAAACCGCGCGCTGGCTGCCAACCCCGAGCTGGCCGGCTACGCACCCAAGCCACACTACCGCCCGCTCACCAAGTTCGAGAACCGCGGCATCAAGCTGGGCCACGGCGTGTGGGACGTGGTGTTCGAGCGCATTTAACCCGGCTGGCATGGCGCACCCCCGCCCCAATGCCCCGCCCACGCGCAACGGGGTAGGCGCCAGCAGCGTGGTGTTGCCCGAGGGACCCTGGGCCACGGTGCTTGAGTTTCTGGTCCAGCGCTTCCCCGCCATCACGCACGCCCAATGGCTGCAACGCCTGCAAGATGGCGACGTGGTGGACGACCAGGGCCTGGTGCTGGCGCCGCACAGCCTCTACGCGCCCAAGCGCCGGCTCTACTACTACCGGGCGCTGGAGGCCGAGCCCCCCATTCCCTTTGACGAAGTGGTGCTGTGGCAGGACGCCCATCTGCTGGTGGTGGACAAGCCGCACTTCTTGCCCGTCATGCCCTCGGGCAAATACCTGCAGGAGACCGTGCTGGTGCGCCTGAAAAACCGGCTGGGCCTGCCCGACCTGACGCCCATCCACCGCATTGACCGCGACACCGCAGGGCTGGTGCTGTTCTCCATCAACCCCGCCACGCGCGACGCCTACCACGCGCTGTTTCGCGACCGGGTGGTGGCCAAGACCTACGAGTGCATTGCCCCCTGGAACGCGGCCCTGCCCTGGCCCATCCACCGCGAGAGCCGCATTGCCGTGTCGGCCCACTTCATGCAGCAAACCGAGGTAGACGGTCCCGTGAACGCCATCACCGACGTCACGCCGCTGGAGAACCACGGCGCCTGGGCCCGCTACCAGCTGCAGCCGCTAACCGGCCAGCGCCACCAGCTGCGTGTGCACATGGCAGCACTGGGCCTGCCCCTGCTGTTTGACGGCATGTACCCCACCCTCACCCCCGAAGACGCCACCGACTACGCCCGCCCGCTGCAGCTGCTGGCCCAGCGCATCGCCTTTACCGACCCGCTGAGCGGCGAGGCGCGCAGCTTTGCCAGCCAACGTACGCTGCTGCCATTAGAAAATATAGAAGAAATGGGCCTCTAGCCCACGTGGAATATGCGCGAGCAGCTCCTAAAACAATAGCAGATCTCAGCCATCGACGGCCAATCAACTCCCTTTGGCGGGCTTGGGCGCTTTCCCTTTCGCTTTTGCGTTCTTCAAGGCGTCTTCAATGGCCTGGGGGTCGCCGCTGCGCAGTTCCTGCGACAGGGCCCGTGCCGCCTCGGCCCGCTGCGCGGCATAGGCCTGCAAGGCTTCCAATGCCTTGGCCGAAGGCGCTGCACCACCCGGTGTGGCGGCGGCCAGCTCGTCAAAGCTGCGCTGGTAGCCCGCAGCCACTTCCGCATCGATGCGGCCCGCCAACTGCTCAAAGGACTGGCCGCTCTCCAGCAAGCTGCCCCAACGCTGGCTGATGCGCTGGTCTTCCTGCAAAAACTCGGCAATCGATTCGCGCGCCTTGAGCTCTTCCCCCAACAGGTAGGCGGGCGCCGGCAGCTTCCACACCAGCCCGGCCACGACCAGCACCAAGGTCAGGCCGGCGGCCCACTGCAGCCGTAGCGTGGATGGACTTTGCGCGGTCCACGGCCGCGCCAGCAGGCTACCGATCAGCGCGCCCGCTGCAAACCCACCCGCATGGGCCGCGTTGTTGATGCTGGGTATCACCTGCCCCAAGCCCAGCATCAGCCCAGAAAATGCCAGGGCGCCCCCAAACAGCCATTTGAATTCACCCGCCTCCACCTGTCGGCGCTCGCACCACAAGAAGGCAAGCAAGGCGCCATACAGGCTGAACACGGCGCCAGACGCACCGCCCGACACGGCCTGGTTGCCCTGCACCACCAGCGGCAGCAGGTTGCCCACAATGCCACTGCCCAGGTACAACAGCAGCAGGCGCCAAGGGCCCATCAGGCGCTCCACCAGGCGGCCGGCATCCCACAGCGCCCACATGTTGACCGCCAAGTGCACCACCCCTCGGTGCACAAACATGGCCGTGACCATGCGCCACCACTGCCCATCCTGCGTCGCCGGCCCAAAGTTGGCGCCCCAGGCCAATTGCACGTCGTTGGGCGAATGCCACCAACCCGCCCCCGCCAACACCATGGCCAGAAACACCAGCACGTTGACAGCCACCAGGGTGGTCACCATAGGCACCGTACGTGCAGGGCTGCGCATCAGGTCGGTCAGGGCCGGTGGACGGGCAGAGGCAGGCTTGGTCATCAATACGGGCCCATCATCGCCCAAACGGGGCCGCCAGCGGCTCGCCCACAAACACACCCTGGGCAGGCCAGGCCACACTGCGCCAATAGGCTTCCAGCGCACTGGCGCCCTGCGCGTAGTGCGCCAGCAGCAAGCCGGGGTGGGGAAACTTCTGCAGGTGATTGCAAGGCTCACTCACCGTGCCATAGCTGGCCGTGGCGCCGGCCTCCAGCCAGTCGAGCACACTCATCTGGCCCTGCGCCTGGAGCAGCTGCCCGCCAAACGACGTGAGGTGGTCCGCCAGCGCGCCCGGCAGCCAGGCGATGCGCGCCATGTGCTCCTCGCGCACACTGCCGGTTTGGTAGAGGATCACACGGGGCAAGGGTTCGACCTGGCTGCTGTCCACACGGTCAATCTGCAAACCCGCGGCAGGCACCACCGCAGCGGCGGGAAACAGGGGCGCACGTACATTGCGCGCCTTGTCCGGGGTGGATACAAACACGGCGTGGGCCAGTGGCACCCCGCGCTTGCCCAGTTGCTGGTCCGCGGCCAGGCCACGGTCTATCAGCGCCTTGGCACTCTCCACGCTGCGGGCCGCCAGCAGCATGGAAGGCCGCAGACCGTCTTCCGTCTGCGCGGAGGTGAGCGCCCGGTTGAACAGCGGCGAGGGCTTGCTGGGGGCGCAGGTGTTTTTGCAGACCTTGGGGTCAAAGCCCAGGGTGACGGCGGCGGTGATGCCATTGCACTCCACGGCATAGGGCTGGGCCCAGGCCAGCACCAAGGCACGGGCCTTGCCACCAAAGGCGGTCTTCAGTTGCGCTTGCAGCGGTTCGAACTCGGCCGCGCTGAGCACCGGCTTCACAGGCAGGTCCACAACCACCACCTGGCTAGCGTCCAGGCCCCGCTGGCGCGCGTAGTAGTCGCCTACCGCCACCGAATACGGGTCGGCCTGGTTGATCACCAGCCCCAGGTCGGCAGACACCAAGCGCTTGTGCGCCTGGCCCACCGCCTGTGCGCATACGCCGGCACCGATCAGCAGCAGTAACAGCGCGCAAAGCGCCTTACGGGGCCACCAACACAGCATCCAGCCACCCTCGCAAACTGTTGACAAAGGCCAGGCCTTGCGCACGCTGCAAGTCCTCCACCTGCACCACGGCCTCAGTCAAACGGCCGCTTTGCAGATGCACGGCCCGGCCAATGCCGGGCAACAGCCCGCTGGCTAGCGGCGGGGTGACCCAGCGGCCATCCAGCAGCACCGCGATGTTGCCGCGCGTGCACTCGGTCACCTCGCCCTGGGCGTTGAACAGCAGGGTGTCAAACACGCTGGCATCGGCAGGCGTGAAGGCATCGTAGTGGGCGCGGCGTGTGGTCTTGTGGCGCACGAATTCGCTGTGGGCCTCTGCCAAGGGTACGCTGGCCAATTGCAGACGCACGGGCTGCGGCGTGTCCGCCAGCGCAAACGCCTGGGCCTGGAAATGTCCGTTGGCCGGTAGCAGCAGGCGCACGCGATACACGCCTTTGGGATGCGTGGCGGCCAGGGTCTGCAGCGCCTGCTGGGCCCGGTATCGGTGCCACGGCGTGCCAAAGTGCTGGGCCGCACCGGCCAGGCGGTCCAGGTGCAAATCGACGTGGTGCAGCACACCATCGCGCAGCGCCAGCGTTTCCAGCAATTCAAACGGCTGGCTGGCGCGCTCCAGAAACATGCGCTTGCTGCGCCACTCCATCCACTCGCCCTCGGCCTGTGCGTCGAAAGTAATGCCGCTGCCAATGCCGCAGCGCGCGGTGTCGCCCTGCACGGTGACGGTACGGATTGCCACGTTGAAAGTAGCGTGGCCACCGGGCCGCACCACGCCTACGGCACCGCAGTACACACCACGCGACTCAGGCTCCAGAGTTTTGATCATGCGCATAGCTTGCACCTTGGGGGCACCGGTGATGGAGCCGCAAGGAAACAGCGCCGTGAACACATCCAGCAGCGTGGTGCCGGGGCGCGTCTTCGCTTCCACATCCGAGGTCATTTGCCACACGGTGGGCAGTGCCTCCAGGTGGAAGAGGCGCGGCACCTGCACGCTGTGCGGCTGCGCGATGCGCGAGAGGTCGTTGCGGATCAGGTCCACGATCATCACGTTCTCGGCCCGCTCTTTGGGGGTGTTGCGCAGCTGCGTGGCGTTGGCGGCGTCGTCCACGGGCGTGGCACCGCGCGCTGCAGTGCCCTTCATGGGGCGGCTGAGGATGCGCTCGCCATCCCAGTCAAAAAATAACTCCGGTGAAACCGACAGCACCTGCTCAGAGCCCGCGTTGATGAAAGCGCTGTACGCACGCGGCTGGGCACGGCGAAGTGCCGCAAAGTAGGCCAGCGGGCTCCCGGCAAACTGCGCTTGCAGTGGCGCGGTGTAGTTGACCTGGTACAGCTCGCCAGCCCCAATGGCACGGTGAATCTCGGCCATGTTGCGGTCAAACACGTCGCGCGCCACGCCAGCGTCCCACACGACCATGGGCTCTGCCGGGCTGTCTGCGGGGGCTCCGGCCAAAGGCTGGGTGTGCACGCCAAACCAGGCCAGCGGACCATCGGCTGCGTGCACCTGCAGCGCGGCATCAAAGGCAGGCGCCGCCTCGTAGCGCACATAGCCCACACACCAGTGGCCCTGGCGGCTCAGCGCGTCCACCTGGGCCAGCACCGCGGCCACCTCGTCCACCGCATGCGCCACCAGCACCTGATCGGGTTCACCAAACGCCAGCCGCAGGGGTTCTGCGCCGGGGTTGTTCGGATCTATGAAATCAATCAGGGCACGCGGATGGGGCATAGGCAGAGTTGGAGACGCTATTCAGGCCATTCAGGCCGCGATTTCCTTGGCGCTGATCTGGTACTTGAAGTCATCCGGTGCGTAAGAGTCCAGGCGGCCCGCCGCAATCTCGGCCGCGGGGTACATGAAAAAGCCGAGCTTGGGGCCCTTGGACTGGGGCAGCACCACGTCGTGCGCCACGTTGTAGGCCATCCAGTTGCCTTCCCAGCCGCCAAACAGGCCCTTGTTCACCGGGGCGACCAACGGGTTCTTGGCAGTCTTGATCCACTCAGGGCTTTCCTGGCGCATCACCTTGGCCACATCGGCCGGGTCCATGCCCACCCAGCCGTGGCCCTTGAGGTAGACCTCGGCGCGGCAGTGCTGCGCACCCTTGAGGCTGGCGGAGTTGCCGCCCAGCTCGCGGTAGCCAAAGGCGCTGGGCGCCACGCGCAAGCCGTACACATCGCGCGCAGGAATGCCCACGGCGCGGCACAGGCCCACAAACAGCGCGTTCAGGTCGGCGCACTTGCCGCCCAGGTTGTTGGTCTCCAGCATGGTCTTGATGTCGCCTTCGCCACAGCCGCGCACCTTGGGTTCGCGGTAGGTGTTGGTGACGATCCAGTCGAACAACATCTGCGCCTTCTCCACATCGGTCTTGGCGCCGCGCGTCGCTTCCACCGCAGTGGTGCGCACGATGCCGTCAGTGGGCAACAGGTCGGTGGGTTGGGTCCAGTATTTCAGCGTGGCAGCGTCTTCGGCGGCCGCCACCTTGCGGCTCCAGTCCTGCTTGCGGTTTTGCGTCTGAATACGGCTGGTCAGTTCCACATAGGGCTTGGCCTCGTTCTCGGAAAATTCCACATAGAGCATGCGTGCACCGGTGGTGTTGTCGTCTTCGATGCGAGCGGTGCCATTGCTGCTGTAACTGCTTTCCAGCGATTTTTGCCAGTCGCTATTGACCGACGGAATCGGCAACCACAGGCGCGTGCCGCCCTGGGGCTTGGCAATGTCCACCCGGGTGGTGACTTCAAAGGTGCGCCAGGCGCCCGGGATGGGGCTGAACTGGCGCTCAGCCGTGCTGGCCGATTGTGCAAAATTGATAGCAGGTAGCGCAGTACCGACAAGGGCTACAGCCGAATTGGCCATAAATTTTCGGCGAGAAGCTTTGGCGCTGTCCATAAGGACAGAAGAAGTGACGGGGGTCATACAGAGATCTCCGGGTGGATGGACAGGCGGCGCGTACGGCGTAACAGAAAGTACCCCGGGGTGGCGCAGCGCTGATTATCCCTGCTGCCTGTATATTCAGCCCTCCCCCGCGCTGAAGGTCCTCCCCGTTGTCTGACTTTTCCTCCCTGCCGCCTGCCAGCGCCGCCATGGCCCAGCACGCCCTGCACGCCTTTGAGCAAGTGGTGGGCAGCACGTCCGGCTTTCGCCGCCGCCCCGGCCAGCACCAGATGGCCGAGACCGTGGCCGCCACCCTGGCGCAGGCCGACATTGGCGAACACCCCAATCCGACCAAGGCCATCGCCGTCATCCAGGCCGGCACCGGCGTGGGCAAGAGTGCGGCCTATGCATCCACGGCCATCGCCATGGCGCTGGAGCGCAAAACCCGCGTGATCATCAGCACCGCCACCGTGGCGCTGCAAGAGCAGCTGATGACCAAGGACCTGCCGGCCCTGGCGCGCAGCATGGACCTGCCCTTTGCCTACGCACTGGCCAAGGGCCGCGGGCGCTACGTCTGCAAGGTGAAGCTGGAGCGCCTGGTGGGCAGTGGCGCAGCTGAGGACGACATGTTTGACGACGACCGGCCGCAGCCCAAGGTATCGGCCCTGTCGCAAGAGGCCATCGAAGAACGCCGCCAGTCGCTCTACGAGAGCATGGCCCACAAACTGGCCGTGGTGAGCTGGGACGGTGACCGCGACACCCTGCCCGACACACCCGACCCGCGCGACTGGTCGGCAGTAGCCGCTGAGCGTCACACCTGCACCGCGCGCCACTGCCCGCGCTACAAGGAGTGCAGCTACTACAACGCCCGCACCAAGCTGGCCGAGGCCAATGTCATCGTGGCCAACCACGACCTGGTGCTGGCCAGCCTGGGCATGAAAACCCTGCCCGACCTGGACAACTGCCTAGTAGTGTTTGACGAAGGCCACCACCTGCCCGCCGTGGCGCTGGACCAGTTCTCCAACGCCATGGACCTGTCCAACCTGCGTTGGCTGGACAAGCTGCCCAAGACCATGAACGAGGTCGCCGGCAAGCTGGCCCTGCATATCGGCGAAGACGTGCAAACCGTGACCAGTCAGCTCAAGGGTGCGCTGACCACGCTGGCACGCCTAGCCATGGACCTGGTGTGGGCCCACACCGGCCAGAACGCGCGCGGCGAAGGCAACGACGGCACCCTGCGCTTTGCCAATGGCGTGTTGCCCGATGCGCTGCATGAGCCAGTGACGCAGATCCATGCGCAGGCCAATGGCCTGTCCAAGGCGCTGGAGGCTCTGGGGGTGGATGTAAAAGCCATCGCCAAGGACGATCCTTCGCAAGCTGTGTTGTGCGCCCAACTCTATGCCCAGCTGGGCGGCCTGGCGCCCCGCCTGGGCAGCCTGGTAAGCACCGCGCAGCTGCTGCTGGAGCATGGCGAGCAACCCTTGGCCAAATGGCTGCAGGCCGAGAGCGAAAACGGCTACCTGACGATGACAGCGCACGCCTGCCCCATCGTGCCGGGTGACCTGCTGCGCCAGTTTTTGTGGAGCCAGGTGCGCGGCGCCATTGTCACCAGCGCATCGCTCACCAGTTGCGGCAGTTTTGACTACTTCCTCAAGGAAGCGGGCCTCTCCAACAAGGATTACGTGACCGCGCTGGAAGTGGCCAGCCCCTTCAACTACAGCGCCCAGGGCAGCCTGACCGTGGTGCACACCCAGGCCGACCCCAAGCAAGCCGACGCCTACACGGCGGAGATGGTGCGCGCGCTGATGGAGGACATTGAACAGGTGAAGCGCGGCGCGCTGGTGCTGTTTACCAGCCGCGTCCAGATGCGCGCCGCCACCGACGCCCTGCCCGGCCACTTGATGGACATGGTGCTGGTGCAGGGCACGCAGTCGCGCACACGCCTGCTAGCCGCACACACCGAGCGCGTGGAAGGCGGCATGCCCTCGGTGCTGTTTGGCCTGCAGAGCTTTGGCGAAGGCCTGGACCTGCCTGGCGCGCTGTGCGAAACGGTGTTCATTGCCAAGCTGCCCTTCGCGCCGCCCAGCGACCCAGTGGATGAAGCGCGCGCCGAGTGGCTGCGCAGCGTGGGGCGTGATCCGTTCAACGAGCTGGTGATTCCCGCCACTGGCGTGAAGCTGCTGCAGTGGACCGGCCGCGCCATCCGCACCGAAGAAGACCGCGCGCAGGTGATTTGCTATGACAAGCGGCTGACGCAAACCGCTTATGGCAAGCGCATGTTGGCGGGACTACCGGCCTACAAATTGGGCGCGCGGCAGGCGGGCGTCAGCTAGCACGCTCCGCGCCGAAGTGCTCCAGCACAAAGTCCAAAAAACTACGGAGCTTGGGTGTCATACGCCGGTCCGGGGCGTAGAGCACATGGAAGGCGCGTGACGGCACGGGAAAGGCTTCCAAGACTGGCACCAGCATACCCGCCGCCAAATCGGCCTGCACCAGTTCCCACGACTGCATGAGCAGGCCCATGCCCGCGCGTGCAGCCATCAGCAGCGACTCCCCGTTATCGACCCGCAGCTTGCCCGCGATGGGCACGGTGATCGGCCCCTGCGGGCCTTCGAAGGTCCAACGCGCATGCAGGTCGCTGTGGGAGAAGCCCAGGCATTCGTGTTGCGTCAGGTCTTGAGGATGGGTGATGGCCGGACGACTAGCCAGATAGACAGGCGCGGCGGTCAGGCATAGCCGGTATGGCGACAGCGCGCGGGCAATGAGGCCGCTGTCCGCCAACTCGCCTACCCGAAACACGATATCGAAGCCCTCGTCGATCAGGTCCACGTAGCGGTTGGACAGTGCCATGTCGATGGTCACATCGGGGTACCTGCGCAAGTAATCAGGCAGGCGTTGCGACAGGGCATGGATGCCAAACGTGACCGGGGCGTTGACGCGCAATCGCCCGCGGGGCGTGGCCCCGCTGATGGCCGCTACGCCTTCGGCCGCCTCCACTTCCGCCAGGATGATCTTCACCCGCTCGTAAAAAGCGGCGCCCGCTTCCGTCAGGTGCTGTCGGCGCGTGGTGCGCTGTAGCAGGCGCACGCCCAGGTGCTGCTCCAGCGTTTGCACATGCTTGCCCACCAGCTGGGACGACATGCGCAAGGCATCCCCGGCGGCGGAAAACGATCCCGCCTCCACGGCCTTGGCAAAAACACCCATGCTTAAAAAGCGATCCATTACAAACAATTCATTTCAAGTAATGACTATTTTTCACCATTTATCTAAATTCATTTCAATTCTACAGTTCAGGCTCCACTTCACAAGGAGCTACACATGAAAGTTGCAATCATCGGAACAGGGAATATGGCCACCGGCCTGGCATCGGCATGGGCCACAGCAGGGCACACCGTCAGCATTGGGGCCCGCGACCCGGCCAAGGCCGCCGCGTTGGCAGACAAGGTCGGGCACGGGGCCGTCGGCGGTGGCGTGGCTGCGGCTGCCCAACTGGCAGACATCGTGGTGCTGGCCGTGCCCTATGGAGCCGCCGCAGACGCAATCCAACAGGCGGGCGGTCTGGCAGGCAAGGTGGTGGTGGACATCATCAACCCCATCAGCGCCGACTACAAAGAGTTGGTGGTGGGCCACACCACGTCGGCCGCCGAAGAAATCCAGAAGCTGGCGCCCCAGGCCCATGTGGTGAAGGCCTTCAACACCATCTTTGCCGGTCTGTTGGCACCCGACGCGCGCAAGGGCAAGACCCTGCAGGTGTTTGTGGCTGGTAACAACGCAGCGGCCAATGCCACAGTGTCTGAGCTGATCAAGTCTGCCGGTTTCGAACCTGTCGACTCAGGGGCACTCTCCAACAGCCGCTACCTTGAGCCCATTGGTGAGATGAACATCCACTTTGGCTTCTTCCTGGGCAAGGGCCCGGTGGTCGCGCCAGCCTGGGTGCAAGTCTAGGCACCACCTGCAGCGTCGCGCTTCTGGCCGGCCTGGTAGGCGGTCAACACCTGCGTGGCGACCATGTCCAGCGCGGGGCGCGTGTTGCCCTGCTTGTCGGTCCACACCTTGGGCGTCAGCGCGCCTGCCAATGCCACTGCGTCCCCATCGTCCAGCGCCATTAAGGTGGCGCTGGCCTCGGCCGCAAACGCAATCACATTGACGATCAGGCTTTCACCATCACCCGTGGTGGCCTTCACCTTGGCCAGCGCAAAGCTGCTGCCGTTCTTGCCCTGCCGGGTTTCGGCCAGGCCCACCAGGGTGCCCGCAATCAATCCTTCCACCATCGTGTTTCCTCTCGCCCCAGGGGGCAACCACTACAATCGCGCACCCTTTTCAAGTGCGCTTTCCATGACCGACACTAACGCTACCTGGCGAAACCGCAGCCTGCAGGCCGTCTGGCATCCGTGCACCCAAATGAAGCTGCACGGCACCGCCGACAGCCCCCGACAGCCGCTGGTCCCGATTGTGCGTGCAGACGGCGTGTGGCTGGAAGATGCAGAGGGCCAGCGCTACCTGGACGGCATCAGCTCCTGGTGGGTCAATCTGTTTGGCCACAACCACCCCGCCATCCGCGCTGCACTGGTGGACCAGTTGGAACGCCTGGACCATGTGATGCTGGCGGGCTTCACGCACCCGCCCGTGGTGGAACTGTCCGAGCGGCTGGCACAGCTCACCGGCCTGGGCCATGCGTTCTACGGCAGCGACGGTGCCTCTGCCACCGAGATTGCGCTCAAGATGAGCGCGCACTACTGGCGCAATGCGGGCCGGGCCGAGAAATGCCAATTTGTGGCACTGGAAGGCGGCTACCACGGTGAGACTGTGGGCGCACTGGGTGTGACCGACATCCCGTTGTTCCGCACCGCCTATGCGCCGCTGCTGCGCCTGGCCGCCACCGTGCCCAGCCCGGATGCACGCCGCGCCACGGGCGGGCAAACGCCGGAACAGGTGGCTGACGCTGCCGCCGACCAACTGGAAGCTTGGCTCAAAGAACACCACCAGACCACGGCCGCCCTGATTCTGGAACCCATGATCCAGTGCGCCGCCGGCATGGCCATGCACCACCCGCGCTACCTGCAGCGTGTGCGTGCGCTGTGTGACCAGTACGAGGTGCATCTGGTGGCCGATGAAATTGCCGTGGGTTTTGGCCGCACCGGCACGATGTTTGCGCACCAGCAGGCTGGCATTCGGCCAGACTTCATTTGCCTGTCCAAAGGCCTGACGGGCGGCACCCTGCCCTTGTCAGCCGTGCTGACCACCGACACGGTGTACCAGGCGTTTTACGACGAGGACGTGGCGCGCGGCTTTCTGCATTCGCACAGCTACACCGGCAACCCGCTGGCCTGCCGCGCCGCGCTGGCCACGCTGGACCTGTTTGAACAGACTGGCATTCTGGAAAAGAACGTGCAGACCTCCGAACGGCTCTGGGACCAGTTCGCCCCGCTGACAGATCACCCGCGCGTGCACCACGCGCGCCGCCTGGGCATGGTGTTCGCCTGGGATGTGCCCAACCGCGTGCCCGACTTTGCCAAGCGCTTTGCGGCCCATGCACTGGCGCGCGGCGCCGTGCTGCGCCCCATCGGCCACACGGTCTACGCCATGCCGCCCTATGTGATCAGCGAGGCAGAAGGTGCGCTGCTGGCCCAAGCGGCCTATGGCGCGCTGGAGGCCACGCT
The DNA here is from genome assembly GCF_056405715.1 of Rhodoferax sp. P1_F3. NCBI lineage: Bacteria > Pseudomonadati > Pseudomonadota > Betaproteobacteria > Burkholderiales > Comamonadaceae > Rhodoferax > Rhodoferax sp. P1_F3. Next base: position 113,483 of record NZ_JBFUBO010000003.1, on the reverse strand, counting down.
GGCCGAGGAAGCGTCGGGGGCCACCACCTCCACCCACGGAGTCGTCGATGGCGTCTAGCCCTGTCTGCGTCTTCGTCACCGGCACCGACACCGGTGTTGGCAAAACCCTGGTCAGTGCGGCCTTGTTGCACACCTACCGCCGCCGCTACGCGCGCGTGGTGGGTATGAAGCCCGTGGCCGCCGGGCTGGAGCTGCGCGATGGCCAATGGGTCAGCGACGACGTACAGGCCCTGGCCGCAGCATCCAGCATTGCCGCACCCGTGCGGCTGGCCAACCCGGTGGCCTTGCGCCATGCCATGTCCCCGCATCTGGCGGCTCGGCTGGAAGACCGCCAGGTCACGGTAGCCGAACTGCTGAGCGCCCAACGCGAACTGGCCCCGCTGTGCGATGCCATGGTGGTGGAAGGCTCCGGCGGCTGGCGCGTGCCCGTCAACGACACCGAAACATTGGCCGACTTCGCCATCGCACTGCAAGCGCCGGTGGTGCTGGTGGTGGGCATGCGCCTGGGCTGCCTGAACCATGCGCTGCTCACAGCCGAAGCCATACGCCGCGATGGCCTGACACTGGCCGGCTGGGCGGCCAACACGCTGACACCCGACATGCCCGCGTTGGCCGACAACATAGACACCCTGCGCCAGACGCTGGGCGCGCCGCTGCTGGGCGTAGTGCCCTGGTCGGCAGCGCCTGACGCACGCCACATCACCCTGGAGCTGCCTGCCCTATGACCGCTAGTTGGTTGGACGAATTTGCGCCACGCATTGCCGCGCTGGAAGCCCAAACTCTGCTACGCCGCCGCCGCGTGGTCACCCCGCTGGACGGGGCCCGCCTGATGGTGGATGGCGAAGCCCTGCTGTCGTTTTGCAGCAATGACTACCTGGGCCTGGCCCAGGACCCTCTGCTGCGCACCGCGGTGCATGGGGCCGTAGACGCGTATGGCGTGGGCGCGGGTGCATCCCCCATGGTGAGCGGCTACAGCGCGGCCAACGCAGCGCTAGAAGACGAACTGGCCCAGGCCGTGGGCCTGCCGCGTGCGCTGTATTTTTATGCGGGCTACTCCACCAACGCCAGCGTGCTGCCGGCCCTGGTGGGGCCGGGGGACGCACTGTTCTCCGACCGCCTGAACCATGCCTGCCTGATTGACGGTGCGCGCCTGTCCAAGGCCAAGATTCACCGTTATGCGCATGCCGATCTGGCCACCCTGGGGTGCCTGCTGGCGGAATCAACCGCGCGCAAGAAGCTGGTGGTCAGCGATGCGGTGTTCAGCATGGACGGCGATGTGGCCGACATCCCTGCCCTGCTGGCGCTGTGCGAGCAACACGACGCGCTGCTGATGCTGGACGACGCCCATGGCCTGGGTGTGTTGGGCCCACAAGGCCGGGGCGCACTGGCCGCCGCAGGGCTGACCGGGGCGCAGGCCTCGCGCCGCGTGCTCTACATGGCCACACTTGGCAAGGCCCTGGGCGTGGCAGGTGCCTTTGTGGCGGGAGATGCCACGCTGATCGAATGGCTGCTGCAAACCACGCGCAGCTACACCTACGCCACGGCCGCACCGGCGTTGTTGGCCGAGGCCGTGCGCGCAGGCCTGCGCTGCGTGCTGGGTGAAGACGGTGACCACCGCCGCGCGCATTTACGGGGGCTGATTGCCCAGCTGCGTGCGGGCCTGGCACCGGGTGCCCATCCCGCGATCGATGCGCGCGACTGGACGCTGATGCCCTCCAGCACGCCCATCCAGCCGCTCGTCATTGGCAGCAATGCCGATGCCATGGCATTGACCCAGCAACTGCGGGCACAGGGGTTTTGGGTGCCGGCGATTCGCCCACCCACCGTACCCGTGGGCACCGCACGGTTGCGCATTGCGCTGTCAGCCGCACACACGCAGGACGATGTGCGGCAGCTGCTCAGCGCGCTGTACGCGCTGGCGCAGGCCCCGGTTTCTGCAACCGTCTAGGCCGCTGTTTAGGCCGCAGGAATTGTGGAGCGGGTCTTCAGGCCCAGCTTGCCCAACAAGGTCACGTCGGCGCCCACATCGGGGTTGCCGGTGACCAGCAGCTTGTCGCCATAGAAGATGGAGTTGGCGCCGGCCATGAAGCACAGGGCCTGCACCGCGTCACCCAGTTGCTGGCGCCCAGCGGACAGCCGCACGCGCGCAGTGGGCATGAGGATGCGGGCCACCGCAATCACACGCACAAAGTCGAATGGATCGATCGGGTCGCTATCAGCCAGTGGGGTGCCGGGCACACGCACCAGGCTGTTGATGGGCACCGACTCGGGGTATGGCGACAAATTGGCCAGTTGGGCCAGCAAGCCCGCACGGTGCACCGGCGCTTCGCCCATGCCCACAATGCCGCCGCAGCAGACGCTGATGCCGGCTGCACGCACATGGCCCAGCGTGTTCAGCCGGTCCTGGTAGCTGCGGGTGTCCACCACATCGGTGTAGTACTCGGGCGCAGTGTCCAGGTTGTGGTTGTAGTAGTCCAGGCCGGCCTCGCGCAGCTGGGTGGCGTGGTGGGATTCCAGCATGCCCAGCGTGGCGCAGGTCTGCATGCCCAGGCCCTTCACGGCACTGACCAGTTCGGCAACCTTCTCCACATCGCGGTCTTTGGGGGCGCGCCAGGCGGCGCCCATACAGAAGCGTGTGGCACCAGCGTCCTTGGCGGCTTGCGCAGCGCGTACCACTTCGTCCACTTCCATGAGCTTTTGTGCCTTCACGCCCGTATCGAACTCCGCCGATTGGGGGCAGTAGCCGCAGTTCTCGGGGCAGCCGCCGGTTTTGACGGACAGCAGCGTGGCCAGCTCAATGTCACCTTCGGGCCAGTGCTGGCGGTGCACGGTTTGCGCCTGGTGCACCAGGTCTAGCAGCGGCGTGTCCAGCAGGGCTTGCACGGCATCTACGCTCCAGGTGGTGGATGCACTGTGCCCGCTGTCTGTGCGCTTGGGCTGAAAGTGCAGGGTTTGGGCGGCGGGGGAATGTTCTAGTGTTGTTGTCATATGTCTCTCTCAAAAAAGCCAAGCCGCTTATTGTTCTACAAAGGCGCGCTCTACGACATAGTCCCCTGGAGTGGTCGTGTTGCCTTCCTTGAAGCCCTTGGCGTCCAGAATCTCGCGCATGTCCTTGTTCAGGCCGGGGCTGCCGCAAATCATGATGCGGTCGGTGGCCGGATCGAGCGGGGGTAGGCCCAAGTCTGCGGGCAGCTTATCGGTTTCGATCAGCGTGGTGATGCGGCCCTGGTGCTCAAACGCCTCGCGGGTGACCGTGGGGTAATAGAGCATCTGGTTGGTGACCATTTCACCCAGGAACTCGTGCTTGGGCAGCTCGTTCTTAAAGTAGTCGTAGTAGGCCAGTTCTTTGACTTCGCGCACGCCGTGCACCACGATGACTTTTTCAAACTTCTCGTAGGTCTCGGGGTCGCGTGCCACGCTCAGGAATGGCGCCAAGCCTGTGCCGCTACCCAGCAGGTACAGGTTCTTGCCGGGCAAGAGGTAGTCGATCAGCAGCGTGCCGGTGGGCTTGCGGCCCACCACAATCTTGTCGCCCACCTTGATGTGCTGCAGTTTGGAGGTGAGCGGACCGTCCTGCACCTTGATGCTCAAAAACTCCAGGTGCTCTTCGTAGTTGGCACTGACGATGGAATAGGCGCGCAGCAGCGGCTTGCCATTCTCCTGGCGCAGGCCAATCATGGTGAAGTGACCGTTGGAAAAACGCAGGGCCGGGTCCCGAGTGGTGGTGAAACTGAACAAACGGTCTGTCCAGTGGTGTACGCTTAAAACTGTTTCTTCCAGAAATGCACTCATGGGGGCCTTGGGTGAGGGTCAGTCAGAGGGGAATGCCCGCGGTCACTTCCGGCTAGGGCGAAACCCTATATTGTAAAACTCCATACCCCCAAGACTTGTTATATCGATATTGATTTGAGTCATTAGCGCAACCCCATGCCGAACACCGCCAACCCGCCCCAAACCGCTCCCGCGACCTTGCTGGTGGCCTGCCTGTGTGCCCAGTGGTGCGGCACCTGCAAAGACTACCAGCCGCTGTTTGCACAACTGCAAACCGACTTTCCAGGGGCTAAGTTCGTGTGGGTGGATATTGAGGACGAAGCCGATCTAGTGGACCCGATCGAGGTGGAAAACTTTCCCACACTGCTGATTGCCACCGGCGAGACGCCCCGCTTCTTTGGCACCGTGATGCCGCATGGGGAAACCCTGCGCCGCCTGGTCCAGTCCACCACCGAGGCTGGCGCCAGCACGTTGGCTGACCCCGAGGTGGAGGCGCTGGTTCAGCGTTTGCGCGCGCGCTGAAGCGCGTACAGCGCAGCCAGCAGCCGCGCGCCCTCGGGCCCCGCCCAGTCCAACGCGCCGCGCACCGTGCTGCGTACCCGGCCCTGGGTGTCGATCAGCACGGTGGACGGATAAATGCGAATGCCCCAGGCCTTAGCCATCTCGCCTTGCGCGTCGCGCACCACGGGTAGCAGCAGCCCGGTGGTCTGCACAAAGCGTTGCACCGCGTCGGGCGATTCCTTGAGGTTGATGGTGATGACTGCCAAGCGCTGCGCTTCGCGTTCTGCCAGCACTTGCAACGAAGGCATTTCGACGCGGCAGGGCTCGCACCAGCTGGCCCAGAAGTTCAGCAGCACCGCACGGCCACGCAGTTCGGCAAGCTGCCAGCGCACACCGGCCTGATCTACCAGCGGTAGTGCGGGCGCGGCCTGACCGGGGCGCCAGGGCTGTACGTCAAACCCCGGGGTAAATTCCGCCGCTTGCGCCCCAAGGCGCATGCCTTCCAACGCCGCCGAAAGCCCGGCAATCAAAGCAGTTCGCCGGGTGATTTTCATGGAGGGTTATGAATAAAACAAGGCTCTAGCCCGCGTAGAATAAGCGCGAGCAGCTCCTTATTTCATAGCATATTGAATACTGATCAGAGCTTGGCAGTCACCCAGGCCTGCACACTGGCCAGCGCGCCAACCAGCTTGGCGGGCTCGGTACCACCGGCCATGGCCATGTCGGCCTTGCCGCCGCCTTTGCCGCCCACTTGCGCGGCGACAAAGTTGGCCAGCTCGCCAGCCTTGACCTTGCCCGTGGTGTCGTTGGTCACACCAGCGGCGATCTGCACCTTGTCGCCATCCACTGCACCCAGCACGATGACGGCCGTCTTGAGCTTGTCCTTGAGCTTGTCCATGGTGTCACGCAGGGTCTTGGCGTCGGCGCCGTCCAGCTTGGCAGCCAGCACCTTCACGCCGTTGACTTCCACCGCGCTACCGACCAGCTCGTCGCCTTGGGCAGACGCCAGCTTGCCCTTCAAGGCGGCCACTTCTTTTTCCAGCGCTTTGACCTGGTCCAGCACCTGGCCCAGGCGGTTGCCCAGCTCGGCCACGGGGGCCTTCAAGGTGGATGCCGCAGCGTTCACCGTGGTTTCCAGGTCTTGCAAGTAAGCCAAAGCGCCCTGCCCGGTCACGCCTTCGATACGGCGCACACCAGCGGCCACGCCGCCTTCTGCCACTACCTTGAACAAGCCGATATCTCCCGTGCGCTGCACGTGGGTGCCGCCGCACAGTTCGGTGGTGCTGCCGATGTCGAGCACGCGCACAACTTCGCCGTACTTTTCGCCAAACAACATCATGGCGCCGGTTTGCTTGGCGGCTTCAATGTCCATCAGACGCGCCTGGGTGGCCGCGTTGCTCAGGATTTCCGCGTTCACAATGGTTTCGATCTGCTGCACCTGCGCGTCGGTAACCGGCGCGTTGTGCGCAAAGTCAAAACGGGTGCGCTCGGCGTTCACCAAGCTGCCCTTTTGCTGCACGTGGTCGCCCAGCACTTCGCGCAAGGCTTTGTGCAGCAAGTGGGTGACTGAGTGGTTGCGTTGGGTAGCGGCGCGCTGTGCGGCGTCCACATGGGCGGTGACCGCGTCGCCCACCTTCAGGCTGCCAGTCTTCAGCGTACCGTGGTGGCCAAACACATCGGCCTTGATCTTTTGGGTGTCGCCCACTTCAAACAGGCCGGTGTCCGAGAACACCGCGCCTTCGTCGCCCACCTGACCACCGCTCTCGGAATAGAAGGGCGTGGTGTCCAGCACCAGCACGCCTTCTTGACCGGCTTTTAGCTCGGTAACCGGCGTTCCGTCTGCGTAGAGCGCTACGATTTTGCTAGCTTGTGTGAGGTGCTCGTAACCTACGAAAGTGTTGCCCGCGCCGGTGTATTCCAGCGCCTTGTCCATCTTGAACTTGCCTGCAGCACGGCCTTTGGCTTTTTGCTGTTCCATGGCGGCCTTGAAGCCCGCTTCGTCCACGTCCACACCGTTTTCACGGCAAACATCGGCCGACAGGTCGAGCGGGAAGCCATAGGTATCGTGCAGCTTGAAGGCCACTTCGCCGGGCAGCACTTTCACGCCGCCGGCCAGGGCTTCGTCCAGGATCTGCATGCCGGTGGCCAAGGTTTCAAAGAAACGCTCTTCTTCCACACGCAGCACTTCGGTGATGCGCGCTTCCTGGCTGGCCAGGTTGGGATACGCCGCACCCATGACATGCACCAGGTCTTTGACCAGCTTGTGGAAGAACGGGGTCTTTTGGCCCAGCTTGTAGCCATGGCGGATGGCACGGCGCACGATGCGGCGCTGCACGTAGCCGCGGCCTTCGTTCGATGGAATCACACCGTCGCTCACCAAAAAGGCGGTGGCGCGGATGTGGTCGGCAATCACGCGCAGAGATTTGTTGTTCAGGTCGGTGCAGCCGGTTTCGCGGGACGCGGCCTTGATCAGCGTGTCGAACAGGTCGATCTCGTAGTTGCTGTGCACGTGCTGCAGGATGGCGGCCAAGCGCTCCAAGCCCATGCCGGTGTCCACGCAGGGCGCGGGCAACGGCGTCACGGCGCCGGTCTCGTCCATGTTGAACTGCATGAACACGTTGTTCCAGATTTCGATGAAACGGTCGCCGTCTTCATCGGGGCTGCCTGGGGGGCCGCCGGGGATGTGGTCACCGTGGTCGTAAAAAATCTCTGAGCAGGGGCCGCAAGGGCCAGTGTCGGCCATCATCCAGAAGTTGTCGCTCTTGTAGCGACCACCCTTGTTGTCGCCAATGCGGATCACGCGCTCGGGTGGCAGGCCAATTTCCTTGGTCCAGATGTCATAGGCCTCGTCGTCCTCTTCGTACACCGTGGCCAGCAGGCGGTCTGCGGGCAGCTTGTAGACGGTGGTCAGCAATTCCCAGGCCCATTTCAGACTCTCACGTTTGAAATAGTCACCAAAGCTCCAGTTGCCCAACATCTCGAAGAAGGTGTGGTGGCGCGCGGTGTAGCCCACGTTTTCCAGATCGTTGTGTTTGCCGCCGGCACGCAGGCAGGCCTGGACGGACGCGGCGCGCACGTAAGAGCGCTTGTCGGTACCCAAAAACACGTCCTTGAACTGCACCATGCCCGAGTTGGTGAACATCAGCGTGGGGTCATTGCCCGGCACCAGCGGGCTGGACGCGACCACGGTGTGGCCCTTGGAGGCAAAGAAATCGAGGAAGGTTTTGCGAATGTCGGAAACACTCATTACAGGCTGGGTCATGTCTGGTTTTCTTCGCGCGTGTGGGGTCTATGGAACCTTCTATTATCGCCGTCCCCGGTGCCGGGCTGGCGTTGCATCCAAAGTCGCGGTGGCAACCATTGAGGGGCGGGTTAATACCGATCACGGAAACGCCGAATGACCACTAACATGTTAGTCATGACGCAGGCCAGTACCACCCCCACCGCTGACGAGGCCACCAGCCAGCGCGCCCGGGCCTACCAGGGCTTCACCCAGCAGATCTTCAACGGTGGCATACGTGCCGGGCAGTTCATCTCGCAACGCGAGCTAATGCTGCTGCTGGACATGCCGCTGGGCGCTGTGCGCGAGATGATTCCACGGCTGGAAGCGGCTGGTTTGGTAAAGACCGTGCCCCAGCGTGGCCTGCAGGTGGCGCATGTGGACCTGAAGCTGATCCGCAATGCCTTTCAGGTGCGCTCCATGCTGGAGCGCGAGGCCGTGCAGCACTTTGTGCGCACCGCCAGCGACGCCGAGCTGACCGCGATTGAGGCCAGCCACCGCCAGATCCTGGACCGCGCCAACGCGCCCGACGCACTGAACGACCGCACCCTACTGGACGACGCGCAGGCGGTGGACTGGGGCCTGCACGACCGGATGGTGGATGCGCTGGGCAACGACATCCTCTCTGACATGTACCGCGTGAACAGCCTGCGCGTGCGCCTGATCAAGCTGGAGCACAGCGTGATCACCCCTGGCCGGTTGGTGCCCGCCATGCAAGAGCACTTGCACTTTATTGATGCGCTGCGCCAACGCGATGCAGCGCTGGCCGTGGAACTGCTGGAGGCCCATATCAGTAGCGCCCGCAACCGCGTAATGCATGCGCCACTGGAGCAAGTGCGCAGCGAATGGAATCTTCCCACCTCAACCGACAGGAGAACTCTTTGAACCCAGCTATCCAAGGCCTGTGGCCTGCCCTGCTGCTGCCCGTCAGCACCACGGGGGTGCTCGACACGCCCCGCACCATTGCCCACGCTCAGCGCTTGCTGGCCGCGGGCTGCGACGGCGTCACCCTATTTGGCACCACGGGCGAGGGCCCCGCCTTCACCATGGCCGAGCGCAAGGGTTTGCTGAAATCCCTGTTGGGCAGCGGTGTCAAGCCGGAGCAGATCGTTGTCACCATCACCGCACTGGCGCTGGGCGACGCGATTGAGCTGGGCCAACACGCGGCCCGCCATGGCGTGCACCGCCAGATGCTGATGCCGCCCTTCTTCTTCAACCAACCCAAGGACGCCGGCATCATCGAAGCCGTGTCCCAGGTGGTGCGCGGCATTGGGGATGACGATCTCAAGCTGCTGCTCTACCACTTCCCCGCCATGAGCACGTTTGGTTTTTCGCACGCCGCCATTGCCGAGCTGGTGCGGCGCCACCCCCAGCAGGTGGTGGGCGTGAAGGACAGCAGCGCCAACCTGGAGCACTCGCTGGCGCTGACCAAGACATTTCCCGAGCTAGCCATCCTGGTGGGTGCAGAGCCCCATGTGGCCCCCGTGATGGCGCAGGGCGGTGCGGGTTCCATCAACGGGCTGGCCAATATTGCGCCCCGGCTGATGCGCCGGGTGATGGGCAAACCCAGTCAGGTGGAACCGGAAGACGCGCAGCTGATTCTGGACATCCTCGCACTGATGTCGGCGCGCCCCGACATGCCATTTGTCGGCGTCTACAAAGGCATGCTGGCCGAGCAAACCCGCGACGACGCCTGGCTGCACATGCGTGCGCCGCTAAGCCCACTGGACCCCACCGAGCTGGCCATTGTGCGCAGCGGTTATCGTGCGCTGGGGGCTAGGCTGGACCGGCTGTAAACACACCCCCCAGGAAATCCATAAAAACCACAGGAGACAAAACCATGAACCAAGCCAACCACCTGAACCGCCGCACCCTGCTGGGTGCCGCTGCCGCTCTGGGCGCGACCGCCCTGCCCGCCCTGGCACAGACCAAGACCGTGCTGCGTATTTCCACCCCCGCGGTGCCCGACGACTGGCACGCCAAGATGTGGACCGTGTTCAAGGAACAGCTTGAAAAAACGGCGCCCGGAGAATTCGATGTGCAGATCAACCTGAACGCCACGCTGTTCAAGCAAGGCACCGAGCCCGCCGCCATGGCGCGTGGCAACCTGGAGCTATCCAGCATCTCGGCGTTTGACATTGCCAAACTGGTGCCCGAGTTCTCCATCTTCACGGCGGGCTATGTGGTGCGTGACCCCGACCAACAGCAAAAGGTTTTCAACGGCCCCATTGGCGCTGAGCTGTTCAAGCTGGTGTCTGAAAAAATGGAGGTCACACCGCTGGCTACCGTGTACCTGGGCACCCGCCAGGTGAACCTGCGCGAGGCCAAACCCGTCAAGACCCCGGCCGACCTCAAGGGCGTGAAGCTGCGCATGCCCGGCTCCAAGGAATGGCTATTCCTGGGCGATGCGCTGGGCGCTACGGCCACGCCGCTGGCCTTTGGCGAGGTCTACATGGGTCTGAAGACCGGCACCATCGACGGCCAAGACAACCCCCTGCCCTCGGTGCGCGCCGCCAAGTTCTATGAAGTGACCAAGCAACTGGTGCTGACCAGCCACCTCGTGGATGGCATCTTCATTGCCATCTCCAACAAAAGCTTCAACGCGCTGACCGCTGCGCAAAAACAGAAGGTGATCGCCGCCGCCCAGGCCGCGGCCGCCTACAACAACGAGAACCGCATCAAGGAAGAAGGCCAGTTGGTGGAGTTCTTCAAGAAGGAAGGCCTGCAGGTCATCACCCCCGATGTGGACGCCTTCCGCAAATCGGTCCAGGCCACTTACCAGGCATCGGACTACGCCAAGGTCTGGCCCAAGGGCCTGCTGGATCGCATTAACGCGACCAAATAATCGGCGCATAGACCATGTTGCGCCGACTGCAACAGGCTGCCAATCTTCTGGGCGGCAGCCTTTTTCTGACCTTGTTTGTCGTGTTCATCATCCAGATCATTGCGCGCTTTTTCTTCAACAAGCCGCTACCATGGACCGATGAGGCTGCCGTCATTCTGTACGTCTGGGTAATTCTGTGGGCCGCCGCCGCCGTGGTGCCCGAGCGTGAACACGTGGTGTTTGACCTGGTGTGGAACAGCGTGAACATGCGCACCCGCCAGGCCATGCGCATCGTCGGCAACCTGCTCGTCGGCGGGCTGGCGCTGGTGGGCATTCCCGCCAGTTGGGACTATGTGCATTTCATGGCCCGCGAAGGTTCGCCGGTTCTGGGCGTGTCCTTCATGTGGATTTTTATGCCCTTTGTGTTGCTGCTGATCGCCCTGGTGATTCGCTGCGCCTGGGCCATCTGGAACGCCGTGCGTGGCATCGGCCTGGAAGCGGAACTGCGACTATGACCTCTGGAATCTGGACCCTTGTTGCCGTGATGGTGGCCGGCTTGCTGCTGCGCATGCCCATCGGTTTTTCCATGCTGGTGTCCGGCATTGCCTACCTGCTGGTCAAAGGCCAGGATGTGGGCCTGGTCGCCGAACAGGTGGGCAATGGCTTGTACAACAGCTATGTACTGCTGGCCGTGCCGCTGTTTGTGTTTGCGGCCAACATCATGAACGCCGGCACCGTCAGCGAGCGCATTTTTGACTTCTGCCGCATCCTCGTGGGTCGCATGCGCGGCGGCTTGGCGCAGGTGGACATTCTGGTCAGTGTGATTTTCTCGGGCATGAGTGGCAGCGCCATTGCCGATGCGGCTGGCCCAGGCTTGGTCACGATTCGGCAGATGCTCAAGAAGCCCGAGTACACACGCGGTTTTGCCGGCGCGGTGGTCGTAGCCAGCGCCACGCTGGGGCCCATCATCCCGCCCAGCATTCCCATGGTGATTTATGCACTGGTGTCCGGTGCCTCGGTGGGGGCGCTGTTCCTGGGCGGTGTGGTGCCGGGCTTTTTGATGGCTGGGCTGATGATGGGCGTGGTGCACATCATTGCCGTCAAACGCAATATGCCGCGCGACGAGCCCGTGCCGCGCTCCGAATGGGCGGGGTTGATCTTCCGCGGTGCCCTGCCGTTGTCCATGCCCATCGTGCTGCTGGGGGGCATTTACTCTGGCGCCTTCACACCTACCGAGGCCGCGGCTGTGGCGGCGCTGCATGCGTTGATTCTGGCGGCCGTGGTGTTTCGGGCGCTCACCTGGCGCAGCTTCTGGGGCGTGGTGATGGAATCCACGCGTGGCAGCGCGGTGATCACGCTGATTTTGGCCGGTTCCTTCATGCTGAACTACGCCTTTACCGCTGAAGGCGTGCCCCAGAGCATGGCGATGTGGGTGGACAGCATGCACCTGTCCAAGATCCAGTTCCTGCTGCTGGTGAACGTGATGTTCCTGGTGCTGGGCTGCTTTCTCGATGTGTCCGTGCTGCTGCTGGTCTTTGTGCCCATGCTCTTGCCGGCGGCCAAGCTGCTGGGCGTAGACCTGGTTCACTTTGGCGTGCTGGTGGTGCTCAACATGATGATCGGCCTGATTCACCCGCCCTTTGGCATGCTGCTGTTTGTGACCAAGGCACTCACCGGCATCCCCATTGGCGAGATGATGAAGGAGGGCTGGCCCTTTCTGGTCATGCTGTTGTGCCTGCTACTGGCCATGACCGTGTTCCCGCAAATCGTGCTCTGGTTGCCGCAAACCATGGGCTACATCACCCACTAGCCTTCCAGACCCACCATGCAACTCACCCTCGACAACACCCTGCCTGCAGACGGCACCACGGGCGCACTGGCTGCGCGCATCTGGCGCGACGACCAGCAAGGCCCCAGCGTGGTGGCCCTGCGCGACGGCCAGGTCGTCGACATCACGCGCAGCTACCCCACCATGCGCGACCTGTGCGAGACGCCAGACCCTGCCACCGCCCTGCGCCAGGCCACTGGCAATGTGCTGTGCACAGTGGCGGAGCTGCTGGGCAACACCGTCGCCCACAACCCAACACTGCCCTGGCTGCTGGCACCATGCGACCTGCAAGCCATCAAGGCGGCGGGCGTGACCTTTGCCACCTCCATGCTGGAGCGCGTGATTGAAGAAAAGGCACGTGGCAACCCGGCCGCAGCCGCCACCATCCGCACCGAAATTCAGGCCCTGATTGGTGATGATCTTTCGCGCCTGAAACCCGGATCAGATGCCGCCATGGCGCTGAAACAGGTACTGATCGCCCAGGGAGCCTGGAGTCAATATCTGGAGGTGGGTATCGGGCCGGACGCGGAGATCTTCACCAAAGCACCGGCCATGGCAGCCGTAGGCACGGGGGCCGACGCCGGCCTGCACCCCGCCTCCACCTGGAACAACCCGGAGCCCGAGGTGGTGCTGGCCGTCAACTCGCGCGGCACCATCGTGGGCGCGTCTCTGGGCAACGATGTCAATCTACGCGATGTGGAGGGGCGCTCTGCCCTGCTGCTGGGCAAAGCCAAGGACAACAACGCCTCGGCGGCCATTGGCCCGTTCATCCGCTTCTTTGACGCCAGCTTCACGCTGGACGATATACGCCAGGCCACACTGACCCTGCGCGTGGAAGGTACCGATGGCTTTGTGATGGATGGTTTCTCCAGCATGGCCCGCATCAGCCGCGACCCGACCGATCTGGCAGCGCAAATGATGGGCCCGCACCACCAATATCCGGACGGTGCCATGCTGTTCCTGGGCACGTTGTTTGCCCCCGTGCAGGACCGAGACACACCCGGCGGAGGTTTCACCCACAAGCTCGGTGACATAGTCACCATCACCACCCCCAAGCTGGGCACCCTGACCAACCGCATGCAGCGCACAGACCATTGCCCGCCGTGGACCTTTGGCGTCTCGCACCTGATGCGCAACCTGGCGCAGCGCGGCTTGTTGTAAATTTTATCCATCCACCCTTAGGGCTTACAACATGGCTGTCACCCGCTTCCCCACCCAACTCCTGATCAATGGCCAAAGCGTCACCGGTGAGGGGCGCGCTGAATCCATCCTGAACCCGTCCAGCGGGGAACAGCTCTGCGAAGTGCGCGAGGCCAGTGCCGAACAACTGCGCCTGGCCGTGGACGCGGCCCATGCCGCATTTCCAGCCTGGGCCGCCCTCACCCCGAAGGACCGCGGCGCCTATTTGTTCAAAATTGCGGATGCCATTGAAGCGAACGGCGACGAGTTCGCCATGCTGGAATCACTGAACTGCGGCAAACCGCTGGCCGCGGCGCGCAATGACGAGATTCCCGCGATCGCCGATGTGTATCGCTTCTTTGCCGGTGCCATCCGCAATATGTCGGGCGCCCTGGCGGGTGAATACCTGCCCGGCCACACCAGCATGATCCGCCGCGATCCGCTGGGCGTAGTGGCCTCTATCGCCCCGTGGAACTACCCGCTCATGATGGCCGCCTGGAAGCTGGGGCCCGCCATTGCCATGGGCAACACCGTGGTGCTCAAACCGTCGGAAATGACGCCGCTGACCACGCTGCGTATGGGCGAGCTGCTGGTCAACATTCTGCCTCCCGGGGTGGTCAACATCGTCTGCGGGCGGGGCGACACGGTAGGTGCACCGCTGATCCGCGATCCGCGCATCCGCATGGCATCGCTCACGGGTGATGTCTCCACCGGCAGCAAGATCATGGAGTCCGCCGCACGCGGCATCAAGCGCACCCACCTGGAGCTGGGCGGCAAGGCACCGGTGATCGTGCTGGACGACGCGGACCTGGACAGCATGGTGGACGGCCTTCGCACCTTTGGTTACTACAACGCTGGCCAGGACTGCACTGCTGCCTGCCGCGTCTATGCCACTGAAGGTATTTACGAGAAGCTGGTAGCAGACCTGAGCAGCGCGGTGTCCAGCATCAAGACCGGCACCCAACAGGAACCCGGTGTGGAAATGGGTCCACTGATTTCGGCCCGGCAGCGCGACCGCGTGGCCAGCTTTGTGGACCGCGCCCGCCAGCTGCCGCATGTGGAAATCACCGCCGGTGGCAACACCCAGGGCACCCAAGGTTTCTTCTACAAACCCACCGTGGTGGCCGGTGCGTTGCAGGACGACGAAATTGTGCGCAGCGAAGTGTTTGGCCCGGTGGTGTCCATCACGCGTGTGAAAGATGCCGAACAGGCCGTGGCCTGGGCCAATGACTCGGACTACGGACTCTCCAGCTCGGTATGGACCCGCGATGTAGGGCAGGCCATGAGCATAGCGTCGCGGCTGCAATATGGCTGCACCTGGGTCAACACCCACTTCATGCTGGTGTCAGAAATGCCCCACGGCGGCATGAAGCATTCGGGCTATGGCAAGGACATGTCGGTTTACGCGCTGGAAGACTACAGCTGCGCCCGCCATATCATGGTCAAGCATAACGCCTAAATGCAAAGCAACGCGCGCAAGTACAGGGTCGGCAAGCCCAATTCGAAGGGCTACTGCCCTTGTTCAAGGCTTTGCCCCATTTGGATACGTTGCTCCAGAAAACGCCAGAGGCGTTCGTCCTGGCTGAAAGCTACGTTAAAACGCAGCCAACCGGTAGGCCGCGGTTCTACCAAAAACAACTGTCCCGGCCCAAGCATGATGCCTTCACCGGTGCCTGCCTGAGACAACTCCGCGCTGTCTGGCAAGTCAGGGTGGCGAGCCCACAGGTACATACCAGCCTCGGGCTCGCGAAAGAGTTCAAAGCCCAAGCTGTCCAAACGGCGGCCCACTTGGCGTTGCGCTTCGCCCAGCCGGTCCCGCAATGATTTGAGGTGCTTGCGCCAGCGCCCATCGGTGACGACACCAAAAGTCACGCGCTCCGCAATGTCTGACGACGTCAGACCCGCAATCATCTTGAGTTGCACAAACTCGGCCAGCAGGTCAGGACGCGCCAGCAAGTAGCCCACCCGAAGATTGGGTGAAATGGTCTTGGAATAACTGCCCACGTACACCACGCGCCGCAGTTGGTCCAGGCTGGACAAGGTGGAACGGGAAGACACGTCCATGTCGGCGTAAATGTCGTTCTCCACCAGCACAAAATCATGCTGCTCCGCCAACTGCAACAGCCGATGCAAGTGCGCAACGGAAGCCACTGAGCACGTGGGGCTTTGCAGGCGCGGCTGGGTGAAGAAAGCCTTGGGCTTGTGCTCTGTCACCAACGCTTCCAGAGCAACCAGATCGTAGCCAGAGGGGGTGCGCGGCACACCAATGGGTCTTGCACCCAAAAACCGCAACATGAACATCAGATTCGGGTAGCCGGGATCATCTACCAGCACTACGTCGTCCGGTTTCAAGAGACAGCGAGCAACCAAGTCCAACGCCTGGCTGGAGCCATGGGTCAACAGCACCTGCCCCGCTTCCACCGAAATTTGGTGCTCGGCCATTGCCTCGGCAATGATCATGCACAGCGCCATGTGCCCATAGGGCAATCCGTAGCCGTCCAGCTCAGGACCGTCGTTGGACAACTGGCGCATGCTGCGGCGCACTGCATCGCCAAACAACCAGTCGTGTGGCAACCAGCCGCAACCGGGCTTCAAAGGCAGGTTGCGGTTTTCAAAAATCTGTTTGAGGTACCAGCGTGCATCAAAACGGGGCGCTTCTGGGGCCAATCTGGCGGCGCCAGCTCCCGAAGTGCCTGCGTCATCACGACGTTTCACAAAAAAACCGGCATGCGCGCGCGACACCAGCCAACCTTGTGCCACCAACCGGTCATACGCCTCCACCACGGTAAAGACACTGACGTTGTGCGAGACAGCAAACGCCCGGATGGAGGGCAGCTTCGTCCCGGGCTTGAGCACTTGCCCGGCAATGAGCCCGCGTAACCCGTCCACGATCTGGCTAACCAATGGCGTTGAAATGTCCGGACTGAGTGTGAGCATTGAAAGAGAAAAAAGGGTGGATTTTGCGGTGGCACCGTGCGCACCAAATCAGGGAAACCCCGTACAGGACCCTGGACCTGCACAGTGTGCAGAAATTCGTGTCGTTGTGTACATGGACGGTCTTGGATGCGTTTCTTATAGTACCTCCACTTCATTCACAACCCCGCGAAACCATGCCACAAGACCACCCCGCCACCAATGCTGCCCTTTTTGCCCGCCGCCAAGCTGCCGTGGCTCGCGGTGTGGGCCAAGCCCACGAAATTTTCGTCAAAAATGCCCTGAATGCCGAGTTCTGGGACGTTGAGGGCCGTCGCTTCATTGACTTTGCCGGTGGCATTGCCGTGCTCAACACGGGCCACCTGCACCCGCAGGTGATCGAGGCCGTGAAAGCCCAGCTTGACCTCTACACCCACACCTGCTTCCAAGTCGTGGCCTATGAACCCTATGTTGAAGTGTGCGAACGCCTCAACGCGATGGCCCCCGGCGACTTTGCCAAGAAGAGCCTACTGCTGACCACCGGTGCCGAAGCGGTGGAAAACGCCATCAAGATCGCCCGCGCCTACACCAAGCGTCCCGGCGTCATCGCCTTCACCGGCGGCTACCACGGCCGTACCAACCTGACGCTGGGACTCACAGGCAAGGTCGTTCCGTACAAAGTGGGATTTGGCCCCTTCCCCGGCGAAGTGTTCCACGCCCTGTTCCCCAACCCCCTGCACGGTGTGAGCGTGACTGACGCCCTCAACTCTGTGGAGCTAATCTTCAAGAACGATGTAGAGCCCGAACGCGTGGCCGCCTTCATTGTGGAGCCGGTACAGGGCGAGGGCGGCTTCTACGTGGCACCGCCAGAGTTCATCAGCGGTCTCAAAACACTGGCAAACCGCTACGGCATTCTGTTGATCGCCGACGAAGTCCAGACCGGCGCAGGCCGCACGGGCACCTGGTTTGCCAGCGAGCAATGGCCTGTGGCCCCAGACCTGATCGCCACGGCCAAGTCATTGGCGGGTGGTTTTCCCCTGTCGGGTGTGGTGGGTCGGGCCGATGTGATTGATGCACCTGCCGCAGGTGGCTTGGGCGGCACCTACGCCGGTAGCCCCGTGGCCTGTGCTGCTGCGCTGGCAGTCATCCAGGCCTTTGAGGACGAAAAACTGCTGACCCGCAGTCAGGACATGGGTGCCTTGCTGGTGCGTGCGCTCAAAGACATGGCTGCCAAGGTACCCGCCATTGGCGACGTGCGCGGTCTGGGTGCCATGGTGGCGATTGAGCTCTTTGAAAACGGAGATGTGCACCGCCCCGACGCAGCCCTGACAAGAAAGGTGGTTGCAGAGGCAGCACGCCGAGGCCTGGTACTGCTGTCCTGCGGCACCTACGGCAACGTGATCCGCATTCTCGTTCCACTTACGGCTTCCGACGCCCTGCTGGAAGAGGGCTTGGCCATTCTGGTCGACAGCTTTGCCGCCATGGCCTGATTGCCCCCGAGACAAGCCCGCACACCATGCAAAACATCTCCCCCACAGAACCCCTGGTGCGCTTCACTGGCGTACAAAAAACGTACGACGGCCAGCAGCTGGTGGTGCGTGACCTGAACCTTGACATCCAGCGAGGCGAATTCCTGAGCCTGCTGGGCCCTTCAGGTTCAGGCAAAACAACGACGCTCATGATGCTGGCGGGGTTTGAGTCGCCCACGGCTGGCGACATCTTTCTTGATGGCCGAGAGATCACCCGTACGCCACCGCACAAGCGCAACTTCGGCATGGTGTTTCAAAACTACGCGCTGTTTCCGCACATGACGGTAGCCCAAAACGTGGCCTACCCGCTGACGGTGCGCAAGGTGCTGGCTGCAGACCGGGATACCAAGGTCAAGCGCGCCCTTGAAATGGTGCAGATGGGTGGCATGGGCAACCGCTACCCTGCCCAGATGTCGGGTGGCCAGCAGCAGCGGGTGGCCCTGGCCCGGGCACTGGTATTTGACCCCCAGCTGGTTCTGATGGACGAGCCCCTGGGTGCGCTGGATAAACAGCTGCGCGAACACATGCAGATCGAATTGAAAGAGCTGCACCGCCAGCTGGGCCTGACCTTTGTGTATGTGACCCACGACCAGTCCGAAGCACTCACCATGTCGGATCGCGTGGCCGTGTTCAACGATGGCGCCATTCAGCAAATTGATGTAGTCACCGAGCTGTACGAAACGCCTGCCAACCGATTTGTGGCCAATTTCGTGGGGGACAACACGATCTTCAACGGCGCAGTGACCACCACCAACGAACACAAGTGCGAGGTACGCCTGCCCTGCGGGACATTGCTCTACGGACTCAACGTCAATGGCGTACACACCGGCACACCGGTACAGGCCTGCGTGCGCCCCGAGCGCATTGTGGTCCACACCGTGGATGCAAAACCCTGTGACAACAGCATTCGCGCCGTTCTGAACGACGTCATTTATTTTGGGGACCATCTGCGCTTGCGCTGCACTCTGCAAGAGCAGGCACAAGCCACGGTGAAGATTCCCCTGTCCAGCATTGCAGTGCCGCAACCGGGCCAAGCCCTGTGGCTGCACTTGCCTCCCGAGCATCTGCGCGTCTATCGCTGACACGCATGCATTTGTCAACCTCCGTCCACTTATTTTGGAGACTCCCCATGAAACTCAAACCCATCGTCGTCGCGGCCACGCTTCTGGCATCCCTTGCCGCCCATGCGCAAAACCAGATCACCGTGGTCAACTTTGGCGGCGCCAATGGCAATGCACAGAAGAAGGCCTATGTTGAGCCCTTTGAGAAGGCCACGGGCAACAAGATCGTCAGCGTGGAATACAACGGCGAGCAAGCCAAGATCAAGGCCATGGTCGAAGCCAAGAACGTGACCTGGGACGTGGTGGAAGTGGAAAGCCCGGACGTGACCCGCGGTTGCGACGAAGGTCTGTTTGAGAAGCTTGATTACAGCAAGATCGGCAACAAGGCCGACTTCTCGCCCGCTGCGGTGCACGAATGCGGTATCGGCGTGTTCATCTGGTCCACCGTGATGGCTTACAACGCCGACAAGATCAAGACTCCCCCTGTGACCTGGGCCGATTTCTGGGACACCAAGAAGATCCCCGGCAAGCGCGGCATGCGCAAGGGCGCCCGCTACAACCTGGAATTCGCGCTGATGGCTGACGGCGTGGCCGTGCAGGACGTGTACAAAGTACTGGCCACCAAGGACGGTGCGGAGCGTGCGTTCAAAAAGATGACGGAACTCAAGCCCAACATCCAGTGGTGGGAAGCCGGCGCGCAGCCGCCCCAGTTCCTGGTAGCGGGTGATGTGGCTCTGACCACCGTCTACAACGGCCGCATCGACGCCGCCCAACGCGAGGGCAAAAACCTCGGCATTACCTGGACCGGCGGCATCTATGACCTGGACTACTGGGTGATGCCCAAGGGCGGCAAGAACCGCGACGTGGCTTTGAAATACATCGCCATGGCCAGCGGTGCCAGCGAGCAGGCGGAGTACGCCAAGCTGATCTCCTACGGTCCCACCAACACCAAGGCTCTGGCCAAACTGGACGCCAAGACGCTTGCCCTGTTGCCCACATCGCCAGCCAACTCCAAGACTGCCTTGCAGTTCAACGTGAGCTTCTGGGCCGACCAGGGCGAAGCCCTGGAAAAGCGCTTTGCGGCATGGGCTGCCCAGTAATTTGAGCTGAACACGAGATCGCGATGAACCTGTCCACGACCGCCCCGCCCGCCTCTACCCTATTGCCTGCCGATCTGGCGGGACAGTTGAAACGGGCAGAGCGCCGTAAACGGCTCTTCTCGATCTCGCTCACCATGCCCTTGCTGGTGTTTCTGGTGGTCATCTTCCTGGTTCCCATCGCCGCGCTGCTCATGCGGGCGGTGGAGAACCCGGAAGTGGCCAACACCCTGGGCCGCACCGGTGCGGCACTGGCTCAATGGGATCGCAAGTCCCCTCCCCCGGACGCGGCCTATGCCGCCGTGGCCCAGGATCTGGCCACCATCCAGGAACAATCCGATGCGGGCGCGCTGGCGCGTCGGCTCAATAGCGAAGTCAGCGGTGCCCGCTCTCTGGTGATGAACACCTACCGTGCGCTGCCCTTTGAACAAGGGCTCACCACCTCTCAGGTCCGCGCGCACATGCTGTCCATCGATCCGCGTTGGGATGAAATCAGCTACTGGCAGGCCATTGCCAAGAACAGCGAACGCTGGACACCGGACTATCTGCTCACCGCCATCGACCTGCAGCGCAACGCGCAAGGTGAGATCACCCGGGTGCCCGACGATGCCGCCGCCTTTGGCCGCATTTTGTTGCGCACCTTTCAAATTAGCGCGGTAGTCACGCTCTTCGCACTGCTGCTGGGCTATCCCTTGGCGTATTGGCTCTCCACGTTAACGGCGCGCCAGGCCAATATGTGCATGATTCTGGTTCTGGTGCCGTTCTGGACCTCGATTCTGGTACGTGTGGCAGCCTGGATCGTGCTGCTGCAATCCAACGGTTTGGTGAACCGCGCACTGATGGGCATTGGATTGATCGACTCGCCGCTGGCCCTGCTGTTCAACCGCCTGGGCGTGGTCATTGCCATGGTGCACATCCTGCTGCCTTTCATGATTTTGCCGCTGTACAGCGTGATGAAATCCGTACCACCCACCTACCTGCGCGCCGCCGTGTCGCTGGGCAGTTCTCCGCTGGCCGCCTTTTTCAAGGTCTATGTGCCACAGACCTACCCCGGCATCGGCGCAGGCGGCCTGCTGGTCTTCATCCTGAGCATCGGCTATTACGTCACACCGGCCCTGCTGGGCGGTGCGGATGACCAGATGCTGAGCTACTACATCGCCCAGTACACCAACGTCAACGTCAACTGGGGCATGGCCTGCGCTCTGGGCGCCGTGCTGCTGTTCACCACGCTGGCGCTGTACGCCGTGTACCGACGCGTCGTCAAGTCTGAATTGAGCC
Source organism: Rhodoferax sp. P1_F3 (assembly GCF_056405715.1). Classification (NCBI taxonomy): domain Bacteria; kingdom Pseudomonadati; phylum Pseudomonadota; class Betaproteobacteria; order Burkholderiales; family Comamonadaceae; genus Rhodoferax; species Rhodoferax sp. P1_F3. Next base: position 92,222 of record NZ_JBFUBO010000003.1, on the reverse strand, counting down.
TGGGATAAGAGCCTGCTATGTCCAAACCCATTTTTCCTGTGTTCCCTGCCTACGCCACCTTTGTCGACAAAGCGGGTTGGTATGCCTTTCGCCTCTTGTGTGTCGGCGTATTGGCATTCCTGCTGCTGCCAATTCTGGTCATCATTCCGCTGTCGTTCAGCAACAGCTCCTTCTTGTCCTATCCGATTCCAGGCTGGTCATTGCAGTGGTACGACAACCTGTTTTCGTCGGACGACTGGGGCCGCGCCACACGCAACAGCTTTATCGTCGCCCCGCTGGCCACACTCTTGGCCACTGTGCTGGGCACCATGGCCGCGGTTGGTCTGGCGCGTGTCGATTTTTTCGGTAAAAGCACGCTGATGAGCCTGCTGATCTCGCCCATGGTGGTCCCTATCGTGGTGGTGGGCGTGAGCACCTATTTGTTCTTCGCCAAGATTGGCCTGGCCGACACCTACACCGGCCTCGTGCTGGTGCATGCCGCGCTGGGAGCGCCCTTTGTGCTGACCACGGTGCTGGCCACGCTACAGGGATTCAACCAGAATCTTGTGCGCGCTAGCCTGAGCCTGGGCGCGGGGCCACTACAAACATTCTTCCGTGTAACGCTGCCCATCATCGCGCCCGGAGTGATTTCGGGTGGCCTGTTCGCCTTTGCCACCTCATTTGATGAAGTGGTTGTGACCCTGTTCATTGCAGGCCCCACGCAGGTCACCTTGCCACGCCAGATGTTTACTGGCATTCGCGAGAATATTTCTCCCACCATTGCAGCGGTGGCAACACTGCTGATCCTGTTCACAACCGCACTCATGCTGGGGCTGGAGTGGCTGCGGGGCCGTCGGCGTTAATCCCCATGCAGCGCGTGAACAGGTTGAAAAACATGAAATTGGGTACACGCCTCGCCCTGGCATTCGGCCTGTTGCTGGTGCTGCTGATGGTCATGGCTGCCATGGCTGCCCAGCAACTCGCCGTGATCCACAACGCGCTTGATTACTACACCGCCACGACCACGCCTTCCCTCGAAGCAGTGAAATCGTGGCAGGAAAAAGTTGCCGCCATCCGCATGTTGCAGGCCCAGCACCTGATGACGGTGTCGGCTGACGAAATGGGAACACTCGAAGGCAGTATCGATCAAGCCTATACGCAACTTAACCAAGCGCTGGCCGACCACGAAAAGTTGTTGGTCAATGACGAAGACCGTGAACTGTGGAAGGCCGTGACCGAGAGCACCGTGCTGGCCATGGCCAACTGGGACAAGCTCAAAGCCATCGCGCGCCAATCCCTCACGGAGCCGGACAAGGTCGAGGAAGCGCGGCGACTGTTCACCGGCAAAACCGAGCGCCTGTTCAAGGCCACCATGGGCGCCATCGACAAGGAGTGGGGATTCAAATCCGGTGTCGCGGCCCAACTCACCGCCCAAGGCAATGCCACCTACAGACTGTCGTTGTCCTTGTTGGCCGCAGCCTGCGCCGTGGCGCTGGCTGTCGGCATAGTCGCTGCGGTGGTCGTGATGCGCTCCATTGCCCGCCAAATGGGGGGAGAGCCTGCTGACGTGGCACGCATCGCGCTGTCGATTGCCCAAGGAGATTTGACCCTGCAAGTGCAGACCCGTGCCGGCGACGACAGCAGCGTCATGGCGGCCATGGCCACCATGCGGGAGCGGCTGGCCGCGTTGGTCGGGGAAGTACGCCAGAGTAGTGACAGTATTGCCACCGGCTCCGCAGAAATCGCCACCGGCAATTCAGACCTGAGCCACCGTACCGAAGAACAGGCCAGTGACCTGCAGCAGACAGTCACGGCCATGGAACAGCTCACCCACACCGTCAAACACAACGCAGACACGGCTGAACAGGCCAACCGCCTTGCGACCAATGCGTCTACGTCCGCCGTGGCCGGCGGACAGGCCGTAGCACAGGTGGTGGCAACCATGCAGGGCATCGCGGCATCCTCCAAAACCATCAGCGACATCACCGGCGTGATTGACGGAATTGCCTTCCAGACCAATATCCTGGCGCTCAACGCTGCCGTGGAAGCGGCCCGTGCGGGCGAACAAGGGCGGGGCTTTGCGGTCGTCGCCAGCGAGGTGCGCTCCCTGGCGCACCGCTCCGCAGAGGCCGCCAAGGAAATCAAGAAACTGATCGGTGACAACGTGGGCAAAGTAGAAGCCGGGACTCGCCAGGTCGATGAAGCCGGCCGTTCGATTCAGGCCATCGTCACTGAGGTGCAGCATGTGGGTGAGCTGATCCACGACATCCACAACGCTACGGCGCAGCAGTACCAGGGCATAAGCCAAGTCAGCGATGCGGTCGGCCGCATCGACCAGGTCACCCTGCAAAACGCCGCCTTAGTCGAACAAAGCAGTGCCGCAGCGGAGAGCTTGCGCGTGCAGGCCGCCCGACTGGCCGAAATAGTGGGACTGTTTCGTCTGGACCGTGGCGGAGCCCTCTTATCCACACCCCCCAGCCCCACATTATTGAGCGCCTGATGCCAGCCAAACTCCTAGCCCTCACGGTCCTACTATGCAGCCCTGCCTGGGGACAGGGACTGACCGTCGCCAACTTTGGTGGCGCCAATGGCAAAGCGCAGAGCGCAGCGTTCCTCAAACCCTTCGCACGAGAGCAAAAAACGGAAGTCACCGGCGTGGAGTACACCGGCGGTCTCGATGCCATCCGCAGCATGGTTCAGGACAAGAAGGTCACCTGGGACGTGGTGGAAGTGGAATCCACCGATCTCAAAACCGGTTGTGAATCTGGCCTTTTTGAACGTTTTGACCGCAGCACCCTACCGCACGCAAGCCTGTTGCTGCCGGGCGCAGTGCAAGATTGCGGGGTCGGCGCATTTGTCTGGTCAACCATCATGGCTTTTGATGGCAGTCGTTTTAAAGAATCACCCCGCAAATGGGCCGACTTTTGGGATGTGCAGCGCTTCCCGGGGAAACGCGGCCTGCGCAAGGGCGCGCGTTACAACCTTGAAATTGCACTGATGGCCGACGGCGTGAGCCGGCGTGACGTGTATTCCATGCTGGCGACGGACCAGGGCGTGACCCGGGCCCTGAACAAACTGGAACAGCTGAGCCCACACATCGTTTGGTGGGAGTCCGGTGCACAACCACCACAGCGGCTCGCCAGCGGCGAAGTCAGTATGAGCACAGCTTTCAATGGCCGCATTGCGGCGGCGGTCAAAGACGGCGCTACTCAGTTGGGCATCGTCTGGGCAGACGCCATTTATGAGCTGGACTACTGGGCCATTGTCAAAGGAACGCCCAAGCTCAAATTGGCGCAGACCTTTGTCAGTTACGCTACTTCAGAAGAGCCCCAGTTGGCTTTTTCCCGCGAGATCCCATACGGCCCAACGCACATGGGCGCCATCATGCGCGACGACAGCAGCCGCAGCAGGAATGCGACCGCGATTCCATACGCAGTCGATCTTTCAATGGCGGGCAGCGACATCCCGTCTGCACCCAGCAATTTGCGCCGCTCACTGCCTTTTGATGCGAACTTCTGGATTCAGAACGGCAATGCCATTGAGAAACGGTTTTCCCAGCGCATGAAATGACCCAGAAAAACCAACCCCTCTCCGGCAACGCCATGCCACGCTTCGGCGGCATCGCCAGCATGATGCGCTTGCCGGTGACGACGTCAGCCCATGGGCTAAATGCGGCTTTCATTGGTGTGCCTCTGGACATCGGCACTTCCCACCGACCAGGCGCACGCTTTGGCCCGCGCGAGATCCGGGCAGAGTCCTGCCTGCTGCGCCCTTACAACATGGCCACCGGTGCTGCCCCTTTCGACACCCTGCAAGTGGCGGACCTTGGCGATGTGCCCATCAACACCTATTCATTGGCCAAGTCGCTACCCATCATTACGGCCTTCTATGAAGAGGTCTTGGCCAACGGCTGCATCCCCTTGACCCTGGGCGGCGACCACACCATCGCACTGCCCATCCTGCGCGCCATGGCAGCCAAGCACGGCCCGGTGGCCCTGGTCCATGTGGACGCCCATGCGGACGTCAATGACGACATGTTTGGCGAGCCCATTGCACACGGCACTCCGTTTCGCCGGGCGGTGGAGGAAAACCTGCTGACCTGCGACAAGGTCTACCAGATTGGTCTGCGCGGTACCGGTTACGCGTCCGACGACTTTGACTGGCCACGCCAACAGGGCTTCACTGTCGTTCCGGCCCACGAAGTCTGGTACCAGTCGCTCGCACCCTTGATGGCCCAGGTACGTACACGCATCGGCAACACCCCCTGCTACCTCAGCTTTGACATTGACGGTATCGACCCCGCATACGCCGGCGGTACCGGCACGCCGGAGATTGGTGGTCTGAGCGTACCGCAGGCACTGGAAATCATCCGCGGTTGTCGGGGACTTAACATCGTGGGTGCGGACTTGGTAGAGGTCTCCCCGCCCTATGACACCTCCGGCAACACCGCACTGCTGGGGGCCAACCTGCTGTTTGAAATGCTGTGCGTGTTGCCCGGCGTTCACTACCGCTAACACTTGTCTATTCAAGGCATTACCTTATGACGCATCTCCCTCGCCCCTACGCTGTTCCCACTGTGCAAATATCCAACGATCGCGTCATCGTGACCGAATGGAGATTTGCGCCAGGTGCCGAAACAGGCTGGCATGTACACGAACACGACTACGTGGTGGTACCGCAAACCTACGGTGTATTGCAACTGGAAACATTGGAAGGAACAAAGACGGTTCCGCTTGTCGCGGGCCAATCCTATGCCCGTAGCGTCGGCGTGCAACATAACGTAATCAACCCTACAGACCACGAGGTGGTCTTCATTGAAATAGAAGTGCGCTAATTCACCAACTCCCTTCAGTCAACACAAACGTCTTATGCAAAACTTGACCCCTCCCCTATCCCTGCTCAAAGACCCCAGCCTGCTCAAAACCGATGCGCTTATCAATGGCCAATGGGTCGCTGGTGTATCCCGGTTTGCCGTGACTGACCCGTCCAACGGCCAGCATCTGGCCGATGTAGCCAACCTGGGTGCCAAAGACGCAGAAGCCGCCATTGCCGCCGCCAACGCAGCCCTGCCCGCCTGGAAGGGCAAGACCGCCAAAGAGCGCAGCATCATCCTGCGCAAGTGGTTCGATTTGTTGATGGCCAACCAAGACGACCTGGCCCGCATCATGACGGCCGAGCAGGGCAAGCCCTTTGCCGAGGCCAAGGGCGAGATTGCCTATGGCGCCAGCTTTGTGGAGTGGTTTGCCGAAGAGGCCAAACGTGTCAACGGCGAAACCCTGCCCCAGTTCGACAACAACCGCCGCCTGATGGTGATCAAGCAGCCCATTGGCGTATGCGCCGCCATCACGCCCTGGAACTTCCCGCTGGCCATGATCACGCGCAAGGTGGCGCCCGCGTTGGCGGCTGGCTGCACGGTGCTCATCAAACCCGCAGAACTCACGCCCTTGACCGCGCTAGCTGCCGCAGAGCTGGCGATTCGCGCCGGCATTCCGGCCGGTGTACTCAACATGGTGACCGCCGACAGCGAGCAATCGATTGCCGTGGGCAAGGTCATTTGCGCCAGCGACGTGGTGCGCCACCTGAGTTTTACCGGCTCCACCGAAGTGGGCCGCATTCTCATGGCGCAAAGTGCGCCCACGGTTAAAAAGCTGTCGCTGGAACTGGGCGGCAATGCGCCCTTCATCGTGTTCGACGACGCCGATGTGGACTCGGCCGTGGAAGGCGCCCTGGCCAGCAAGTACCGCAATGCGGGCCAGACCTGCGTCTGTGCCAACCGTTTCTATGTGCAGGCCGGTGTGTACGAGCAGTTTGTCGCCAAGTTCAGCACCAAGGTCAAGGCCATGAAGGTGGGCAACGGCTTTGAGGATGGCGTGCTGCAAGGCCCGCTGATTGAAGACGCAGCCGTGGAAAAGGTGAAGCGCCACGTGGCCGACGCCGTGGCCAAGGGCGGCAAGGTGGAAACCGGTGGCCACGCGCTGCAAGGCCAGTTTTTCGAACCCACCGTGGTGTCTGGTGCCACTGCCGACATGCTCTGCGCCCGCGAAGAGACCTTTGGCCCCTTCGCCCCGGTGTTCAAGTTCACCACCGAGCAGGAAGCCATTGACGCGGCCAACGCCACCGAGTTCGGCCTGGCCAGCTACTTCTACAGCCGCGACATCGGCCGCATCTACCGCGTGGGCGAGGCGCTGGAGTACGGCATGGTGGGCGTGAATGTGGGCATTCTGGCCACCGAGCACGTGCCGTTTGGCGGCGTCAAGCAATCCGGCCTGGGCCGTGAGGGCTCGCATTTTGGCATGGATGACTATGTGGAAGTGAAGTACCTCTGCCTGGGCGATATTTTGAAATAAGCAGCGTACGCGCGAAAAAAAAGCACCGGCGTTGCCGGTGCTTTTTTTGGAGCTATGGCGGTCTATTTGAGTTCTACCTCAACGAAGCGAAACTCGTGAATGCACGTGGTGCCCGGTTTCAACACCTGGGGAAAAACGCCACTCCGTGACGACCACACCGTCGTTTTCGACGTGAAGAATGGAGGTCGCTTTCATTGGGCACCCGCACTTTCGAGATGGAACGTCTTCGAGGTGATGCGCCAGGCTCCGTCGATGAGCAGCCAGCAAAGGTGATCGACGAACACGCGGTCATGAATGCGGACCCGTACCTTGACCATGGCCTGGTGATCAGAGACCAGGTCGAGCAGCAAGATCTCATCGTCACGGGGTGCATTGACCGTGCTCGGCGCCGTGCGTGACAACAAAATCTCTTTGTAGATAGGTGCCGACCACGCAGTCAGCGCACCATCCAGGATGCCGTGCAGATGTGCGGTGGGATGAAACACCTTGTCAAAGCGGCTGACATCACAGGTGTACATGAGGTCAAAATATCACTTTACGGCTGATAGCACACCGGCAATCATGGTGCTGACCTCTTCACTGGTATTGGCATTGTCAACTTGAGTTCTCATGGCTTGCGACTCCAAATCGGGGTGAAATGATGAATGCGTACGCCCACAATGTGCGCCTGTGTCACGACAACCGCCATATACAGATAGGCTTCATCGGAAGGAACACAGTGCAGTGGATCGGACCGGTACACATGGCGCCTGATGGCTTCAGACTTGTGGCCATAGGCAGGCCACCAAATGTCAAAAACTAATCAAGGCTTTTGCCACATGTCCGGCAATTCGAGGGTTCTCCTTCATCCGCCGAGTGCTATAGCCGTACCAATCCTTTCCGTAGGGCACATAAATGCGCACTTTGAAGCCCATTTCCAACAGCCTGTCACGCAAGGATTCGCAGACACCTAGCAGCATCTGAAACTCGAATTGCTTTGGGTCAATGCGGCTACTGCGTGCCAGTGCGATTACCTCCTCAACAAATGCGGCATCGTGCGTAGCTACACCCACGAACGTTCCCGTGTCAAAGCAACGCGTGATGTGAGCCAAGAAATGCGGATTGATGGCGCCTCTGTCGCGCCAGGCCTCGTCCACAAGGTGTGATCGGTCCTCTAGATAAATGCCTTTGCATAGGCGCAGGCTGTTTCCGTGGCACAGCAGTGGCCCGATGTCTTGGTAGGTGCGCCGCAAGTAGGCTTGCAGAGCCAAACTGACATTGCTGTAACGCGCTTTGATCTGCGAGAACAGGTCGATTTCCATCTGGGTGCAACGGATATCTTCCATGTCGATACAAACGGCAGTTTTATGCTGCGCAGCAGATTCCACGATGTGCGCCAGCCTCTGTCCACATTCCTGCCGGTCCAGCAGCAAACCCAGGGCGGTTGGCTTCACAGAGATGGTGGCGTCCAACCCATGATCGTGAATTGCTTCTAACACCTGCTTGTATTCGTGGACGGTGTTTTCGGCTTGCTGCGTGGTGGTGGCAGTCTCGCCAAGCACATCGACGGTGACGCTAAAGCCTTGTGCATTGAGCTGACGGATGCGCATCACCGCCTGGGCAAGATCGTCACCGGCGATGTAGCGCCGTGAGATTTGTTGGACGAGCGAGTGCGGGATCCAGGGAATTGCGTGCGCCACCAGGGTATTTAATAACTGCATGTTGGTATCCAAGACAAATAACGGGATGCCTCGACCCACCCGATCGATGGATCGGAGGAATGTGAAAGAGGCAAAGGTGCCTGCGGGAGCGCAGTCCAGCAGGCGTAAGGCAGCACGCTGGGGCCACGCGCACTTCAGCGAAATGCGGTAACGACAGCCATGTGCGTTCAGCTATTTGTCAATGGAGGCCAGGCGGCGCGATGCATTCTTTTTTCTCCGGCTGCTGATCTTATGAGCTTGCTCGGCCATGGCGAGACTCTCATTGCATCAGTGTAAAGACAACACTCAATGTATCTCAACTCGTGAGTCAGACGGAGCATCGGACGCTCCAAACCGCCTTAATCCAAATTGGATTTCATACTTTAAATCGGAATGGCTGGCTCTTTTTGGCTCGGATTCAGTGGCGTTTTAGGCCGGAATGCGTAGCAATTGCTCCCTTTTTTTGCCCATTCCATTGCCCGATCAAAAACAGCCTTGACAATTATTGCCTAAGCAATTAATATTCAGGCCATGCAAGACTCCGACACCACTCCCAGCTTCTACTGCGCCGCGGGCTACAAACCTGAGGGCAGCGTGGGCTATCTGATGCGGCTCATCATCGCCCACGTCGGGCAAGAGGTGGAACGCCAGCTGGCGCACACCGATCTGACCAATGCACAGTGGATTCCCCTCTACAAGCTATACACCAAGCGCGCCTCCACCGTGGCCGAACTGGCGCGCGAATGCCAGCTGGATGCCGGTGCCACGACCCGTATGCTGGACCGGCTGGAAGCCAAAGGCCTTTGCCAGCGCAAGCGGTCTGAAGAAGATCGGCGCGTGGTGCACATCGAACTGACCGAAGCCGGCAACAGCGCCGCGGCTGAAATTCCGCGGGTGTTGAGTGGGGTTCAAAACGCCCACCTGGCCGGTTTTTCCGCAGAAGAATTTGAACTCCTCAAGAGCCTGTTGCAGCGCATCTTGAACAACTCCAAAACCATCGCAGCCACCGCGATGGTTTCCAACACAAACACCACAGGAGGCCCCGATGCGGCTTGATTCCCCTACTTCCATCCGCTGGGCCCGCCACACACTGACCGTGGTGGCCCTGGCATCGCTCACTGCTTGCGCCAACTTCTCCGGCATTTTTTCGCAAGCCAAACCCATCGCGCCCCAGGCTGTGGGCCTCTCGCAAGAGGCAATTCCCGCTGCCAGCCCCGCGCTGGACGCCCAATGGTGGAAAACCTTTGGCGATAGCCAGCTCAACACCTTGGTCGACCAAGCCCTGGCCAACAGCCCCTCGCTGCGCGTGGCGCAAGCCCGGTTGCAACGGGTGCAGGCCGTCATTGAGAGCGCCGATTCGGCCACCCTGCCGCAGGTCAACGCCAGCCTGGACGCCACCCAGCAGAAGTACACCAAGAACGGCATGATCCCCGCGCCCCTGGCCGGCTCCATCCGTGACAGTGGCACGCTGCAGGCCAGCGCCTCGTGGGAGTTGGACCTGTTTGGCAAAAACCGCGCGGCGCTGGACGCCGCGATTGGCCAAAGCCGTGCCGCCCAGGCCGATGCCCAAGCCGCCCGCATGGTGTTGGCCAGCAATGTGGCGCGCAACTATTTCCAGTGGGTGCGCATTCAGGGCCAATTGGACGTAGCCCAGCGCACCCTGGCCCAGCGCCAACAAGCCCAACAGCTGGTGCAAGACCGTGTGAAAGCCGGACTTGACACCGCGCTGGAGCAGCAACAAAGCGACAGTGCCCTGCCCGACGCGCGCTACCAGATCGAAGCGCTCAAGGAACAGGAAGCCCTGCTGGTGAACGCCCTCACCGCCCTGACTTCACAGCCAAATGGTGCTCTAGCCCTTGTAAAACCTGCGCCAGCAGCTATCAATACGGTAGCAAATTCCCAGGTGGAAGTGACGTCCATTCCCCTGGACCTGCTAGGTCGACGCGCCGATGTGTCTGCCGCACGCTGGCGTGTGGAGGCAGCCACGCAAGACGTGAGCAATGCCAAGGCCCAGTTCTACCCCAACATCAACCTGACCGCGTTTGCCGGCTTCTCCAGCATCGGTCTGGACCGGCTGCTGGACACCGGCAGTGACCAATGGGGTGTGGGCCCGGCCATCCGACTGCCCATCTTTGAAGGCGGCCGCCTGCGCGCCAACCTCAAGGGCAAGACGGCCGACCTGGACGCCGCCATCGAGACCTACAACGGCCTGGTGATCGACGCCGTGCGTGACGTGGCCGACCAACTGGCCAGCACCCAGGCCCTGCGCCGCCAGCAAACCGAGCAGCGCGCCGCGCAAAGCTCGGCCGAATCGGCCTATGCCATTGCCGTGCAGCGCTACGAAGCCGGCCTGGGCAACTACCTCAACGTGCTCAACGCCGAAACCGCGGTACTTACCCAGCGCAAGCTGGGTGTAGACCTGGCCGCCCGCGCACTGGACACCCAAGTGCAGCTGATCCGCGCACTGGGCGGTGGTTACACCGAACCCGACACCTCGGCCGCCGCCAAGTAATTGAACCGAACCCCATTCCCTCACCAGGCAGACCCATCATGAACGCACCTACCACCGCCGCATCCAACGCCATCGCCGCTGACGCACCCAACACCAAGCGCAAGAAAGCCCTCACCGTCGTATCCATCGTGGTCCTGCTGGGCCTGGCCTATGGCGGCTTTGAGTACTACGGCTCGCGCCACTCCGAGGAAACCGACAACGCCTATGTGCAAGGCAATGTGGTGCAGATCACGCCGCAAATTGGCGGCACGGTCACCGCCATCCTGGCCGATGACACCGACTACGTGAAAGCTGGCCAACCCCTGGTGCAGCTGGACCCCGCCGACGCCAAAGTGGCGCTGGACCAAGCTGAGGCCAATCTGGCCCAGGCTGTGCGCCAGGTGCGTACGCTGTACGCCAACAATGGCAGCCTGTCCGCCCAAGTGACCCTGCGTGAATCGGACATTGCCAAGGCACAAACCGAAATCGCCCGCGCTACCGACGACCTGAACCGCCGCCAAGCCTTGTCGGGCAACGGCGCCGTGTCCAAGGAAGAACTGAACCACGCCAAGTCACAGCTCGCCGCCGCACAAAACACGATGGCGGCAGCCCAGGCCGGTGTGGCCGCCGCCCGCGAACAACTCAGCAGCAACCAGACCCTGACCGAAGGCACCAATGTGGAAAGCCACCCCAGCGTGATGGCCGCCGCCGCCAAAGTGCGCGAGGCCTACCTAGCCCTGCACCGCGCCGCCCTGCCCGCCCCCGTGGATGGCTACGTGGCCAAGCGCACCGTGCAACTGGGCCAGCGCGTGGCTGCCGGTGCACCGCTGATGTCCATCATCCCGCTGAACCAGCTGTGGGTAGATGCCAACTTCAAGGAAGTGCAACTGCGCAACATCCGCATCGGCCAACCGGTCAAGCTCACGGCCGACCTCTACGGCAAGAAGATGGAATACAAGGGCACCGTGGCTGGCCTGGGTGCGGGCACGGGCGCGGCCTTCTCGCTACTGCCCGCGCAAAACGCCACGGGTAACTGGATCAAGGTGGTGCAGCGTGTGCCTGTGCGCGTGGCACTGGACGCAGAACAACTTGCCCAGAACCCCCTGCGTGTGGGCCTGTCCATGGAAGCCACTGTGGATGTGACTGACCAGAGCGGCAAGTCCTTGGCCGATGCGCCCCGCACTGCCAGCAGTGTGCAGACCGAGGTGTACTCCGCCCTGGACGGCCAGGCCGGCAACGAGGTCAAGCGCGTGATTGCGGCCAACCTGGGCCATAGCGCCCCGCGTGCGGCCAGCCATGCCATAGCCCACGCCGCTGCACCCGCCACCCTCGTTCAGGCCAACTAAGCAGGGGCTTGCATGAGCTCCCCCGCTGCTTACACCCCGCCGGCGCCGCTGCAAGGCTCCGCCCGGCTGTGGGGCACCATTGCCCTGTCCGCTGCCACGTTCATGAACGTGTTGGATTCCTCCATTGCCAACGTCTCGCTGCCCGCCATCGCGGGTGACCTGGGCGTCAGCCCTAACCAGGGCACCTGGGTCATCACCAGCTTTGGCGTGGCCAACGCCATTGCGCTGCCACTCACCGGCTGGCTATCGCAGCGTTTTGGTCAGGTGCGCCTGTTCACCATGAGCGTGCTGCTGTTTGTGCTGACCTCCTGGCTGTGCGGCCTGGCGCCCAATATGGAAAGTCTGATTGCCATGCGCGCTGCGCAGGGCTTTGTGGCCGGGCCCATGATGCCGCTGGCCCAGTCCCTCCTGTTGTCCAGTTATCCGACGGCCTTGGCAGGCATGGCGATGGCGCTCTGGGCCATGACCACGCTGGTTGCACCCGTGATGGGGCCGCTGCTGGGTGGGTGGATCACCGACAACGCGCACTGGGGGTGGATCTTCTTCATCAACATCCCCGTGGGCCTGTTGGCGGCGTTCATCACCTGGAGCATCTTCCGCAAACGCGAAACACCCACCCGCAAACTGCCGATCGACACGGTGGGCCTGGCGCTGCTGGTCGTGGCCGTCACGGCCATTCAGATGATGCTGGACCGCGGCAAAGAACTGGACTGGTTCCACTCCACCGAAATCGTCACGCTGACGGTGGTGTCGGTGATTGCCTTTGCCTACTTCATCGTCTGGGAGCTCACCGATGACCACCCCGTAGTGGATCTGAAGCTCTTCAAGGTTCGCAACTTCTGGACCGGCACGGTGTCCATGTCCGTGGCCTACAGCCTGTTCATGGGCAACCTGGTCTTGCTGCCCCTGTGGCTGCAGCAGTTCATGGGTTATACCTCCACCCAGGCCGGCATGCTGATGGCGCCGGTGGGCCTGTTCGCCATCATCCTGTCGCCACTGGTCGGGAAAAACATCGCCAAGTTCGATCCCCGCAAGCTCACCACGTTTGCCTTTGTCGTGTTTGCCCTGGTGCTTTTCATGCGGTCGCATTTCAATACCTCCGCAGACTTTGGCACGCTGATGATTCCAACGGTGATCCAGGGCGTGGCGCTGGCGTTTTTCTTCATCCCGCTGACCACCATCACGCTGGGGGGGGTGCCGGGTGACAAGATCGCCTCCGCCTCCGGCTTGTCCAGCTTTGCGCGGGTCTTGGGTGGGTCGTTCGGCACGTCCATTGCCGTCACCATCTGGCAAAACCGCACCACTATGCACCATGCCCAGCTGACGGAAATGATCAACCGCGGCAGCAGCGCCTCGACCAGTGCCTTGGCGGGACTGAATGCCTCAGGCATGAGCACCGACCAGGCGCTGAGCCAGATCAACCGCATGATTGACCAGCAAGCCGCCACACTGGCGGCCAACGATGTGTTCTACGCCTCGGCTGTGATCTTCATGGTGCTGATTCCACTGGTGTGGCTGGCACGTCCCAAGCGCATGGGTGCTGCGGCCGCCAAAGAGGCGGCAGCCGGAGCCCACTGACTGGGCAGCCACATTGCAGGCATAAAAAACGGGGCTTCAAGCCCCGTTTTTTTGTTAGTGCGTTGCGTTTAGCGACCCAGCTCGGGGCCCTGCGGCGCGGCGGTGGCACGGCTGTTGCGCGCACCGTTGTTCACCGACCAGGGAATCACGGGCGACTGCTCCAGCGGCTTGGCCTTGGTGAACAAGGCCTGCCAGAAGAAACCGCCCTGGAAGGCAATGACCTCAAAGAGGATGTAACTCTGCGAGCTGCTGGACAACCACAGGTTGTACGTGGGGTAGAACACGATGGGCGACACCAACAGTGGCAGAACAATGCGCCCCACCTGCACCGACTCCAGGCCCTTGCCCATGTTGAACAGGTCCCAGTAGTAGTTGGAAAACATGCCCATCACCATCCAGCAGGCCAGGTGCCACACAAACACGATGCCATGGTTGCGCACCAGCAGGGTGATCCAGGGCTGCGAGCCCTCATCGGCATTCACGATCAGGATCATGAAGGCCCCCGTGGTGAGAAACACCACGGCGTAAATGAACATCAGAAATTTAAGCGCTCTGGACATGTTTTCCCCGGGTTTGAATTGGCGATCGCATCTTACCCGGTGTCAGCACCCTCTCAGAGCAGGGGAACCCCAGTTTTCGCTTGTAGTTCCTCGCGGCTCACGCCCGGGGCCAGCTCCACCACCTTCAGGCCCTCGGGGGTCACGTCCATCACCGCCAGGTCGGTGATGATGCGGTCCACTACGCCCACACCAGTCAGCGGCAGCGTGCACTGGGGCAGGATTTTCAGGTCTTCGGTCCCGTCTTTCTTCTTGGCCACGTGCTCCATGAGCACGATCACGCGCTTCACACCGGCCACCAGGTCCATGGCACCGCCCATGCCCTTGACCATCTTGCCGGGGATCATCCAGTTGGCCAGGTCGCCCTTGGCACTGACCTGCATGGCCCCCAGAATGCTCAGGTTGATCTTGCCGCCGCGGATCATGGCAAAGCTCTCGTGGCTGCCAAAAATGCTGCTGCCCTTGATGGTGGTCACCGTCTGCTTGCCCGCGTTGATCAGGTCGGCGTCAACTTCGTCTTCTGTGGGGAACGGGCCGATGCCCAGCATGCCGTTCTCGCTTTGCAGCCAGACTTCCTTGTCCGCGGGCACATGGTTGGCCACCAGCGTGGGAATGCCTATCCCTAGGTTCACATAAAAGCCGTCTTCCAGCTCGTGGGCCGCGCGGGCCGCCATTTGGTCTTGGTTCCAGGCCATGGTCAGACTCCTTCTTTCGGGGTGATGGTGCGCTTCTCGATGCGCTTTTCGGGGGATGCGTTGAGCACGATGCGGTGCACATAAATGCCGGGCAGGTGCACCTGGTCAGGTGCAATGGCGCCGGTTTCCACAATCTCCTCCACCTCCACCACCGTGATCTTGCCGGCCATGGCGGCTGCGGGGTTGAAGTTGCGTGCCGTAAAGCGGAACTGCAGGTTGCCGGACTTGTCGGCCCGGTGCGCCTTCACCAGCGCCACATCGGGCACCAGGGCGCGCTCCATGACATAAGTTTCGCCGTCAAACTCGCGCAGCTCTTTGCCCTCGGCCACGATGGTGCCCACACCGGTCTTGGTGAAGAAGGCCGGAATGCCCGCACCTCCGGCACGCAGCTTCTCGGCCAGCGTGCCCTGCGGAGTGAACTCCAGTTGCAGCTCGCCCGCCAGGTACTGGCGCTCGAATTCCTTGTTCTCGCCAACGTAGCTGGAAATCATCTTCTTGATCTGTCGCGTCTCCAGCAACTTGCCCAGACCAAAGCCGTCCACACCGGCGTTGTTGGAAATGGCAGTGAGGTTTTGCACGCCGCTGTCCTTGAGCGCGTCAATCAGCGCCTCGGGAATACCGCACAGGCCGAAGCCGCCTACGGCCAGCAACTGGCCGTCCTTGACGATGCCTTCAAGTGCCTTGGCGGCACTGGGATAGATTTTGTTCACTGCGCGTATCTCCTAAGTGGATGAAAACAACATGGCCGCTACGATACTACTTATGCCACTACGTAGTTCTTCGTAAAGCCCAACCCTATGGACATCGACTACCGCCTCGCCTTCGATAGGGCCCCCGTGGGCCTGGCGCTCTCGCGCAACCGCACTATGGTGGACTGCAACCAGCGCCTGTGTGACATGTTTGGCGCCAGCCGCACCCAGATGGTGGGCCAGTCCTTCCAGGTGCTCTACCCCAGCGCCGATGAGTACGAACGCGCCGGTGCCCGCATCAGCCCCATCCTCAACCGCAGCGGCAGCTACGCCGACGACCGCATCATGAGGCGATTGGATGGCCGTTTCAAGGGTGAGACGTTCTGGTGCCACGTGACCGGAAGTGCGTTGAACCGCGAAGCCCCGCACGAAGCCGGTATCTGGAGCTTCGAAGATTTGAGCGCACGGCGCCCCGTGAAGGCCGAGCTGACCCCTCGCGAGCGAGAGGTAGCGGCCCACCTGATGCAGGGGCTGACCTCCAAACACATTGGCAAGACGCTGGCCATCAGCCACCGCACGGTGGAGATATACCGCGCCCGGCTCATGCGCAAATACAAGGCGTCCACCACGGCGGACCTGGTACACAAGCTCATGGCTGGCTAAGACGGTCCCTCAACCCTGCTCAAACCCTTCCAGCACATTCACGGCATTGCTGCCCAGCGCCGCTGCGGCATAGCCACCTTCGAGCACGAACACGCTGGGAATCTTCAGCCTTGCCAAGCGTTGGCCCAGGCGCAGGAAGTCTTCAGGCTGTAGCGCAAAGGTCGAAATGGGGTCGTCGGCATAGGTATCCAGCCCGAGGGAGACGACCAGCGCCTGCGCCCCGAAGCGGGTGATGCGCTCACAGGCCAGGTCCAGTGCGTCAAACCAGGCCGCCGCCGGGGTGCCGGCCGGTAGGGGCAGGTTCAGGTTGAAACCCTCCCCCGGCCCCTCACCGGTTTCATCTGCATGGCCCAGGTAGAAGGGGTATTCCGTCTGCGGGTCGCCATGGAGGCTGACCACCAGCACATCGCTGCGGCGGTAAAAAATGCTTTGCGTGCCATTGCCATGGTGGTAGTCCACATCCAGTACCGCCACACGCTCACAGCCCTGTTGGCGAAAGGCCTGTGCCGCCACCGCCGCGTTGTTCAGGAAACAGTAGCCGCCCATAAAGTCCGGCCCCGCGTGGTGGCCCGGCGGGCGGGTGGCACAGAACGCGCTGCGCACCTGCCCCTGGGCCAGCAAGTCCACCGCGCTGGCGGCTGCATCGGCTCCCTCTTTGGCCGCCGCCCAAGTACCGGCGTCCAGAGGCGTGCCGTTGTCCATGGAGTACAGGCCCAGCTTGGCCGTGAAATTGGCGGGCTCCACATCGCTGCGCAGACTGCGCACCGGCCACACCGAAGGAAAAGGCTGCACAGTGGCCTGGCCGCCCGAGAGCGCCTCCCACTCAGCCCAGGCCGCTGCCAGAAAGGCCAGATAGCGCGGGGCATGCACCTGCGCCAGCAGCGGTGTGCTGTCCACCTCCGGCGTACGGATGGCATGGCCGCGTGCCAGCAATTCCGCGTGAACAAACTGCGCTCGGGCTGGTGATTCGAAACAGGGCACACGCTGGCCCCGGTAGAACTCCCAGACGGGGGCGTGCAACGCGTGCTGGGTGGAAAAAAAGGTAATCACGTGCGCACTGCGTCTCAGGCCACGCGGCGCATGGCGGTACGTGCGGCTCCAGGGCGTGTATGGCGGAACAGGTCCTTGGGGTCATCTGACTCCGGTACCAGTTCGACATCGCAGCCTATGTCCCACTGCAACGCCAGTTGGTGCACCAGGCGCAGAGTCGAGTAGTCCTCCAGCGCAAAGCCCACCGAGTCGAAGATGGTGATCTGCGCCGCGTCCTGCCGGCCCACTGCGGTCCCCGCCAGCACGCGCCAGAGGTCCACCACCGGAAAATCGGCAGGCAACTGCTGGATATCACCTTCGACACGCGTCTGCGGTTCGTACTCCACAAACACCCTCCCGGCGCGCAACACATCGGCATGCAGCTCAGTTTTTCCGGGGCAATCACCTCCAACACCGTTGATGTGCATGCCCGGCTCCAGCATCTCGGGCGTGATGATGGTCGCATAGGCCTTGTCAGCGGTCACGGTGGTCACGATGTCGGCCCCAGCCACGGCCTGTGCCGTAGAAGTGCAAGGAATGATTTTCAGACCGGTGTGCTCCGCCAGATTGCGCTGCAGCTTGGCCGATGCACGCGGGTCCAGGTCGTAGATGGCGATCTCCCGAATGCCCAGCCCGTAGTGAAAGGCCAGCGCCTGAAACTCACTCTGCGCGCCGTTGCCGATGAGTGCCATGCGCCGGGCGTCAGGCCGAGCCAGCGCGCGTGCCGCCATCAGCGAGGTGGCACAAGTGCGCAGCGCAGTCGCCAGCGTGAGTTCGGACAGCAGCACCGGGTAACCCGTCTCCACCTCGGCCAGGACGCCGAATGCCATCACGGTATAGAGGCCCCGCGCGGTATTGCCGGGATGGCCGTTGACATACTTGAAAGCATAGCGCTCGGCATCCGACACCGGCATGAGCTCAATCACACCGATCTCCGAATGGCTGGCGATGCGGGCAGACTTTTCAAACTCGGGCCAGCGCACAAAGTCGGCCTGGATGCTGGCCGCGAGCTGGACGATGAAGTTCTGCAACCCCAAGGTCTGGATCAGCTTGGACATAGCGGGAACATCGATGAAACGGGTCATTGGAATCCTTTTTGGTTCTGCCTACACAAGGCGGTGCAGGCGACTGAAAAGGATTGTGTAGACGGACCGCGCCAAACAAAATACCGCATATTGGCAATAAATGCTCTGCCTCAAACCATAATGCAACACCATTATTGGCAATATGGAAGACCACCCCATGGACGACACTGACCGCGAACTGATTGGCCTGCTGCGGGACAACGCCCGCATGTCGGTGGTGGCGCTGGCGGCCAAATTGCGCATTGCGCGTGCCACGGTGCAGAACCGACTGGCCAAGCTGGAGAAAGACGGCATCATCCTGGGCTACACCCTGCGCCTCAAGCCAACAGCGCAAGCCCCACGCATCCGTGCCTTGATGAGTATCGCGGTCGAGGGTAACCAGGGGCCGGACGTGCTGGGCCGCCTGCGCGGCCACCCCAATGTCTACTCTCTGCACAGCACCAACGGGCGCTGGGACATCGTTGCCGAACTTCATACCGACACCTTGGAGGCCTTCGACACGGTACTGCGTAACATCCGGCTGGTCAGCGGCATCTCTGCCACGGAAACCAGCATCCTGCTGTCAACCTACAAGGCCTGAGTACCGGGGCACTGTCGCGCGGGTTACGCAGACCTGCAATGGTCACGGGCGGCGGTGGCGCCATCGTCAACACCGCCTCGGTGGAGGGCCTGATCGGCGCCCCCAAGATGTCCGCTTACAGCGCCAGCAAGCACGCGGTTATCGGCCTCACCAAATCAGCTGCGGTGGAATATGGCCGCAAGGGCATCCGCGTGAATGCCGTATGTCCCGGTGTCATCCGTACCGTGATGTTTGAGCCTGCGATGCAGGCCGATCCCAAGCAAGCAGGAACCGTAGCTGGCGCCCATCCCATTGGCCGTATCGGCGAAGCGGATGAGGTCGCCACAGCAGTGCTCTGGCTCAGCTCGGATGCAGCCAGCTTTGTGACCGGCCACGCACACACGGTGGACGGTGGCCTGACGGCGGTGTAAAACAACGGGGTCTCCTTTTCCCACTCCATGCCACGTCTTACCCAAGCCTCGAATCTGCAGATCGCCACGCTATGGGCCGATGCCCTGCAGGCGGAACAGGAAGCAAGAGCTCGCGAGCTGCTGCACCACCTGCAACATGTCCCACAGCACCGATGGATGTGCCAATGCGGCGAACTGGTGGAAGGTGGGTTTGAGCAGTGCTGGAGCTGTACCGCTTGGATGCCGCGCTAACGCTCTACAACGCGCCCGGCTGCACCCCGCCATAACCCTCGCCCCCTGGCCACCGCTTGGCTGTTGGCTTTAAATACAAGCTATGTGGGGAAGCGCACATACCTACGGATACAAAAACCCCATCATTGTTACGCGGAATATCAAGGAGCACAGAACTTCAAGAACGTTGCCAGGGCGCCGCTAACCGCTTGGTAAAACGTCACTAGAAAAGTAGATATCACCATGCTCAGCCCTACCGAAATTCTCGATGCCAGGATCTTGATCATTGATCATCAATTGGCCAACGTTCAATTGCTTGAACTCCTGTTATCTGACGCGGGCTACACCCAAGTCACATCTGCGGTCAACTCTGAAGAGGCCCACGCGCTGCGCCGAAAAACGGATTACGACCTGATCCTGGCAGACCAGCAAATGCCCAACCTGAGCGGCTTGGCGGCAACCGCCCACATGCCGGTGATTGTGCTCACTGCCCTGCCCGGCCACCGATTTCGGGCGTTGCAAGCGGGGACCCGCGACATTGTCAACATGCCGTTCGACTTGGTGGAGATCAAACGGCGTGTCCATACCATGCTGGAAATCCATCTGCTGCACAAGAAGCTCGACGCATTTGACCAGTTGCTGGAAGCCGCCGTGGTGCAGCGCACTGCCGCATTGCGCGAAAGCGAGGCCCACTACAAAGCACTGGCCGAACTGGCGACCGACTGGTTCTGGGAGCAGGATGAGCACGGCAGCTTGACCAAGGTATCAGGGCCCGTAGACGACATTCTGGGCACGCCGACAACTGACGGAGCAGACGTAGAGCGCCGCATACTGCACGCCAAAATCGCCGCGCGCGAACCATTCCTGAACTACCCCTACAGCTGCCTGGCTCCAGACGGCAAGCGCAAGCAGTACTTGGTAAGTGGCGAACCCATCTTCGGCCAGTACTGCCGCTTTGTAGGTTACCGCGGAGTCGGGCAAGAAACCGCGCTGCACGCCTGAGGCGCTTTCGCTCAAATCAGATTGCGCATGGCCCGTGCGGTTTCCTGCAACACCGGCAGCACGCGCGCACCGGCGTCTTCGGTGGACTCATTCCCCATGGGCATGGTCACATTGAGGGCCCCCACCAGCACACTGTGCCGATCTATCAGGGGGACGGCTACGCCGCGGTGGTTCAGTTCTAACTGCTGCTCCGAGATGGCCCAGCCCTGCAAGCGAATGCGTGCCAATTCCACCCGCAGCCGGTCCTTACTGGCAATGGTGTGTGAGGTGTAGGCCGTAAGGGAATGGGTGGTCAGCCAGCGCTCCAGCCACTCGGGCTCGCGCATGGACAGCATCAGCATGCCCGCCGCAGTCACCTGCGCGGGCACGCGCGAACCCAGTACATAGCCCGTGTTCATGGTGCGGTTGGTGCCGTTGCGCGCGATGTAAACAATGTCGTCCCCGTCCATCACGCTTACATAGGCAATTTCCTGCGTGCCCGCCGTCACGCGCTGCAAAAACGGCTGCACGATGCGCGGCAACCGCGCCGACTCCAGGTACGACTGCCCCAGCCGCAGCACGCGCGGTGTCAACCAGAACAGCTTGCCGTCGGTAGCCACATAGCCCAGGTGCTGCAGCGTCAACAGGTAGCGGCGGGCGGCGGTGCGTGTCATGCCACAGCGCTCGCCAGCCTGGCTGGCGGTCATGCGCGGGTGGGCGTCGTCAAAGGCTTCAATGATGGACAGGCCCTTTTCCAGCCCTGCGATCCAGTCTTTCTTGTCCAAGCCGGGCGCTTGGGGTTCGCTCAGAGCGGGGGGCGTGGCGTCATCAATCTGCATGGGGGGATTTTTGGGTACCGGAAGGTGGTTCAGCACTAGGTAAAACCCGAATTTCGATCGATCATCGATCATAAATGATCGATTAACGAACATTTAGCAAAAATATCCCTTCTTTATTTAGTCATGGATAGATAAAGTCCGCTCCGAATTCGACAAATTGATCGACAAGCGAACATTTCATGCATTCTGCCCTCGCCCACCCATCCATCTCCGGGACCACCGACGTCTACCTGATCGTCGGTGACCCGGTGGTGCAGGTGCAGGCGCCCGCGTTGTTCAACGCCGTGTTCGCGCGCACCGGGATCAACGCCGTGTTGGTACCCGCCCATGTGGCGCCCCAGCACCTCGCCGCGTTGGTCAAAGGCGCCCTTGGCGCTGCCAACATCAAGGGCCTGTGGGCGGCTATTCCGCACAAGACTGCGTTGGTGCATCTGCTGGACGCGTGCAGCCCCATGGGCCGTGCTGCCGGTGCCGTGAACGCCGTGCGCCGAAACAGCGATGGCCGCCTGGAAGGTGCCTTGTTTGATGGCGAAGGCCTGGTGGGCGCCCTGAACCACTTTGGCATGGCATACCAGCAGCAGCGGGTGCTGATTCTGGGCGCGGGAGGTGGCGCTTCAGCCATCGCCGCCTCGCTGGCATGCGCCACACCGGGCGCTGCGGCCCATGTGGCTCTGTACGACCCGCTGCCGGGCAAGGCCGACGCCGTGGCCCGCCATATTGGCCGCCACAGCCAGGCCGAGGTAGTGGCAGCCCCCACCAACGACCCTGTCGGCTACGACCTGGTGATCAACGCCAGCCCGCTGGGACTTCAGGCGGACGACGCACAACCCTGCGATGTACAGCGCCTGGAACCCCATGCCTCGGTGATGGACATCGTGATGAAGAACCAGCCCACGCCCTGGGTACGCGCTGCGCGCGGCCGGGGCCTGAACGCCCAGCCCGGCTTTGAGATGCTGGTACAGCAGGCGCCGCTGTATCTGGATTTTTTTGGCTACACCGAAGCCGCAGACCTGGTGCGCCGGGACACCCAGTTTTTACGCGCGCAAATTGACCCCACCCTTTTTTAACCGAGGAGACCACGACATGCAAAAACGAAACACTCTCAAATTGATAGCTGCCTGCGCAATGCTGATGGGGGCTAGCGCCTCTTTTAGCCAAGAAGTCATCAAGATCGCCAACATTGTGGAGCTGTCCGGCGGTGGTGCCACTGCGGGCACCAACTTCAAGAATGGCGTGGAGCTGGCGGTGAAGGAAATCAACGCTGCCGGCGGCATTCTGGGCAAGAAGATCCAGACCACGACCTCCGACACCCAGTCCAACCCCGGTGTGGCCAAAGGCCTGACGCAAAAGGCTGTGGACGATGACGTGTTCGCCATCTTCGGCCCCGTGTTCTCGGGCTCCATCATGGTGTCCATGGCCGAGAGCCGCAAGGCCGAAATCCCCAATTTCACAGGTGGCGAGGCAGCCAGCATCACCATGCAGGGCAACCCGTACGTCTTCCGTACCAGCTTCACCCAGGCCACCGCCATGCCCAAGGTGGCGCGCTACATCAGCGACCAGGCCAAGCTCAAGACCCTGGCCATCGTGTTCGTGAACAACGACTTCGGCAAGGGTGGCCTGGACATGATCAAAAAGGCCTTGGACAAGTCCACCACCAAGGTGGTGGCTGAGATCTCCACCGACTCTGGCCAGGTAGACTTTTCCGCTGCGGTGCTTAAAGCCAAACAAAGCGGTGCCGATGGCGTGTTTGTCTACTCCAATGAAGAAGAGTCGGCCCGCCTGCTGCGCGAGCTGCGCAAGCAAGGATGGAACAAACCCATCATTGGTGAAACCACCCTGACCGGCCAAAAAGTCATTGACTTGGCCGGTGAGGCGGCCAACGGTGCCGTGGCCCACGTGGGTCTGACCGTGGATGCGCCACTGCCCGCCATTCGCGCGTTCCGCGCCAAGTTCGAGCGCGACTACAAATACGTCTCGGACCACAACGGCATGAAGGGCTACTCCGGCATCTATGCCCTCAAGGCTGCCATCGAAAAAGTAGGCAAGCTCGACCGCAAGGCCGTGGCCAATGCCCTGCACAGCCTGGTGGTCACCACGGACAAAGAGCCCGGCATCCTGATGAACGTGGCCTTTGACCAGAACGGCGACCTGGACCGCGAAAGTTTCCTGGTGGAAGTGAAGGACGGCCAGCAAGTGGTGGTAGCTACCCTGCCCCCGCTGAACCCCTTAGTGACTGCCAACAAGCCCATTGCCACGGGCAAGTCCGCACCGGCCAAGAAGTAAGGCCGCCGCACGTTACACCACGGGAACACCCATGACCGACTTTCTCCAACTGCTCTTCAGTGGCATGGCCACAGGAGCCATTTATGCCCTGGCCGCACTGGGCTTTACCCTGCTGTGGCAGGCCAGCGGCACCATCAACTTCGCCCAGGGCGAGTTTGTGATGCTGCCGGCCTTCATGATGTTGGGCTTTTTGAGCATGGGTGCGCCCCTGGCGGTGAGCTTTGTGCTGACCGTGGTGCTGGCAATGTTTCTGCTGGGCTGGGTGTTCAAGCGCGGTCTGGTGGACCCGCTGTTCAAGTACGGCATGATGCCCATCGTCGTGGCCACCATCGGCCTGTCGATTGCCATGCGCAACGGCCTGCGCGCCGGCTACAGCGCCGAGGCCCACCCCTTCCCCAGCCTGTTTGCCGACAAACTGTTCAACATCGCTGGCGTGACCATCACGTTGGCCGATGTGGGCACCTTCGCACTGGCGCTGGTGCTGGTATTTGCCACCCAGGCCTTCATGACCAAAACCGTGACCGGCCGCGCCATGCAGGCCGTCGCGCAAAACACCGAGAGCGCCAGCGTGCTGGGCATCAACGTGCCGCGCATGATCTTCTATGCCTTTGCCATCAACGCTGTGCTGGCGGTAGCCGCCGCCCTACTGGTCACACCCACTTACTTGGCCAAGTTCGACATGGGCGAGAGCCTGGGCAACAAGGCCTTCTTCGCAGCCATCATCGGCGGCTTCAACAACTCGCGCGGTGCACTGCTGGGCGGGCTGATTGTTGGCGTGGCCGAGAACCTTGCCGCCGCCTACATCTCTCCGGCCTACAAGGACGCGGTGGCGCTGGTGATTTTCATGGTCGTGATTCTGTTCAAGCCGCAAGGGTTGCTGGGCAAAAAAGAAGAACGCAAGGTCTGACATGAAAAAATTTACTCTCTTTTTGATAGCTGCCTGCGCAGTGCTGCTGCTGGTCGCCCCCCCTTTTCTTAAAAACTACGGCCTCTACCTGCTGTCCTACTGGTTGGTCTTCGTGATTGCCACCATGGGCCTGAACCTCACCGTGGGCTATGCCGGGCAAAAGTCTCTGGGCCACGCCGCCTTCTTTGGCATTGGGGCCTACACCGTGGCCATCATGATGAAAGTCGGCATCAGCTTCTGGGTAGGCCTGCCCACCGCCGCGCTGATCTGCTTCTTTGTGGGGATTGCCTTGGGCTTTCCGGCGCTGCGCGTACAGACCATCTACCTGGCCTTTGCCACCCTGGGCTTCAATACTGCGGTGTGGCTGGTCATGCGCAACGAAGAGTGGTTGACCGGTGGCACCTTCGGCATCAACAACATTGCCCGCCCCAGCCTGGCTGGCTTCTCACTCGAAGGCAACCTGGCGTACTACTACTTTGTGCTGGCCACTGCCGTGCTGCTGGGCGCCCTGCAATGGGGCCTGCTGCGCAGTCCCTGGGGCAAGGCATTTACCGCACTGCGCGACAACCCCATCCGCGCAGAAAGCCTGGGCATCAACACGCGCTCTTACACGCTGCTGAGCTTCGCCATTGGCGCCGCCTATGCAGGTGTCGCAGGGGCCTTGTTCGCCTCGCTGGTGCAGTTCATCGAGCCGGCACCCTTTGCCGTGGGCTCCTCCATCATGATGTACCTGATGGTCGTCGTCGGTGGCCCCGGCTACTTCCTGGGCCCGCTGCTGGGCTCGGCCGTGGGTGTGATCCTGCCCGAGTGGCTGCGCTTTGCGCAGGCCTGGTACCTGTTTGTCTTCGGCGCCGCTGTGGTGGTGCTGATGATTTGGCTGCCCGATGGCCTGCTGAGCATTCCCGACCGCATCAAGGCCAAGCGCCAAGCCCGCGAAGCCAGCGCTGCGCGTGCTGCGGCGGCCAACACCCTGGGAGCCAAGTAAATGAGCCACCCTGTTCTCAAAGTCAGCAACATCAAAAAGGCTTACGGTGCCATCCAGGCCGTGGGCGGCGTGTCCTTCGAAGTCATGCCCGGAGAAATCTTTGGTGTGATCGGCCCCAACGGATCGGGCAAGACCACGCTGTTCAACAGCATGCTGGGCCAGATCACGCCGGACGAAGGCCAGATCGAACTCAATGGCAAAGACGTGACGCAAGCCGGCCCACTGGAGCTCAACCGCCTGGGCGTAGGCCGCACGTTCCAGACCCTGCAGGTGTTTGGCAAGATGACCGTGCGCGACAACCTCATCGTGGCTGCGCAGGAGCACCAAGGCTCCATGCTGAGCCGCATGTTCGCCCCCTCCGATTCCGGCCTGGGCGCCAAGGCCGATGCACTGATCGACCAGTTCCGCATCCGCCATGTGGCTGACAAAAAAGCTGGCGAGTTGTCCTACGGGCAGCAAAAGCTGGTGGACATTGCCATGGCCTTCATGAGCGAACCCGACTTGGTGCTGCTGGACGAGCCCTGCGCTGGCGTGAACCCGAGCCTGGTGGGGGGTATCAGCACCCTGCTGAAGGAACTCAATCGCAACCCCAAGTTCGGCAAGCAAAGCTCCTTTGTCGTCATTGAGCACAACATGGACTTTGTGATGGACCTGTGCCACCGCATCATGGTGATGGTCGAAGGCCAGGTGCTGGCCATTGGCACGCCAGACGAAATCCGCAGCAACAAACAGGTGCTGGACGCCTACCTGGGGAACTGAAGCATGACTACAGACACCTGTATCGAATTCAAGGACGTGGTGGCGGGTTACAAGGATTTCATGATCCTGAACAACCTGTCGTTCAAGGCCAAGCGCGGCACCATCACCCTGCTGCTGGGCCCCAACGGCGCGGGCAAATCCACCGTGCTGAAAGCGCTCTTCGGCCTGCTCAAACCACGCCAGGGCGACATCCTCCTGGACGGCGTGAGTGTGGCTGGCGCCACGCAAAAGCAGCTACTTGCACAAGGCATTGCCTTTGTGCCGCAGGGGCGCAACCTGTTTGGCCAGCTCAGCGTGTTCGAGAACCTGGAGCTGGGCGGCATCACACTGGGCATGAAAACCACACACGAGCGCATTCCCGAAGTACTGGAGTTTTTCCCGCGCGTCAAAGAGCGCATGCACTCGGCGGCGTCGGCTTTGTCTGGGGGCGAGCAAAAACAGCTCGAAATCGGCCGCGCCCTGCTGCTGCGCCCCAAGGTCATCCTCATCGACGAGCCTTCCATCGGCCTCTCGCCCATGGTGGTAGCCGACGTGTTCAAGCTCTTGCGCCGACTGGCCGACCAGGGAACTACGGTGCTCATGGTGGAACAAAACGTGAAGAGCGCGCTGAAGATTTCTGACGAAGCCATTGCGCTGGAGTCAGGTCGGCTGGTACTGCAAAAACCGGCGTCGGAGTTGCTTGCAGACCCGAACATCGAGCGCCTGTTTTTGGGTGGCGCCCACCAGTCCAACGCGCAAGCCAGCACCGTGTGACAGCAAACCCAACAACCCAATAGCCTTGAGGGGATAAGCGATGCGTTTGAACACCATTCATAGCCGCCTGA
The DNA here is from genome assembly GCF_056405715.1 of Rhodoferax sp. P1_F3. Lineage (NCBI taxonomy): Bacteria > Pseudomonadati > Pseudomonadota > Betaproteobacteria > Burkholderiales > Comamonadaceae > Rhodoferax > Rhodoferax sp. P1_F3. Next base: position 65,306 of record NZ_JBFUBO010000003.1, on the reverse strand, counting down.
CACTCGCGTTCACTGCGGTTCTCGCATTGTTAATTCTGGTCTTGTGCCTGGGTCTGTTGGGGCAACATCGCATGGGGACGATGGTGGACCACCTCAGCAATGTGTTGGCAAAAACGGAACGTGATGCCTTGCGGTGGAAGGAAATCCTGAGCAACCAGGGCATCAACACCAGTTTGCTCATTGCTACCGGAGACCCCGAAAAACAAAAGCCTCTGCGCGCCCAAATCAGTGCGCAGCTGCAAACCATCGATGGCTTGGTCCAAACCTATGCAACCAGCACCACGGGCAGTGATGCGGATGCGGCGTTGCTAAAGCAGGTGAGCGCAGCCTACACCGGTTACAAAGCGGCGGTTGGCGATGTACTGAGTGCGGTGGACAGCGGGTCCAGCGACTTTTCGCGCTCCGAGTTCAATGACAAATACGTGCCGCAGTTGCTGGGCTACCAAAAGGCCTTGAGCGCGTGGGCGGAACACCAGCAGGCGTCTATGGACGCGGGAGTGCAGACCGTCAAAACCGAACAGGCGCAGGCGCGGGTGTTGATGGTCAGCGTCGGCATCCTGGCTTGCACGGTAGGTGCCCTGCTGTCATGGGCCATCTCGCGCAGCATCAGCGGCGCTGCCACAGAGGCCGTGCGGCTGGCCCACGCCATTGCCCAAGGTCAACTAGACGTACAAAGCCGCGACGTGACAAGCTTTGGAGAAATGCAGCAGTTGCTGGACGCTCTGAAGGATATGCAGGACAACCTGGTTCGCGTGGTGTCAACGGTGCGGTCGGGGTCGGAAGGCGTCGCCACTGCCAGTGAAGAAATTGCAAAAGGAAACAGCGACCTCTCTGTTCGCACCGAACAACAAGCCACCTCCCTGCAACAAACCACTGCGGCCATGGATGATCTCAGCAGCAGTGTGCGTGACAACGCAGGCCATGCCCTGCGGGCCAATGAACTGGCCGCCAATGCCTCTGGCACGGCCAAGCAAAGCGGTCAGGTCGTCACCCATCTGGTGCAAACCATGCAGCAGATTGACCAGGCCTCCAAGAAGATTGCGGACATCATCCAGGTTATCGACGGCATCGCCTTCCAAACCAATATTCTTGCGTTAAATGCAGCGGTAGAAGCTGCCCGCGCGGGAGAACAGGGGCGCGGCTTTGCCGTGGTGGCTGCCGAGGTGCGATCGCTGGCGGGCCACAGCGCGCAAGCCGCCAAACAAATCAAGGAATTGATCGACACCAGTGTGCAGCGCGTGAACCAGGGAAACCAGCTGGTCGAACAGGTGCAGCACTCCATGACGGGTGTCGTCCAATCCATTGAACGCGTGACCGAGGTCATGGCCTTGATCAGCCAGGCCGGCCAGGAGCAATCCCATGGTGTGTCCCAGCTGGGGCAGGCTGTTGCCACCATAGACCAGGCCACTCAGCAAAATGCTGCACTGGTTGAAGAAATGGCCGCCGCCGCCGCGGGCCTCAACAACATGGCGGCGCAACAGGTGGAAGCGGTCGCTGTGTTCGATTTGGGCACGCGCACCACCGCGCGGCATCTGGCCCTCGCGTGAATTCCAAACGCCATCTTTTCATACCGCCTTCTGGAGTTTTCAAAATGTCCGACTACCGCACAAACACCTCCCGCCCCAGCGGTGCCGACCGCGAACACATTGACGAGGGCCCCAACCCCCTGGGCCTGGAAGGCATTGAGTTCATTGAGTACGCTACCTCCAAGCCGCAGGCACTGGGCCAGGTGCTCGAAGCCATGGGCTTCAAGCCGATTGCACGCCACCGCTCGCGCGAGGTGCTGCTGTACCGCCAGGGCGACATCAATGTCATCGTCAACGCCCACGGCCGCGGCGCCGCGTTGACCGAAAAACCGGTGATTGCCGCCATTGCCCTGCGCGTGCACGACGCCTCGGCCGCCTACCAGCGTGCGCTGGAGCGCGGTGCCTGGGCCGTGCCCGTGCAGGTAGAAGTGATGGAGCTGCACATTCCCGCCATCCACGGCGTGGGCAACAGCCGCATCTACTTTGTGGACCGGCACCGCGAGTTCTCCATTTACGACGTGGACTTCACCCCCGTACCCGCGGTGGACAAGAACCCGCCTGCCATTGCGGGCCTGCATTTCTTTGGCGTGGTGCAGTACATCGGCAACGACCGCAGCGATGACTGGACCGAGTTTTACAGCGCGCTGTTTGGCTTCACCGCGCTGCCACCGGACACCCGCTTTGGCATCTTGCCCAAGGGCCTGATTTTGCAAAGCCCGTGCAACACCTTTTACCTGCAGCTCATCGAGCCCGAGCCCGGCGTGCTGGACGTGGAAGACGACGAATGCTTCCAGCGTATTGGCCTGGGCACCCCCGATGTGCCCGCCACCGTGGCGGCGCTGCGCGCGCGCGGCGTGGAGTTTGTGCCCAGCAAAGACCCCGCGCAGGACAGCAAGGGCGCGCTGACCCGCCCCACCATGGGCAATGCCATGTTCGAGCTGGTCCACCACACGCGAGGCTGATTACCATGAGCCAATTCGAAGGCAAATTTGACGACTTCGGGATGGACACCATCTCGCTGGCCGGACCGCTGAAGGCCAAGCTGGACGCCATGCGCACTGCCGGCTTCGGCCAGGTCATGCTGGCCGCCCGCGATCTGGTAGGCCACCCCCAAGGCTGGGAGGCCGCGGTGCAAGAGGTGAAGGACAGCGGCCTGCGTGTGACCGGCTTTCAGGTGCTGCGCGACTTCGAAGGCCTGTCGGGCCACCTGCATGCCTACAAAGTGGACATTGCCAAGAGCATGATGGAGATGTGCCAGGCGCTGGGTTGTCGCGTGATGCTGGCCTGCTCCAGCACCTCCACCCACGCCACCGGCGACACCGATGCGCTGGTGCGCGACCTGCGCAAGCTGGCCATGTTGGCCATCCCGATGAACATCAAGGTGGCGTTTGAAGCCCTGTCCTGGGGCCGCACCATCAACGAATTCCCACAGGCCTGGGACGTGATCACCCAGGCCGACATGCCCAACCTGGGCCTGGGGTTTGATTCCTTCCACATGTTTGCCACCAAGACCCCGCTGGACGAGCTGGAGATGCTGGACCCCAACAAGATCTTCCTGGTGCAGCTGGCCGATTTCATGTGGAACGAAATCAAAACCGTCGAAGAACGCATTAGCACGGCGCGCACCTTCCGCGTGTTTCCCGGTGAAGGCGTGCACAGCGAGGCCCTGGCCGAACTGGTGCTCAAGCTGCACCAGCTGGGCTACCGTGGCGACTACAGTTTTGAAGTGTTCAACGACGACTACCAGCAGATGCCCCTGCCCACCGTGGCTGCACGCGCACGCCGTGCCGCGCTGTGGCTGGGCGAAGACGTGCTGCGCCGCTCCGTACCGCTGCCCAACCAACTGCGTCTGAAACAGGCCACGCGCTGAATGCCATGGGCAGTGTGTTTGAAGAATTCCTGCAAGCGCCCGAACTGCTGGACGCCTTTGGTGCCCAGCGCTTTGTGGCCGCCATGCTGCAGTTTGAATCTGCGCTGGCCCGCGCGCAGGCCGACTGTGGCCTCATTCCGGCGGCAGCGGCGCAGTCCATCATCGGCACCTGCAAAGTAGAACTGTTTGATGCCCCCAAAATCGTGCGCGACAGCGTGCGCGCGGGTAGCCTGGCCATTCCGTTGGTCAAGAGCCTGAAGGAAACTGTAGGCCTGTTCAATCCCGGCGCGGTGGACTGCGTGCACCTGGGCTGCACCAAGCAGGACCTGGTGGACACCGCCACGGTGCTGATCACCCGTGACGTGCTGGAGCGTATACGCAGTGACGTGCAGCTGTGCGTGCATACCCTGGGCACCGCCGATGCGACCGCGCCCCTACTGCGCGCGTTGCAGCGCCTACAACGCAGCGCCGCCGAGGCCTTGGCCGTGCAACTGGGCGGCACCCTGGCGCAAATGCGAGCTCAGGGGCAAGACCAGGGCCCCACCGTAGAACAGCAAATGGCGCAGCACCTGCGTCTGGGCGTGCCGCAAGCCCCCTGGCACACCCAGCGCGATGCTTGGGTGGCGCTGGGCTGCGACCTCGGCCTGTTGGTGGGTAGCCTGGGCACCCTGGCCAAGGAAATGACGCACCGCGCGGCCTCCGACCAATTGCCGACCGGTTGCCTGACGGCGTTGGCAGCGGCGCGGCGCGCGCCCCAGCGCGTGGCCAGCCTACTGGCTTCCATGCCCGAAGCCCATGAACGCACCCTGGGTGTGTGGCAGGCCGAGCAGGCCGAATGGGCGCAACTGCTGATGTCGGCGCACGCCAGTGTCCACGGCATGGCCCAAGCCCTGCAACAAATCTCCAACACCGCACCATGACAGCAGACACATCCAACCGACCGGTGGCACTTGTAACCGGTGCCCAGCGCGGCATAGGCCGTGCCATTGCACTGCAAATGGCCCAAGCTGGTTTTGACGTGGCGCTGTGCGATCGCACACTCAGTGACGAACTACACGCCACCACTGCCGAAGTGGCGGCGCTGGGCGTCCGCAGTGCCGCAGTATGTTTTGACCTGGCCGACACCAGCACCCACGCGGCCATGCTGGACGCCGCCGAGGCGATGCTGGGCCCCGTGACTTGTCTGGTGAACAACGCCGGGGTGTCCGTACTGTCGCGGGGCGACCTGCTGGACGTGACGCCCCAAGCCTACGACCACTGCCAGGACATCAATACGCGCGGTACTTTTTTTCTCATGCAGGCCTTTGCCAGACGCTTGCTGGTGCGCCCGCAGCATCCCCACCACCGCAGCATGGTGACCATCACCTCGTCCAATGCGAAGGCAGTTTCCATCCAGCGCGGGGAATACTGCGTGTCCAAGGCGGCGCTGTCCATGGTGTCCTCGCTGTTTGCCGTGCGGCTGGGTGGTGAGGGCATCGGGGTGTACGAAGTCATCCCCGGCCTGATAGAGACCGAGATGAGCCTGGCCTCCAAAGCGCGCTACGACGCCGACATTGAGCGCGGCTGGCTGGTGGTGCCCCGTTGGGGCCAAGCGCATGAGGTGGGCAAGGTGGTGGGCACGCTGGCCCTAGGCCTGCTGCCCTACACCGTGGGCCAGGCCATCCGGGTGGATGGCGGCATGTTGATCAACAAGTACTAGACGTAGAGCCCTACTCTTACCCGTAAGGGAAAGCCCTAGCCGATATTGAAGGAACGGTATACGCCGCTGAAGGCAGGGTATTGGCGCAAGCCCGTACAGGGACGTAACCTGAGATGCAGATTCTCACTGCATCGTATTGGTTATGAAAACACAAAATCGTTGGATCTGGGCCTTGCTTGCCGCCACGGGCGTGCTTGCTGGAAACCATGCGTGGGCCACCACGGACATCACCGTGGCCACGGTGAACAACCGCCAGATGATCGAAATGCAAAAGCTCAGCGTGCATTTCGAGAAGGCCAACCCGGACATCCGCGTCAAGTGGACCACCATGGAAGAGGCCGACTTGCGCCAGCGCGTGAGTGCCGACGTGACCAACAAAGGTGGCCAGTTTGATGTGGTCACCATCGGCATGTACGAGACGCCCATCTGGGCCGCCAAAGGCTGGCTGCGCGAGATCACCCCCACCGACGCCTACAACGTGAAGGACCTGATTCCCACGGTGCGCGATGGCCTCTCGTACAACAAGCGCCTGTACGCCGCGCCCTTTTACGGCGAAGGCTCCATGACCATGTACCGCACCGACCTGTTCGACAAGGCGGGACTCTCCATCAACAACCGCCCCACCTGGGAGCAGATCGCTGCGGCCGCGGCCAAGATCCACAACCCCGCGGCCGGGCTGTACGGCATTTGCCTGCGCGGGCGTGCGGGCTGGGGCGACAACATGGCCCTGCTCAGCACCATGGTCAACACCTTTGGCGGCCAGTGGTTTGACATGGCTTGGCACCCGCAGATTACCTCCAAGCCCTGGAAGGACGCAGTGTCGTTCTACGTGAAGCTGCTCAACCAATATGGTCCACCCAACGCCGTGAACAACAGCTTCAACGAAAATCTGGAGCTGTTTGCCCAAGGCAAGTGCGGTATCTGGGTGGATGCGACCAGTGCCGGCGGCGCGCTGATTGACCCCAAGTTCAGCAAGGTGGCCAGCGTCACCGGTTTCTCGCTGGCGCCCACCGCGGTCACCGACAAGGGCGCGGGCTGGCTCTGGGCCTGGGCCTTGGCCATACCAGCCAGCAGCAAAAATGCAGATGCAGCCCAGCGCTTTGTGCAGTGGGCCACGTCCGAACCCTACCTGCGCCTGGTGGCCGACACCAAGGGCTGGGCCGCCATGCCGTCGGGCACCCGCCTCTCCACCTACCAGCGCCCCGAGTTCACCAAGGCCGCGCGCTTTGCCATGACCGAGGCCATTGCGATGGTCACCGCCAACCCGCGGGATGCCACCGATGGCAAGGCACCCTATGTAGGTGTGCAGTTTGTTGCCATCCCCGAGTTTCAGGACATTGGTGAAATCACCGGCGCCGAGATTCGCGACGCGCTGGCTGGCAAGCAGACCGTGGACCAAGCCCTGCAAAAAGCCCAGGCCAAAACCGACCTGCTGATGCGCGGGGCCGGCTACTACAAATGACAAGGAGCACTGCCATGCCCAAACCCTCTTTCTGGACCGTAGGCCGCCAACTGGGCGCGGCCTTTGCCGCCATGGTGGCGCTGGGCCTCATGCTCGCGCTGACTGGCTGGAGCCGCATTGCCGCCATCAACCAGGACCTGCAATCGCTGGTGGACCAAACCCTGCCCACCCTCACCGCGCTGAGCGAAGTGAACGACCGGCTGCAGGTGGTACGCACGGCCGAACTGAGCCACCTGGCCGCGCTGACCATGCCTGCGAAAGACCGCGAAGAGACGGCCGTCAAAACCGCCGTGAAGGCGCTCGACACCGCGGTGCAGCGCTACACCGCCACCGGCGGCGCGCAAGACCAAGGCGCTGAAGTCAAGACCTTGACCGACTCGCTGGCCAAATTCAACGCATCGCGATCCACCTTCTTGCAAATGTCCAACTCGGCCGCCGGGGCCGAGTCCGAGCGCGCGGTCGAGGCCAGCGACTATTTCAGCGGCCCCAGCCAGCAGGCCTACCAGGGCGCCTACGACGCGGTGCAAAAACTCTGGGCCGCCCACGTGGCGCAGGCCGAAACCGCCAAGGACATGGGCCGTGCCTCGGTGATGCGCGCCAACCTGATGCTGCTTAGCGTCTCGGGCATTGCGGTGCTGGCGTCTATCGTGCTGGGGGTGTTCATCACGCGCCGCCTGCTGGGTGAGCTGGGCGGCCAGCCGGCCTATGTGGCGCAGCTGGCGCGCGCCATTGCCGATGCCAACCTGGCTACCCCGATTGCCGTGCGCAACGGCGACACCACCAGCGTGGTGGCCGCCATGGCGCGCATGCAGGCGTCGCTCACACGCATCGTGCACGCGGTGCGCCACGGGGCGGACGGCGTGGCCAATGCCAGTTCCGAAATCGCCCAGGGCAACCACGACCTCAGCAGCCGCACCGAACACCAGGCCAGTGCCCTGGAAGAGACCGCCTCCAGCATGGAAGACCTGAACGCCAAGGTGCGACAAAACGCGCTCAGCGCGGGCCATGCCAACCAGCTGGCGCTGGACGCCTCGGCCGTGGCCGTGCAAGGCGGCGATGTGGTGGGCCAGGTGGTGCAAACCATGAAGGGCATCAACGAAGCCAGCCGCAAGATTGCCGACATCATTTCCGTCATCGATGGCATTGCGTTCCAAACCAACATCCTGGCACTGAACGCCGCGGTGGAAGCCGCTCGTGCGGGCGAACAGGGCCGGGGCTTTGCCGTGGTGGCCTCCGAGGTGCGTAGCCTGGCGGGCCGCAGCGCGGAGGCCGCCAAAGAAATCAAACAGCTCATCAGCACCAGCGTGCAACGCGTGGAACAAGGCACGGCGCTGGTGGACCGTGCGGGTAGCACCATGGCCGAGGTGGTGGGCGCCATCCGCAAGGTGACCGACATCGTGGGCGAGATCAGCGCGGCCAGCTCGGACCAGAGCGCGGGGGTCTCGCAGATTGGCGAGGCCGTGAACGAGATGGACCAGGTAACCCAGCAAAACGCTGCCTTGGTGGAGCAGATGGCGGCCGCGGCCAGCGGCCTCAAATCGCAGGCCAGCGAGCTGGTGCGCGTGGTGGCGGTCTTCCAGACCGACGACAGCGCGCTACCAAATCAGGAGCTACTCGCGCTTAGTTAACGGGGGCTAGCGGCCTGTTTGGCTTAAATTTTCGGCGCCGGGCAGTGCCACACAGGCTTGGGCTACAAACTCGCGCAGCAAGCGCAACGCCGGGGTGAGCTGGCGCCGGTCCGGCAGCACCATGTACAGCGGCACGTGCTCCGTGTCCCAGTCGGGGCACAGCGCCACCAGCCGGCCCGCGGCCAGGTCGTGGGCCACGTCGATCCAGGCCTTGTAGGCCACACCACGCCCGGCCAAGGCCCAGCGCCGCACCACATCGCCGTCGTTGGTCACATGGCCGCCCTGCACCCGCACCGTCAGCGACTGACCCTCGCGCGCAAAGGTCCAGCGGTCGTTCACCTCGCCCCCCAGCATGAAGCACAGGCAGTCGTGCTCGGTCAGCGCCTGGGGCGTGACCGGGGTGCCATGCACACGCAAGTAGTCGGGTGAGGCCACCAGCACACGCCGGTTGTCCGGCGCCACGGGCAGCGCCACCAGGCTGGAGTCGCGCGGCTTGCCGTGACGAAAGGCCGCGTCCACTGGCTCGCTGTACATATTGGCCATGCGGTCAGAGAGCGTGAGGCGGCAACGCACCTGCGGGTGCTGGTCTTGAAAATCCTCCAACCAGGGCAACAGCACATTGCGCCCCATGTCCGACGACGCGGCCAGCCGCAGCACGCCCTGCACCTGATGGCGGCCCGTACTCAGTGCCAGCTGGCCCTCGCCCAAGGTGGTGAGCGCCAGCCGGGCGTGCTCCAGAAACACGGCGCCCTCGGGCGTCAGACGCAGGCTGCGGGTGGAGCGCACCAGCAGGCTGGTGTTCAGTTCGGCCTCCAGCCGCTTGAGTGCAGCACTGGCCGCAGCGGGTGTGATGTCCAACGCCCGCGCCGTGGCCGAGAGGCTGCCGGTGTCCACGGTGCGCACAAAGATATCCAGGTCTTGCAGGGCTTTCATTTTCAAATTTTATTTGAAAGCTGGTTCAATCCATCCCCTATTTTTCTTTTCAAACAGAAGACAGAAGATTCACCCCTCTGTTCAATTTGCAAGGAAAACCACCATGAAAGCCATCGGCTACCAACACCCCCAGGCCATCAGCGCCGCCACCTCGCTGCAAGACATCACCCTGCCCACGCCCGTGGCCCAGGGGCACGACCTCCTGGTGGAGGTGCGCGCCATCTCGGTCAACCCCGTGGACACCAAGGTGCGCGCCAGTGCAGCGCCGGCTGCGGGGCAGGACTACAAAGTGCTGGGCTATGACGCCAGCGGCATCGTGCGCGCCGTGGGGCCAGATGTAACGTTGTTCAAGGAGGGCGACCGCGTGTACTACGCCGGCGCCATCCAGCGCCCCGGCACCAACAGCGAACTGCATCTGGTGGACGAGCGCATCGTGGGCCACATGCCCGCCAGCCTGGACTTTGCCCAGGCTGCCGCCCTGCCCCTGACCAGCATCACGGCCTGGGAACTGCTGTTTGACCGCCTGGGCGTACAACCCGGCAAAAAGCCCAACCCCAAGAGCCTGCTGGTCATCGGCGCGGCCGGTGGCGTGGGCTCAATCCTCATTCAGTTGGCGCGCCGCCTCACGGCGCTCACCATCATCGGCACCGCCTCGCGCCCCGAAACGCAGGCCTGGGTCAAAGAGCTGGGCGCCCACCATGTGATTGACCACGGCCAGCCGCTGACCGAACAGCTTGCGCGCATCGGCATTGCACAAGTAGACATCGTCATCAGCTTGAGCCACACCGGCCAGCACCTGCCGCAGATTCTGGAAGTACTGGCGCCACAGGGCCAGTTCGGCCTGATTGATGACCTGCCCACGCTGGACGTGATGCCGTTCAAGCGCAAAGCTGCGTCTGTGCACTGGGAAATGATGTTTGCCCGCCCCATGTTCAACACGCCGGACCTGATCGCCCAACACCACCTGCTCAATGAAGTGGCCCAACTGGTGGACGCGGGCCTGGTGCGCACCACGCTGGCCGAAAACTTTGGCCGCATCAACACCGACAACCTCAAACGCGCCCATGCATTCGTGGAATCAGGCACCGCGCGCGGCAAGGTGGTGCTGGAAGGCTGGAACTAGAGCACTAGACCTTCCCACCCACCACTTCGTTGGCGGAGCGAAAGGCCTCTACGGCCGCGGGCACGCCGCAGTACACCGTGGCGTGCAGCAGCACTTCCTGAATCTCGGCCGCAGTGGCACCGTTATTTAACGCACCACGCACGTGCCCTTTGAGTTCGTTTTGTTTGCCCAAGGCCGTGAGCATGGCCACGGTTATCAGGCTGCGGGTTTTCAAATCCAGCCCCGGGCGCTGCCACACATCGCCCCAGGCGGCGCGGGTGATGTGCTCCTGAATCGGTGCAGTGAATGGCGTGGCGTTGGCAAACGCAGCGGCGACAAACTCCTCGCCCATGACCTGCGTGCGTGTGGCCAGGCCCCGTTCGTAGGCAGAGGGGGTGGTCGGGGATTGGGATGGGTCAGATGGCATAGGGGCTCCAATGAATACCCCATATTAGCGACGCCACCCGCGTTGATGCACGCAGTGTCTGTGCGATGGAACACGCAGGTTCGTGCGCCCAACAGGTACGCTGCCAACCAGACACACCACCCAGAAAGCCCCCCATGAACATCGCACGACTCGCCGCCATCCTGCTGATTGCCGCAGGAGCCCTAGGACTGGCATATGGCGGCTTCAGCTACACCAAGCAAACCAGCGCCGTCAAAATCGGCAGCTTGGAGCTGTCGGTCCAGGAGAAAGAGACTGTCAACGTCCCCGTATGGGCCGGCATCGCGGCGATCGTCGCCGGTGGCCTGCTACTGGCCTTTGGCAGCAAGGGCAGGTAGGCCCCTGCTGCCCCCTAGCGCCTGGGTCATGCTAGGTCGAAGCGATCCAGGTTCATCACTTTGACCCAAGCCGCCACAAAGTCGGCGACGAACTTCTGCTGGCCGTCTGCGCTGGCGTAGACCTCGGCATAGGCGCGCAGCACCGAGTTGGAGCCGAAGACCAGATCGGCGCGCGTACCGGTGTACTTCACCGCGCCGGTCTTGCGGTCACGGCCTTCGAACACTTCGCCCGTGCCATCAACGGCCTTCCACACCGTGCCCATGTCGAGCAGATGGACGAAGAACACATTGCTCAACACGCCAACCTTATCGGTGAACACGCCGTGCTTGCCGCCATCGGCATTGGCTCCCAACACGCGCAAGCCGCCGACCAGTGCGGTCAGTTCAGGCGCTGTCAGCGTCAGCAACTGGGCGCGATCCAGCAGCAGCGCTTCAGTCGATGCGCCGATCGGATCCCTCTTGTAGTTGCGGAAACCATCGGCCACCGGTTCCAGCGCGGCAAAGGATTCGACGTCGGTCTGCGCTTGCGTCGCGTCCACGCGGCCCACTGCAAAAGGCACGGCGACGCTCACGCCCGCAGCTTTGGCGGCCTGCTCCACGCCCACGCTACCGGCCAGCACGACCACGTCGGCCAGCGATGCCTTGCCGGATGCTTTCTGAATCTCTTGCAGCTTGGCTAATGCCTTGACCGCGATCTTGTTGACGTCCCAATCCTTTTGCGGCGCCAGCGCAAGACGCGCGCCGTTGGCGCCGCCGCGCTTGTCGCCACCACGGAAGGTGGAGGCCGAGGCCCAGGCCACGGACACCAACTCGGACACAGACAAACCCGATGCCGCGATCTTGGCTTTGAGGTCTGCAATGTCTGCCGCACTCGGATTGAGCGTCGCTGCGGGCAGCGGGTCTTGCCAGATCAAGTCTTCCTTCGGCACTTCGGGGCCAAGGTAGCGGGCCTTGGGGCCCATGTCGCGGTGGGTCAGCTTGAACCAGGCGCGGGCAAAGGCTTCGGCGAAGGATTGCGGGTCGTCGTGGAACTTCTTGGAGATCTTGCCGAACTCGGGGTCGAAGCGCAGCGTCAAGTCCGTGGTCAGCATGGTCGGCTTGTTGAATTTTCCGGGCACATGCGCGTCGGGGATGATGTCTGGCCCGTTCTTGGCCACCCATTGCTTGGCGCCAGCGGGCGAATGGGTCAATTCCCACTCGAACTTGAACAGGTTCTCAAAGAAGTTGTTGCTCCACTGCGCAGGGGTGGTGGTCCAGGTGACTTCCAGGCCGCTGGAGACGGTGTCTTTGCCGTGACCGCTTCCGAAGTTGCTGTTCCAGCCCAGGCCTTGCGCTTCAATGCCTGCGCCTTCGGGTTCCGCGCCTTTGTGTGACTCGGGTGCGGCACCGTGGGCCTTGCCGAAGGTATGGCCACCGGCGATCAGCGCGACGATTTCTTCGTCGTCCATCGCCATGCGGTAGAAGGTGGTGCGGATGTCTTTGGCCGCGGCCATGTAGTCGCCGCTGGCGTTAGGGCCTTCGGGGTTGACGTAGATCAGACCCATATGGGTGGCCCCCAGGTTCTTGTCCAGCTCACCCTCGCCTTTGTTGCGATCACCGCCACCGCTAAAGCGCTTGTCGGCAGCCAGCCATTTCGTTTCCGTACCCCAGCTCACGTCCATGTCGGGTTCCCACACGTCTTCGCGGCCACCGGCAAATCCGAAAGTGCGAAAGCCCATGGACTCCAGCGCCACATTGCCGGCCAGGATGAACAAGTCGGCCCAGGAAATCTTCTGGCCGTATTTCTGTTTGATCGGCCACAACAGGCGGCGCGATTTGTCGATGTTGACGTTGTCGGGCCAGGAGTTCAGCGGCGCAAAACGCTGTTGCCCACGGCCACCGCCGCCACGGCCGTCGAGCGTGCGGTAGGTGCCGGCGCTGTGCCAGGCCATGCGGATCATTTGCGGGCCGTAGTGGCCAAAGTCTGCGGGCCACCAGTCTTGTGAGTCGGTCATCAGCTTGACCAGGTCGGCCTTCAGCGCCTTGTAGTCGAGCTTCTTGAATTCTTCGGCGTAGTTGAAGGTTTCACCCAGCGGGTTGGATTTGTTGCCGTGCTGGTTCAGCAGGTCCACGCGCAACTGGTTGGGCCACCAGTCTTTGTTCGTGGTGCCGCCACCGGCTGCATGGTGGAACGGGCATTTGGCTTCGCTTGACATGGGTCTCTCCTTGGGTTGTTGGTACTTGGACTGACCGAGTCAGTGTAGATTTTCAACCGCTATCGATCAAGATAGTTTTATTAATGAAATCTATAGCCAAAGCCAATACCCAAGACAAAAGCTAACCCGGCCTTACGATGTGACCAGGAGACATGCCCATGACCAGCCCCACAGCACGCTACCCCCTACCCGACCTGAATACCTTGCCCGAAGACATTCGCAGCAAGATTCTGGAGGTGCAGGAAAAATCCGGCTTTGTGCCCAATGTGTTCCTGGCCTTTGCGCGCCGCCCGGCCGAGTGGCGCGCGTTCTTCGCGTACCACGATGCGCTGATGCTGCGCGCCGAGAGCAGCCTGACCAAGGGCGAGCGCGAGATGATCATCACGACCACCAGCGCGGCGAATAGCTGCCTGTATTGCGTGGTCGCGCACGGCGCGATCTTGCGCATCTACGAAAAGAAGCCGCTGATTGCCGATCAGGTGGCCGTGAACTACCGCAAGGCCGACATCACGCCGCGCCAGCGCGCCATGCTGGACTTTGCGATGAAGGTCTGCCTTGAGAGCCACACGGTGGAAGACGCCGACTTTGACGCGCTGCACGCCCATGGCTTTGACGACGAAGACATCTGGGATATTGCCGGCATCACGGCCTTCTTTGGCCTCAGTAACCGCATGGCGAATGTGACCAGCATGATGCCCAACCCCGAGTTCTACTTGCTGGGTCGGGTGCCAAAAACCAAATGAATGCTATCGTTTAGATAGCTGCTAGCGCATATTCCACGGGGGCTATATGCTTATTTTCCTGTAAGTCCGGCCGTCGTCTTTCTGGCGCGGCCCACGGCCCACCGCAAGTATTGGTAACGTTTGTTTACGCGCGCCATGGCCAATCCCAAGTAAGGTGGGGCCATGCACCACCACCCACTTCACCACCTGGGCGCTGCCTTGCTGTTGGCAGCCTTGGCCACCTTCACTGGCTGTGCCAGCACCCCCAGCGACTTTCACTACGCCGTGCCTGCGCAGCCCGAAGGCGCCACCGGCAGCGTAGCCAAGCCCGGCTGGGCCACCCGCACCTACGCGGTGGCCGCCGCCAACCCGTTGGCCACCGATGCGGGCCAGCAGATCCTGCGCGCAGGTGGCAGCGCGGTGGACGCCGCCATTGCCGTGCAAATGGTGCTGGCACTGGTGGAGCCGCAGAGCAGCGGCCTGGGTGGTGGGGCCTTTTTGCTGCACTTTGATGGCAAGACAACCCAGGCCTTTGACGGCCGCGAGACGGCACCTGCCGGTGCCACGCCGCGTCTGTTTCTGGACACGCAGGGCCAGCCCATGCCGTTCATCGACGCGGTGGTGGGTGGCCGTTCGGTGGGGGTGCCGGGTGCCGTGGCCATGCTGGCGCTGGCGCACCAGCAGCATGGTCGGCTGCCGTGGGCGCAGCTGTTTGCACCCGCCATCACGCTGGCCACCCAGGGTTTTGCGATCAGCCCGCGCATGGCCACGCTGCTGGCCAGCGAAAAGCAGCTCAAGAAAGACCCGGTGGCCGCGGCCTATTTGTATGACGCCGCCGGTGCGCCCTGGCCCGCCGGCCACCTGCTGCGCAACCCCGAATTGGCCGCCGTGCTGCAAGCCATTGCACAGCAAGGGCCGGCAGCCCTGCTGCAGGGTGATGTAGCGCGCGCCATGGTGGCCAAAGTGCAGGGCCACCCCAGCAACCCCGGCACGTTGAGCACGGCCGATCTGGCCGCCTACCGACCACTGGTGCGCGAGCCTCTGTGCTTTGACTACCGTGTGAAGGCCACCGCCAAGGACTACCGCATCTGCGGCATGCCACCGCCCAGTTCGGGCGCCATTGCCATCGGGCAGATCCTGGGCTTGCTGCAAAACACGCCAGCCGACACGCTGCCCTTGGCCCAGGGCCTGCCCACGGCGGACTGGTTGCACCTCTACACCGAAGCATCACGCCTGGCCTTTGCCGACCGCGGCCAGTACGTCGCCGACCCGGCCTTTGTACCGGCGCCGGCCGACACCTGGCACAGCCTGCTGGCGCCGGGCTACCTAGCCGAGCGTGCCCGCGCCATCGCCACCGGCCCCGCGGGCCAAAGCATGCAAGTGGCGCCACCCGGCAACCCCGCCGGCACGATGCTGGCCTACGCCCCCATGCCGGACCAGACCGAACACGGCACCTCACACATCTCAGTGGTGGACGCGTATGGCAACGCGCTGGCCATGACCACCACCATCGAAGACGCCTGGGGTTCGCGCCAAATGGTGAACCGCGGCGTGGGCCTCTCCGGCGGTTTTCTGTTGAACAACGAACTGACCGACTTCAGCTTTGCGCCAGCGGACGCGAGCGGCAAACCCATTGCCAACCGCGTGGAGCCCGGCAAGCGCCCGCGCTCCAGCATGTCGCCCACGCTGGTGTTCGACAAGGCGACCGGCCAGCTGGTGCTGAGCGGCGGCAGCCCGGGCGGTGCGCTCATCATCCATTTCACGGCCAAAACGCTGTACGGCGTGCTGCACTGGGGGCTGAACACCCAGCAGGCCATCGACCTGCCGAACTTTGCCTCCCTGAACGGCCCCACGCTGCTGGAAGAAACGCGTTTTGACGCCGCCACGATCAGTGCCTTGAAAGCGCGCGGACATGCAGTGACCGAAGTGGCCATGCCCAGCGGCCTGCAAGCCATCCAGCGCACGCCAGACGGCTGGTTTGGTGGCGCCGACCCGCGGCGTGAGGGCATTGTGCTGGGCGATTGAACCCCGCGTTGACCTGCCAAATTGGCATCCAGCCCCCATGGAATATGCGCGGGCAGCTATATAAACCATAGCTTCCTACAATCCTTCCATGGCCATCCCGCAAACCTTCATCCAGGAGCTGATCGCACGCACGGACGTGGTGGAGATCGTGGGTCGCTATGTGCAGCTCAAGAAGGGTGGCGCCAATTTCATGGGCCTGTGCCCTTTCCATGGCGAAAAGTCGCCCTCCTTCTCGGTCAGCCCCACCAAACAGTTCTACCACTGCTTTGGCTGCGGCAAGAACGGCAACGCCATCAGCTTTTTGATGGACCACGCGGGCATGACTTTCATTGAGGCGGTGAAAGACCTGGCCGGCCAATATGGCATGGTGATCCCCGAGGAAGAAGGCAGCCCGCAGGACCGTGCCCGCGCCCAGGAGCAGCGTCAGAAGCAGAACACCCTGACCAGCGTGCTGGAAAAAGCCGGGGATGCCTACAAGCGCGGCTTGAAAGAGTCGCCGCGCGCTATTGATTACCTGAAAGGCCGCGGCCTGTCCGGTGAAATTGCCAAGCAGTTTGGCCTGGGCTACGCCCCCGAGGGCTGGCGCAGCCTGGCCAGCATCTTCCCGCAGTACGACGACCCGCTCTTGATTGAAAGTGGCTTGGTCATCCTGCACGAAGCCGAAAACGGCGGCGAGGAAAAGCGCTACGACCGCTTCCGCGACCGTGTGATGTTCCCCATCCGCAATATCAAGGGCGAGTGCATAGGCTTTGGCGGGCGCGTGCTGGGCGACGAAAAGCCCAAATACCTCAACTCCCCAGAAACGCCGGTGTTCAGCAAGGGACGCGAGCTGTACGGCCTGTTTGAAGCCCGCAGCTCGTTGCGCGAGTTCGGCTATGTGCTGGTGACCGAAGGCTATATGGATGTGGTGGCGCTGGCGCAGCTGGGCTTTCCCAATGCGGTGGCCACGCTGGGCACGGCCTGCACCAACGAACATGTGCAAAAGCTGTTCCGCTTCACGGACTCGGTGGTCTTCAGCTTTGACGGCGATGCCGCAGGCCGGCGCGCCGCGCGCAAGGCGCTGGACGGCGCCCTACCCTTTGCCACCGATGTGCGCAGCATCAAGTTCCTGTTCCTGCCCGCCGAGCACGACCCCGACAGCTTTATCCGCGCGCACGGCAAAGAGGCCTTTGCCGACTATGTGTCCAAGGCTACGCCGCTCAGCCGGTTTTTGGTCGAAGCGGCCCAGGAAGGCTGCGACCTGAGCACCGCCGAGGGCCGTGCCCATATGTCGAGCAACGCCAAGCCGCTGTGGACGCAGTTGCCCGACGGCGCGCTCAAGCTACAGCTGCTGGCAGAAATCGCCAACCTGGTGCAACTCAATAGCACCGAGCTGGGCGCGCTGTGGGCCAGTTCTGGCGGCAAACCGCCCGCCGAAACGCAGCGCCGCAAAACCGCATCGGCCCCGCCGCCCTCCTACGACGGCGCACCCGACGACGGCCACTTTGCCTACGAGGAACCCGCTGAGCCCTGGATTCCCCAGGAAGAGTGGAAGAAGAAAACCGAATGGAAAAAAGAAGGCTGGACCCCGCGCAGCGGAAAATGGGAGGGGAAGTGGGAAGGCAAAGGCGGCAGCCGCTTCCCGCCGCGGGAACCCCGCCCTAGCGGCCCGCGCGCCAAGATTGACAGCCGCGCCGACCACGCTGCACGCATTTTGCTGAGCCACAGCGAACTGTGGGAAGTGCTGTCCAGCGAAGACCATGGCCTGCTGTGCGAGCTGCCCTCGCCCCATGGCGACCTATTCATCTGGCTGGAAAGCCAGCTGCACGAGCACGGCCCGGTGTCGCGCGGCACGCTGCGCGAGACAATCGTGGGCCACGCAGCCGAAGACCTGGCCCTGCGCCTGCTGGCCGGCCCCAGCGTGGCCACTGAGCCACTGGCCGAGTCCGGCCCCGAACTGCGCGATCTGGTCAACCGCATGCTGATTGACCGCATCAAGGAACAGGAAACCGAGGCCATCGCGGCCTCCGCCCATGACGCTGGCGCCCTGCAGCGCTACCGCCAGCTCCAGCTGCGCCGCAAGCAGCTGGAGCTGGCGGTGCAGCCCAACGCCGCCATTTAACACAAAAATTGAATAAATCCGAATCCCGCCTATAATGCTGGATTGTTTCGGCAAGAGCGACAGCAGCACCTCCGGGCCAGGCCAACCGTTGACACTAGTTCACGACCGGCCACCTTACCGCAAGGACTGCATTCCAAATGATCGCCCTCCCTTCTTGCCATTGGGGAATGACCTTCCCTGTCTTGCCACCTACTTCGCCTGTCGCGTGACGTAGCTGGTTCCTGTTCTGTTTGCCAGTTTTTTTGTTGTTCTGAGGTTTTTGCATGCCCGCTTCAAAATCCGCCAAGCCCGTCCAGTCCGCCAGCAAGTCCGCGTCGAAGACCGAAAAGAAAGCCTCCTCCGTGCCCGCATCCAAATCCAAAGCCGACCTCCTTGCCGCTGCTGACGAGTTACTGAAGAAAAAGAAACCCGGACGCCCTGCCAAGGCAGCCGCTGCCGAGTCCGACGCACCTGCCAAGGCCACCACGGGCGCCAAGCGCGGCCGCAAGCCCAAGGCCGCGGCCGAGTCGTCCGGTGGTGGTGACGACATGGACATGTCGGACATCGAGGCCGACTTGGCCGGAGAGCCGGTCGTTACCCCTGGCGAGAAGGTCAAGCCTCTGCGCATGAAGATCAGCAAGGCGAAAGAACGCGCCTTGATGAAGGAATTTGGCCTGGACGAAACCGTCCTGTCTGAAGAAGACATGGCCAAGCGCCGTGCGCGCCTCAAGTCCCTGATCACGCTGGGCAAGACCCGCGGCTACCTGACCCACGGCGAAATCTCCGATCACTTGCCCGACAAGCTGGTCGATGCTGAAACGCTGGAAGTCGTGATCTCCATGTTGAACGACATGGGTGTGGCCGTTTACGAACAGACCCCAGACGCAGAAACCCTGCTGCTGAACAACAACGTATCGACGTCCGCCACGGTGGAAGAAGCCGAAGAAGAAGCTGAAGCGGCTTTGTCTACGGTGGACAGCGAGTTTGGCCGCACCACTGACCCCGTGCGCATGTACATGCGCGAAATGGGCACCGTCGAGCTGCTGACCCGCGAAGGCGAAATTGAAATCGCCAAGCGCATCGAAGGCGGCCTGATGGCGATGATGGAAGCGATCTCCGCTTCCCCCGCCACGATTGCCGAAATCTTGCGCCTGGGTGAAGACATCCGCGAAGGCAAGGTCGTTATCACCACCATCGTGGACGGTTTCTCCAACCCCAATGAGGCCGACGACTATGTGGCCGAAGAAGACTTTGATGAGTTCGACGAAGCCGACGATGACGACGGCAAGGGCGGCTCCAAGGCGCTGACCAAGAAGCTCGAAGAGCTGAAAAAGCAGGCGCTGGAACGCTTCGACAAGATGCGCGAGCTGTTCGAGAAAGTCCACAAAGTCTATGACAAAGAAGGCTATGGCACACCTGCCTATGTGAAGGCCCAAAGAGCTCTGAGCGACGAGCTCATGACCATCCGCTTCACCGCCAAGGCGATTGAAAAGCTGTGCGACATGGTGCGCGGCCAGGTGGACGATGTGCGCAAGAAAGAGCGCGAACTGCGCCGCATCATTGTGGACAAATGCGGCTACCCGCAAGAGCACTTCATTGCCGACTTCAGTGGTCGTGACAAGAACGGCAACAAGATTGCCTCCAACCTGCTGAACCTCAAGTGGATTGAAAAGCAAGCCGCCTCCGGTAAGCCCTGGGCCGCCGTCATGGGCCGCAACATTCCGCCCGTGCAAGACCTGCAGCAAAAGCTGATGGACCTGCAAGCCCAGGTGGTGGTGCCTTTGGACCAGCTCAAGGACATCAACAAGCGCATGAACGAGGGCGAGTACTCGTCCCGCGCGGCCAAGAAGGAAATGATCGAGGCCAACTTGCGCCTGGTGATTTCTATCGCCAAGAAGTACACCAACCGTGGCCTGCAGTTCCTGGATCTGATCCAGGAAGGCAACATCGGTTTGATGAAGGCCGTGGACAAGTTCGAATACCGCCGCGGCTACAAGTTCTCGACCTACGCCACCTGGTGGATTCGCCAGGCCATCACGCGCTCTATCGCAGACCAGGCACGCACCATCCGTATCCCGGTGCACATGATCGAAACCATCAACAAGATGAACCGTATCAGCCGCCAGCACCTGCAGGAGTTCGGCTTTGAGCCCGATGCGTCTGTGTTGGCCGCCAAGATGGAGATCCCGGAAGACAAGATCCGCAAGATCATGAAGATCGCCAAAGAGCCGATCTCCATGGAAACGCCGATCGGAGACGATGACGACAGCCACCTGGGCGACTTCATCGAAGACAGCGCCAACACTGCGCCCATGGAAGC
The DNA here is from genome assembly GCF_056405715.1 of Rhodoferax sp. P1_F3. Lineage (NCBI taxonomy): Bacteria > Pseudomonadati > Pseudomonadota > Betaproteobacteria > Burkholderiales > Comamonadaceae > Rhodoferax > Rhodoferax sp. P1_F3. Next base: position 44,961 of record NZ_JBFUBO010000003.1, on the reverse strand, counting down.
CGCTATGCAGGCCGGCCTGCGCGATGTGGTCAAGGACATCTTGGACAGCCTCACGCCACGCGAAGCCAAGGTGCTGCGCATGCGTTTCGGTATCGAGATGACCAGCGACCACACCTTGGAAGAAGTGGGCAAGCAGTTCGACGTGACCCGCGAACGCATCCGCCAGATCGAAGCCAAGGCGCTGCGCAAGCTCAAGCACCCCAGCCGTTCGGACAAGCTGCGCAGCTTCACCGATACGCTGTAAAGCCCCCCCGGCTTTCACAAGCCATTTAGCGCCCCAGCCCACATGGAATGTGCGCGGGGCGCTATTTTTTTGATAGTACTTTTTGTATTGCTACCCAATGGCCAACGATCAACCGTACCAACTTGCCGGCGTCATGGGCTGGCCCGTCGCCCACTCGCGCTCGCCGGTCATTCACACACACTGGATTGAAGAGCACCGCTTGCGCGGAGCCTACGTACTGCTGCCGGTGCAGCCGGAAAAAATTGAACAAGCACTGCGGGCCCTGCCCACGCTGGGCTTTGCCGGTTGCAACCTGACCATCCCGCACAAGGTGGCGGCCATGGGCATCGTGGACCACCTGGAGCCGCTGGCCCAGCGCATTGGCGCAGCCAACACCATCGTGGTGGGGGCGGATGGGTCGCTCACTGGCCGCAATACTGACGCCTTCGGTTTCATTCAGAGCCTGCGCGACGCAGCCCCTGCCTGGCGCGCGGATACCGGTCCGGCCTGCGTGATGGGTGCGGGCGGCGCGGCCCGCGCCGTGATTGCAGGCTTGCTGGACGAGGGCGCCACCGAAATCCGCCTGAGCAACCGCAGTGACGCCAAGGCAGTGGACATGGCACAGGAGTTTGGTCCACAGGTACACGCCGTACCCTGGGCCCAACGCCACGGGGCACTGGAAGGCGTGGCCCTGCTGGTCAACACCACTAACCAAGGCATGCACGGCCAACCCGCACTGGATCTGGACTTGCACGCACTGCCTGCCACCGCACTGGTGTCGGACATCGTCTACGTGCCGCTGGAAACGCCGCTGCTCACCGCCGCCAAGGCCCGTGGCAACACCACGGTCAACGGTCTGGGCATGTTGCTGAACCAGGCACGCCCGGCGTTTGAAGCCTGGTTTGGGGTATCCCCCTCGATTTCGCCCGGCCTGCTGACCAAGGTGATGGCGACTTTCTGACGCAAGCTTTCAGAGGTTGGCTTTGGCCGAGCGCTCACGCACAAAGCCAAAGGCAAACTGCAGCACTTCCTCCAGCGACAGCTCGATCGCGTGGCGTTCCTGCTCGGTCAGGTAGAACATCATGTCCACATCGTGGCGCACGTAGCGCGCCGGCAGGCGGTTCAACGCCACACAGGCCACATCGGCCAGCATGTCGTTGGTGAAATCCTCAAACATGGGCGCACGGCGCACCACTTCTTCAAAGACCAGGCGCTCGTAATAGTTGTGAACCTGTTCAAAGTTGAAATTCATTCCAGTCTCCAGATAGGGCGTGCCTGTGGGCCTCGACAGGCTGAACTTAGCATCTCCCCGGAGGGCTGGCAAGAGCGTCCGCACGGGTCTAAAAATGGTGTTTTTGGGGTTTAGCCCCCGAAAAGTGAGCGCCACCAGCTATGAAACTTGTAGCAGCCAGAAATCTGCGATATAGTTTCCCCTCATTTCAGCGGTTCGTGCCATTGCGCACAACCAGTCATGGTCTAGACAAAGGGTAAGGTAATGAGTGCAAAAGAAACGGTCGCTGTGGGTCAATTGCTGGGATTGCTGGAATCCCGCTACGCGATTCGTGTTTTGTGGGCCTTGCGAGATGGCCACGCACAAACCTTTCGTCTCCTGCAAGACAGTGTAGGTGGCATCACTCCCAACACCCTGAACACCCGCATCAAGGAACTGCGCGAAGCCGGCCTGCTGACCCATGGCAGCGACGGCTACATCGTGACCCCCTCAGGCGCAGACCTACTCAAGCGCCTGGGCGACTTGCAAGCGTTTGCCGTCAAGTGGTCCACCAGCCTGGCCAAGAAGGCCAAGTAAACCGGACCCCGGGCCCCTGGCGGGCCCCACTCCCCCACAGACAGGTTTGACCTGTCTTTTTTTCGTCTGCGGCATAATTTAGGGTTTTCTGGCCCGTGGGCGCCTGTGCGCCGTGCGCTGTCAGCTACTGTTTTTATAGCAAAAAGGAACTTTTTCATGCAAACCACCGCCACCGGCCTGCAATTTGAAGACACCATCGAAGGCACCGGCCCCGTGGCCGCCAAGGGCCAAAGCGTGAAGGTGCACTACACCGGCTGGCTCTACAACGACGGCACCCAGGGCGCCAAGTTCGATTCCAGCAAAGACCGCAACGACCCCTTCGTGTTCCATCTGGGCGCTGGCATGGTCATTCGCGGCTGGGACGAAGGCGTGGCCGGCATGAAGGTAGGCGGTGCGCGTACCTTGATCATCCCCGCAGCCTTAGGCTATGGCGCCCGCGGCGCTGGCGGCGTAATTCCTCCCAACGCCACCCTGAAATTCGACGTGGAACTGTTAGGCCTGTCGGGCTAAAGCACCCTGTGGCACGCCAAAGCGTGCCCAGCACCTCTTGAAATGCCCCTTCGGGGCTCCAACTGAGGCGCAGTCAAGACCAACTTCGATCCAAACGCATGTCAGACACCACTTCCACCACCCCAAATCCCAACCCCGCTGCGGCCAACTACCAAAGCACAGAAGACCTGGCGGCCGCCCAAGCCCCGCAGGAAGGTGATGCGTTGGCCCAAGCCCAGGCTGAGCTGGCCACCTTGCAAGCCAAGAGCAGCGAGCTGGCCGACCAGTTTCTGCGCGCCAAGGCCGAGGCCGAAAACGCCCGCCGCCGCGCCGAGGATGAAATCTCCAAGGCCCGCAAGTTCGCGGTGGAGTCATTTGCCGAAAGCCTGCTACCCGTGGCCGACAGTCTGGAAGCCGGCCTGGTGATCAAGGACGCCACTCCCGAGCAAATCCGCGAAGGCGCCCAAGCAACCTTGCGCCAGCTGGTTGCAGCGCTGGAACGCAACAAGGTGATCGCCATCGCCCCCGCTGCGGGTACCAAGTTTGACCCGCACCAGCACCAAGCCATCAGCGTGGTGCCTGCCGAGCAGGAGCCCAACACCGTGGTGAACGTACTGCAAAAGGGCTATTCCATAGCGGATCGCGTGCTGCGCCCAGCCTTGGTGACTGTGACGGCTGCGAAATAAAGCAAGCGCCTTAAAAAATAACACTTTGAGCGCTGTGGGCTCTTGAAAAGAAAAAAGTAACCCACACGTTATCCACATCTGAATTTTCAAATTAGCAGGAGTAAATCATGGGAAGAATCATCGGCATTGACTTGGGTACCACCAACAGCTGCGTTGCCATCATGGAAGGCAACACCGCCAAAGTGATCGAAAACGCGGAAGGTGCACGCACCACGCCCTCCATCATTGCGTACCAGGAAGACGGCGAAGTGCTCGTTGGCGCGTCCGCCAAGCGCCAGTCGGTGACCAACCCCAAGAACACGCTGTATGCGGTCAAACGCCTGATCGGCCGCAAGTTCTCTGAAAAAGAAGTGCAAAAGGACATCGACCTGATGCCCTACACCATCGCTGCGGCCGACAACGGCGACGCCTGGGTGGAAGTGCGCGGCAACCGCATGGCCCCCCAACAGGTCAGCGCCGACATTCTTCGCAAGATGAAGAAGACGGCCGAAGACTACTTGGGCGAGGAAGTGACCGACGCGGTGATTACCGTGCCCGCCTACTTCAACGACGCACAACGCCAGGCCACCAAAGACGCTGGCCGTATTGCCGGTCTGGACGTGAAGCGCATCATCAACGAACCCACCGCTGCTGCGCTGGCGTTTGGCCTGGACAAGAACGAAAAGGGCGACCGCAAGATCGCCGTGTACGACTTGGGCGGCGGCACGTTTGACGTGTCCATCATTGAAATCGCTGACGTTGACGGTGAAAAGCAATTTGAAGTGCTGTCCACCAACGGTGACACCTTCCTGGGCGGCGAAGACTTCGACCAGCGCGTGATCGACTTCATCATCACCGAGTTCAAGAAGGAACAAGGCGTCGACCTATCCAAGGACGTGCTGGCCCTGCAGCGCCTGAAAGAAGCCGCTGAAAAGGCCAAGATCGAGCTCTCCAGCAGCTCGCAAACCGACATCAACCTGCCCTATGTGACGGCCGATGCCTCTGGCCCCAAGCACCTGAACATCAAGCTGACCCGCGCCAAGCTGGAAGCCCTGGTAGAAGAGCTGATCGAACGCACCATTGCACCTTGCCGCACAGCCTTGAAGGACGCCGGTGTTTCCGCATCGGACATCCATGACGTGATCTTGGTCGGCGGCATGACCCGCATGCCCAAGGTGCAAGAGAAGGTCAAGGAACTGTTTGGCAAGGAACCCCGCAAGGACGTGAACCCTGACGAAGCCGTGGCCGTGGGCGCTGCGATCCAGGGCCAGGTGCTGTCGGGCGACCGCAAGGACGTGCTGCTGTTGGACGTGACGCCTCTGTCTCTGGGTATTGAAACCCTGGGCGGCGTGATGACCAAGATGATCACCAAGAACACGACCATCCCCACCAAGTTTGCACAAACCTTCTCTACTGCCGAAGACAACCAACCGGCCGTGACGATCAAGGTGTTCCAGGGTGAGCGCGAAATCGCCGCCGTGAACAAGATGCTGGGTGAATTCAACCTCGAAGGCATTCCACCCTCGGCCCGCGGTACTCCGCAAATCGAAGTGTCGTTTGACATCGACGCCAACGGCATCTTGCACGTGGGCGCCAAGGACAAGGGCACCGGCAAGGAAAACAAGATCACCATCAAGGCCAACTCCGGTCTGTCCGAAGCCGAGATCCAGCAGATGGTCAAGGACGCTGAATTGAATGCGGCCGATGACAAGAAGAAGCTGGAACTGGTGCAAGCCAAGAACGAAGCCGATGCCAATGTGCACAGCGTCAAGAAGAGCCTGGCCGAATACGGCGACAAGCTCGAAGCTGGCGAGAAGGAAAAAATCGAAGCCGCCATCAAGGACCTGGAAGACACGCTGAAACAGGATGACAAGGACGCAATCAAGGCCAAGAGCGAAGCGCTGATGGCGGCCAGCCAGAAGCTGGGCGAAAAGATGTACGCCGACATGCAAGCCAAGCAAGCTGCTGAAGGTGGCACAGAAGCTGCTCCCGAACAAGGCGCACAGGCATCCTCCAAGCCCGCGGACGACGACAACGTGGTGGACGCGGAAGTCAAGGAAGTCAAAAAAGGCTGATTGCGCTGACAAGCGCAGCTGAAAGATGCCGCGTTGAACGCCAGCTGGGGTTCAACGCGGCTTTTCTGTTGTAAACGGGCACAGAGATACACATGGCCAAACGAGACTATTACGAAATCCTGGGTGTTGCCAAAAACGCGTCCGAGGATGAGATCAAAAAGGCCTATCGCAAGCTGGCGATGAAGCACCACCCTGACCGCAACCAGGGAGATAGCGCCAAGGTCGCAGAAGAGAAGTTCAAGGAAGGCAAAGAGGCCTACGAGATGCTGTCGGACGCGCAAAAGCGCGCCGCCTACGACCAGTACGGCCACGCCGGTGTGGACCCCAACCGCGGTGGTGGCGGGGGTGGAGAAGGCTACGGCGGTTTTGCCGAAGCCTTTGGCGACATCTTTGGCGACATGTTTGGCCAGCAGCGTGGCCGTGCCGGCGGCGGCGGGCGCCAGGTCTACCGTGGCAGCGATTTGAGCTACGCCATGGAAGTGACGCTGGAAGAAGCGGCCCGTGGCAAAGACGCGCAGATCCGCATCCCCAGCTGGGACGCTTGCGACACCTGCAAAGGCAGCGGCGCCAAGCCGGGCACCCAGGTCAAGACTTGCGGCACCTGCAATGGCGCGGGCTCAGTGCAGATGCGCCAGGGCTTCTTCAGCGTGCAGCAAACCTGCCCTACCTGCCGCGGCAATGGCAAGGTGATTCCCGAGCCCTGCATTGCCTGCAGCGGCCAAGGCAAGATCAAGCGCCAGAAGACGCTGGAAGTCAAAATCCCTTCCGGTATCGACGGTGGTATGCGCATCCGCAGTGCGGGCAATGGAGAACCGGGTACCAACGGTGGCCCGCCCGGTGACCTGTACATCGAGATCCGCCTGAAGAAGCACGACATCTTTGAGCGCGACGGCGACGACCTGCATTGCTCGGTGCCCATCAGCATCGTGACGGCATCGTTGGGTGGTGAGATTGATGTGCCCACGTTGGCCGGCAAAGCTGCCATCGACATTCCCGAAGGTACGCAAACCGGCAAGCAGTTCCGCCTGCGCGGCAAGGGCATCAAGGGCGTGCGCTCCAGCTACCCCGGCGATTTGTATTGCCACATTGCGGTGGAAACGCCGGTCAAGCTCAGCGAACACCAGCGCAAGCTGCTCAAGGAGCTGGACGAGTCCTTCAAAAAAGGCGGTAGCAAGCATTCCCCCTCGGGTGACAGCTGGACCGACCGTTTGAAGAGCTTCTTTAGCTGATCCAGGTCAAGAAAAGCGGGGCTTCCCCGCGCTCCTTGCAAGCCGCCCGGTCTATAAACGACCCGACGGCTTTTTTCTTGGAGGACTCCATGGGCGTTTCCATCACTTTTCTCGGCGCTGCGGGCACGGTCACGGGCTCCAAGTACCTGGTACGGCATGGTGACCAAGCCTTGCTGGTGGACTGCGGCCTATTCCAGGGCTACAAGCCCCTGCGACTGCGCAACTGGACCCCCTTGCCCATAGTGCCCGACCAGGTAGATGCAGTGTTACTGACCCATGCGCACCTGGACCACAGCGGCTACCTACCTTTGCTGGTGAAGGAAGGCTATCGGGGCCCCATCTATGCTTCATCGGGGACGCGCGACCTGTGCCGCATCTTGCTGCCCGACAGCGGGCACATCCAGGAGGAAGATGCGGCGTTTGCCAACCGGCACGGTTTTTCGAAACATAGCCCGGCCTTACCTCTCTATACCCGGCAGGATGCTCTTGACTGCCTGCCGCTGATCAAAACTGTGCACCATCGCAGCACCTTCCAACCCTTGCCCGGCTGGCGTGCCACCTTTCAACCCGCAGGCCATATCCTGGGGGCGTCCAGCATCCTGCTCGAGGTCGCCGGGCGCAAAATTCTGTTCTCAGGCGACCTGGGGCGCCCCGATGACTCCCTGATGAACCCACCGGATGCCGCTCCGGCGGCCGACACCGTGCTGATCGAATCCACCTACGGTGACCGCACCCATCCGCAGGACAACTTGCTGGCCGAATTGGGGCCCGCCCTGCAACGTCTGGCGGCCCGAGGCGGGGTTGCTGTGGTACCTGTATTTGCGGTGGGGCGTGCCCAGGCCTTGTTGCATGCCATTGCCCAACTCAAGGCAATGGGTACGCTGCCCCACGGTTTGCCGATTTTTCTGGACAGTCCGATGGCTGTTCACACCACCCACTTGTTTGCGCAGCATCCGGGAGAGCACCGGCTCAGCCGCGACGAAGTGCATGCGATGACCCATGCTGCGACCATGATCCAAAGCACCGACGAGTCCAAAGCACTCGCGTCACGCCATGGCCCCATGGTGATTCTCTCGGCCAGCGGCATGGCCACTGGTGGCCGGGTACTACACCACCTGGCGCACCACGCGGGCAACCATCGCAACATGGTCATCCTCACTGGCTACCAATCCCCGGGCACGCGCGGCGCCACATTGGCCAGCGGCGCACGCAGTGTGCGCATTCATGGACACGACGTGGAAGTCCAGGCCGAAATCGTACAACTGGAGTCGGCCTCGGCCCACGCAGATGCGGCCCAGCTACTGGAATGGCTGCGCAGCAGCTCCTCCACACCAAGCCAGGTCTATGTGGTGCACGGCGAACTGTCGGCCGCCGACACGCTGCGTGGTCGCATTGAACACGAACTGCATTGGCGTGCCATGGTGCCCGAACACGGATCCACCTGGCCCTGCTAACCCCCCAGAACCTTCCTGCACCAAGGCACAATTGCACGATGTCTTCTCCCCGCTACCTGACTGCCGCGTTCTACAAGTTTGTCGACCTGCCCGACTACGCCGAGCGCAAGCCGGCACTGCTGGCCTTCTGTGAAGCGCGCAACGTCAAAGGACTGATCCTGCTAGCGCGCGAGGGGATCAACAGCACGATTGCCGGTGCGCCCGACGATGTGCTTGCGGTGCTAGCCCACCTGCGTGCCGACCCGCTGCTGGCCGACCTGCAGCACAAGGAATCCTTTGCAGACAAGGCGCCCTTCTACCGCATGAAGGTGCGCCTGAAAAAGGAAATCGTCACCATGCAGGTGGACGGCATCAGCCCCACGCACATGGCCGGCACCTACGTCAAACCCGAAGACTGGAACGCGCTGATCTCCGATCCTCAGGTGGTGGTGGTTGACACGCGCAATGACTACGAAGTGGAGATTGGCACCTTTGCGGGCGCCATCAACCCGCACATCAAAACCTTTGCAGAGCTGCCCCAGTGGGTACAGCAATCGGAACAGTTGACTGCTACTGGTGGCAAGAAACCCAAGGTCGCCATGTTTTGCACGGGTGGCATCCGCTGCGAAAAATCCACTGCCTATATGCGGGCACAGGGCTATGACGAGGTCTACCACCTGGAAGGCGGCATTCTTAAATACCTGGAGACCGTCGCGCCCGAGAACAGCCTGTGGGAGGGCGAGTGCTTTGTGTTCGACGAACGCGTCTCGGTAGGCCACGGCCTGGTACCTGGCCACCACGGCCTGTGCCGTGCCTGCCGCCAACCACTTGAGGATGGCGCCACGGCGTCCCCGCTGTACGAAGCGGGTGTAAGTTGCCCGCGCTGCCACGCCCACACCAGTGACACCCAGAAAAACAGCGCCCGCGAACGCCAGCGCCAGTGGGAACTGGCCAAGGCGCGCCAGCAGGTGCACATCGGTGCCGTCTTGCCCAAGCCCGTTGCTGGCTGAAGTTGGCATGTCGCTGCCGGTGCTGTATTCGTTCCGGCGCTGCCCCTATGCCATGCGTGCCCGCATGGCAGTCGCGGTGAGCCGGCAGACATGCGAATTGCGTGAGGTGGTGCTGGCCCACAAACCCACAGAACTATTGCTTGCCTCACCCAAAGGCACGGTTCCGGTGCTGGTGCTCGTCGATGGCGCCGTCATCGATCAAAGCCTCGACATCATGCTCTGGGCCTTGCAGCGGCATGACCCCGAACACTGGTTGCCCACCACAGAGGCAGCGTGGGAACGCACGCGCAGCTGGATTGCCGAGAACGATGGGCCGTTTAAGCAGGCGCTGGACCGTTACAAATACCCACACCGCTATGCCCTGCCCGATGGCCTGGCCCACCGGGCTGCGGGTGCCGTGTTTTTGCAGGCGCTGGACGCAGTGTTGTGCACCCAGGCCTATCTGGCTGGCCCGCAATTCGGGCTGGCCGATGCAGCGCTGGCCCCTTTTGTGCGCCAGTTCGCCCACACCGACGCTCTGTGGTTTTCGCAGCAGCCCTGGCTTGGGCTGCAGAAATGGCTGGCGCAGTTCGAGCAATCGCCCACCTACCTGCGCGTCATGGACAAGCTGCTTGCCTGGAAACCCGGGCAAGCCGCTGTGACTTTTCCATCCATTTGACGAAAATTTACAAATCGTTACTAGAAACTGTGTATCAGGTGGGTAAATCTGGGTGCCCGGTCATGCCAGGGACTAGGGATGGCCCATGGTCCATGCGATCATTCCACATCAAAATTCAGTCGATGGACGAGCGGTTCGCAGGCCCCCAAGGTGCCGCGTTACCTTTCAGTAGCACATGAGCGCATTTCAGTCCTTTTCAGCCAGCAACAGCACCCCCGAGTCGCGCGCACAAGCGTTGCGGTTGGTGCGCGCGATGATGGGCAAAACGCTGGGCTATTTTGAAGACCGCGAAGAAGCCCAGCTCAAACAGTTCCGCGTCCATCTGCTGGATCTGGCAGACAGCAAGCTGCCCTTGCTGCATTCCCAAAACCTGCGCACGGCAGCCATGCTGCTGGATCGCCAGGCTACAGCCTTCAACCGCCTGTACCGCGATGCCCTGCAGCAAACCTTGAATGAAGAAGTGCGTGCTGTCTGGCCCGAGATGGAGAAGCTGGGCGCCAAGCCCACACCCCTGACAGACCACGCGCTGGACGGCATGACGTTGAGCCTCATCGACTTGGACGAGGTGCACCGCATTCTGCTGCTGGACCGCGTGGCCCAGCAGTTCAACAACCACTACGACGCCACCCTCGCTCCGCTGACGCAAAAGCTGGGGGCCTTGTTTGGCATTGAATCCCCTTCGGTGTCGACCAACCCCTTCCGCCCCGAGATCCTGCTGCGTGCCTTCATGGTGGCGTGGGAAAAAGGCGAGTTCGATCCGCAGGTGACCGAACACCTGGTGCAGGCACTGGACGTTGCCCACACCATCAACCTGGCGCCGCTGTACACCGACTTGGGCGCCACGCTGGCGCAAGCCGGCGTCCAGGCGCAGACGGTGCACCGCATCCGCAAATCGGTATCGTCAAACTACGCGCCGCTGACCGGTTCCGCACCGCTCAGCGAATCGGGCGCCCAAAGCAGCCAGGCTCCTTTGCAATCGGCCCCCGCGCCCTTGAGCGGTGGTAACGGCGCTGCCGGATCGTTGGGCGCAGCCTTCGCCCCGGAACCCGCCCGTAGCGCATGGAGTGCGCTGGCTCCCGCGGGCCAGCACATTGCCACCCAAGTCAAAGCCTTTTTGCAACGCCTAGGCGTAGGGTCAGCAGCTGCCGGCCCCCGAGGCCCAGGTGCTGTCGCAGGCCCCGCCGGACGAGGCCCAGTCGCCTATGGCGGCGGTGGCGGTATGGGTGGTGGAGGTATGCAAGGTGGTGCGCCCGAAGACTTTGATGGCAGCACCCAGGGCCAGCAATACGACTATGTCCCCGGCCAGTACAGTGGTGGTGCGCCAGCCGACCCGGCGCTGCTGAATTACCTGGGCCAGATGCAAGCTGGCGCAGGGTTGGGCCAGCCGTCTTCGCGCTTCCAGTTCTTGCAGCCACAAGAAGACGGCCCCGGCCACCACAATGTGCTGCGCCAGATCCGCGAGCAAGAAGAAATTCGCCTGGCGCCCGAGCTGGACCGCGGCACCGTGGACGCGTTGGCCGAGGTATTCGACTACGTGTTTGCCGACCAGGCTATCCCCTCGCAAATGAAAGTGGTGATTGGCCGGCTGCAAATTCCGGTGCTGCGTGCGGCGATGATGGACCGCGACTTTTTCCTCAGCAGCGAACATCCGGCGCGCAAACTGGTGGACACGCTGGCCTCCTCCTCGGTGACCTGGACCCCTGAAAAGGGCGAGGAAGACCCGCTCTACGTGCGCATCGAGCACACGGTGCAGCGCGTACTCAGCGAGTTCGATGATGACCTCACGCTGTTCAGTCTGCTGCTGGCCGAATTCACCGAGTTTTTGTTCGAGAGCGAACAACAGGCGCAGCAACAGATTGAGCCCGTCGCCGACGTGCAGCGTGACGAGGAAGCACTGAATGCCGCGCTGGCCCACGCCGACGAGATCATCCATGCCCGCATCAGCGCCCTGCCCGACAACCTGCCGCTGGTACCTTTCCTCAAGCCTTTCCTGACCACCGAGTGGCGCCAGGTCATTGCCGCAGCCTGGATGCTGGAAGACACCGAGCCCGGCCGCTGGAATGCCGCATTGCAAACCATGGACCAGTTGATCTGGAGCACCCAGCCCAAGACCACGCCGGAAGAACGCAAGGCGCTGGTTGCCGTGCTGCCCGAGTTGGTACGGGTTTTGAATGTGGAGCTGGACGCCATTCACTGGTACGGCGACCCACGTGCTACCTTCACGCGCAGGCTGATCGGCACCCACATGCTGGCGATCCGCATGAAAGCGCCGCCCCCCATCGACACGCAGAGCGCTGCACTTGAAGAAAGCGCGGGCCAAGCCGCCATGGAAGCGCTGGACCAACGGCGTGCCACACAACTCACGGTGCAGGATCCTTCAGCGATGGACGATTTTGACGCCAGCGCACAGCTGCTGACGCGTGGCGTGTGGTTTGACGTAGCCGAGCCCGACGCCACGCCGCACCGCTGCCGCCTGAGTTGGGTCAGCCCCATGCGCACACGATTTTTGTTCACCAACCGCGAAGGCTTTGACGCCTTTGTCCGGTCTGAGCGCGAAGTAGCCGACATGCTGCGCCTGGGTCACCTGCAGCTGCTGGACCAAGCACCGATTGTGGAGCGTGCCCTGAACCAGCTGATGGCTGGCAACGAAGAAGAATTACGGTTGCAGGCCTGAGTCTTTCAGGCTGCTCTCAAAAGAATAGCGCCCCGCGCATATAGCACGGGGGCTAGAAGCCTAAATTCCTTAAATTTATGCGTAGTTGCGGGCCAGCAGCTCGGCCTTGGCGGCGGCGTATTCACGCTTGAGCTGGGCCACGTACTCACCCGCGGGCTGCACCTTTGTCACGGCGCCAATGCCCTGGCCACAGCCCCAGATATCCTTCCAGGCCTTCGCAGAGGCCCCACCAAAGTTCATCTTGCTGGGGTCGCTCTCGGGCAGGTTGGCCGGGTCCAGGCCGGCAGCGCGGATGCTGGGTGCCAGGTAGTTGCCGTGCACGCCGGTGAACAGGTTGCTGTAAACAATCTCGTCGGAGTCGTGGGCCACGATGGCGTCTTTGTACTCCTGCGCGGCGCGTGCTTCCTCGGTGGCGATGAAGGCCGAGCCGATGTAGGCGAAGTCCGCCCCCATGGCCTGCGCAGACAGCACGGCAGCACCGGTGGAGATGGCGCCGCTCAGCGCGATGGGGCCATCAAACCACTGGCGAATTTCCTGGATCAGCGCAAACGGGCTCTTCACGCCCGCGTGGCCACCCGCCCCCGCAGCCACGGCGATCAGGCCGTCAGCGCCCTTCTCGATCGCCTTGTGCGCGTGCTTGTTGTTGATGATGTCGTGCAGCACCACACCACCGTAGCTGTGGGCTGCGGCGTTGATTTCCTCTCGCGCGCCCAGGCTGGTGATGATGATGGGCACCTTGTACTTCACGCACAACGCCATGTCGTGCTCCAGCCGGTCATTGCTCTTGTGCACGATCTGGTTGATGGCAAAGGGCGCAGCGGGCTTGTCGGGATGGGCCTCGTTGTAGGCGGCCAGCGTCTCGGTGATTTCTTTCAACCACTCTTCCAGCAGCTCGGCAGGGCGTGCGTTGAGCGCGGGCATGGAGCCCACGACACCGGCAATGCACTGGGCAATCACCAACTTGGGGTTGCTGATGATAAACAGCGGCGAGCCGACGACCGGGAAAGGCAGGGCGTTCAGGGGCGCGGGCAGTTTGGACATGCTCAGAAAGCCTCCAGTGCCAATGCGGTCACGCTGTCGGCGCCTTCCACAATGCTGTCGCGCAAACCGCCGGCCTTGGCCAAGTGGTGGTCCGCATAGAAACGCGCGGTGGTGATCTTGGCTTGCATGAAGGGCACATCGTTGCCCGCAGCAATTTGCTTCTCGGCCACCAGCAGCGCGCGCGCCAGCTGCCAGCCCGCCATCAGGTTGCCGGCCAGCATCAGGTAGGGCACGCTGCCCGCAAACACGGCATTGGGGCTGGCCTTGGTGTTGCCGGCCACGAAGTCCACCACGTCAATGAACGCCAGGCGAGCGGCCTTCAGGCGCTTGGCCACAGCCAGCGCATGGGCGGAGCCGCTGGCAGCCAGTTCAGCTTCGGTCTTCTCAATCTGCGCCGCAATACCCTTGGCCACCTGACCGCCATCGCGCGAGGTCTTACGGCCCACCAGGTCATTGGCCTGGATGGCGGTGGTGCCTTCGTAGATCGTCAGGATCTTGGCGTCGCGGTAGTACTGGGCCGCACCGGTTTCTTCGATGAAGCCCATGCCGCCATGCACCTGCACGCCCAGGCTGGTGACTTCCAAACTCATCTCGGTGCTGTAGCCCTTGATCAGCGGCACCATGTATTCGTAGAAGGCTTGGTTCTGCTTGCGCGTATCGGCATCGGGGTGGTGGTGGGCCGCGTCGTAAGCGCTGGCGCCCACGCTGGCCAAGGCGCGGCAGCCCTCGGTGTAGGCGCGCATGGTCATCAGCATGCGTCTCACATCGGGGTGGTGGATGATGGGTGCGCTGGCGGCAATGGAGCCATCCACGGGGCGGCTTTGCACGCGGTCCTTGGAGAACTGCACGGCCTTCTGGTAGGCACGCTCGGCAATCGCAATGCCCTGCACGCCCACACCGTAGCGCGCAGCGTTCATCATGATGAACATGTATTCCAGGCCACGGTTTTCCTGGCCCACGAGGTAGCCGATGGCGCCGCCGTGGTCGCCGTACTGCAGCACCGCGGTCGGGCTGGCCTTGATGCCCATCTTGTGTTCGATGGAAACACAATGCACATCGTTGCGCGCGCCCAAGGAACCGTCTTTGTTCACCATGAACTTCGGGCAAACAAACAGGCTGATGCCCTTCACGCCTTCAGGCGCACCGGTCACGCGGGCCAGCACCAGATGGACGATGTTCTCGGCCATGTCGTGCTCACCCCAGGTGATGAAAATCTTGGTGCCAAACACCTTGTAGCTGCCGTCGGCCTGCGGCTCGGCGCGGCTGCGCACCATGGCCAGGTCGGAGCCCGCTTGCGGCTCGGTCAGGTTCATGGTGCCCGTCCATTTGCCGCTCACCAGATTTTCCAGATACGTGGCCTTCAGCTCGTCGGAACCTGCCGTCAGCAGCGCTTCAATCGCGCCATCGCTCAGCAGCGGGCACAGTGCAAAGCTCATGTTGGCGCTGTTCACCATCTCGCCGCAGGCGGCGCCAATGGTCTTGGGCAGGCCCTGGCCGCCGAAGTCGGTGGGGTGCTGCAGGCCTTGCCAGCCGCCGTCGGTGAATTGTTTGAAAGCTTCCTTGAAACCCGGCGTGGCCGTGACCACGCCGTCTTTCCAGCTCGACGGGTTTTTGTCGCCTTCCCAGTTCAACGGAGCCAACACACCTTCGGTGAACTTGGCGGACTCTTCCAACACTGCTTGAGCGGTATCCAGACCCGCGTCTTCAAAGCCAGGGAGTTGCGCGATCTGTTCGATGTTGGCCAGGTGCTCGATGTTGAACAGCATGTCCTTGACGGGGGCGACGTAGCTCATGGGAGTCTCCAAAAAATTCTTGTTACAGGCGGGTTACGGAGTCATTCGGGCCCAAAAAAAAGGGCACCGCAAGCGATGCCCTTTTTCACGCAGGCATTAGAGCGCCGCAATCAGTTCGGGCACAGCCACAAACAAGTCGGCTTCCAGCCCAAAGTCGGCCACACTGAAGATCGGTGCTTCAGGGTCTTTGTTGATCGCCACGATGACCTTGCTGTCCTTCATGCCGGCCAAGTGCTGGATGGCACCGCTGATACCGCAGGCCACATACAGCTGGGGCGCCACAATCTTGCCGGTCTGGCCCACTTGCCAGTCGTTGGGCGCGTAGCCCGCGTCCACCGCGGCGCGCGAGGCACCCAGGGCGGCACCCAGCTTGTCGGCCAGGGGCGTCATCACTTCCATGAATTTCTCGCTGGAGCCCAGGGCGCGTCCACCGGAGACGATGATCTTGGCGGCGGTCAGTTCAGGACGGTCGTTTTTGGCAATCTCGGACCCCACAAAGCTCACGTTGGCGTTGGTCGCGGCGGCGGCAACAGTCTCCACAGCAGCAGAGCCACCCGTGGCAGCAGCAGGGTCAAAACCAGTCGTACGCACGGTCAACACCTTCACGGCGTCGGTCGCTTGCACGGTAGCGATGGCGTTGCCAGCGTAGATGGGGCGCTCAAACGTATCCGCGCTTACCACCTTGGTGATGTCGGAGACCTGGCCTACGTCCAGCTTGGCGGCCACGCGGGGGGCGATGTTCTTGCCCGACGCGGTGGCTGGGAACACGATGTGGCTGTAGGCAGAAGCGATGGCCAGTACCTGGGCGGCCACGTTTTCGGCCAAGCCGTGTTCAAAGGATGCGCTGTCCGCATGGATGACCTTGGATACACCGGCAATTTGCGCGGCAGCGGCAGCGGCGGCAGCGGCATTGTGGCCAGCCACCAGCACGTGCACATCACCACCGGCTTGTGCCGCGGCAGTGACGGTGTTCAGGGTGGCACCCTTGATGGAGGCGTTGTCGTGTTCGGCGATAACAAGTGCGGTCATGGTCAGATTACCTTTGCAACGTTCTTCAGTTTGTCCACCAGCGTGGCGACATCGGGCACCTTGATACCGGCGCTGCGCTTGGCCGGCTCGGCCACCGACAGGGTCTTGATACGCGGGCTCACGTCCACGCCCAGGTCTTCGGGCTTGAAGACGTCGAGCTGCTTCTTCTTGGCCTTCATGATGTTGGGCAAGGTCACGTAGCGGGGCTCGTTCAGGCGCAGGTCGGTGGTGATGATGGCGGGCAGGGTCACGGCCAGGGTTTCCAGGCCGCCGTCCACTTCACGCGTCACGTTGGCCTTGCCGTCGGCCACTTCCACCTTGGAGGCGAAGGTGGCTTGGGGCAAATCAGCCAAGGCGGCCAGCATCTGGCCGGTCTGGTTGCAATCGTCGTCAATGGCTTGCTTGCCCAGAATCACCAGGCCGGGTTGCTCTTTGTCGATCAGAGCCTTGAGTAGCTTGGCCACGGCCAAGGGCTGCAGCTCTTCCGTGGTTTCCACCAGAATGCCGCGGTCAGCGCCGATGGCCATGGCGGTGCGCAGGGTTTCCTGGCACTGGGTCACGCCGCAAGAGACGGCGATCACCTCGGTGACTACGCCCTTTTCCTTCAAACGAACGGCTTCTTCCACCGCGATCTCGTCAAAGGGGTTCATGCTCATCTTGACGTTGGCGATGTCTACTCCCGTGCCGTCCGACTTCACTCGAACTTTCACGTTGTAGTCAACCACGCGTTTGACGGGTACCAGGACTTTCATTGCTGCCACTCCAGAGGTTAAAAATGGTTCTGTTTAGTTGACGTATACGTCAATCAGTCGATTCTATGCGGGACAGCCTTGCGGCCCTGACTATCGTCTGCGCCCCGCCATCATAAACACAAAATAGAACGATCGTGCTTTTTTATGATTATAGCGGTGCCCGTCGCGCCTGCTGGCGCTTTGGCGACTTAACTTAGAGGCAGCTCATCAAAACTCACGACACCGTGCGCGTATGCACCACGCGCTGCGGGTAAGGAATGTCGATGCCATGCATGCGCAGGGCGCGCAGGATGGTCAGGTTGATTTCGGAACGCAGATTGCCCTGGCCGTTTTCCAGATCATTGATCCAATAGCCCACGGTGAACTCCAACCCGTCCGCCCCAAAATTGGCCAGGCTGATGGATGGTGCAGGCTCCCGCAGCACGCGGGGCTGGCTCAGCGCAGCCTCCAGCAGCAGGGCCATGACCTGCTCCACGTCGCTCTCGTAGCCGACGGCCACATTGATGACCTGGTGCACACGGCTATCAGCCAGCGACATGTTTTCTACCCGCTGGGTGATCAGCATCTCGTTGGGCACGATGGACTCGCGCCCGGTTTGCGAGCGGATCACGGTGTAGCGTGCGTTGATCTCGGTGATGGTGCCCTCGAAGTTGTCCACGCGCACCACATCGCCAATGCGCATGCTGCGCTCAGCCAGGATCACAAAACCACTCACGTAGTTGGCCGCCAGCTTCTGCAGGCCAAAACCGATACCCACACCCACCGCACCGCCCAAAACAGACAGCGCCGTCAGGTCAATGCCCACGGCCGACAAGGCCAGCATCAGACCGACAAACATCAACAGCGCACGCGCGGCATTGCTCACCGCCTTGCGCAGTGACAACTCCCCGCCCGTGGCCGAGCGCAGCAGGCGCGACTCAATCCCGGCCGAAATCCACAGCGTGATGATGAGCACCGCACCCGCGGTGATCAGACCTTCAATGATGTTGCGCACCGACAGTGTGGTGCCGCCCACCTTCCAGGTGATCTGGTCCAGCTCATTGAGGATGACCGGGAGCAACCCACTGACCCACAGCACCATGGCCAGCCAGGCGACCCAGGAAATGGTTTGCTCCAGCGGCTTGACCCAACGGGATTCAGTAAAGCTGGCCTGCAGCACTTTCACGCCCACGCGAATCACCACCAGCGACATCAGCACCGGAATGGCAATGCGGAACACCGCCACCGGCACAAAATTACTCAACAGCTCCAGCGACATATAGCCCAGGCACAGCAGCACCAGCGGGAACAGCACGCCGTCGATCACCCGCTTGCCAAACCAGACAGAACGCTCCTCTTGCTGCCCCAGCGTGCGACGCAGGCCCGCGACCAAGGCCCAGGCCAGCCCCACACTCAGCGCCAGCACCAGCAATTCCACCAGCACCGTGGGCTGGGTGAAGGCGGTCAGCCAGCCCTCAAAGTCATCAATGGGCCGGGGGGTGGGAAGGTGTTTCAATAAAGTCATTACAAATCCGCCAGCACGCGCACATGGGCTTCCACACTGCGGGCCAGTGCGTCCAGGTTGTAGCCACCCTCCAGGCAGGAGACGATGCGTCCCTGCGCATGGCGCTCGGCCACGGCCTTGAGCTGTTGGGTGATCCATGTGTAGTCTTTTTCGACCAGGCCCATTTGGCCCAGGTCGTCGTCACGGTGCGCGTCAAAGCCCGCGCTGATAAAGATCATCTCGGGCTGGTAGGCCTCCAGCCGTGGCAGCCAGTGTTGCTCAATCAGCGCGCGCACCTGCTCGCCCTTGGTATAGGCCGGCACCGGCACATTCACCAGGTTGCTGGCCTGGGAACGTGAGCCACCTTCGGGGTAAAACGGGTGCTGAAAAAAGCTCACCATCAAAATGCGCTGGTCTCCGGCCACGATGTTCTCGGTGCCATTGCCATGGTGCACATCAAAGTCGACGATGGCCACGCGCTTGAGGCCATGGCGCTCCAGCGCATAGCGCGCCGCCACCGCCACGTTGTTGAAAAAGCAAAAGCCCATGGCCTTGTCTTTGCAGGCATGGTGGCCTGGTGGGCGGATGGCGCAAAACGCGTTGGCCATCTCGCCAGCCATTACTGCGTCGGTCGCGGCCAAGGCCGCCCCCGCAGCACGCAGCGCTGCGTCCCAGGTGTGGACGTTGATGCAGGTGTCGGGGTCGATTTGTGCGTGGCTGGGGCCGCCAGCGTTGATGTCCTCGCGCAACCCATCCGTCAGGCCACGCAGTGAGGCAACGTACATACGGCCATGGGCCAATTCGAGATCGGTGATGGGGGCCTGTGGCGCCTCGCGCCGGTCCAGCGCATCGGCCACGCCGGTGATCAGCAAACGGTCTTCAATCGCGTCCAGGCGCTCTGGGCATTCCGGGTGCCCGTGGCCCATGTCGTGCTTGCGGCAATCGCGGTGCGAAAAGTATCCGGTCTTGTTCACCAATGCGCTCGGTATTCAGGAATTTCGGGTAACGTCGTGCCATGGATGCACAACACAAGCTTAAATCATTGCTGGCTCAGCTTAACACGGTGATTGTGGGCAAACCCGCCCAGTTGCAGGACTGCGTGGCCTGCCTTTTGGCCGGAGGCCACCTGCTGATAGACGATGTGCCGGGCGTGGGCAAAACCACGCTGGCGCACGCACTGGCACGCAGCTTTGGCCTGCAGTTTTCACGCGTGCAGTTCACCTCCGATCTGATGCCCAGCGACCTGTCGGGTGTGTCGATTTATGAGCGCGGCAAAGAGGCCTTTGTGTTCCACCCCGGCCCCATCTTTGCGCAGGTGCTGCTGGCTGACGAAATCAACCGTGCCAGCCCCAAGACCCAGAGCGCGCTGCTGGAAGCCATGGAAGAAAAACAGGTCACCGTGGAAGGCGAAACCCGGCCCCTGCCCCACCCGTTTTTTGTGATCGCCACGCAGAACCCGCTGGACCAGTTGGGCACCTACGCCCTGCCCGAGTCTCAGCTGGACCGCTTCCTCATGCGCATCTCGCTGGGCTACCCGGACCGCGCGTCCGAGCGCGCGCTGCTGGCGGGCGAAGACCGCCGCGCCATGCTGGACGCCCTGCCCAGCCTGCTGGGCGAAGGCGAGCTGCTGCAACTGCAGGCCGCCGTGCTGGCCGTGCATGCGGCCGGGCCGCTGCTGGACTATGTGCAGGACCTGATCGCCGCGACACGCTCGGGCCAGTGGTTTTTGCAGGGCCTGTCTCCACGCGCCGGCATTGCCGTGGTGCGTGCGGCCAAGGCGCAGGCGCTACTCAGTGGGCGTGATTACGTGGCGCCCGACGACGTGCAGGCCGTGCTGCCGCAAACCATTGCCCACCGCCTCATCCCCGTGGGGGACGCAGGGCGCGGCGCCGTAGAACAGGTACGCGCCATGCTGCAGGCGGTGCCATTGCCGTGACCGTGCTGGCGCAGCTCAACCCGCTGGCCGCGGTGCGCCGCCGTTTCCAGGCGTGGTGGCAATCGCGCCTGCCGCTCAAGGACAGCACCACGCTGACCCAGCGCAATGTCTACATCCTGCCCACGCGCCCTGGCCTGATGCTGGGGCTGACGCTGCTGGTGCTCTTGGTTGCCAGCATCAACTACCAGCTCAACCTGGGTTATGTACTGACCTTTTTGCTGACCGGTGCGGCGGTCATCGGCATGCACGTGTGCCATGGCACGCTGCGTGGCATCACTATGCATTTGGTAGCACCCGGCGCACAGTTTGCGGGGGCTAGCGTGCATATTCCCATCCATATCCAAAGTGAACGCAAGGGCGTGCGCTACGGCATTGGCCTGGCGGTGCTGGGTTCTGACCACTGGAGCTGGACCGATGTGCCCTCGCAGGGCAGTGCCAAGGTGCAAGTGGCCTTCCAGCCCGAACGACGGGGCTTGCACCGCGTGCCCGCACTGACGGCAGAGACCCGTTTTCCTCTGGGCACCTTCCGCGTGTGGACTGTGTGGCGGCCCGCCGCCCAGGTGCTGGTCTACCCCACGCCCGAAGCGCATCCACCACCATTGCCACCCGGCGAACCGCGCGCTGGCGGCGCGGCCACCGTGCGCCCCCAAGCCACGGGCGAGTTTGATGGCGTGCGGGCCTACCGCCGCGGTGACCCGCTCAAGCTTGTCGTCTGGAAAAAAGCCGCCAAGGCCGACGAGCTGGTGAGCCGCGATGCCCAGCAGTCCCAGCGTTTTGAGCTCTGGCTGGACCTGGCCCATGCCGCCCTGGGCCTCGGCAATTCACGTGAGCACGCCCTCTCGCGCCTATGTGCCTGGGTGCTGCTGGCCGAAAAGCAGGGCTTGCGCTACGGCCTGCGCCTGCCCGGCACCGAGCTGCTGCCCGACAGCGGCCCCGCGCACCAGAAGAACTGCCTGCAAGCGCTGGCGCTGGCCTGAAGTCAACCATGTTCAAACGCCTGCACCACCTGCCCCGCGAAGCGCGTGACACGCTGTTCCTACTGCTCGTCATCGCCTGGACCATTGCGCCGCAAACCACAGAGTTGCCTCTGTGGTGCAGCGGCATGGCGGCGGCCGTGCTGCTGTGGCGCGGCTGGCTGGCCGTGCAAGGCCAGCCACTGCCCTCCCGCTGGTGGCTCATGGGCCTGCTGGTGTTGGCCACCGCAGGAACGGCCTTCACCTACAAGACCATTCTGGGCCGCGATGCAGGGGTGACCTTCATCGTGGTGCTGCTGGCGCTCAAGACGCTGGAGATGCGCGCCCGGCGCGATGCGTTTGTGATCTTCTTCCTGGGCTTCTTCACCCTGCTCTCCAATTTTTTCTTCTCGCAAAGC
Source organism: Rhodoferax sp. P1_F3 (assembly GCF_056405715.1). Classification (NCBI taxonomy): domain Bacteria; kingdom Pseudomonadati; phylum Pseudomonadota; class Betaproteobacteria; order Burkholderiales; family Comamonadaceae; genus Rhodoferax; species Rhodoferax sp. P1_F3. The sequence goes on along the minus strand of NZ_JBFUBO010000003.1, from coordinate 23,292 downwards.
CTGCTCACCGCCGCCTCCATGCTGGTCGCTTTGCTGGGCCTGCTCACCGCACTGGTCAATGCGCACATGCCCGTGGGCCGCCCGCCGCTGCTGCAGGCCGCTAAAACGGCGGGCTGGATGGCGCTTTTGGGTGCGCCCATCATGGCCGTGCTGTTCATGCTCTTTCCGCGCATTGCGCCGTTGTGGGGCTTGCCCGGCGACGCCATGAGTGGGCGCAGCGGCCTCTCCGCCAGCATGCAGGTGGGCACCATTGCCAGCCTGGCGCTGGACGACAGCATTGCCATGCGCATCCGCTTTGACGGGCCGCCGCCCGCGCAGCCCGACCTGTATTTCCGCGGGCCCGTGCTCTCCAGCTTCGACGGGCGCGAGTGGCGCCCGCTGCGCTCCAACTTCCCGCCGCGCTACCAGCTGCAGCCCGAGTTGCAGGTCCAGGGCGAGCCCATCAAATACCAAGTCACCCTTGCCGCCAACAACCGCCCCTGGTTGCTGGTGCTGGATGCCACACCGACCAAGCCCGAGATCGTGGGCTACACGCCCAGCATGTCGCCCGATCTGCAATGGCTGTCCGACCAGCCGATTGCCGACCTGGTGCGCTACCGCGCCACCAGCTACCCCCAATTCCGCCACGGCCCCAACCGGCTCTCGGTGGGGCTGCAAGACTATGTGGACCTGCCCCCGGGGTTCAACCCGCGCACACTGCAACTGGCCGCCGAGATGCGACGCAGCTCCGAACTGGCGCGGGCCGACACACCTGCCCTGGTGAATGCTGTGATGGAGCGCCTGCGCACCGGTGGCTACGTCTACACGCTGGAGCCCGGCGTGTTTGGCACCCACACGGCGGACGAATTCTGGTTTGACCGCAAGGCCGGGTTTTGCGAACACATTGCCTCCAGCTTTGTGCTGCTGATGCGTGCCCTGGACGTGCCCGCGCGCGTGGTCACCGGCTACCAGGGCGGTCAGGTGAACAGCGTGGACGGCCTGTGGACCGTGCGCCAGAGCGATGCCCACGCTTGGGCCGAGGTCTGGGTCGCAGGCCAGGGCTGGGTGCGCGTGGACCCCACCTCGGCCGTGGCCCCCGGGCGCACTGGTGCGTTCCAGCGGCTGCAGGCACCGCAAAGCGTGTTTGCCCAGGCACTCAACACCATGAGCCCGGGTTTTGCCATCAACCTGCGCGCCATGTGGGAGGCGGCCAACAACCGCTGGAACCAGTGGGTGCTGAACTACAGCCAGGCCAAGCAGCTGGACCTGCTGCGCAACCTGGGCTTCGAGACACCGAGTTGGGAAGACCTGAGCTATGTGCTGATCGCTCTGATCGTGCTGGCCAGCCTGGTGGGCGCGGCTTGGACGCTGTGGGAGCGCTACCACCAGGACCCCTGGCTGCGCCTGCTGCATGGTGCGCAGCAGCGCCTGCAGCGCGCGGGCCTGGCCAGCTCGGCCCAGACACCGCCCCGCCAACTGGCCACACTGCTGCAACAGCAGTGGCCAGGCGATCCCGCCCAGGCCCGACAACTCAGCGACTGGCTGCTGCGCCTGGAAGCCTGGCGCTATGCGCCCAACCCAACGGCAGCCACGCTGGGTACACTGCGGCGAGAATTCCGGCAACTGCCCTGGCCTGCGCGCCAGCCCTGACCATTGGACCCTGTGATCTTTTCCCTCCGCCTCATTGCTACGTTTTTAATAGCTGCTTGCGCAGTGTCTGCGGGGGCTAGCACCCCAAAACACCACAAACCCACCGCCAAACACGCCCACCGGGCCAAGGTGGCTCCACCGCTACCTGCTGCCGCCAATGCGGGTCCGCTGTACGCCACACGGCCCGAGGTCATGCTGATCGCCGACGATATTGCGCAGCGCCGCAACCTGGACCGCGACTGGGTGCGCAATACCGTGGGCCAGTCGCGCATGGTGGCGTCCATCGTGCGCGCCATCACACCGCCGGCCGTGGGCACCCCCAAGAACTGGGCGCTGTACCGCAGCCGCTTTGTCGAGCCCATCCGCATCAAGGCCGGCGTGAAGTTCTGGCAAGACAACCGCGAAACGCTGGAGCGCGCAGAGCGCGAGACCGGGGTGCCCGCCAGCATCATCGTGGGCATCATTGGGGTGGAGACCATCTACGGCCAGCAGACCGGCACCTACCGCGTGATGGACGCGCTGACCACGCTGGCGTTTGACTTCCCCAGCGCGCACCCGCGCAAGGCCGAGCGCGCCGCCTTCTTCCTGTCGGAGCTGGAAGCCTTTTTGAGCCTGACCGCGCGCACCCAGACAGACCCGTTGGCCCTGCGCGGTAGCTACGCCGGCGCCATGGGCCTGCCGCAGTTCATGCCGTCCAGCTGGGCCAAGTACGCCATCGACTTTGACGGCGACAGCCGCGTGGACCTGTTCCACAGCGCAGCCGACGTGATTGGCTCCGTGGCCAATTACTTCGTTGCTTTCAAATGGCAGCGCGACCTGCCCACCCACTACCCCGTGCAACTGGACCCTGCCCGCCTGGACCGTGCCACGCTGCTGGCGCCTGACATCGTGCCCAGCTTCACGCCGCAGACCATGGCCGACAAGGGCGTGCTGCTGGACGCGGCCGCCCTGGCCCACCCCGGCAAGCTGGCGCTGGTAGAACTGCAGAACGGGGCCGATGCGCCGCTATACATTGCAGGCACTGACAACTTCTACGCTATCACGCGCTACAACTGGAGCAGCTACTACGCGCTGGCCGTGATTGAGCTGGGCGACGCCGTAGCGGCCGCAGTGGCCAGTGCCCCGGCCGTGCCAAAATAAACCATGGCCACCGCCCCCACCACTGCCCTGGACAACACGGACGAACACTCCACTACCGCGCTCTACCGCGCGGCCATTGGGGACGTCAACAGCGCCTACTACCTGCCCCTGTTCACGCGCTTTGAAGCGGCCGACCGTGCGGGCCTGAGCTGGAACTGGTCGGCCGCGCTGTACACGCTGAACTGGCTGGCCTTCCGCCAGCTCTGGCATGCGGCACTGCTGTACTCGGGCTGCGTCGTTGCGTTGGCACTGTCGGTGTTTGGCATTGGTCGCCTGGTATTCCAGTTTTCAGAAGGCATGCAGTGGGGTCTGCTGGCCACGTTGCTTGTCATCGCGGTGGCCGTGCCCGGTCTGGGCGGCAATGCCCTGCTGCACAGCGCCACGCGCAAACGCATGCAGGCCGCCCTGGCCGCCAGCGCCACCGTGCCCGAGGCCTGCACCCTGCTGGCGCGTCAGGCCAGCACACGTCGGCGCCTGATCGTGCTGGCCGCTCTCAATCTGCTTATCGCTGCGGCAGCCGTCTATTCGTGGACCCACTTCAGCGGCTTTGAGCCCCTGCCCGGCTACGCCGACAAGGCCACGGACAAACTGGCCGACCCCCGCAACCTCGCCGTGGGCCGCGCGACCGATGCTACGGCACCGGCCGCTTCAGCACCGGCATCCTCGGTAGCCCCACCGGCCGCACTGCCAGCATCGGCCCCTGCTTCTGCCGCAGTGGCAGCGCCTGCAATCGCTGCTTCCGCGCCCAAGCCGGTGGCTTCCGCCCCGGCTACCACGCCGACTCCAACCCCAACACCTGCACCCGCCAAAGCTGTCGCAGCCAAACCCGCGGAAGTGAAACCTGCAGAGGTGAAGCCCGCCGCAGCGCCTAAACCCGCAGCGTCACGCCCCATACGCACCAAGGCCAAGCCCGCCGCCCCCACACCTACGGCCACCGAGGCGCCGGCACCCAGCCCCCGCGCCGCGCCCACCGGCCGCTTTATCGTCAACGTGGGCATCTTTGCCGACGAGAACAATGCGCGCAATGCGTTCACGCGCCTCATGGATGCCGACCTGCCCGCCAACTCCAAGGCGTTCCGGGCACTGCGCGGGCCGCGCACCCGCGTGTGGGTAGGCCCGTTTGAAACCCAAACAGAAGCCGACACCGCGGCCGAGAAGATCCGCACATTTGGTCTGGACGCGCTGGTCGCGCCCGAGTAAATCGGGACCGCGTACCGGGGCAGGCTAGAAGCCAGCAGGCCCTTCAAACTGGGGCTGCAGCGCATCCTGCCACTGCTCCATCTCCGCTTCGCTCACACGCAGGTGGGCCAGGCATGCAGCACCATGCTGCTCCCACTCCTTGTGCGCCTGCACCCCCTCGTGCAACACCACCAGCCGCTCGGCCAACAGCGACATGGCCACCAGCGCGCGCACTTCGTCCGGAAAACGCGCATCGTCCAGCACACTGAAGTCGTGGTGCAGCCGCACCGCAATCGCCACAATGGGAGGCAACCGCCAGGTCTTGGCCACGATGGCGCCGACCACCGCATGGTCCGTGCGGTGGGCCGCGTTCTCCACGTCGGTGAAGGTGTGCTCCATGTGGTCGGTGGCCTCGGCCAGTGTGGCGTCGTACCCAGGCAGGCTCTGCAGCAATATGGGCAGGCCGACGTGGCAAAACAGGCCGCAGGTGTGGGCCACATCGGCGTTCATGCCGTACATTTGGCCGGCGATATAGCCCATGGCATAGGCGCGGCGTGTGGAGTTTTCCCAGAAGTGCTCCAGCTGCGGCGATGACACACGAATGGCGTCACGCAACAAAAACCCGGTGAGGATGGACACGGTGTGCGCAATGCCCAACAGGGCCACCGCATCGGCCACCGTGGTGGCCGTGCGAGAACGCGCATAGACCGCGCTGTTGGCCACCTTGATAAGCGCAGCGGCCATGGCCACATCGCGCGAGGCGATGGCCACGATGGTGGCAGGCTCCGGGTCGGGCCGGCTGAACTCTGCGCGCAGGTCGATCAGCAGCGCCGGGCAGGGCTGGATGACGATGTCGCGCAGCGGACCGTCGACTTTGGCGGCGTCAATCTCCCGGTCCACATCGGCAACTCGCATGCGTGCTCCTTGTTGCACGCATTATGCGGAGAAGATCAGGTCACGGGAACCAAAAATTCGCGGCTGATGTGGGCACCCAGGTCGTTGACGCGGTCCAAAAACTGGGTCAGGTAGGCGTGCAGACCGGTGGCCAGGATTTCGTCGATGCGGCCAAACTGCAACTCCGCACGCAGCTTGCCGGCACGGCGCAGGGTTTCGCTATTGGGGTCGCTAGCTACCAGGCTCAGGTTGTTCACCACCTCGTTCAGGCAGGCGTGCAGCGAGCGCGGCATGTCGGGCTTGAGGATCAGCAGCTCGGCCACACGCTCGGGCTTGATGACGTCGCGGTAGACCTTGCGGTACACCTCGAAACCCGAAACGCTGCGCAAAATCGCGCTCCAGTGGTAGAAGTCGTACTCTTGGTCCTTCTCGCTGGCGGCACCGAAAAAGTCGCTCTGCACGGCGTGAAATTTCACATCCACCAGACGCGCCGTGTTGTCGGCCCGCTCCAGAAACGTACCCATGCGCATAAAGAACAGGGCCTCGTCCATCAGCATGGTGCCGACGGTCACACCGCGCGACAGGTGCGAGCGGAACTTTACCCATTCAAAAAACTGGGCTGGGTCTTTTTCGAACTCACCGGTCTTGATCATGCGCTTGACTTCGAGCCAGGTGGTGTTCTGCGTTTCCCACACCTCGGTGGTCAGCGTGCCACGCACGGCGCGGGCGTTTTCACGCGCCGCGCTCAGGCAGGACATGATGGAAGACGGGTTGTCCTCGTCCTTGACCATGAAGTCCATGACCTCACGCGCCTGGATCTCGCCATGGCGTTCTTGGTAGCTGTAGAGCAGTTCGCTGATGGACAGCAGGCCCTGCCAGCCCAGCTGCGCCACGGCCTGTGATTGGGGCAGCAGCGATGTTTGGTAGTTCACGTCCAGCATGCGCGCCGTGTTTTCGGCCCGCTCGGTGTAGCGGGACATCCAGAACAGGTGATCAGCGGTTCTTGACAACATAGGGTGGTTCCTCCGCAATTCGCTTATTGTTTTTGGGTTTGTGCAGCGGTGGCCACAGCAGGCGGCGCATCGTCTTCCAGAATCCAGGTGTCCTTGGTGCCCCCGCCTTGCGAGGAATTGACCACCAGCGAACCATCTTTCAACGCAACACGTGTCAGACCGCCTGGCACCATCTGCACCGTCTTGCCGCTCAGCACATAGGGCCGCAGGTCGATGTGGCGCGGCGCAATGCCGCTTTCCACAAATGTGGGGCAACTGGACAAACTGAGCGTGGGCTGGGCGATGTAGCCACTGGGGTTGGCCAACAAGGCCTTGCGGAAGTCTTCGATCTCGGCTTTCGTGGCCGCGGGCCCCACCAGCATGCCGTAGCCACCCGCGCCGTGCACCTCTTTCACCACCAGGTCTTTCAGATTCGCCAGCGTGTAGGCCAGATCGTCCTTGTTGCGGCACATGAAGGTGGGCACGTTGTTCAGGATGGGCTTCTCGCCCAGGTAGAACTCGATCATCTTCGGCACATAGGGGTAGATGGACTTGTCGTCTGCAATGCCGGTGCCCACGGCGTTGCAAATGGTGACGTTGCCGGCCTTATAGGCATTGAGCAAACCGGCACAACCTAGCGTGGACGTGGGGCGGAACACCGTGGGGTCCAAAAAGTCATCGTCCACCCGGCGGTAGATCACGTCGACCCGGCGTGGGCCGCGCGTGGTGCGCATGTAGACGAAGTTGTCCTTGACGAACAAGTCTTGTCCTTCGACCAGCTCCACACCCATCTGCTGGGCCAGGAAGGCGTGCTCGAAGTAGGCGCTGTTGTACATGCCGGGCGTGAGCACCACCACCGTGGGCTCGGCCGTGGTGGCCGGGCTGCTGGCGCGCAGGGTTTCCAGCAACAGGTCGGGGTAATGGGCAATGGGCGCCACACGGTGCGCGCTGAACAGGTCGGGGAACAGCCGCATCATCATCTTGCGGTCTTCCAGCATGTAGCTCACACCGCTGGGCACGCGCAGATTGTCTTCCAACACGTAGTACTCGCCCTTGCCATTGGTGTCGGGCGCCCGCACGATGTCGATGCCACTGATTTGCGAGTAGATGCCGTTGGGCACGTCCACACCCACCATCTCGGGGCGGTACTGGGCGTTGCCCTCGATCTGCTCGCGCGGCACGATGCCGGCCTTCAGAATGTCCTGGTCGTGGTAGATGTCGTGGATGAAGCGGTTGAGTGCGGTGACGCGCTGCGTCAGGCCCTTCTCCATGCTGGACCACTCGTGCGCCGGGATGATGCGGGGAATCAGGTCAAAGGGAATGAGCCGTTCGGTGCCGGAGCCATCCTCGTCCTTCTCGCCGTAGACGGCAAAGGTGATGCCCACACGGCGGAAAATCATCTCCGCTTCTTCACGGCGTTTGGCCATCATGTCGCCGGGTTGGCGGGCCAGCCATTCGTCGTAAATTTTGTAGTGGTCTCGTATCTGCTTGCCATGAGTAAAAAACTCGTAGGGAAGCTGGGTGTACATCTCGTCGAATTTCCGCATAAAAGACCTCTCTGAACACGCAGTATGCAAGCTTTGGGCCACGCCCCCCATGCACCACTATGGCACATGATGATGCCAGTAACGGCGATCTTCTTCCCGAGAGCACGCCACATTTTGGGGCTGCTCCGAGCGCCAGACCATTGCACCACAGCGGGGCGATGACACCAAATTGATGCGCGCCTGCGCGTAGCGCTCCACCACCGGCGCCGCCGGGTGACCAAAGCGGTTGCGATACCCGGCCTGCACCAGCGCCCATTGCGGCGCTACGGCCTGCAGAAATTCGGGCGTGCTCGACGTTTTGCTGCCGTGGTGCGGCACCAGCAGCACGTCGGCATGCAAATGGCCGGTGCCCTGCAAGGCCTGCACCAAACGCGCCTCCTGCGCAGCCTCTATGTCGCCCACCAGCAGCGCGGTGCGCTGGCCCGCGCTGATGCGCAGCACGCAGGACAGCGCATTGGGTTTGGGCGGTGGGCTGGCCAGGTAATCGGCAGGCTGCGGGTGCAGCACTTCAAACTGCACACCATCCCACTCCCACTGCTGGCCAGCCTCGCAGCGCTGGGCCGTGCGCAACTGCTGCAGTGGGTGTTGCGGCTCAATCGAACTCAGCAACGCGGCTTGCGGCTGCATGGCCAGCACGGCCGCTGCGCCGCCTACGTGGTCGATGTCGCGGTGGCTCAGCACCACGGTATCCAGCGTTACATCCAGCGCCTTGAGTAGCGGCACCAGCACGCGGTGGCCCGCGTCGCTCTCCAGGCTGTAGCGCGGCCCGGCATCAAACAGCAGCGCGTGGTGGGCGGTGCGCACCAGCACCGCATTGCCCTGGCCAATGTCCGCCGCCAGCAGCTCAAACTGCCCTGCCGCTGGCAAGGCCGGGCTCCACAGCAGTGTGAGCAAGACCAACGGCACGCCCAGCGCCCGCATATGCCAGGGCGCAGGCAGCACCAGCAGCAAGCCACCCGCCACTGCTCCCAGCCCCAAGCCCAGCGGGGGCAAGGGCAACACCACGGCCGCACCCGGCAACACCGCCAACCAAGCCAGCCACTGCCACAGCAGCGCGACGGCCCACGAGGCCACATCCCACACGCCGGGCAGCAGCGCCCCCAGCAACGCCAGCGGCGTGACCACCAACGTGACCCAGGGAATCGCCAGCAAATTGGCCACCAGCCCCACGACGGAGAGCTGACCAAACAACAAAAGCGTCAACGGCGCGAGCGCCAGGGTAATGACCCACTGCTCTCGCAACATGGCCCACACCTTGGAGCCAAATCGACCGCTAGCCCCCGTATCTTCTGCGCGAGCAGCTCCTGAATCTGTAGCAAACAGCACACCCACCGCGACAAAGCTGAGCCAGAACCCAGGCTGCAACAGCGCCCACGGGTCCAGCGCCACCACGGCGGCACAGGCCAGCAGCCACACCAGCGGCCAGGGCCAACGCGCACCCGAGAGGCGCAGCAGCGCCACAGTGGCCAGCATCAGGCAGGTGCGCTGCGCGGGCACGCCCCAGCCGGCAAACACCGCATAGGCACAGGCCAGCAGCACACCACCCAGCAACGCGGCCGACGGAGCAGGTACCGCCAGACACAGGCGCCGTGAGCGCCGCCACAGCCAACCGGTGAGCCAGGCTGCACCCCAGGCGAACATCGTGATGTGGAGCCCGGAGATTGAGACCAGGTGACTGACGCCGGTGGCGCGGAACACATCCCAGTCGCTGCGGTCTACCGCCGCCTGGTCGCCCACCACCAGCGCGGCCATCAGTCCGGCGGAACGCTTGTCGGGCACAGTGGCCAAAATGCGGTCGCGCAGCGCCTGCCGCGCCAAGGCGACGGGGGCGCGCCAGGTTTGGCCCAGGCGTTGGGGCGGCACATCCTTGTCGCCAGCCCGCACATAGGCGGTGGCCTGCACGCCCTGCTCCCACAGCCAGAGCTCAAAGTCAAACCCATGGGGGTTGAGGCCACCGTGCGGCGCCTTGGGGCGCAGTGTCAGCTGCCAGCGCTCACCCGCCTGCACCTCGGCGGGCACGCGCTGCAGCCCGGCCTGTTCGCCCACCAGCGCATAGCCACCGGCGTACCAGCCCACGTCCATGCGCGCGGGCACCGCCACCGTCTGGCCATCCAGTTGCGCCTCTTCCACCGCCAGACGAAAGCGCAAACCCGCTTCCGAACGTTGCGGCATATCGGTCACCATGCCGGTGACGCGCAAATCACGCCCCTCCAGGTCGGGTGCCAGCGTGTGGCTGGCAAACGCCACGGCGCGCAGGCCGGTGGTGCCAAAGCCCAGTGCCATGCCGGTCAGTAACACCACGGCCGTGGCGAACACCAATGCTATTCTTTTAGGAGCTACCAGCGCATACGCAACGGGGGCTAGAAGCCCCAAAGCCACATAAACCCAGGCGGACCAGAGTTCGGACTGTTGCAACTGCCATGCAGTACCCAACACCGCACCCAATAGCGCCGCAAACACCGTGCGAGGCCAGGCGCTGGTAAGGGTGGCGGCAGAGAACATGGCCCCATGCTAACCCGGCCCTTCCCCGGTTTTAAGGCCTGCCCCAAGGCCTCCGAAGGCATGGCGCAGGACTTGCTTTGGAGAGCCTGTCAACATCGATTGTTAGTATGGTGTCGGTGCAGCCCTCGCTGCACAGGCTTCCCAGTGAGATTACCGAGAGACCGGCCCATGTCCATTCACGCAGCGCTGAACCACGTCACCCACTACACCTACGACCGTCTGGTCAATCTCGGTCCCCAGGTCATCCGCCTGCGCCCTGCCCCCCACTGCCGCAGCAAGGTGGTGTCGTATTCCCTCAAAGTCGAACCCGCCACCCACTTCATCAACTGGCAGCAAGACCCGTTTGCCAACTACCAAGGCCGCCTGGTGTTCCCCGAGAAGACCAAAGAGTTCAAGGTCACCGTGGACCTGGTGGTCGAGATGGCGGTCTACAACCCGTTTGACTTCTTCCTGGAACCCGAAGCGGAAGAATTTCCGTTCAAGTACACCCCCGAGCTCAAGCAAGAGCTGCTGCCCTACCTAGCCGCGGACCCGGTCACGCCCCTGGTGCAGGCCTACTTGGACAAGATTGACCGCACCAAGCGTCGCAGCGTCATCTTTCTGGTCGACCTCAACACCATGGTGCACAAGTCGGTGGACTACACCATCCGCATGGAACCCGGCGTGCAAACGCCGGAAGAAACGCTGGAGCTTGGCTCCGGCTCCTGCCGCGACTCGGCCTGGCTGCTGGTGCAGCTGCTGCGCAACTGCGGGCTGGCTGCGCGCTTTGTGTCGGGCTACCTGATCCAGCTCGCGCCCGATGTGAAATCGCTGGACGGCCCCAGCGGTACCGAGGTCGATTTCACCGACCTGCACGCCTGGTGCGAGGTGTATTTGCCCGGTGCCGGCTGGATTGGGCTGGACGCCACCAGCGGCCTGCTGGCCGGTGAAGGCCACATCCCCCTGGCCTGCACACCGCAGCCCAGCGGCGCGGCCCCCATCGAAGGCGGCGTAGATGAGAGCGAGGTGGAATTCAGCCACCACATGCAGGTCACCCGCATTTACGAATCCCCCCGCGTCACCAAGCCCTACACGCCCGAACAATGGGCCAGCGTGATGGCCTTGGGCGACAAGGTGGACGCCGAACTGGTGGCCGGCGACGTGCGCCTGACCATGGGCGGCGAACCTACCTTTGTGGCGGTAAACGACCGCGACGCCGCTGAGTGGAACACCGACGCCCTAGGCCCCACCAAGCGCGGCTTTGCCACCGAGCTGGTGCACAAGCTGCGCGACGAATACGGCCAGGGCGGCTTTCTGCACTTTGGCCAGGGCAAGTGGTACCCCGGCGAGCAGTTGCCCCGCTGGGCGCTGAACATCTACTGGCGCGCCGACAAACAGCGCGTGTGGAACAACCCCGCGCTGTTCACCGACGAGCGCAAGCCCACCCACTACACCGCTGAAGACGCGGGCTACTTCATCCGCACGCTGGCCGGCAAGCTGGGCCTGACCGACAAGTACGTGCAGGCCGGCTACGAGGACACCTGGTACTACCTGTGGCGCGAACGCCGCCTGCCAGTCAATGTGGACCCCTTCAACGCCAAGCTGGACGACGAGATGGAACGCGCCCGTCTGCGCCGCGTGTTCGAGCAAAAACTCGACTCCGCCGTGGGCTACGTGCTGCCGCTGAAGGTGGCGGACTCTGCGGGCCTGAACCCCTCGCTGGCCGGCCCCATGTGGACCACGGGCCCCTGGTTCTTCCGCGACGAACGCATGTACCTCATGCCCGGCGACTCGCCCATGGGCCTGCGCCTGCCGCTGGACTCGCTGCCCTGGGTCAGCGAGGGCGACTACCCCTACATGGTGGAGCGCGACCCTACGGTAGAGCGCGGTGCGCTGCCACAGCACTCGGCGTTTGCCGCGCGCTATGCACCCGCCGTCAAGGTGTCAGTCCCCGCCAACGGCGCGGGCAGCGTATCGCCCACCGGCCTGCCTTACCTGGCCGGCAACTTGGCCACGCCAGAGGCCAGCCGCAAGCTGCAAACCCCGGCCGGCGCAAGCCGCACCGGCGACAGCAGCGTTGCCACTAATGCCCAAACCGCCCTGCAGCCCGAACCCGCCCGCTACGCCCAGGTACCCAGCCGCTTTGAGTCGGCCCACTGGATCACGCGCACCGCGCTGTGCGTGGAAGTGCGCGACCCGCGCCGCGCCAGCGGCCCCAAGGCCGAGGCCGTGGGCGAAAAATCCGGCGTGCTGTACATCTTCATGCCGCCGCTGGAACGTCTGGAGGACTACCTGGACCTGCTGGCCGCTATCGAAGCCACGGCCACCGAACTGAAAATGCAGATCGTGCTGGAGGGCTACCCGCCCCCGCGCGACCCGCGCCTCAAACTGCTGCAGGTCACCCCCGACCCCGGTGTCATCGAGGTCAACGTCCACCCGGTCACCAACTGGAAGGAGCTGGTCTACAACACCGAGTTTTTGTACAACGCGGCGTTCGAGTCGCGCCTGTCGGCCGAGAAGTTTATGACCGATGGCCGCCACACCGGCACGGGCGGCGGCAACCACTTCGTGATGGGTGGCGCCACGCCGGCGGACAGCCCGTTCTTGCGCAAGCCCGAACTGCTGGCCAGCCTGCTGCTGTACTGGCACAACCACCCGTCGCTCAGCTATTTGTTCAGCGGCATGTTTGTCGGCCCCACCAGCCAGGCCCCACGCGTGGATGAGGCGCGCAACGACCAGCTCTACGAGCTGGAAATTGCCATCGAGCAGATCTACAAAAACCGCGAGCTGTATGGCCAGACCATGCCGCCCTGGCTGGTGGACCGCACCTTGCGCAACATCCTCATCGATGTGACCGGCAACACCCACCGCAGCGAGTTCTCCATCGACAAGATGTACTCGCCCGACTCGGCCACGGGTCGCCTGGGTCTGCTGGAGCTGCGCGCGTTCGAGATGCCACCGCACCCGCACATGAGCAGCGTGCAACAGCTCTTGCTGCGTGCGCTGGTAGCCCGCTTCTGGAAGACGCCGTACAAGGCCCCGGTGACCCGTTGGGGCACCGAGCTGCACGACCGCTTCATGCTGCCCACCTTCATCAAAATGGACTTTGACGACGTGATGGCCGACATGAACATGGCGGGCTACGCGTTCGATTCCAGCTGGTTTGCGCCGCACTACGAGTTCCGCTTCCCCCTCATTGGCGCGGTCAAGTCGGCCGGCGTGGAACTCACGCTGCGCAACGCGCTGGAACCCTGGCATGTGATGGGCGAAGAAAGCTCGGCCGGTGGCACCGCACGCTATGTGGATTCGAGCCTGGAGCGCATCGAGGTGAGCGTGACCGGCCTGAACGAAAGCCGCTACGTGGTCACCTGCAACGGCCAAGCCCTGCCCATGCAGAGTACCGGCACGGTGGGCGAGTTTGTCGCCGCGGTGCGCTACAAGGCCTGGAACCCGCCCAGCAGCCTGCACCCCACCATTGGCATGCACGCCCCGCTGACGTTTGACATTGTGGACACCTGGATGAAGCGCTCGCTGGGCGGCTGCCAGTACTTTGTCACCCACCCCGGCGGGCTCAACTACGAGACCTTCCCGGTCAACGGCTACGAAGCCGAAAGCCGCCGCCTCTCCCGCTTCGCCGCCATGGGCCACACCCCCGGCAAGCTGGTGGTGCCACCGGCCACCATCAATGTGGCGGGCAGCAAGGAGTTTCCGTTCACGCGGGATTTGCGTCGGGGTTGAGCATTTTTAAGAAAAAATGAGCTCCAGCCCATGCGGAATGTGCGCTGGAAGCTATTGAATTGATAGCAATATTGCAGCGGCGTTGAATTCCACTGGCTCCGCAGTCACGACAGTAAGAGCGATGTCTTGGGAGGCTTTGACGTCGGGCCAGTTCCTGTGCTGCCGTACTTGGTGCACACCATACCGGCCAGTCGTTGCGCAGCGTCACCCATGCTGTGATTCGATCGATGTACAAGCCCGATATCGCGGTAAAACGTGCGCTCTCCGAGATCGATCGCACGCACAGTGGCAGGCCATCGCTTGAAGCTTTCGGTTTGAGGCAATAGCGCAACGCCAACCCCTTTAGCCACCAGTTGGACGATGGCCTCCAACTCATCGAGTTCGCAGACCTCACGCACCTGCAGGTGCGAAGCGCGCAGGAACCGGTCCACCTGACGGCCGCCGAACGACTCTCGGTCGTACCGAACGAAAGGCTGACTCGTCAGCAACTCGGACCAATCGCTTCCACTCACATTCCGCGGCACAAGTAGTCGGTACGGTTCGCGTACCAATGTTGTCCAGTGCAAGTCGCTTTGCAACGAGAACGGGGGCCGAATCACCACGCCCAAGTCGATTTTCCCGGCGTCAACCATGTTCAGCAAGTGCATCGACAGCCCGGGAACGATGCGAACACGGCAGTCCTTGACTTGCTTGTAGAAGCCCGCCAAAACGTCTGGCAGCCATGAGCGCTGCACCGACGCGATCGCCCCCACATTGACGAAGGACGACGCGGGCGACCCCAACGTGCGTGAGCCAAGATGGTTGTATTGCAGGATCAGCTCCTGCGCTTGTTCGACGACCTGGTGGCCGCGCGGGTTCAGCCGGGCAGCGCGGGCGCTGCGGTCGAAAACGGCAAAGCCGAGTTCGGCTTCCAGGCGCTGCATCTGGGCGCTGACGGCAGCCTGGGTCAGGCCGATCTTGTCGCCTGCTGCGGCAAAGGTGCCTTCACGTGCCACTGCAATGAGGGTTTTGAGTTCGCGAATCATAAAAACAATATTGATGCTCAGCATCAATATACATTGATTTTCATTTTGAATGAGGGCACCTAGGATTGCCGCATCCCTTCACCATCTATCCATTCCTTATGCAAGCTCCAGCAACAAACCCCGCTCCGATGTCCCCTTTCCACTTGGCCTTCCCCGTTCACGATCTAGCGCTGGCACGCCAGTTCTACGGGCAGACGCTCGGCTGCCCTGAGGGTCGCAGCTCGGAAGAATGGATCGACTTCAACTTCTACGGTCACCAGATCGTTGCGCACTTGGCACCCAGCGAAACCGGCCTGGCTCAACGCAACGCGGTGGATGGCCATGGCGTGCCCTGCCGCCACTTCGGCATCGTGCTGCCTATGCAGGATTGGGAAGCGATGGCCGAGCGGCTGAAGGCTGATGGCATCGAATTCATCATCGAACCCTACGTCCGATTCAAAGGTGAGCCAGGTGAGCAGGCCACCATGTTCTTCCTGGACCCCTCTGGCAACGCAGTTGAGATCAAGGCGTTTGGCGACATCACCAAGCTCTTCGCCAAATGATCAGGACCACTCAGATGCTTGCCAAAATCACACTCGCATTGGTGGCCGCTGGCTGCGCTCTCACCGTCCACGCCGATACGCTCCAGCAAATCAAGTCGAACGGGGCTGTCACCATGGGTGTGCGTGAAGCATCCGGGGCGCTCTCCTATTCGTTGGGCGACAAGTACGTGGGCTTCCATGTTGAGCTGTGCCAGCACGCCCTGGCAGACATCCAGAAGCAGCTCGGTCTTCCTAAGCTTGAGATTAAGTACCAAACGGTCACCTCCAGCAACAGGATTCCGCTGCTGCAGAACGGCACCATTGATATGGAATGCGGTTCAACCACCAACAACGCCGCACGCCAACAGCAAGTTGCGTTTGCGGTCACAACCTATGTTGAAGAAATCCGGATCGCGGTCAAAGCCAATTCCGGCATCCAATCCATTGCGCAGCTGAACGGCCACAAAGTAGCGACCACTTCGGGCACCACGAGCGTGCAAATGCTGCGAAAGCATGAGCGGGCGAACGGTGTTGACTTCCAGGAAATCTTTGGCAAGGACCACACCGATAGCATGTTGATCCTGTCTTCGGGTCGTGCTGATGCGTTCGTGATGGATGCGCAAGTCCTCGCGGGCAATATCGCCCAGAGTCGCAGTCCCACCGACTACCGAATCGTCGGCGAGGTACTTGGCGTCGAACCCATCGCCATCATGCTGCGCAAGGACGATGCGGCTTTCAAAAAGAGTGTCGATGACACCTTACGCACCATGATGAAGAGTGGCGAAATGGCCCAGCTTTATGACAAATGGTTCACCAAGCCCATTCCACCGACTGGGACAAGCCTCAGCCTGCCCGCTTCAAAGGCCACATTGGCGGCCTGGGCCAACCCCAACGATCGCCCGGCCGAAGAGTACGGCGCACGTTAGTCCAAGCGCAGAAATTTAGAAGACACCCGAAACATGAACAAGTTGTTTGAACCTTTGGCGTTGCGTGGAGTGACGTTGCGCAACCGTCTGGCACTGAGCCCCATGTGTCAATACACAGCCAGCAATGGCTTCGTGAACGAGTACCACATCGTTCACTACGGGCGCTTTGCGTTGGGCGGCTTCGGCCTGGTAATGGTCGAGGCCACCGGCGTGTCGCCCGAGGCGCGGATCACCCATGGCGATGTGGGCATCTGGGATGACGCCCATGTCGAGGGCCTGGCTCGCATTGCGGCCTTCGCCAAGGAATACGGTGCGGTCCCCGGCATTCAGATCGGCCATGCCGGCCCCAAAGCCAGCATTCAGCGCGCTTTCCAGGGCAATGGTCCGTTAAACGAGAGTGACGCAGTCCGTGGTGAACATCCATGGAAGGTGGTGTCGCCAACTGCACGACCCGTGGCCGAGGGCTGGCTGGTACCAACCGCGCTCGATGCCCAAGGTATAGCCAAGGTCCGAGCCGACTTTGCCGCCGCTGCGCGCCGTGCGCTGCGTGCTGGCTTCGAGGTGTT
Organism: Rhodoferax sp. P1_F3; assembly: GCF_056405715.1. Lineage (NCBI taxonomy): Bacteria > Pseudomonadati > Pseudomonadota > Betaproteobacteria > Burkholderiales > Comamonadaceae > Rhodoferax > Rhodoferax sp. P1_F3. The sequence continues at coordinate 6,654 of NZ_JBFUBO010000003.1, read as the reverse complement.
GGAACTGCACTGCGCACACGGCTTCTTGCTGAATGCATTCATGTCACCCCTGACCAACGACCGCACCGACGCGTATGGCGGCGGCTTCGAGAACCGCATCCGTCTGCCGCTGGAAATCGTCCGCGAGCTGCGCGAGATCTGGCCGCAGGACAAGCCGCTGTTCGTACGCATCTCGGCGGTGGATGGCAGCCGTGACGGCTGGACCATCGAAGACAGCGTGGCTTTCGCCAAGGAACTCGACAAGATCGGCGTCGATGTCGTCGACTGCTCGTCTGGCGGCTTCGGTGTCTTCGACTATCCGAGCGGCTATGGCTTCCAAGTACCGTTCGCCGCCCAGATCCGTCGTGAGACAGGCATCCGCACCATGGCCGTGGGCCTGATCGTCGATCCGCACCAGGCGGAGACGGTCGTGGCGTCCGGTCAGGCGGACATCGTTGCTCTCGGGCACAGCGCGCTGCGCGATCCGCACTTTCCACTGCATGCGCAGCGGATGCTGGGTGCGGCCGATCCGCAGCGCCCCTACACCGACTGGAATATCCAGGCCGGCTGGTGGCTCAATGACCGCGAAAACAGACTTCGACGGCTGGGGCCTCTGGCTTCTGCCCAAGAACGCACTCCAGAAATGAGCGGCGCTTGACCTGAGTTCCGATGCTGAATCTGGAACCCACTACAAAGCCATCGTGACGGTGCCCACCCAGTATCCGATTTGGAATCGGCGAGTCATTGCGACTCTTATCAGTAGTAAACGAGTGAAAACGACCTTTATCAAGACTTTGATTTTCGCGGCGATCGCTGTCGGCATGGGCACAACGGCCCAAGCCGCAGACGCGCCAACCCACCCACAAGCCAACCAAGGAAAAACCATGAGCAAACCAACGTACGTGCAGGATTACCAAGCCATCTCCGAAGTGCTGAACAAGTACATCGAAGGCTGCAAGCAGGCCAAGAGCAGCATCATGAAGTCCGCTTTCAGCCCACAGGCGACGATGTACAGCGTCGGCCCCGATGGCAAGCTGACGGGTGGCGCGATTCCGATTCTGTTCGAGGGTGTCGATAAGGATTTCCGTCCGTCTCCTGACGCGACGGCCGCGATCACCCGCATCGAGATCGTCGGTACGGCGGCCAGCGCCCGCATCGACGCAAACGATATGTCGGGCATCTCGTTCACCGACTTCTTCCATCTGTTGAAGGTTGGTGGCCAGTGGACGGTGGTCAGCAAGATTTTCCAAACCCACGTGGCGCCTTAACCAGCTATCTGCACAGCGAATCCAAGACCCACAACTGATTTGGCCGCTCGGCATAGAACTGCCGGCTGACCCGGTCTGGTGGGCATGGCGCCCCTGGTGTCGCCGATCGTAGTTCGCACCACCTTGCCGAGTTCAGCATTGGCGCCGACAGCAAGCTTTAGGCGAAGCCATTCACAACCTGTTCGACGGTATAGACACGGATTTTTCGTCCGTCGCCTGAAGCTCAAAGTGCCATTGTCCGCATCGACACCAACAAAGTCTCCGGCTTTGCTTCACACACTCACTAAAAAAACTTCATGAATACCCTCACCTCCGCTCTCGCCCTTTCCGCCTTGACCCTGTCGATTGGTAATGCTTCTGCAGCTACCCTGCCCGGTGTCGAACACAACGTAGCAAAATTCTTGCAATCCCTTGAAGGCGGCAAGACGCTCGATACCATGACGCCGGCCGAGGCCCGCGCCGCGCTGGTGGGCGCGCAGGCTGGTCCTAAGGTGGCATTGCCGGCGGCTGACGTCAGCGAGAAGACGATCCACGTCAATGGCGGCGACCTGAAGCTGACCATCGTGCGCCCGGTAGGCAGCCAGCAGAAGACCCTGCCCGCGTTCATGTACTTCCACGGCGGCGGCTGGGTGCTGGGCGACTTCCCGACCCATGAGCGGCTGGTGCGTGACCTGGTGGCAGGCTCGGGCGCTGCAGCGGTCTTCGTCAACTACACCCTGTCGCCTGAGGCGCAATACGGCGTCGCCATCGAGCAAGCCTATGCCGCAACAAAATGGGTGGCCGAGCATGGCAAGGAGATCAAGGTCGACGGCAAGCGCCTCGCGGTAGCTGGCAACAGCGCGGGCGGCAATATAGCCGCCGTGGTTGCCTTAATGGCGAACGAGAAGGGCACACCTGCACTGCGTTCGCAAGTATTGCTGTGTCCGGTGACGGATGCCAACTTCGACACCCCGTCGTACAAGCAGTTTGCCAACGGCTACTTCCTGACGAAGGACTTGATGGCGTGGTTCTGGGACAACTACACGACCGACGCCGAGGCACGCAAGCAGATCTACGCCTCTCCACTGCAAGCGACGACCGAGCAGCTCAAGGGCTTGCCGCCGACGCTGATCCAGACCGCCGAATTCGATGTCCTGCGCGATGAAGCCGAAGCTTACGGCCGCAAGCTCGACGCTGCGGGCGTGCATGTGAAATCGGTGCGCTACAACGGCATGATTCACGATTTTGGGCTGTCGAACGGGTTCAGCCATCTGCCGGCGCCCCGCAGCGCGATAGCGCAGGCGTCGCAAGAGCTCAAGGCCAACCTGGGCAAGTAAGACAGCGGCTTTCGCACGTCATTGACCTCATCCGCTTCAACGAACAAGGGCAGATTGTGGAGTTGGAAGTGATGATTCACCCGATGAGCAGCCAGCAGGCCTTTATGGCGGAGATGGGCAAGCGGGTGGGCGACAAGCTGCCCACCTTCAAGGTCAAGGCTTGAGGTCAAGGCTGCACAAAATGGAAATAGACAAGACATGACAGCCTCGCTTCAGCACCTCTGGGAAGAGTCCTTTTCATCGAGCTTGTGTAGCTACACAGATGGATCTTTCGTCCTTGCCCGCCAACGCCGCCGTGCTCGCTTCCAACCAATACCCAAACAAAACTTCTTTCGGAGCACCATGAACACCAAAATCACCCTCGTAGTGCGCCAGGACCAACTGGGCACCACTCGCATTGCGATCACGAACGACGTTCCCCTGGCTGACGGACAGATCCGCACGCGCATCGACGCGTTCGCGCTGACCTCCAACAACATGAGCTACGCAACCTTCGGCGACTTGATGAACTACTGGCGAGCCTACCCCTCTGGTGAGGCGGGCTGGGGTATCGTGCCGGCCTGGGGCTTTGCGACGGTCGTGCAATCGCGGCATTCTGGCGTGGCGGTCGGTGAACGGTTGTATGGATACTGGCCGATGAGCAATCATGCGGTGCTTAGTCCCGGCGACCTGTCGCCCGCAGGATTCCGCGATGTGACGCAGCATCGTGCCGAGTTGCATCTGTTCTATAACCAATACCTGCGATGTGATGCTGACCCGTTCTACTCCGCTGGCTCGGAAGATGCGTTGGCCCTGCTGCGAACGCTCTTCGTCTCCTCTTGGCTTATTGACGACTTCATGGCTGAGAACGACTTTTTCGGCGCTACAACCCTACTGCTTTCTAGCGCCTCCAGCAAAACGGCGTACGGCACCGCCTTTCAACTGAGCCAGCGGCCGGGCGTCGAGGTGATCGGCCTCACGTCGCCCGGCAATCGCGCATTCTGCGAAAGCTTGGGCTGCTACAGCCGTGTCCTCACGTATGACGAACTCGAACAGGTGCCGGCCGACACTCGCTGCGTCTATGTCGACTTCGCGAGCAACGCGGACTTGCGTCGACACATTCACACCCGCTTCGGCGATCTCAAGTACAGCTGCCCTATAGGTGGCACGCACGTGAGGCAGCTGGGCAAGGCCCAAGACCTGCCCGGCCCACGCCCCGTCCAGTTCTTTGCGCCGGCGCAACTGAAGAAGCGGCAGGACGACTGGGGCCCAGCGGAGTTGGACAAGAAATTGGTCCAGGCTTGGCGTGACTTCAGCGCACGTGCCTGCGACGCTCAGCGTCCATGGCTCAGCGTCGAGCACCACAACGGTCCGCAGGAGGTGCAGCATGCGTATGCGCAGGTGCATGCCGGACGAAGCGATCCACGCCTGGGTTACATCCTCTCGCTGGTCTGACGCCCGTCCTTGATCTGAATCAAACGGCTCCAACCCCTGCAGGCAATTTACCCGTACCCAAAAAAGGGCGGACACAGACTTGGAGGAAGTTCATGTACTAGTACAAAAAAACGCATTCGAGCAGTCAAGCTAACGATCACACACGCGTCCGACGTTGCTTGTGCATTCACTTGCAACTTCGGCGCACACATCATGCGCTGTGTTGGATTTCTGATCCTCCGGGTTTCCATCAATCATGCACAACGACATATATAACAACTACGCTGGAGACAAAAACTATGAAAGTTCGTTTTTCACAACGATTCGCCACTGCATTTCTGAATACACCACCGCCTGACCACCGGATGCCAATAGCTTCCCATTCATTGCGGCGTGTAGCCCAACTGTTGATCCTTACCGTGGCTGGTATGGCGGCATCAATCGCATCGGCCGCAGTCACGACCAACCAGATCAAGGTTCCCCCACCCCCCATAGGTTGGGCCTCTTGGAATGCATTTGCCAGCAGCATCAATTTCGATACTGTTAAAAAGCAGGTGGACGCTTATGTGGCGCCCGGAGGCCTCAAAGACGCTGGCTACGTGTACTTCAATCTCGATGATGGCTGGTGGCAGGGGCTGCGTGACGCCTCGGGCAATATTGTGGTCAACACCACCGAATGGCCGGGCGGTATGAAAGCCGTGGCCGACTACATCCACAGCAAGGGGGTGAAAGCCGGCATTTACACCGACGCAGGAGTCAGTGGTTGTGGCTACTTCAATACCACACGGCCATCATCGGCCGGCTTTACCGCGGGCATACGTGGCCATGAGCTGCAAGATGCCAAACAATTCCAGGTGTGGGGTTTTGACTTCGTCAAGGTTGATTGGTGCGGAGGCAGTGGCATTGGCTATCAAAACACCGTGCTTGATCCAGTGGAGGCCTATGGGACGATTAGCAAAGCCATTGCAGACGCCACCGCCATTACTGGCCATCCCATGACGCTGTCGATTTGTGAATGGGGCCGCCAGGAACCATGGAACTGGGCTCCCGGAATGGCACCCATGTGGCGCTCCAGCGACGACGTTGTTCTCTGGCAAAAACCAGGGGGCACAGTTACGTTGGACCAGATGACCCTCAAACCCAGCTTGGCGAAAGCACTTGTCAACTTTGACAAAGGTCTGCATCCTTCTGCCCACCATACCGGTTTTTATAACGACCTGGACATGCTAATGGTCGGCAATGGCGTGGCACGTGGTGCGGGCAGTGTGGATTTGACTGATGCGGAAAGCCGGACCCACATAAACCTTTGGTTGATCGGAGGTTCCCCGTTCATGGCTGGCAATGACCTGACCAAGATGAATGCGGCCACCAAAGCCATACTGACCAACTCTGAAGTCATCGCCATCAACCAAGATGCGCGTGGCCTGCAAGGCGTGAAAGTTTCTGAGGACATTATGGGCCTGCAGGTCTACAGTCGCGTTCTCAGCGGCAACGGGCGGCGCGCAGTGGTGCTATTGAACCGCACAGGGGTCAGCGCAACCATGACGGTTCGCTGGACTGATATCGGGCTTACCGCTGATCCGGCTAGCGTGCGTGATATCTGGGCCAACGTCAATGGCGGCAGTTTTTCCACCTCGTATGCGGCCACGGTGCCTGCCAACGGTTCTGTTCTGTTGAGCGTAGTCGGTACAGAGAGCGCCACAGCGACCTACGAGGCGGAGTCCAGCAACAATGTATTGACCGGCATCGCAGCCCGCGCGCCTTGCACAGGTTGCTCGGGAGCCCAACGGGTGGGAGATTTGGACAAAGACGCGACATTGGCGTATAAAAAAGTGAACGCCAACGACCCAGGCGTCAAGCTTGTCAATATTGCCTATGTGAATGGCGACAATGCGGCCCGTCGCGCCACCCTGCAAGTCAATGGCCAGCAATCCACCGTGGTGTCTTTTCCATCCACCGGGTCATGGACCACGCCTGGCACCGTTTCGTTGATGTTGTCACTCGCAAAAGGCGCCAATACATTGACCTTCGGTACCACCAGCGGCTGGGCGCCCGACATGGATGCGATCACTGTGCAAAACATTAGTGGCACTAACGGCGGCAACCTGTTCAATACGCTGTCAGGGCGCTGTCTGGACATCCCCAACAACCGCACCGACGAAGGTGTGCAGGCGCAACTGTCGGACTGCAATGGTGGCCAAAACCAGACAATGGTTCGTACCGTTCGCAGCGAGTTGCAAATGAACGGCAATCGCTGTCTGGAAGTGCACGGCGGCACAGCCAACAACGGCGCGAAAGTTGGTTTGTGGAGCTGCAACGGGGGGACGAATCAACAATGGGCCTTCAACGCCAACGGAACCATCACTAGTCAAGGCTTCTGCCTGGATGTCACGACGCTGGGCACTGTCAACGGTACTCCTTTGCAGGTGTGGACCTGCAATGCAGGCAGTGCCACTCAACAGTGGATTTTCAACAAGTAGATGCGACTTTGTGGATCCACTTATTACGACATACAAAACTAAGTGGATACAGTAGTGTCCCAACGTTTGCACATCAGGACGTCGTAAGTTAATGATTTGCTTGAAGAATTTGGTGATTGAATCTGGTCTCGATTTAAACGTCGAACGCCAGACTGGCGGTTTTTTGCGGCTTTGCGCCCAAGACCACCATGCACCAAG